>CAZUMS010000013.1:0-46905 GCA_964621525.1 uncultured bacterium
GTCAAATATATGTAAACAGGAAAACGGGATAAGCATCGGGAATCAGAGGGGATAAATATTTTCAGACTCTCCCCCTGGCGTCTCCACGCACCCTCTTTTCGCCACCCACCCTGCTCGCTGCGCTCGCGGTCCCTCCCTGAAACAGGGAGGGACAAGCCCCTCTCCCTCTTTCAGGGAGAGGGGCGGCTTCGGAACGAAGCCGGGGTGTGGGTGGCGCAGGGAGGGTGCCCCGGAGGGGCGGGTGAGTCTGATTCCTCCCAGGTTGTGCCTTATCTGAACTCATCCCGGCGCTAATCGCGCCACCCTTCTCTACCTGCGTAGAGAAGGGACCGCTTCAGTTTCCGGGGTTAGCTAGAGCCGGCCCTCTTTACGTCAGTAGAGAGGGTGCCCCGGAGGGGCGGGTGAGTCTCTTCTGGCTGCCGGAGCGCCGGGAGAGTCTGAACGGGCTCCTCCGGTTTCCCCCTCACGTGATGTGAAGGGGTGGCGGGTCAGCCCGCCGGGGGAGTTTTCGGGAGAGAGCACTCCACCGCCCTCGCGGACTCGGGCACCTCCTCACCTGACGTGAGGAGGAAAATCCCCATCCGACCCTTACAATTATAGCATACCCGCGTGTTCCCCATTGGCGCGTAACCCCGCGGAATCATTAGGGACGAAAATTAATTTTGGCGCGATTTTGGAAGCCTGACGGGCTTCGGGGAAATGGAGGCGGAGTTGATCAGCCGCCGGAACGAGAAAACGCTATTTCCGGCCGGTGACTTTCCGGTGATCGGCCGGACCGTGGACCTCAGGCCCCCCGAAACGGGCAGTCTTCCGGAGCCGGTCCGGAGCGAGGGAATCCAGCAACGACACCCGTCCAGAAGCACGCTTGCGGGCTTCCGCGAGCGTCGGCACGGAAGCAACCCGAACGGGTTTTTCCGTCCGTTCTACTGCTCTGGTTTTGGCCTTCTGGGTTTTCACTACAGTCCGGTGCTCCGCTCATAGTATTCCGTTTCTCCGGCAGCGGTTGCAAGCCGGAATCCCATACTATCGTACAAGGGGATCAGGGCGGGAGCCGGGTTCGAGAGCCGGACGTATTTGCAGCCGAGGAGAGCGGCGTACTCGTCGGCGGCCGCGAGCGCCACCGGGATCACCAGCCCTTTCATCGGATGCCCTGGGGCCGGATTGCCTTCGATGAACTCAACCGTCAGATGCCGCCGGCTCTGGGACGGTTTCCCGATAGCCAGACCACACAAGGTGTTCCCGTGCCAGATCGCGAGATCGAACCGGTCCGGAGAGTTCTGCCGGAACTGCGCCGCTATATCCGGCCACGGCCATGCCACAGGCCGCCCGGTCCACGAATAGAATTCATGCTCGGCCTGCCTGCGGATTTCGCCGAGCCGCAGGGCTTCGGGGAATCGCCGGGATTCAGTGATCTTTCGGTAGGCGGCCAACCGGAGCACACGCGCACGGCGGTCTGCCAGATCTCGGGACATTCGGTTGAAACTCCTGTCTGTGGCCGCGCTTGGGCGGCGACTGACCTCCGCAGTGGCAATGCGCACTGACGATAACCCAATTTACTCCCGGCACCATATTGCGTAGCATTTTCTACTACTGACAGGAGCTGACCTTATGGGCTTTGCCCACCTGACTCATATCCGGCGCGCCAATGAAATGCTCAAAGGGATCCTTAAAGGGATTGCCATTGACTACAAAATTGAGCCTGCCGAATTAGCCGCATTGACCGAGTGGCTGAGCGCTCATGTTCATCTTGTCAAGCAGCACCCATTCCGTGAAGTTGCGGCAACAATCGAACGAGTAAGGCTTGATAATATCCTGACCGAGGACGAGCACGAAGACCTGCTCGAATACTTTGCGTCCTTTGACGACGAAAATTCGTTTTTGCTGGATTGCACGACGGCTGCAACACGTCGCCTGCATGGCGTACTCCATGGCATAACATCTGACGGAATCATTACTGATCAAGAGATTCGGGATCTCATCGACTGGCTTCAGGACTATGGGAAATTCAAAGATTGCTGGCCGTTCAGCGACCTATGGGATCTGCTGAACGAGATCACTCGAGACAGACACATCGACGCCAAAGAGCGCGATGAATTACAAAAATTCTGCCAGAGCTTTTCCGAACGATATGCATGGACAGAAAAAGTCCACGACACTACCAGCAACCAGCATACTATTAACAATGCTCCAGTTGTCTATACGCTCAATGGTATCTGCGATGCGACAACTCCAGTAACAGTTCATTCAAAGACCTTTTGCTTTACAGGCCACGCGAGAAGCGGGAAACGAGATGACCTGGAAAAACTCACGGCAAAGCACGGTGGCATAATTTTGAAACGAGTCACTAAATCACTCGACTATCTGGTCATTGGCGCATTGAGTTCACCCTGTTGGGCTTATTCTACATATGGCAGAAAGATCGAGCAGGTTCTCAAAGAACGACCATCTGGACTCAAGACGCAAATCATTCACGAGGACCGCTTTCTTCATGCAACTTGCTCTTTGACTCCCCCTTCTCCGGTCCGCTAGGGCTCACCGCTGGCGGGTCCTTCGGGGTCCTGCCAGGGGCCCACAGGACCGGCGGAATCTCCTGTAGTTCCAGCCGGTTACGGGGCCTCTTCTAAACCTGACCGAATCTGCTATATTTAGCCGTGCGTTCCGTTCCATACGGACCGGCGGAGGCCGCCCCCCATATGTCGCAACAGGGTTTCACCATCTGGCTCACCGGGCTCTCGGGCGCGGGCAAGTCCACCATCACGGAGAAGATCGTCGCCGAGCTGAAAGGCCGCCGGGGCCTCAGGCTCGAAGTCCTGGACGGCGACGTGGTGCGGACGCACCTGTCCAAGGGGCTCACCTTCTCGCGCGAGGACCGCGACACGAACATCCTGCGCATCGGCTGGGTGTGCGAACTCCTGACCCGCAACGGCGTGATCGCCGTCGTCGCCGCCATCAGCCCCTACCGGGCCGTGCGCGAAGAGGTCCGCCGCAGCATCGGGCCGGGAAAATTCGTGGAGGTGTACGTGGCCGCACCGCTGGAGGCGTGCGAGGCCCGCGACGTGAAGGGGCTCTATAAAAAGGCCCGCGCCGGGGAGATCCCCGCCTTCACGGGCGTCTCGGACCCGTACGAGCCGCCGTCGAACCCCGAGGTCGTCTGCGAAACCCACAAGGAGTCCGTGGACGAGAGCGCCGCGAAGGTGATCCGGAAACTGAAGGAGATGGGGCTGGTGTGAGGGAAATCGTCTAGGATCAGGCCCGTAACCTTAACTATGTCGTTCGACCCCACCATCCAGGATCTCGAAGCGGACCTCCTCGTCGTCGGGGGCGGCGCGGCCGGCGCCATGGCGGCGGTCCATGCGCGCGACCTGAACCCCGGTCTCAACGTCGTCCTCATCGAGAAGGCGAACGTGATCCGCTCCGGCTGCCTGTGCGCCGGGATCAGCTCCATCAACGCCTTCGTGAACAAGGGGGAGACGCCCGAGTCGTTCACCGACTGGGTGGCGCAGGACAACTTCGGCGTGATCCGCGAGGACCTCGTGCTCTCCCTCGCCCGGCGGCTGGAAGAAGCGGTGAAAAAGGTCGAGGGCTGGGGCCTCCCCGTGCTCAAGGACGAGCGCGGCGATTACGTCCCCCGGGGGCGCGCCTCCATCAAGATCCGGGGCGAGCGGATCAAGCCGATCATGGCCCGCGCGCTCGGCGCGTCGGGCACGCGGGTGCTGAACCGGGTCGTCGCCACGAACTTCTGGTACGTGAACGGCCGCGTGCACGGCGTCCTCGGCTTCAACGTGCGGACGGGGGCGTTCGTGCGCGTGCGGGCGCCCTGGACGATCATCGCCACGGGCGGCTGCGCCGGCCTGTATCAGAACGTGAACGGGGGCCTCGCCCGCCACAAGGTGTGGTACTCGCCGTTCAACACCGGGGCGGGGCTCGCCATGGGCCTGCGCATCGGCGCGGAGATGACCTCGTTCGAGATGCGGTTCATCGCGCTCCGCGTCCGGGATTTCATGTCCCCCACGGGCGTGCTGGCGCAGGGGTTCAGGTGCCCGCAGGTGAACGCCCTCGGGGAGGACTACCTCGAGAAATACTATTCCGCCTGGGGCGGCCGGAAGATGTCCACCGCCCACCGGCTGCTCGCCACGGTCATGGAAGAAAAGGCCGGGCGCGGGCCGTGCTACCTCGACACCAGCCACCTCACCGAGGCGGACATGGTGAAGATCAAGACGAGCTATCTCGACATGTCGCCGTCGATTCTCCTCATGTGGGGGGACAGCCGCATCGACCCGCGCTCGAATCCGGTCCGTATCTGCGGGTCGGAGCCCTACGTGCAGGGCGGTCACGGGATGTCGGGCTACTGGATCGACGGCAAACGCCGGACGACGGTGCCGGGGCTCTACGCCGTGGGCGACGTGGCGGGCGGCGCGCCGAAGAAATACGCCTCGGGCGGCTGGGCCGAGGCGATGATCGCGGTGGAGGACATCCTTTCGAGGACGCCCGAGAAGCCGGCGGCCCGGAGCGACCTGATCGAGGCGGCGGACGTGGAGCAGCGGCGGGTGTTCGAGCCCCACGGCCGGGCGGTGACGTACCGGGGGCCCGCGAGCGGCGACTACACGCCCGAAGAAGTCGAGGGACGCCTCCAGAAGCTGATGGACGAGCACGCGGGCGGGATGTCGCAGGACTACGAGCTGCGCGGCGACAGGCTGGACTACGCCCGAAGGGCGCTCAGGAAACTCGAAGGCGGCCTCTCCCGCATGGTCGCCCGCGACCTGCACGAGCTGATGCTCGCGCACGAGGTGACGGACCGCGTGATGGTGGCGAGGGCGCTGGTGGAGCACCTCGACTACCGGAAGGAAACGCGCTGGCCCTGCTACCAGACGCGGCTCGACTACCCGGAGCGGGACGACCGGAACTGGAAGCTGTTCGTGAACACCGTCTACGATCCGAAGTCCGGCGACGTCCGCGCCCTCACCCGGCCGCTGAAGGGCTGAAGGATCAAAGGGATTCCGTGAGCATCTTCATCGACGAGAACATCTGCAACGGCTGCGGCAAGGCGGAGGAGGCCATGTGCGTCATGGTCTGTCCGGGCGACCTCCTGTTCATGAAGCCGGAGAAAAAGGCGGCGATCCTGGAACGGCTCCCCGACTGCTGGGACTGCGCCGCCTGCGTGAAGCACTGCCCGGTGGGGGCGATCGACCTCAAGCTGCCGCTCGAGATCTCCGACGAGGGGATGTCGCTCCGGGCGAAGGTGCTCCAGACGCGCACGCGCTGGACGCTCCAGCGCGCGGACGGCCGGGACGAGATCCTGGACATCCCGATCGCCGACACCCGCGACGCGAGCCTCGAGATCCGCGACCACGAGGAGCCCCCCGCCCGCCCGCCCCGGCCCGTGGACCCCAACACCGCCGGCGGAATCTGACGGGCGGCGCAACTCTCGCCGCCGCGCGTATTGACAGAGCGCCCCGTCATCTCTAAATACTGCCCCCTAACGGGCGGCCTGCCGCCCCTCCTCCGTTCCCGATTCGTCTAATGGTAGGACAGCAGACTCTGACTCTGCTTGTGGTGGTTCGAATCCATCATCGGGAACCAGCTCTTTTCCTGAATCACTCCCGATAGTTACCGGTTGGCGATCCGTCAGGGACGGCAGCGGCGCCAGGCTTCGCGGTTGCATCTATTTAATATATAAAATAATACTCCTCGTCCGGGCGTTGCCCGCATTCGCCACGGGGATAGTCATGAAACAGCTCAAAGGCCGTGTCGCCGCCGTCACCGGAGCCGGCAGCGGAATCGGACGGGCGACAGCCCTCGAACTGGCACGGGCCGGCTGCCACCTCGCGCTGGCGGACATCAGCGAGGAAGGCCTCGTGGAAACGGAGCGCGAGCTGCGCAGTCCGGGAGTCCGGGTCACCCGCCATGTAGTTGACGTTTCGGACCGCAGGCTCATGGAAGCCTTTGCCGCCAGCGCCGCCGAAGCGCACGGCACCGTGAATATCGTCGTCAATAATGCGGGCGTGACGCTCACGGCCCCGTTCGAGCAGCAGTCGATGGAGGATTTCGAATGGCTCGTCGGCATCAATTTCTGGGGCGTCGTCTATGGCTGCAGGTTCTTCCTGCCCTACCTGAAACAGGCCGGTGAAGGGCACATCGTGAACGTCTCCAGCATTCTCGGCCTGATCGGCGTGCCGACCCAGTCCTCCTACGTGGCGACGAAGTTTGCCGTCAGGGGATTCAGCGAATCGCTAAGGGCGGAGCTGGCCGGATCGAATATCGGCGTGACGGTCGTTCATCCGGGACTCATCCGGACCAACATCATCCGCAACACCCGTTTCACGTCCGCCTCCAGCACCATCAGCAAGGACCGGGCGCAGAAACTGTTCGACCGGCAGGCGCTCCCGCCCTCGGCAGTCGCCGCCGCCATCACCCGGGCGATCCGCCGGAACGAGGCCCGCGTTCTGGTCGCCCGCGAGACTTTCGTCACCGACTACCTGAAACGGTTGTCCCCGGTCTGGACCAGCGAACTGTTCCAGCGGGTCTACAGCCGCTTTCTGGATTGAACTGCGCGGCAGGGAACCGCCCGCGACCGGACGATTCGCTAAGGACCGCACCCGAAAGGAAACCCCGCCCATGACCGCCACCGCCGAAGACCGTTCGCTTCTCCGGAACTCCTGGGACGCCGCCCTCACCGTCTCGCCGGGCAATCTCGACCTCGAGGTCCCCGCGTCGAAGGTGTCGGGCGTGCTTCCCAAAGCCCTCCGGGGGGGCCGGTTCCTGTCGAACGGTCCCGGCTGGACACGGATCGGGGGCCGCACGGCGCACCCCTTCGACGGCCACGGCTATGTCCGCGCGTTCGAATTCACGGAGAGCGGCGGCGTAAAGCTGCGGGCCCGGTTCGTCGGTACGAGCGTGTACCGCGAGGAGGCGAAGGCCGGACACCTCACGCGGCGGGGCCTCGGCACCAACCGGGACGGCGGCCTGCTGGGGAACCTCGGGATCGGGAAGCCCCGGAACGTGGCGAACACGACGGTGATCCGCTGGGGCGACCGGCTCATTGCCGGCTGGGAAGGCGGCGTGCCGCACGCCCTGGACGCCGAATCGCTGGAGACCATCGGCCCGGAGACCTTCGGCGGTGCGATCGCCCGCCAGGTGACGCTCGCGCACATGCATCCGGACGCAGCCCTGGGGCGGCTGATCCTCTGCTCTCCGGACGGATTCCGGAAACCGAAGGTGACGTTCCGGGAACTGGGCTCCGGTGGCGGAACCGTCTCGGAACGGACCGCGCAGTTCCAACATCCGCTGGTCATCCACGATTTCGCCTTCACCGAGAACTGGTACGTCCTGGCGGGTAACCCCGCCCGCATCCGGCCGGACGGCCTTGTCCGCATGCTCGCGGGAATGGGCACGCTGATCGGCGCGGTCGAATGGGATCTGGAACAGGAACCGGCCCTGTACCTGATCCCCCGGAACAGCGGCGGCCCCGTGCGCCGGATCCGCCTCCCCGGCCCTTCCTACGTCGTCCACTTCGGCAACGCCTTCGAGCGCGACGGGACGGTGGTCGTCGACGCCTGCGTCTTCTCGTACTTCGAGTTCGGACAGGAGTTCGGCTTCCAGGGTCCTCACAAGCCGTTCGACCCGTTCCATCCCCTGTCCCGGCGGCCCCAGCTCCTCCACCGGATCACCGCCGATCCCGGGCGCGGGACGTCATCCTGGCACCGGCTGGCGGACTTCGGCGCCGATTTCCCGAGGGTCGATTCCCGGAAAGAAGGCCGGGATGTTCCGGCGGTCTTCGCGGCCGCCCGGGCCGACCCCGCGCTCGCCGACCCGTTCGACAGCATCTTCCGTGTGGACCTGCGCGATCTGGACCGCCCGCCGGATCTCTGGACTGCGCCGCCGGGATCCTTCGCCGGCGAACCCGTGTTTGCCCCGGATCCGGACCGGGAAGAGCACGGCTATGTAATCGCGGTCATATCGGACGGCGCCGCCCGCGAATCCACCCTCGCCGTCTTCGACTCGAAGAGCCTTTCGAAGGGCCCGGTTTCCTCGCTGAAGCTCCCGCTGCTCCCCATCGCCTTCCACGGCGACTGGGATGCACGGAGGGCGTGAAGCGGGCCGCCCCCGGACTCCCGCCCCGTCCGGCGCGGTTTTGCGATGGCAGGCCGAAAAAAGGAATCAGCGGAGTTTCGCCGCCGCCACCTCACGCTCCAGGTCATCCGCCCAGTCGCGGTTGAACCGGTAGACGAGGGGCTGCATGGCACGGGTCATCACGGCGAGCGGCCCCTCGGCGATCTCCCGGTGGCGGACCCGGGTGTGGAGAGGGCCGAGCGGCTCGAAGTCGAACCGGTGCTCGATTGATCCGAGGAGCGATCCCGGACGGCCGAGACCCCACCCCACCACCCGGTCCTTCTCGTAGTGGAAGACCGTCATGCTGAGGGCGGCGGGAGCGAAATCGGGCTTGAAGCGGATCCGGGTACCCACCCGCCAGGGGCCGGCCGAAAGCTGCCGGGCGAAGGGAATCCGGCGGACCCAGCGGGGCCAGCCGCCGATATCCTCCAGCAGCGCGAACAGTTCACCCGCCGGTGCATCCAGTTCATGAACGTAGTCGATATAAACGAACTGAGGTTTCATTCGGCTTCCGGATGGGACGACGATTGCTTTACATGGACCGCCGGCCGCCCCGGACACATCAACTAGCAGAGAAGAGTCGTCCGGTGGAATCGATCCTCACCTTTCCATGCCGCCCCTCCATTGGGGCCGGCACTGAACCCCGCCTGACGGATTCCGTCGGACGGCCGCGAAGACGGGATTCACCCCTCTGACTCTGCTTGTGGTGGTTCGAATCCATCATCGGGAACCAAATCGGCCCCCTCCAGCTCCCTGAATTTCCCAGCAAGTCCGGCAGGTTAGACCATACCCTGGATCCTGAGTCTCAATTGTCATTGGGGATATTGAATTTTACTTTCAGAATCTATACATTCGGACCGCCTGCCCGTCCCTGCGGCGGCGCGGTCCCGGAGTCCGTTCGTGCCGACGCTCCGGGAAGCCACTGAAGAAAGGTCACCTGTCATGAAGTTCCGTCCGTTCGTTCTCGCCGCCCTCCTCTCCGCCTCCACCACCGCTTTCACGGGATGCGGTTCCGACGGAGGCGCGACGCCTGAGTCCGTCGTCGAAAACTACGCCAATATCATGTTCGCCAAATACAGCGACGCCCTGAGCGGTGCCGAGGATCTCCAGATCGCCATCGGGGACTTTCTGGACGATCCGTCGGAAGGCAGCCTCGAGAACGCCCGCCAGGCCTGGATCGACGCCCGGGTGCCCTACCAGCGGACGGAGTTCTCCCGCTTCTTCGGCAGCCCCATCGACGGCGCCGACGCGGACGGCAGCCCCGAGAACCGGATCAACGCCTGGCCGCTCGACGAAGCCCGCATCGAGTACATCATCGGCGATGAGGACGAGGGCGACATCGACGTGGACCTGCTGATCGACCTCAACATGCAGCCCGGCGAAGGCGGCGAGCCGGAGAAGAACGTCACCGCCGGCTACCACGCCATCGAGTTCCTGCTCTGGGGCGCGGACGACCTGAACGGGGGCTTCAACAACGTCCCCGGCGACCGTCCCTACACCGACTACACGACCGACGAGGACGCCGATAACCGTTCCGACTTCCTGGCCACAGCGGCGCAGCTGCTCGTCGACGACCTCACGTCGGTCGTCGAGGGCTGGGACCCCGATGTTGCGGGCAACTACCGCGAGGAGTTCCTCGCGCAGGATCCGCTCGTCTCCCTGGGCGGCATCCTCTCGGGCCTCGCGACGCTCACCGCCTTCGAGATGGCGGGCGAGCGAATCGGCGCCGCCGTCGATACCGGCGACCAGGAGGAAGAGCACTCCTGCTTCAGCGACAACACGATCAACGATTACCGGGATGTCGCCGTCGGCATCGCCGAGATCTACGCCGGCAAGTACGGCAGCGTGTCGGGCCCGAGCCTCGAGGAGCTGATCGCGCAGGCGAGTCCGGATCTCGCGGACCGGATCGGTTCGGAAATCCAGGATGTCATCGACGCCATGGACGCCATCGAGGGACCATTCGATCAGGCGATCCTGGAAGGCAACCCGCTGGGTAACGCCCAGGTCCAGGACGTCCGCATCGCGTACGAAACCCTCGGCGAGAGCTGGGAAGACGTGGCCGCCGCCCTCGACGTGGCCGTCGAAAACGGCCTCTGAGCCCTCCGGGCAACGGAACCCCAGGAATCATGAGACGCCCCGACGTCCGTTCGTTCCGCACCCTGATCGCCGCCGCACTCATCGCGGGTGCAGCGGCGCTCCCCAGGTGCGGCTCCTCCGGCTCCGAGAACTCTTCGGGCCCCCCGCCCGAAGCCTACTCGGGCGGGGATACGACCATCTTCGACGATACCGCCAAGGCGTTCAGCCTCGGGCTCCCGAACCTCTCGCTCGAACGGCGGCGCAGCTTCGCCACCGGCAACTCGTTTTTCGAGCGGACCTGGGTAGTCGCGCCGGCTTCGGCCGTCAGTTCCGACGGCCTCGGCCCCGTGTTCAACGCCATCTCCTGCTCGTCCTGCCACACGGACGACGGCCGCGGCAGGCCGCCGCTCGCGGACGGCGAGCCGTTCGAGGGGCTTCTGGTCCGGCTCAGCATCCCCGGTACCGGGCCGCACGGCGAGCCCGTTCCCGACCCCGCCTACGGCGGCCAGTTCAACCACCAGTCGATACCGGGCGTGGACGGCGAGGGCGAAATCACGATCACCTATACGGAAGCGCCCGGCACCTATCCGGACGGCGACCCCTACAGCCTCCGCGTTCCGGAGTACGAGTTCGCGGACCTCAACTTCGGCAGCATCGACGACGACATCATGATCTCGCCGCGCGTGGGCCCGTCGGTGTTCGGCCTCGGCCTCATCGCCGCCATCGATACCGGAACCCTCGAAGACCTCGCCGATCCGGACGACACCAACGGCGACGGCATCTCCGGCCGCCCGAACTACGTCTGGGACGCCCTCGCCGGCGAAACCCGCATCGGCCGGTTCGGCTGGAAAGCGAACGTCGCCACGCTGGAGGAACAGTCTTCCGGAGCATTCCTCGGCGACATCGGCATCACCTCGCCGCTGTTCCCCGTCCAGAACTGCACCGCCGCCCAGACGGCCTGCGGGGCCGCTCCGAACGGCGGCACGCCGGAGATCGACCAGGAGAAGATTGATTTCATTACCTTCTACATGCACACGCTCGCCGTGCCTGGGACCCGCGACTGGGACGACCCGGATGTGATTGATGGGCGCAGGCTGTTCGACAGCGTCCGGTGCTCGCGCTGCCATCTGCCGGTGATCGAGACAGGCACCCACCCGGATTTCCCGGAACTCTCGAACCAGACGATCCGGCCCTTCACGGATCTCCTGCTCCACGACATGGGGCCGGACCTCGCTGACGGGCGGCCGGATTTCCTCGCGACGGGTTCCGAGTGGCGCACGCCGCCGCTCTGGGGTATCGGCCTGCAGGAGACGGTGAACGGGCACACGTTCCTCCTCCACGACGGACGGGCCCGCAACCTGGAAGAGGCGATACTCTGGCACGGCGGCGAAGCCGCCCAGTCCCGCGACCTGTTCAAGAACCTGAGCCGGACCGACCGTGCAAAACTGGTCCGGTTCCTCGAGTCCCTCTGAAAATCCGAACTCCGAGGCTTCATCTCCCATGAAAAAAAGAACCGCAGCCGCCCTGATCACCGCACTCTTCATCCCCTTTGCAGCAATCTCCTGCATGGACGACCCGGCGGTGGCCGTCTCCGATCCCCTGATAGAGAGCGCCGTGAGCGCCATCATCCTGCCGTCCTACCGGAACCTCGACGCCGCCGCCGCCGATCTCGTCTCCGCGTGCGAGGACGTCGAGGATGGCGCCGATGCGGACACGGTGCTGGCCGCCCAGATCGCCTGGCGCCGGCTCCGGGCCGTCTGGAAGGAGAGCGAGGCTTTCCTATGGGGTCCGGTCAAAACGGACCACCTGGACACGGTCATCGACTTTTTCCCGCCCGACCCCGCCGCCATCGAGGCGGAAATCTCCGGCGTCGCCACGATCTCGACCGCCTATCTGGATTCGCGCGGAGCCAACAAGAAGGGGCTTCCGGGCATCGAATACCTGCTGTTCGACGGCACCCCGGTCACGGACCTCGCGGGCAGCGCCCGGCGGCGCGCCTGGCTGCTTGCCGCGGCCGAAAGCCTGAAGAACGAAACGGAGAAACTGCTGGACGCCTGGGAGCCGGAAGGCGGGAATTTCGCCGCCCTCGTGATCGCGCCCGGCTCCGGCGGCTCGCCGTACGCGACGCCCGAGGAAGTCCGGGGCGAGCTGATCGGCGGCCTCGTGTTCCTCGCCGAGCGCATCGCCGACCAGAAGCTGGGCCGTCCGCTCGGCAACTTCACCGCCGGGATCCCGGAGCCGGACAGCGTGGAATCGCCTTACAGCGGCGGGGCCCTCGACGATATCCAGTCGAACCTGCGCGGAATCCTCTACGTCATGAACGCCGGATATGAAGGGACGTCGGACCTGAGCCTGCTCGGCGCAGTAAGGGCCGCCAATCCGGCCGCCGCCGGAGCGCTGGAAAGCGCCCTCGTGCAGGCCCAGATCGCCGTGAACCTCGTGCCGCCTCCGCTCGCGGACGCTGTCGAGTCGGATCCTGTACCCGTCGAGGCGGCTTTGGCGGCGATGAAGGCGCTAAAAGCCCGCCTCGCCGTCGATCTCACCAGTTCGCTGAATGCTACGCTCGGGTTCAATCCGAACGACGGCGACTGAGCACGCCGCCCCATGTCCACTCCGGTCTCGCGCCTGTTCGAACCGGCTGACGGACGCTCGCTCGCCGGTTTCCGCATCGCCTTCGGCGGCGTCATGTCGCTGGCGATGGTGCGGTTCCTCATAAAGGGAACGGCCGAGGGGAAGTTCTACCGGGCGGTCTGGCACTTTTCGTATCCCGGCCTCGAATGGCTGAAACCGCTCCCCCGGCCGGGAATGGACATTCTGGCGGGATTACTCGCCCTCCTCGCCCTGTCGCTGTCGGCGGGATTCAGGCCCCGGATTTCCGCCCTCCTGTTCGGCCTCGGCTTCACCTGGCTCCACCTCATCGACCAGACGAACTACCTGAACCACTACTATCTGGTGAGCCTCGTGGCGCTGCTTCTCGCCTTCCTGCCGTCCGGCGCCGCCTGGTCAATCGACAACCATCTGGCCGGACGGCCGCAGACCGGCTTCGTGCCGTTCTGGAGCGTGGCGATCCTCCGGTTCCAGCTCGGCTGCGTCTATACGTTCGGCGGCATCGCGAAGCTCGGCCATGACTGGCTGATCCGCGCCGAGCCCGTCACTGCCTGGCTCCGGGAGAACCGCCACCTGCCGGTGCTCGGCCCCCTGCTCCAGACGCCCGGAGCGGCACCGGCCATGAGCTGGGCCGGACTTCTGTTCGACCTTTCGGTCCCGTGGCTGCTCCTCGCCCGCCGGACGAGGCCCTTCGCCTACGGTCTCGTCGTCGTGTTCCACCTCCTGACGCACCTTCTGTTTCCGATCGGCATATTCCCGCTGCTCATGATCGTCCTTACGCCGGTGTTCTTCGAGCCCGACTGGCCGGAGCGCTGGTTCCGCGGCGCAAGTACCGCTTCTGTTCCCGCGGAACAGCCGCCCCGGAATTCCCGGTTCATCCTGGCGGCGCTCGGTCTCTATGCCGCCGTCCAGATTCTCGTCCCGCTCCGGTCCCTGCTCCGGCCGGGGAACGTGCTCTGGACCGAGAACGGCATCCGGTTCTCCTGGAAAGTCATGGTTGCCGAGAAGACCGGGCTCGCGGAGTTCACCGTGACGGACCGGGAGACCGGCCGCGCGAAGACAGTGAACCCGGCGGCTGAACTTACCCCCGAGCAGGTCCGCTACATGGCCATCGATCCGTGGATGATTCTTGCCTACGCCCGGCATGCCGGGGCCCGGGAAGCCGCCGCCACGGGGCATCCGGTTTCGGTCACGGTGGATTCGTGGGCTGCCCTGAACGGCCGCCCGGCCGGGCGGTTCGTCCGTCCGGATGTGGACCTGATGGAAATCACTCCGGATACGCCCCTCGACCGCTGGCTGGTCAGCCTCGAACCCGAATGAGGGGGCCGGCCCCGCCCTGTCCACATGATCCCTCTCACACGGGCCTCCATGTCGGGTTAACCCATTGATTTTATTGCTCTTTATAACCCGTCGAAAACCGGTTTGACGCGGTGCAAATGGGGTGTTACGCGGGGGCGTCCTAATTTTCATGTGAGGATGGACTAAGAGGAACCATGACACCTTATCTCAATCTGATCGCGCAGAACGCCCTCGCGGCGGACGGATCTCCGCACAACGTCAACCTTCTCATTCTGCTCGTGCTCGGCATCGGCTCGGGCGCCCTCCTGATGGCCCTGTGGCTGCTCAAGTGGGTCATGGCGAAGGACTGCGGCCCGGACGAGATGCAGAAGATCTCGAACGCCATCAAGGCGGGCGCCGAGGCGTTCCTCTCGCGCCAGAACAAGACCATCGTCATCATCGCGGGCGCCCTCGGCGTCCTCATCTTCGTGCTCTACGCCTTCGTCCGCGGCCACCACGCGTTCGATCCGACCGACACGGCCCTGGAGCTCGCCCTCTGGACGACGCTCTCGTTCCTGCTCGGCGCGGGCTGTTCCGTCGCCGCGGGCTACGTGGGCATGTGGATCGCCATCCGGACGAACATCCGCACGGCGGCCGCCGCCCGGACGTCCCTGAACGACGCCCTCCGGGTCGCCCTCCGGGGCGGCGCGGTGTCGGGCCTGTTCGTGGTCGCCATGAGCCTCGTCGGCGTCGCCGGCCTCTACTACCTCGTGTTCCTCGTGAAGGCGCACGGCCTTGAGGCGGGCACCCCCGAATACGACAAGCTCGTCAAGCAGATCCCCTACATCATCGCCGGCTACGGCTTCGGCGCCTCGCTCGTCGCGCTGTTCGCTCAGGTGGGCGGCGGCATCTACACGAAGGCCGCCGACGTGGGCGCGGACCTCGTGGGCAAGGTCGAGAAGGGCATCCCCGAGGACGACCCCCGCAACCCGGCCGTCATCGCCGACCTTGTGGGCGACAACGTGGGCGACTGCGCGGGCCGCGGCGCCGACCTGTTCGAGTCCACCGCCGCCGAGAACATCGGCGCGATGATCCTCGGCGTGGCGCTGTTTCCCTTCTTCGGCGTGGGCGGCGTGATGTTCCCGCTCGTCGCGCGCTCGTTCGGCCTCATCGCCTCGATCGCCGGCATCATGATCGTCCGCACGGACGAGGACGCCGACCCGATGGACGCGCTGAACAAGGGCTACTACCTGACCTCGGCGCTCGCCTTCGTGGGCTTCATCATCGCGAGCTACTGGCTCCTCCGCACGGAAGGCGAGTTCCTCGCCGACGCCTGGCAGTACTACACCGCCTGCGCCGCCATCGGCATCGTCTGCTCGGTGGCGTTCCTCTACATCACCCAGTACTACACCGAGTACAAATACAGGCCGGTGCTCTCCATCGCCGAGGCCAGCCTCACCGGCCCGGCGACGAACGTGATCCAGGGCATCGCCGTGGGTCTTGAGTGCACGCTCCTGTCGGTCCTCGCGATCTCGGTGGCCGTGCTGTCCTCTTACCACCTCGGCCAGGAAGCGCTCCCGCAGCTGGACCCCGTGGCCGCAGGCCTGTTCGGCACCGCCGTCGCCACCATGGGCATGCTCGGGCCGGCCGGCTACGTGCTCGCCATGGACACCTTCGGCCCGATTACGGACAACGCGGGCGGCATCGTGGAAATGTCCCACCAGCCCGAGAACGTCCGCCAGAAGACGGACCGCCTCGACGCCGTGGGCAACACGACCAAGGCGCTCACCAAGGGTTACGCCATCGGCTCGGCCGCCCTCGCCGCGTTCCTGCTGTTCTCGGCCTACCTCGACGAGATCAAGAACTTCACGCAGGCCTCGTCCTACGTGACCGTGGACCTCGTGAAGCCGGAAGTATTCGTCGCCGCGCTGCTCGGCGCGATGGTGGTCTTCTTCTTCAGCTCGCTCTGCATCCGCGCCGTGGGTACTGCCGCGCAGTCGGTCATCACGGCCGTCCGCATCCAGTTCAAGGAGCGGCCGGGCATCATGGAAGGCAAGCAGGATCCTGACTACGGCGCCGTCGTGGACATCGTCACGAAGGACGCGCTCCGCAAGATGGTCGCCCCCGGACTCGTGGTCGTGGGCTCCGTGATCGCGGTGGGCCTCGTGTTCCGCGCCCTCGCCCCGGCGGACGACCCCGAGCTCGGCGCCAAGGCCGTGGCCGGGTTCCTGATGTCGGCGACGATCAGCGGCATCCTCATGGCGACGTTCCTGAACAACGCGGGCGGCGCCTGGGACAACGCCAAAAAGTACATCGAGCTCGGCAAGGGTGCGGGCGGCAAGGGCTCCGACCAGCACAAGGCGGCGGTCGTGGGCGATACCGTCGGCGACCCCTTCAAGGACACGGCGGGCCCCTCGCTGCACGTCCTCATCAAGCTGCTCGCCACGCTGACGCTGGTGCTCGCACCGCTGTTCATCGCCGGCGGCCACTGAAAACCTGACCTGAACTTTTCCCGGGATCCCCAAAAGGGATCTGGAGAAGAAACGAAGACGGCCCGGCGATCCCGGGCCGTTTTTTATTGCGCTTTTGCCCCCGCAATGAGCGGCAGGATGAATCTCCGGGCGTAGTCCCGGAGCCCCTGCGGGTCGCCCAGCGGGACCACGCTCCCCCGGGTGACGGCGAACGACTGGAGCAGCCGGAGCACGCTCTCGGCGGCCCAGTCGGCCTCACGGCGCCCCACGGTCTTTACGTTCCGCCGGATGAACGCGGCCAGCGACATCCGGGCCAGCGCCAGGGCAGGTTCTGCCTTCACCGTCAGCACGGTCATCGTCGCCTCGGGATCGCTGCTCATCATGCGCCGGAGCAGCCGGTTCTCGCGGATCGCCTCGAGCGTGACGGCAAACCCCTCCACGAGCCGGTCCTCGATGGGAGCACCGGGGGCCACGGCGCGGTCCACCGAGAGCATGAATTCGCGCACCTGGCGGGCCGCGATCGCCTGCATGAGCGCTTCCTTGGTCGGGAACCTCCGGTAGACGGTCATGCGGACCACACCGGCGCGGCGGGCGACGTCCTCGATGGTCGTGCGGCGGAAACCGAACTCCATGAGCTCCGCCATGCCGGCGGCGAGGATCCGTTCGGCCGTCGGATCGGGCTTTTTCGGACTCCCCGTGAGACTCTTCAGGAACGGCGCCATGCCCGGAGCCTGGCCCGCGGGCGGCGGCGGTTTCGGCGACCGCGATGTCTTCGGTTGTGACATAACTACATTATTGTCACATTGACACACTGCGCGCAAGAGGACTAACCTGTCTTTATGCAGAAAGCCCACCCCGCATCCACCAGTCCCGTTGGCTTAATCGTCACCGAAAAGCAGTTTCAGGCTTCTATCGAGAAGGTTCGCGAACGGGTCAAGGACCCGAAGGCCGGACTGTTCGGCCCCGACTCCCTGGCCTGGAAGATGTACGGCCGGGGGATGCTGATTGGCCTCTCGGCGCCGACCATCCTGATTCTCCAGACCTCGCACCCCTATATCGCCCACGGCGTGCAGCAGCACTCGAACTACCGGAGCGACCCCGCAGGGCGCGGCATCCGCACGGCCCACGCCCTCTATTCGTGGATTTTCGAGGATCTCGACGGCGCCATCGACACGGCGGTGAAGATCCGGGCGGTCCACCACCGGGTGGCGGGGCGGCTCGGCAACGCCGTGGGTCCCTACGCGGAGGGCGACGCCTACACGGCCGCCGATACCAACGCACTCCTCTGGGTTCATTCGACGCTCTGGCATGTGCCGGTGCGGGTCTACGAGATGATGTACGGCCCCGTAAGCCTCGAAGAGAAGGAACGCTACTGGAACCAGACCAAGCTGTTTGCACTCCTGTTCGGCATTCCGGAGGAGATCATCCCGCCCACCTGGTCCGACTTTCTCGCTTATTTCGACCGGATGCTCGACACGAGCATTTTCACCGTAGACGAGGCGGCCCGCATCACGCCCAAGTTCATGTTCTACGCGCCTCCGGTTCCGGGGCTTCCGTGGCTCGCGGCCCGGATGAAGCTGATCGCGAGCGGCCTCGTCGGGCCTAAACTCCGCGAGCAGTACGGCTGGCGCTTCACCGCTGAAGACCAGCGGACGCTCGAGCGCACCGTCCGCCAGGTGCGGAAGCTTTCCGACTGGCTGCCGACGCCGGTCCAGTTCATCCCGGCCTACCGGCACGCCATGGCCCGGGTGAAGGAAAAGCAGCAGCCCTTCCTCACGCGGTTCTACTTCCGGGCCGAGAACGAAGCGATCCGCCGCCTCGCGCTCGTGGCGAGGGCGGCCTGAGCCGGCAACCGGATTCCCGTTAACCCGTAACCCCAAATGTCCGGAGCCTGTCTCCGGACCCTGCAGGAGCTTTCCCATGTTCGAACTGTCCGAACCCAACAAGATGATCGCCCAGATGGTACGCCAGTGGTGCCAGAAGAACCTCTATCCGGCGCTGCCGAAGCTCGAATCCGGGGAGCAGCTCCCCTACGACCTGATGCGGAACATGGCGAAACAGTTCGGGCTCGACCAGATGGCCAAAGGCGCACTCCAGAACCGGGTGAAAAAGCTCCGTGAGGTGGAAGCCGGGACCGCGAAATCCGCTCCCGAGGGCGGACTCGCCGAAACCATGGGCGACGGCGGCGATCCGCTCATGATGGCCATGGTGCTCAAGGAGCTCTCGCGCTGCTCGCCCGGCTATACGATGACCTGGGGCGCGACGATCGGCCTCGCCGGCGGCGCCATCATCTCCAAGGGCACCGCCGACCAGATCGAGAAATACGGCATCCCGCTCACCACGATCGAGAAGATCGGCGCGTGGTGTCTCACGGAACCCGGTGCGGGGTCGGACGCCTTCGGCTCCATGCAGACGACCGCCCGCCCGGACGGCGACCACTATGTCCTGAACGGGCAGAAGACCTTCATCACCAACGGGCCGTACGCCGACATCTACGTCGTCTATGCGAAGATCGACAAAGGCCAGCCGAAGGACCAGATGCCGGTCAACACGTTCATCGTCGAGCGCGGCGTGCCGGGCTTCACCCACGGCAAGCCGTTCAAGAAGATGGGCATGAAGGACAGCCCCACCGGCGAGCTGTTCTTCGACAACGTGCGCGTACCGCGGGCGAATTTGCTGGGCGGCAAGGAAAAGACCGCCGAGGGACGCTCGGACACCAAGGAATCGCTCGGCAACGAGCGGTCGGGAATCCCCGCCATGGCCCTCGGCGTAATCGAAGAGTGCTACGAGCGGTCGATCAGGTATGTGAACGAGCGCAAGCAGTTCGGCCGCGCGGTCGGAGAGTTCCAGGCCGTTCAGCTCGACCTCGCCGACATGTACGTGAAGATGAAGAACGTCGAGAACATCATGTTCAGGACCGCCTGGATGCAGAAGAAAGGCATCCGCGACACGGCCTTCATCAACGCCACGAAAGCCTACTGCTCGCAGGTGTGCGTGGACGTCACCCTGAGGGCGATCCAGCTCCACGGCGGCTACGGCTACATGGAGGAATACCACATCGAGAAGCTCGCCCGGGACGCCAAGCTCATGGAGATCGGTGCCGGGACGACGCACATCAACTATCTCGCCGCCGCGCGGGCCGAACTCGGAATCGGCTGAGGCGCCTTTCCTCCGGCATGAAGAAACGGCCCCGGAATGCGGGGCCGCCGGGATCGCCGCCGTTCGTGACCGTCATTGGTCCGGCGTGGCTGCGGGCGGCAGACGCCCGATGTTGCGCTCGATCATCAGGGTCGCCTCTTTCGGGTCCAGCGGCACCGAGAACAGGAAGCCTTGCCCGAGCTTGCAGCCCTGGGCCGCCAGCATCTGTTCCTGGAGTTCGGTGGTAACCCCCTCCGCGATCACTTCGATATCGAGATTCCCGCTCAGTTCGATGATCGACCGGACGATCTCGGTGGTTTCCCAGTCCTTGCCGATCTGGCCGACGAATGTCTGGTCGATCTTGAGCACATCAACCGGCAGCTCATGCAGGTATTTGAGCGATGAATAGCCGGTTCCGAAATCGTCGATCCCGATCCGGAAGCCGTAGCCCTTGAGCCGCCGCAGTACTGCGGAAACGCCCTCCATGTCCTCGATGACGGCGCTCTCGGTCACTTCCAGGCAGAGACGGTCCGGCGGCAGCGAAAATTCATCGATCAGATTGGCGACGGTTTCCACCAGATCGGGATGGGCGATCTGCCGGCCGGACAGATTGATCGAAAGATAGATGGGGAATGCCGGACCGAACCGGTCGCGCCATTCATGCAGCTGCCGGAACCCCTCCCGCAGGATCCAGTTGCCGAGGTCGGTAATCAGGCCCAGTTCCTCGGCGAGAGGAATGAACTGCGACGGGGCGATGTAACCCCGTTCCGGGTGGTACCATCGCGCAAGGCATTCGAAGCCTTCGATCCTGCGCGAGCCCAGCGTAAAGATAGGCTGGTAGTAGTTGAGGAACTCCCTCTGTCCCACCGCCCTGCGGAGGTCGTTCGCGAGCCTCATGCGTTCCTCGGCTGCGATCCGGAGCGACTGCTCGAACACATGCACACGGGAACGTCCCAGCGCCTTGGCCCGGTACATGGCCGTATCGGCGTCACGCAGCATGTCTTCCGGCGTCTGGTAGCCGGAATCGCTCATGACGACTCCGATACTCACCGCCGTGTAGATCTCCCGGCTTCCGACCCGGAGCGGGGCGCCCAGCTCGCGGATAATCCGGCCGGCGATCTCCTGCGCCCGCTCGACGGCTCCGATCTGTTCCAGCAGGATTGCGAACTCGTCGCCGCCGAAGCGCGACACATAGTCACCCGGACGCACGATCCGCTGGAAGATCCGGGCGAGCTGGAGGAGTACTTCGTCGCCGGCCGCGTGCCCCAGGCTGTCGTTGATGATCTTGAACCGGTCGAGATCCAGAAAGAGGATCGCGAACGGCGGTTCGCCGCGGCGCCGCTGGCGTTCGAATAGGCCGTTCAGCCGTTCGACGAACAGGGCCCTGTTGGGCAGTCCCGTCACTGAATCGTGCACGCCCCGGAGGGTCAGGTCCGTATGCGACCCGGCGATGCGCAGCGCCTTCCCCTCCGCATTCCGGACTGCCAGCCCCCGCGACAGTATCCAGCGCCACGATCCGTTCGCATGGTGTATGCGGTACTCGCATTCGAACCCCGGGCTGTGGCCATCCAGATGTTCCTTCAGCTCCTGTTCCACCCGGTCCCGGTCGTCCGGATGAATGAGATCGAACCAGCCCGAACGCTCCGTCACGGGTGCATCCGGCAGCAGCCCCAGCATCTGCCGCCAGCGGCTGGAGAAATAGATATTTCCCCTCTCGACATTCCAGTCCCAGAGGACGTCAGTGGATCCGGCGGCGGCGAGGGCGTACCGCTCCTCGCTTTCCTTCAGGGCATTTTCCGCCTGGGTCCGGCCCAAACGCTCCTGATAGTGCTTTGCGGCAACCCTTACACGGATTTCGAGTACGTCGCTGTGCACCGGCTTGGGGATGTAATCGTCGGCACCGGCATTCAGGATCTGATGGAGGTTGTCGGGTTCCTCCCGGCCGGTGACGACCAGCATGACGGTGTCCCGCCAGGCAGGGATTTCCCGGAGTTTCCGGCACAGTTCAAGGCCGCTGATTCCCGGGAGCATCCAGTCCAGGAGTGCAATCCCGAAGCCCCCGGCTGAAACTTCCTCCAACGCCTCTTCGGCAGTAGAAAAACCCGCCACCTCCCATCCCAGTTTTTTCAGAACGGTGAAGTAGAGCTTGCGGGCCGGAAAATCGTCTTCAACAACCAGCGCCTTCATAACCGGGTCCATCGTGTACCATGCCTATGGCCGGAGCCATGATCATGGTCACCAGATCCGGACCGTATCCCGACGGGCCCGCAACGCCCGTTCTCTATTCCCCATGTGCCGGATATATTCGACGGATGCCTGGAGTTCAGACCGTCGGCAGCTACCCCGGCGACAGCATCCTCAACGAGTGGCTTCTTCGGCTGGAGACCGGACTGACGGCGGCCGAACTTCGCGCACGAATCACTGCCCTGGTCAATGACGGCCAGAAGCCGCACACGGCTATTCAGCCGATAGCCTGCCTGCTCGCTCACGGCCGGGTATCGGCGGATGATGCCGCAGCACTGCTACAACTGATTCTCTCGCTCTGGAACGAACTGGCAGCGGAGCACAACCGCCGCGTCCTGAACTGATCGGCTACTTGCTGCCTCTGGACGCCCGTTCCACCACGAGGCGGGTCCAGTCGTCGAACAGGGTGCGTCCGATGGATTCGAGCGCGGGCAGATGCGTCTCGCGTCCGGCGAGAATCGGCGCCGGGTCGATGCGCTCGGCCGCCAGTTCATCGGCAAAGGTTTCGCTCATGGACGCGACGAGCTGACGGTCCACTTCCAGATGAAACTGGATGCCGTAGGCCGAGCGTCCATACCTGAACGCCTGATTCGGCGTGATCTCCGACTTCGCGAGCCGGACGGCGCCGCCCGGAAGGCCGATCTGGTCCCCGTGCCAGTGGAACCCCATGAACGAGGCCGGCAGCCGCTTCCACGCCGGATCGGCCGCGGCCGGAGCGTCGAGTTCCACCGGGTACCAGCCGATCTCCTTGCGGGGACCCGGTTTCACGGAGCCGCCGAGGGCGGCAGCCATCAGTTGTGCGCCGAGACAAACGCCGAGGACAGGGATTTCGTCGCGAACCGCGCGCTCGATGAGTTTCATCTCCGCCGTGAGGAACGGATAGCGGTCTGCCTCGTACACGCCCATGGGGCCGCCCATGACGATCAGGCCGGAGATATCTCCGGGCGGAGCCACCGGCACCGGATCGGCGTCCGTGTGGAGGTAGCGGCTCGTGACGCCCTGCCGTTTCAGGGCTTCGCGGATCGTGCCGGGGTTCTCGCAGGTGATGTGCTGGAGGACGAGGACTTCAGCCATGGGACGACTCAGGCTCCTTCAGGGGTCATTTTAGCCGATCCCCACCGCTCCTGCGCGCCGCGTCAGCTGAGGGTCGAGAAACGTCATATATATAGTGACTGATACGTCAGTTTTAAATATTTTATTAGTAATTTTAGCTAGTTATAAAATTAACATTGACATTATTTTGTAATACGACAATGATCCGAGGAGCGGGTACCACCCACCCATTCAAGGAGACCTCAAATCATGCAGACCGAAACCCAAGTGGACTCGACCCCCACACCGCTCCCCGTGAGCACCCTCGTCCGCGACAGCGGCACCGCCGCAATCCCCGAAACTACCGCCACACCGGCCGGCGCCCCCTCCAGAGGCCGCTGGCGCTCCGACGAGGAACGCCTGCGCGAATTCGGCGAGGCCATCGACGCCGTGCGGGCGAAAATCGAGGCGAAGATCGGCAAGGAGGATGTGGACTACATCAAGCAGATGCGCCTCCTCTCCCGGGTCTTCGAGGCCGTGGGACGGTTCTTCCTCCACTTCAGCTTCGAACCGATCACCTGGACCACGGGCACCCTCGCCCTCTGGCTGCACAAGCAGATGGAAGCGACCGAGATCGGCCACACGGCCCTGCACGGCGCGTTCGACGGACTCGAGGGGGCGGAGGATTTCCAGTCGAAGGATTTCTACTGGGACGTTCCGATCGACGAGGAGTCGTGGAAATACGGCCACAACATCCGCCACCACCAGTTCACGAACGTCACCGGCAAGGACCCGGACATCCACTTCGGGCCGATCCGGCTGAACCGCAACACCCCGCACCGCACGATCAACTACTTCCAGGCCCCGATCATGGCCGCCGTCGCCACGAACTTCGGCTTCGCCATGAACATGCACTTCACCGGGCTCACGGACTATTACGGCGGCAACGGGCGCGGCGAGAACGGCAAGGATACGGATTTCATCAAGGACCGCTCCTGGAAAACCGGCCGGGAGGTCCACAGGAAGGCGTTCCGCAAGTGGATTCCCTACTACGCGAAGAACTTCGGCTTCTGGCCGCTGCTCGCGGGGCCGGGTTTCCTGAAGGTGCTCGCCGGCAACTTCGTGGCTGAAGTCCTGCGCGATCTCTACTCGGCGGCGACGATCTACTGCGGCCATGTGGGCGAGGACGTAAAGGATTACCCCGAGGGGGCCAAGGCCCGGAACCGGGGCGAGTGGTACGCCATGCAGGTGGAGGCCGCGAACAACTTCGAGGTCTCCTACCCCGTGTCGGTCCTCTGCGGCGCGCTGGACCGCCAGATCGAGCACCACCTGTTCCCGAAGTTCCCCACGAACCGGCTCCGCGAGGCGGCACCGGAAGTGAAGAAGATCTGCGCCGAGTACGGCGTGACCTACAAGACCGACTCCTGGCCGAACACGCTGAAAAAGGCGGTCCGGCAGGTGTGGGAGCTGAGCTTCCCCGACCGCGAGACGGCGAAGCCGCAGGCGGAGCTGGCTAAGGCCGCCTGATCCGGAACTCCCGGACGGAGAAAGGGCGGGGATTACCCCGCCCTTTCTTTTTGCGGCTGGCGGCCTGTCAGATTTTTTCGAGACACTCGGGATGGAGCCAGAGCTTCGGCGCCGCCGCGTCGTCGGAAAGTCCCCGGAGCACCTCGCTGCCGCGTTTCACCGGGTTTCCGCAGTGGGCGCAGACCGTCTCCAGGTTAGAGATCAGCTTCTGCCAGCCGTAGACGCTGTCGAACGGGCTGCCTACCGGCGGCGCTGCCGCCGGAGCCGGTGGCCGGGCAGGCGCCGCTGGCGGAGCCGGGAACGGCGGCCGGGGGAACCCGCGCACGTCCTGACCCGAGGCGGCGGCAGCGACCCGCTGGGCGTCGCTGGAGACGGTCTTCGCCAGGTTTACCGACTGATTAACAATGCCGTCCACGTTCGCGACGACGTTGTCCACCAGTTCGAACGAGTCGTGAAGAACGTTCCGGATAAGCTGCGACACCGTCACCCGGCGCTTTCTCGCCTCTTCCTTCAGTGTGCTGTCCAGACCTTCGGGCACCCGTGTCTGGATCAGGAAGTCCTTGCGGTCCAGGGAGGGCGCGCGCCCCCGTTTGTGCGGCTTGCGAGTCTTCAAGATTCGGAGTTCTCCAGTCGGCCGCATCCGTCGTACGGCCCTGTTCAATTGTATGACAGCCGATGACACGAAACATTACGCATGGCGTCATACTCGATTCTTTCGCTCAGGTAGGGAATGCTACCGCCCATGTCCGTTCCCCGGCTCCATATTCCGCCCCGGACGCGCTGCCGGGCAGCGTGGCTTCTCGCCGCCCTGCTCTTCGCCGCCTGTTCCGAGGGACCGCTCCCGCCCAAGGGGCCTACCCTGTGGGAGCGTACGAAGAGCTATTTCCGCGAACAGGCCGCCTGGCTCCGTTCGCAGCTCCCGTGGACCGAACCGGATATTACCGGCGAGTGGAAAGGCTTCGTGCGGCTCACCGCCGGTGCATCGCCCGCTACGTACCGGCTCGTCCAGGACGAACAGCAGGTGACGGGCACCCTCACCGTCCAGGGCGATTCCCTGAGCTATCCGGTGCGTGGAACTTTCGAGAACAAACACCTCAAGGCGGTCATCTCCGTCTCCCACGAACTCTGCGAGGGAGAGTTCGCCGTCGAGGGCGGCTACGAAAGCCCCTACCTGCGCCTCTCGGGGACAGGCTCCCTCTGCGGGCTCAAGGACGTGACGATCCGGACCGACCTGAAGCGAGAGGTGTTCATCCTTGCTTCGCCGCCGGAACCTTCGCCGACGCCCGAAAGCCGCGAGGCCGTTCACTGGATCGATGGGGTGCCGGATCACTACCCGCTCGCGATGGATTTTTATCCGGTCATCGATCCGCTCACGGACGTCAGCAGCGGGCAGATCCGGGGGTTCACGTTCGAGATTTCTTCCGTGCCGGGGTTCCCGGTCCCTACCCGCTGCGAACGGATCGCTCCGCCCCCCGAGCTGTGCGAGAGCGAAGGCGGGCTCGTGCCGAACGAGCGGCCCGCCTGGCCGCTCGATAGTCCGGCGGTGCTCGACTGGGCCGTTATCGACCTAGACCGCCTCGCGGCCAGCGGGCCGAGCGTCGAGAAGGTCCTCACCCCCAGGGGGCGGGGGTTCGCCACGCTGGACGGCGGCTACGGGCTCCAGCAGATCATCGGCGGTAGGGCTGACGACGCCATCGAGGTGCTGCTCCAGCCGGAGACGCCGGAGATTGCCGCCGCCCTCGAAGGGTCCCTATCCGAAGGGCGCTACTTCCCGCAGATCCTCGGCGGGAACTTCCGTCCGCTGGTTTATTCCCGCATGGTCAGCACAGGTGAGGCAATCCGGCTGGCGAAGGGATCCCTTCCGCTCACGAACTGCGACTTCACCCGCCGCTGCCGCGGCGAATACCGGTTCAGCCGGGAACTCCTGAAGCTGGACCTCGCCAACCATCCGAACCTGATGCTGGCGGCACGGGTCCGCACCGAGGTCACGAAGCCCTACTTTTCCCGGCCCTTTGTCCGGGAAACCGCCGGCGGGACTTTCGAGCTGGCGTCGTCGTTCCATCCGCCGGGGGCGGACGGAAAGCCCTACCCCGTCTATTCCGCCGCGTCGCTCTCGCCGCTCAGCCAGGCGGACGTGCGCATCGACTATCCGCTCGTGACGTTCCAGATGGACAGCCGGAACAAGGTGTCGAAAATCGGCGTGCGGATCAGCGTCGCACAGATCGTGAACAGCCTCCATGTGGCGGCGCCCCGGTTTCCTTCTTTCGCGGAAGCCGACGCCCAGATCCTGCCCGACTCCTGCATCGGTCTCGCCCGACCGTCACCGGCCGAAGCCCGCCGGGCCTGCCAGGGGCTCCTTGACCGGCCCCGGACGTTCACGCTCCGAATCCCCGAAAAGCCGGATATGCCATCGAACCCCCCGCGGGATGGGCTCCTCGATCTCACGAAGGAAGCCTGGGACCATCAGGGCAAGGCCCGCTGGTCGCTGGACGACTGGCTGAGCCTGACGGTCCGGGTACGCGGGACTTCCGGCCGGGAGACGGCCGAGGACTATCTTATTCAGCTCCGCGATGCGCAGGTGTCGGCGGAGAAGCTGCTCCGGTTCGTGGCGACGCCGAGAGTTCTGGAAGTGGACTACACGGGCGGCGAAATCCGCCGGGACTACAAGATCGAGGGGGTGCTCGTGACGGGCGACCGTGTGGACCTCACGCTGGACCCCGACACGATCGTGAAGGTGTCGCCGGTCAGCCTGCCCGCGCCCGAACTCCACGTCTCGCCCGGCACGCTGATGATCCATTCGCCGGGGATTTCCGTGCTCCGGTTCTACCACCGGAAATACACGCTGATGCCGGCCGAACTGGCGCTCGTCGTGAAAGACCCCGCCGCTCCGGATGCCGGACCGGCGGGGCCTCTGCTGGACTTCGGGCGTCGCCCGGAAAAATAGCCGCGCTAGCGGAGGTTCGCTCCGTGGGCCAGGTGCAGGGTGGCCGCCGAAGCGGTTCCGCCCTTGCCCTGGGCCGGAGCGGGCTCGAGCGACTCGGCACTGAAGCCGTAGCGGCGCATCTTGCGGTACATCGTCACGCGGCCGATCCCGAGTTCGCGGGCGGCACGGGTGATGTTGCCCCGTGCGAGCCGGATCGCGTTCTTGAAGATCTCCTCTTCATACCGGTCATAGGGGAGAATCCGGTCGAAGGCGAAGATTTCCGGCGCGGCGCCGTTTGCCGGCGCCGCAGGAGCCGCGGCCACCGGTCGCGAGGCTGCCGGAACAGGATCCCGCCTGACGCCCGTGGACAGGTCCTGCAGCTGGCGCGGCAGGTCGTCCAGCTCGATCACCGGAGAGTCGGCCATGATGCAGGCGCGGGCCAGCACATTTTCCAGCTCCCGGATATTGCCCGGCCAGTTGTAGCGGCGCAGCACTTCCATCACTTCGGGCGCGACACCCGTGCGGGCCGAATAGGGGTTCGCGCGCGAGTGCTTGCGGAGGATGAGCTGCACGAGGTCCGGCAGGTCGCTGAGCCGCTCGCGCAGGGCGGGCAGATGGACCGGGAACATGGCGAGCCGGTAGAACAGATCTTCCCGGAACTTGCCCTCGCGGCACTGCTTCTCGAGGTCGCGGTGCGTGGCGGAGATGATACGCACGTCCACCTTCACCGGGCGGGACGCGCCCACCGGGTGGACTTCCTTCTCCTGGATGGCGCGCAGGATCTTCACCTGCATGTTGAGCGGCATCTCGCCGATCTCGTCGAGGAACAGGGTGCCTCCGCTGGCCTCCTGGAAGCGGCCGGAATATTTCGCGATGGCGCCCGTGAAGGCGCCCTTCTCGTGGCCGAACAGCTCGCTCTCCAGCAGGTTCTCGGGAATGGCGCCGCAGTTCACCGCGACGAACGGGCCCGAAGCCCGGCTTCCGCCCAGGTGAACGGCGCGGGCGATCACTTCCTTGCCCGTGCCCGATTCGCCGTGGATGAACACGTTGACCGTGCTGGCAGCGACGCGCTGGACGAGGCGTATGACTTCAGCCATGGCTGGACTTCCGGCGACCAGCGATTTGACCTCAAACCGCTCGCGGACGGTGTCGCGGAGCGTATGGAGTTCGGAGGAGAGCCGGCGGTGCTCGACGGCGTTCTTCACGGTCACGCGGAGCTTGTCGATGGAGTACGGCTTCGGCAGGAAGTCATAGGCTCCGAGACGGAGCGCCTCGATCGCCATGGACATGGTACCGTGGGCAGTCATCACGATCACGGGGGCTTCCGGGTCGGTCGCCCGGATCTTGCCGATGAGGTCGAGGCCTGAGCCGTCGGGCAGACGTACGTCGACGAGCGAGGCGTCGTAACGCCGCTCGAGGGCGGTAACGGCCTCGGCGACGGACTGAGCCGTCGTGACTTGGTAACCCTGTTCTGTGAGCTGCCGGTCCAGCATCTTGCGCTGGGCGGCATCGTCCTCGACGATCAGAACCGAGGCTCCGGATTTCGTGTCGGCCGGTTTGGTCTCTTTCATGTGTCTCGCACTCCTGTCCGCTACCCGAACCGCGTCCTTAGACCCCTCTTGTTTCGTAACTACTCAACTGCCCCTCAGCGTGTATCGTTACGAAACAAATTGCACGGTTCTTTGAGCAACTGTATAGAGAAGAGCAATGCACGTACCGGCTTGAGACACCTAGGGTTCATGACACCTAATTAATTGAAATTTATAATATTTTTAGGGAGTGAGTAAAATCACTTTATTCCCGGTATGCTATGATGCGTCTGAAATCGTACCTAATAGATACGTTTTTAGATTCAAAAAGATACGTAAACGCAGACCTCGTCGACTCTACCATGCCCTCGCTGGCCTCACCGGAACGGACCATCTCCCCGGCTCCGGAGAGCAGCAGATCCCTGAGATATCCGGCCCAACGCCCGTAATCAGCCGATCCGGGGCCGCAGTCGATGACCGGAATATCGCTCCCCTCAACCCGGGCAAATCCGGCCTCCAGGGCCAGCCGGTCCAGACGGCTGCCGATGAACGGATCTCCGCCCGAGTGCTGCTGGTGCCGGTTGAAAGCGTCCCACCAGTCCTGGATCGCCGGTTGCGGGGGATCGAACCGGAGCGTCTGGTTCTGGACTTCGGTGAACACGGCCACGCCGCCGGGGGCGAGCACCCGCCGGGCCTCGCGCAGGATGCGCAGGGGATCGGGGACATGCTCGAGCAGCCAGATCGTGATGACCCGGTCGAAGCTCCCGTTTTCAAACGGAAGGTTCCCCGCGTCGGCCTCGAACAGCCGTACCTTGCTCGATGCACATTCATCGGCGAGGTGGCGGTGCGCCCTGGCGAGATGTTCTTCCGAGATGTCCACGCCGGTCAGCCGGAGATGCGGCCACTTCCGGTGGATCAGCTTCAGCTCCGCGCCCACGGCGCAGCCCAGTTCGAGCAGGGTTCCGGCATCCTGCCAGTCCAGCCCGCCGAACACGAACGGGGCGAGCACGTCCGCCTGCCCGATCAGGCGGCGGAACTCGGCGTCGGAATATCCGTGAATGTAACCGGCGGGCATTTCATCCCCATGTACGCGCGCCGCCTCGCGACGGTCAAACGGAAACGGCCGGCTGCATCCAGCCGGCCGTACCGCCCCTTCAGGCCTGACCCCGTTCTCAGCGCGGGATCGTCACCAGAACCAGACGGTCGTTGTCGCCGACGCTGTCACCGCCATCAGTCATCAGCCACAGCCGTACGGGCAGTAGTGCTTCATCCCCGGTTGGAACGGGTCCCCGCAGCATGGGCCCGGCCGCAATAGCCATGACCGGAATATTCATCGAGGAGCTGCCGGAGTAGAGCAGGTGCGACACTTTCCACCGTCCTCTCAGTTCCCCGGCAAGACTCAGTTCCGCCACATAGGCCTTGTTGCCGAAAGGATTCTGCACGAGGACGAACAGCGTTCCGGTCGAACTGTGGAAGGCCATCGACTTCACGATCTCGCCCGGCTGGATCAGCGATTCCGGAACCGAAACCCGCGAGATCAGCGCCCCCGGATTGTTGAACTGCGCCTGGTCGATCCGCAGCAGCGAATACCCTGCATCGCCTGTGCGCCTGGCAAGCAGGATCAGCTCGGTCATGAGCGGAGAGACAGGGCTCGTGGCAACGGCGACCGGTCCGTTGTTCTCCAGATAGAACGGGGCCGCTGTCAGATCGGTACCGCCTGACCGGAGCGAGTTCGCGTTGCTGGGGCCGGTCTCGGACCTTGGCCAGCTGTATAAGGCGAGTGCACTCGCGCCCGCGTCATGGCAGATGGCGTTCAGGACCGGCGCACCTACAGGAGTGGATGAAACGTAGTCCAGGCCGTCACGGCTGAAGGCGATCGACCTGACCACACCGGTGCCTGCGCAGGCAGTACCGCTGAGTCCCATCATGTCCTGGGTATCGATGCCGGTATAATCCTCGACAGAGGGGTCCGGGTCATATTCCCGGACCGCGAGGACGGCGGCCTGGTCCGCAAGGATATACAGCCGGTCCTCGTCGCCTGTCATGACGCCGGGATTCAGCAGGTTGCCCAGACTGGAGTTCGCCTGGGTGTCCAGGACCGTCGGTACGGCCGGACGGTCGATGACCGATATCGGCGCGGACGGGAGCAGCGCCGGCACCAGGCTTTCCGCCAGCAGGCCCGCCAGGTAGGCATAGGAATACCCCACGCTGGTTACCAGCATGGATACGACTTCTCCGGGCAGGTCGATACTGAGCACCTTGCCGCCGAAATCCGCACCGTCGTAGTTGAACTGCGGGTTCACGCCATCGACGAAATCGTTGCCGGCATAGGCCTGGGTGATCGATGGGCTCTGGCCGGGTTCAAGCGACGGGGAGAACAGGAATGGTTCGGTACCTCTCGTTCCTTCCAGGGTGAGCGCCCACCGCGATCCGTATGGCTGGGCATTGACCGTGCCCGGGAAAAGGCCCGGAGCGTGGTGGTTCACATTGCCCACCTGCACCTTGAATGCTGCCGTTCCTCCGTTGCTGAAACCGGCGCCCGGAGCGAGCAGCAGGTCGATCTCGATACGGCTGTCCGCACCCGGATAGGTCGCATCGTCCAGGGTAATCACGAGACGCTCGGGGGCGGAGAGCGCCTCGGCCTCGAAGTATCCATCCATGCTGAGACCATCGAGATAGACGGAGACCACGTCCTCAGGCATCGGCGAAACGACCGAGGGCGGGTACTGGATGATCACCTGATCGATACCGCCATCGTTCAGTGCCGTCGCTGTGCGCACCGAGAGCGTTACCACCTGCGGATCTTCGCCTGCCAGCACGCGGCGGTTGAACCCTGCCCGTGCAGGCGGCTCGGAATAACCGCGGGCGGAGCCGCCCACATGTCCCGGCTGAATAGCGCCGGCCGAGGGCTTCACACCCGGCGCGGAAAGGGTGAACGTGTCTTCGCCCGGAATCGGGACGACCGGTTCGTCGATCTGGAACTGGTCGCCCACGGACGGGGGTACCTCGTAAAGATCGAAGGTATCGCCCGGAGCCGGCTGAACGTCGATCCGGAAGTCGTACCAGAAGTCATTGGGATCGCCCACATAGCCCTGAAGTTCTGCGATACAGAGCTCCGGGCTCGTACCGCCGGTGTAGGCCGTGATCATGAAGCTCTGCCCCACCAGTGGACCTTCCGTATGATAGGTGATCGTCAGACCCACATAGGCTCCGGGATTCTCGCTCAAATTGAGGCTGTACGCGTAAAGTCCCGACAGGCAGCCGGTCGAGCTGTTAGGCGCATCGCTAGGGTAGACATAAATACCGAGCGATTTCGTCGTCTCGAACTGACCCAGAACCGGATCATACCCGTCAATGTAAAACCCGGACCCATCCAGCAGGCCGCTCGTGAAATACAGACGTTCGTAGTACGAATACTCGTCCTGGACGTAATAGCCGGGAATGTCCGAGAAACCCGAACCGCTGAACGAGAAGGTATCGGAGTTGACGGGAGCGGTTACCGTTCCCTCCAGCGTGCCGGTGTTCAAGGTATCGGCCAGCGTGAATTCCCGGGTGGCTCCCACGTAGTCCTGAACGATGAACGACGATGATGTGTAAGGTCCGTCAAGGAACGTAAGCTGCTGCCCGTTGTAGAAGTCGTCTACGTCGACGAGTGAGGCATCGCCCTGGAAGGTGGAGCCGTCGGGTGGTGCATCCGCCACGGACCGCGTGACGAGAAGCGTATTCTCGAACGACGGGTCCACGGTGAACCGGCCGGTGGAGCCCTCATAGCCCGTCACCGTCAGCACGTTCCCCGCATAGTAGCCGTTGTCGAAGGTCAGCTGGTAGCCGGAGTAGTAGCCGTCGGACGGGGAAAGTCCGCCGCTGGCGAAGAAGCGGGAGGTACTGAGCCGCCCGGACACCTGGACTCCGTTCAGCGCCGTTGTCGGCACCGGAATGGCAATGTCCGGGAATGACGAAGCCAGCGCCCCATCGGTGACGGCGTCACTCGAGGCCCGGCCCTGCGCCGAACTGGCCAGAAGGATATCAAACTCGCTGCCGATATCCGGAGTCACCGTCTCGAACGCGTCCAGTGTGAAATCCGAATTTGACGCCAGCGTGAACTGGTACAGCGGGCTGCCCGTGTAACCGGTAATCCAGTACTCCTTGCCCTTCAGGTTTCCGCTCACGAACCGCAGCTTGTAGTTCACGTAGACGGCGGCGGCCGGCGAGAAGTCCGCCGAGGCAGCATTCAGGACGCTGACCGGCGCGGCACTTACCGCCGTGACGGTTGCCAGTTCCGCAAGGACGGAGTTCTCGGGCTGCAGCGAGTAGTCGCCGTTCGCCGAATCGGTAAACCGGGGCGAGAGGTAGGCGCCGTACGGCACCTGCGCCTGATTAATCATGCTCCCTGCACCGCAGAAACCGTAAATGTCCGGCGTGCAGATACTGCCACCGTAATAGACGTTGTCCGAAATATTGCCCGACGAGACCGTCAGTGCGGTTCCGCCGACATACGACAGGGCCGTGCCCACGTTATGGAAAATATTCGAACGGATATCGAGCCCCGGGGTGGTATCGATCGTTCCGGTTCCGAACACGACACCGGCTTCGAGTCCGTCGAATGTGTTGTTCAGGATCATCACCGACGTCAGCGGGTCCGGGAACACGGACGTACTGCCCAGTGCGTTCGTCAGATGAATACCGGGAGGAAGGGCATGCCCGGCCGGATTGGCGAACACGTTATAGGCCACCATCGTTCCGTTCAGGCCGGAAACGCCGTCCAGCAGCAATGCGGTGTCGTTTCCGGTCAGGAAGCGGTTGCCGGCAACCGTCGCCCCCGGCACGCGGATCCGCGCGCCCTCGCCGTTCTCAACGGCCGACTGGTCGAACTCGTTCCGGAGAACGTCCAGATTGGCCGCCGAAGTTTCAGCCACCAGCCCGGTCATCCGCGCGCCGGTGACCCGGTTATCGGCAACCGTGACGTCCGGATCGTTCACCATAAATCCGACATTGAAACCAACGGCCGAGTTTCCGGGTCCGATCGAACGGTTGCCAGGATTGTTGTCCGCATCGACCTGAACGGCCGTATCCGTATTCTGGTCCGCGTCGACGAATGTGTTGTACGCCAGACTGAATGCGTTGGCGTCGCTTACGGATTCGAACACCCGGAAACCGGAAGCCATGTAGAACTGGTTTCCGACGACCCGATGATCCGGACCTGCCGCCCCCAGCCGGATACCCGACCCGACCTGCGAGAAGACCATCGCACTATCGGCGAGATACGAGGAGGGCGACGTGGAGATATCGATGCCCACATCCGTATCCGAGACCAGCATCCGGCTCCGGACAAAACTGAGGGAACCGCCCGTTACGCTGATGACCGAAGCCTCTCCGGGTCCGGCCACATCAATCACGGTATCTTCAATGGACAGGGGACCGCCAGCGACGGCGAACAGCGGCACCGTCATGCTGATGTCGAAGCGGGTACCCGTTACCGACATCGGCGTTACCACCTGCGCCACCGTCCCCGCAGTGCCTCCCGATGCCGAGAACTCGAGGAGACCACGGCCATCAACCCACAGCCCGTCTCCCTGGGAATCCGCGAAGACGATCTGGCCGTTCGTCAGAGGATCGAGAGTGACCACGATCCCGCCGTCGGGCGGAATGATTTTCAGGTCCCCGTCGATGACGTTGGCCAGCGAATGCGCGCCGAAGCGAAGGCTCCCCGGAGTGGCTTCGTCGTCACCATTGTCGAGCAGCTGGTAGGTGGATACGTCGAAGCTGACCGTATAGCTGATCTGCTGATAGGTGCCCCCGTAGCCGCCGCCCCCGCTGGAAACCTCGAATTCGAGGTCCGCGCTGTCATCCAGCGGATCGGACACCAGGTAATCGACGAAGTAGATCCCGTTTCCGCCAGAGGACGGCTGGTGAGTGAATACCGCCGTGTTTTCCGTCCAGAGCCTGAACCCCAGGTCCGGATCGTACTCGCCAGCAGGAGCGTACTGGACCTGTATGCGTACAAGCTGTCCGCGCCGGAAACCCTGAAACGTGAACCGATCCGTATCGAGGGGAGCTTCCAGATTATAGGAACCATACGATGCGACGGAGGCACTCGCATCCTCGTTCGGCACAAACACCAGGTTGTCGGTCGCCTCGTAGAAACTCCAGGGATCGAGCGGGTCCGAAGCAGACAGCAGTTCGTCGCTGTCGGAAATGGAATCCCCGTCCGTATCCGCGAGCATCGGATCTGTTCCGTCCGAATACTCGTCGTCGTCGTCACTCCCGTCCCCGTCGCTGTCGGTGAGCAGGGGATCAGACTGGAGCTGGAACACCGGAATACCCGGGAAAAACAGGAACCGGTCACCGTTCGGATCCGAAGTCACGATGTCCACGGCGCCGTCGCCGTTGAAATCGGCTGTCTGGATCATGAACGTGCTGGTTTCGGCGTACAGGTCCTGATCGCGGTCGAAGTATCCAGTCGGACGCTTGTCCACGCCCGCGCCATGGAACACCAGAACCCAGCTGTATCCGGAGTCGTTGTAGGCTGTGAGGAAGTCGGGCACCCGGTCGCCATCCAGATCCGTCACATGGAGGTCGGGCGAGACGGAGTCGTAGAGGTAATCAGATTCGAACCGGAAGCCGGAATTGGAATCGAACCCGAAATCGAGATCTCCGCGGCCGGCAATACCCCGCTGGAACGAAACGCCGACGTAGGGGTCCGTCAGCTTCACGAACATGTCCGGAACCATGTTGCCGTCGAAATCCGCAAATTCGAAATCGGCCAGACCTCCGAACGACCACGAGTAGCGGACGACCGGATCGCCTACGGTACCGGCCGGAACACCCGCGCCAGCCGCACACCCCGAAGGCGGATTCACCGCCGCACCGCAACCCGGGAGGAAAGTGACCTCGTTCGAATAGGCTGTTGCGATATCGTCGATGCCGTCCCGGTTCACGTCCGCCACGCGGACCAGCGTCGAGCTGACGGAACCCAGCACCTGGACCGCGGAAGCGTATGACGTTCCGCCCTGGTGAACGAGCACAGAAACCGTTTCCGTACCGTTGTCGCCGACAACGATGTCCGGTCCGTTCAGGCCGTCCCAGTCGATAAAGTCGAAGTCGGCCGTATCCGGGCTGTCGCCGATCTCGTATTCGTCGTAACTGCTGAACAGGCCGTTGGGATTGCCGTCGCCCGGTGCACAGTCGCCCGGCGCCGTAACGGCGCCGCAGCCCCAGTAAATGTATATCTCGGTGAAATCACCGCCGGGCGTCAGCACGCTGACCACGTCGAGGATTCCGTCGCCGTTCAGGTCCCGGGTGCGGAGGCGGTCCAGTTCGGGATACGACGTGCCCAGAACGGTCGAGGGGTATATCCCGAAATCCCCGTCCCCGTCGTTCGCAAACAGCTGGAGACTTCCGGCCAGGGAGAGATAGGCGATCACGTCCGGGGCTCCGTCCCCGGTGAAGTCGCCCGTCACGATATGCGTCGGTGCGGTCGAGACGCCGGTCTCGCCATAATAACTGGAGCCGAATTTCCCGTTACCGCGGGAGACGACTTCGTCCCCGTCGGCCACATCGTCGTCGTCGCTGTCCCAGTCGAACGGCGCATAGATTCCGTCGCCGTCCGGATCCGGCGGCTCGCCCATGTGGATCAGTTCGTATCCGTCCGGAATGCCGTCGCCGTCCCAGTCGGGAACGAACGGGTCGGTTCCGGCATCAACCGGGGAAACATAGACACCCGGGAGCTGCGGCTCGACCCAGGTCCCGGTCTCCGCGAAGCTCGGGTACAGGTCACCGTCTCCGTCGGGTCCGCCGATGATGACGCCGATCTGGGAGACGTTGCCGAACGGACCCGGCAGTTCGTACGAGTAGGCGACCGCCGGCCGGCCGCCCGGGCCGGCCGCTACGTCGTAGAAGAAGCCGGATTGGAGCGGGCCGCTGCGGAAATCCATCTCCACGGTTTCCCAGTACAGGCCGTCCGAATAATCGCCTCTCGCCAGGATCAGCTTCCGGTCCACCCCGCCGATCAGCACTTCCCCCCCTCCGTCAAGCAGATCCAGTCCTCCACCGCCTCCACCGCCAGGCAGCGAGGTAAATACGGCGTAGATATACCCGTCGGGAGAGACCGCGATACGGGGCGGCGTCTGGGAACCGGGCTCATAGGAGATCTCCGAAACACTGTCGGCCCACTCGCATCCGCGATCGACCTTGGTGTAGACGGCCCGGTCGTCTCCCTCGCCGCTGCTGCTCAGCATGGTGACCAGCCAGTCGCCACCCGGCAGCGCCGCAACCTGCGAGTCGAAATAGTTTTCGTAGCCTTCGCCGATCGAGAGCGATTCGTCCGGGAAACCATCCCCCTGCCAGGTCTGTCCGCCGTCCAGCGAGCAGGTGATGTAGGCCGAGCCGTACCCGGATTCGTAGACGAGGGCGATATTGCCTTCATCGCTGATGGCGAGGTCCGGGAAGTAATCGCCCGATGCGCCGGGTGTAACGACCGGGTCCGACCAGCTGACGCCCCTGTTGTCCGAAACCATCACGGCGATCTGCGAATAGGGGTAATACGGGTTCGGATCGTAAGTTTCGTCCACTTCGACGGCGACAGCGACCCGGTTGAGGTGGGCGGCGATATCTACGCGATCGAACCGGTAGCTGTAATCCGGCTCTTCGTCGGGGTAGGTGAGATCTGTTTCGGCCCAGCTCCCGCCTCCGTCGTACGACGAGAAGACCCTGAGCAGCGGCGAAGCACCTGATTCCGTAACGGCCAGATAGACATCCTGACTGTGTGCGGAGGTGGCGATGGAGATCGAATCCGATTCCTCGGTTCCCGTATAGGACAGCGGGTTCGCGCCGAAAGTGACGCCGGAATCCGGAGATCCGTTCACCTCTGAGAAGTAGGCTCCCTGAACGTTATCGTAGCGTTTGCTCGCCACCAGAAGCTTCCCCTCGCTCCAGAGGTCCGGCGACGGCCAGGCGATCACGGCGTTCTCGATATACAGGTCCGGATCGTCGTACCGGAGCTCTGCAGGGGTACTGGCCCGCGTGAATGCATACTTCGGCCAGAAGAAATCTGTGGCGTTCGCCTGAAGATCGTCCGAATAGTCGTCGAGGCCGTCGCGATCCGTGTCCGGGTGCCGGGGGTCGAGATCGGCGAAATTCTCATAGTCGTCTGACAGTCCGTCGTTATCCGTATCTTCGTTATTCGGGTCGGTACCGGCACCGAAATACTCGGCCCCGTCGTCCAGACCGTCGTCGTCGGTATCCGCGATATTGGGATCGCTGCTGTACGAGAGGGAATCCACCGTAAAAGTAGCGTGCAGATTGTGCACCGTACGCAGTCCCGCCATGCTGCCGAGGACGATATCCGGGATGTCGTACCCCGCCGGCTCGGCCGGGGCGGTCTGCACAATAAAGAGTGCCGGCGCCGCACCTGTGCCGGTGAGCGTCTGAACGGTGAAGCCGTAGGGCCGTCTTCCGTCGCTCACCAGCACGTTGGGCTCGGCTCCGCCGTAGGTGATCACAACGTCATTCATGCCGTCCGCATTGAGATCGGCCACATCGATCCGCTGTGCCCCCACGACGTCCGCTTCGGTATGAAGCGGCACCGCCCGCGAAAATACCGGGCCGTCCCAGAACTCAGACGCCGTTTCGAGCAGCCAGACCGTCGTGTCGGTCTGGTCGCCATTATCAGGATTTGGGTGCGCCTCGGCGACGATCAGGTCATCGAGCCCTTCGCCAGTCAAATCCGCATAAGTGAACGCGGAAATTCCGCTGCCGCCGTTGGAGAACGTGTAGCCGTCCAGCAGTAGCCGCGTGTCCGAGAAGCCGAAGTTGCCCGGATCTTCCATTTCGGTCCAGTAGAGCGACCCGCCAGGAGCGTCGAGAATCACGAAATCCGGATAAGAGTCGTTGTCAATATCCCTGTTGATTACCGCCGACATCGATGACGGCAGGTCCGGAATATTCAGCTCGACATAGTCACCGAACGGGGGTTCCTGGCTCTCCGATACGCAACCGGCCGGGGGAATCGGATCCCCGCAGCCGGGGAGCATGGAAACATTCCCGTTGCTGTAGAAGACCAGCAAGTCTTTCCAGCTGTCATAACCGAGATCGTGCGAGATCAGCGCCGCCGGTGAACCCGTATCGCTTCCGGACGTGAACAGATACTGGGTTCCTTCGGCCAGATCCCCGGAACCCAGACCCTGCAGGAACTGGATGGCGGTGTCGTCGTAACCCGCGACCACGGCATCCAGGTTGCCGTCGCCGTCGAAATCCCCCGGCAGCACCACTTCCGGATTTGCGCTTCCCGAGGAACCCCAGCCCTGAGCGGCGAACGCCCCTTCGCCGTCACCGAGAAGCGTGTATATGCCTCCCGAATCGCCAGGGCCGGTAATGTAAACAACGTCCTGGATGCTATCGTTATTGAAATCCCCTGTCGCGGCACCCGCAACCAGCGGATTGATGGCCGATTGCACGTAGGTCAGATCGAACATTCCCGAGGGCCGGGGCAGGGATTCGCTGAAATCGTTAATGAGGTCGCTATCCGTGTCGGAATCGTTCGGATCGCTGCCGGTGTCGAGCAGGCTCACAAAAATACCGGTACAGGTTTCGGCGCCGTCCGGCAGGCCGTCGTCGTCCGTATCGGAGACATTCGGATCTGAACCCAGATCGGGCAGATCGCAATATCCGTTATTGGATTCGTAAATATCCGGGATCCCGTCGCCGTCGGTGTCGGCGAGGCTTGCAACCGTCACCGTGAAATCTGCCGTCAGGGCGCCCGCCGATGCCGTCACCGTGTAGTCGTCGACGGTTCCCGGAAGCTGGACCTGGATGCCGACAAAACCGTCCACGTCGGTCGCCGCTGGATTCGATCCGGTCAGAAGGCCGCCTTCCGTATCGAAGGCTGTGTCCCCCGCAAAGGTCACATCGACCCCGTCAACAGGATTTCCGTACTGGTCTTCCAGCACCGCCACCAGAGGGGCCGGGAGTGTCGCCGAAGGCTCTCCGGACTGGCCATCGCCCGAATAGGCCGACAGGCTGGCCGGTGCATCCGCCTCGCTGTAGACCGTGAACAGGACAGTATCGGCGACACCTGCGGTCGTGGCCTCGATTTCCGAGGAACCGAGCGTGGTCGCGAAACCGACGCTGGCGGAAGCGTAACCGTCGGAATCGGTGGATACCGGATAGTCCTCGATCACCGAGTGCGGGCCGTCCGCAATGGCGAAATAGACACCGGCTCCTTCCACCGGGTTCGCGTACTGGTCGTCCACCCGGACGACCAGGATATCGTTGTAGGTCTGCCCAACGGTGCCCGTGAAACCGTCGCCATCCACATAGACGATCGCATCCGGGACGTCGGCGGTGTTTTCCAGATCGAAATACTCCGTCACAAGGCCCGAGCTCACGGACACCTGGAACGTGCCGGCAAGCGTCGTCGCCGTCAGGACTTCGGCGACTGCATGGCCGTCGGTGCCGCTGGTGTCGCTGCTCGCACCGGGAGTGGTCGGGAAGGTCGCATAGGTAACGCCCGATATGAAATTCACGTTTGCGCCGTTGATGGGGTTATCGAACTCGTCCTCGACACGGACCTCGAGATTCGTGGCGTAGGCCGAAGTCACGGTCGCCGTCTGGCTGTTGCCCGCAACCAGCACGATCTCGTCGATGGGGCCGGGATCAGCCGACGCCGTGAAGATCACCGGGGAACCGCTGAGGGCCACATCCGTCACCGTCACTTCGTCCGAATCCGCACCGGCAGTTGTGCCGAGCGTCAGCGTCGAGGAGGCATAGCCGCCCGAATCGGTCGAGACCGGCTGTGTCTCAACCATGGAGCCGTTGCTGCCGGTCACCACGAACGATACCGAATAGCCCTGGACCGGATCGTCGTATTCGTCCGTAACCTGAACCGTGAACGGTAAGGAAAGCGCCGTGTTCACAATGCCGGTCTGGTCATCGCCCGAGGTGTAGTAGAGGTTTGTAGGCACACGGGCCAGTGCGCTCGCGGTGAAGGTCATTGGTTCGCCCGTAACGGAATAGTCGGTCACGGCCACATTCACGGTATTATTGTTCGTGCCCGGCGTACTGCCGATGAGCAGCGTGTTCGATCCCTCGCCGAAGGCGTCCGTCGAAGTCGGCGAGGCGTATTCCATCGCGCCGCCTCCGCCGGTGACCGACCAGGTGAGGTTCACACCCGCCAGCGCGTTGTCGTAGGTATCCGTCACCCGCACGACAAAAGCCGATGCAAGGAACTGGTCGGTGGACCCGCTCTGGCTGTCGCCCGAAACGTAAACGAGCTTCGCCGGGGCCCCAGCCGTCGCCGAAGCCGTGAACGTGACGGGCGAACCCGTCACCGAAGGAACCAGGGAAGCCGTCGCCGAATCCGAATCCGTTCCGGCCGTCGTGCCGAGCGTCAGGGTTGCCGAGGCATTGCCGCTCGAGTTCGTGGAGCTGGTCGCCGGGATCGAGCCATTACTGCCCGTCACCGCCCAGTTCACCGTCACACCGGGGACCGGGTTGTCGTAGGCGTCTTCGACAAGCACCACAAACGGAGAAGACAGCGCAGTCGCCACGGTCGCCGACTGGCTGCCGCCCGAAACATATTTGATCTCGTCTGGTGCGCCTGCATTGTTGGTCAGGCTGAAGTTGGCGGTCAGTGCGCCCGCCGTGGCCGTGGCCGTGTAACCGCCAGCAAGGGTGCCCGCCGTCAGCGTTCCCGCCGTGGCGTAGCCGGTGGCATTCGTCGTCTGGATGGAGGTCAGCGACGGGCCCGCGAACTGGGCGTTGGTCGCGCCGGGCGAGGTAAAGGTCACGCTCACCAACGGCACGCCGTTGCCGTACACATCGGTAACGCGGGCCTGGAGGGCCGTGCCGAACGCTGCCGCTACGGTCGCCGACTGCGGCGTGCCTGCGGTCGCCGTAATGGCATTCGGGGTGCCGGGGTTCACCGAAGCCGTGAAGGTGACCGGAGAATTCTGGAGTCCGGCGGAGGCAGCCGTCACCTGCTGGTTGTCCGTACCCGAAACCGTGCCGACCGTCAGCGTCGTGGACGCACGCCCGTCGGTACCGGAGTTCGCCGAGTCTGTGCCGAGCGAGCCCCCGCCGAGTGAAATATCGAAATCCACCTGCGTTCCGCTGACCGGATTGCCGTACTGGTCGCGAATCTCGACCACGAGCGGGTTCGTGAGGGCGGTCGCCACTGTCGCGGTTTGTCCGTCGCCGGAGATGTAATTGATCGAATAGGCCGCACCCGCGGTAGACGACGCCGTGAACGTGACCGGCGAGCCGGTAACGGATGGAACAAGCGACGCCGTGGCCGAATTGGAGCTCGTCCCGGCCGCCGTGCCCAGTGTCAGGGTCGCCGACGCATTGCCGCTCGAGTTCGTAGAGCTGGTCGCCGGGATCGAGCCGCCCCCGCCTGTCACCGCCCAGTTCACCGTCACACTGGGGACCGGGTTGTCGTAGGCGTCTTCGACAAGCACAACGAACGGAGAAGACAGCGCAGTCGCTACGGTCGCCGACTGGCCGCCGCCCGAAACCGATTTGATTTCGGCCGGAGCGCCGGCGTTCGCCGAAGCAGTGAAGGTGATGGGCGAACCGGTGAGCGAAGCCGTGGCACTGACCGAATTATTGCCCGTTCCCGCCGCGGTACCGAGGGTCAGCGTAATGGAGGCACGGCCGTCCGTACCGGTGGAGAGTGGCGGTGTCGCCGACAGCGAGCCGCCGCCAGCCGTCACCGAGAACCCGATGCTGTAACCGCTCACCGGATTGTCATACTGATCGCGGACTTCCACGACGAAGGGGCTTGCCAGCGCCTGCGCGACGGTGCCGGTCTGCCCGTCGCCGGATATTTCGACGATCTGCGTGGCAGCATCCGCCGTCGCGGAGGCGAGGAATGTTACCGGAGAGCCCGTGAGCGCCGCCGTCGCATTGACGGAGTTGTTGTTCGTACCCGCAACCGTGCCGACGGTGAGCCCGATGGCGGCCTGGCCGCTGGCATCCGTCGTTACCGGAGGTGTCGCCGACAGCGATCCGCCCCCTGCCGTCACCAAGAACCCGACACTGTACCCCGGTACCGCGTTGCCGAATTCGTCCGCAACCACAACGACCAGGTTCGAGGCCAGCGCCGTATTCACGGTGGCACTCTGGCCATCGCCGCTCACGTAAGCGATCGAATCCGCCGGGCCGTGCGTGGCCGTCGCGGTGAATACCACCGGCGAGCCGGTCACAGGTTGCGCCAGCGAGGCTTCCACCAGGTCGGAATCCGTTCCAGCCAGCGTGCCGAGAGTGAGCGTGTTGGAGGATTCGCCGTTTGCATCGGTGGCAACCGTGGCGCCGCCGGAAAGGCTGCCGTCGCTCTGGGTGACGTCCCAGTCCACGTCGGCATCAGGCACCACGTTGTTGAACTGGTCCCTCACGCGGACGACAAAGGCGTTCGCGAGGGCCGTGTCCACCACGCCGGTCTGGCTGTTGCCGCTCACGAGTTCGATGAGGGCCGGGGCACCGGGGTCCGCCGTCACATCGAAGACGACCGGCGATCCGTCGAGCCCCGGAACCCGGGCCTCGACCGTGTAGCTGCCTGCCGCCGTGCCGGGCGTGTAGGTATTGGAGGCCTGGCCCGAAATATCCGTCACGACCGTCGCGCCGCCCGAGAACGATCCGCCGGTGCCGCCCGTCACGACCCACTGAACCGGGATGCCAGAAACGGGCTCGTCATCATCGTCCAGAATTTCGACGACAAACGGATTCGTCAGGGGAGCATTCACTGTCCCGGTCTGGCTGTCGCCGGAAACGTAGTACATCGTGCCGGGATTCACGCGGAAGACGAGCGGGGGAAGCCCGAGCGCCGAGGCTTCGATCACGTTGGTTCCGCCCACGGGACCCAGCGTGAAGGTAGTGGAGGCGACGCTCGAGAGATCCGTGAACATGACGCCGTCCGGAGCCGACACCGAGCCGTCGCCGGTCACGACGTCGAACTGAACGGGCGCGAAGTCGATAAGTTCGCCGGCCGGTCCGCGCACGAGCACGGTGAACGGCAGGGGAAGCGTCCCGGAAGGATCGCCGAGCTGGTTATTTCCTCCGGTGATCTCGATTACCGGGCTGCCCAGGTTTGCCGTGTTAACGAGGATTTCGTTGTCGCCCTCGAGAAGCGTGGCGGTGGTGGAGCCTTCGAAATAGTAAACGTCCGCAGCCGACACGTTCTCCGGCACTGCATCCAGAATTACCGTTGCGGCGAACGCCACCGTGACGCCCGCGGGCAGATCCTCGAACTCGAAAATCACGACGACATCGTCGCCCACGACGCAGTCGACACCGGCAACGACGTCTTCTTCGGTGCAGACCGCGAAATCGCGGGGGAGCACCGCGACCTGCCGCTCCTCGCCTTCCACCTCATCGCTGGCGACGACCCGGGCGTAAACGACCTGGTCCGAGCTGGCGATACCCGCCCGGCTGCCGGTCACGAGCACGACACGGCCACGGGCGCCACCACCCTCGGGGTGATCGAAACAGCCGGACAACGGCAGCACGAGGCCCACAAAAAGCGGAACAAAGCGAAACAGTTTCATTGGAACTCCCCTAAAGACACCGGAACCTGCATCGGCCGTACGCACGAAAAGTGCGATACCCCCTCCCCCGTCATCAGAGCGACCGGGTTCGGGCTGCAGATCGTCAGCACTCTACGCTTATCGAAATGAACGCATCCTTACAAGGGCGCAGATCACAGATTCACAATTATAACTCATTGAAAGGACTGGAGTTTTTGTGACAAAAGTCACGCTCAGTGAAGCCGGGGATAACTATCTGAAGTAGATTCATACCTGTATGGAGCCGGACCTGCGCAGCCGGACAGTCAGTAATCAACGGGAATCATTATGATTTCCTGACGCACCGGGCTAAATCACAGTTAAAGAAACCTCCATCCGCCCAGCCGGGCCATTTGGGGAGGCCTATTCTTTTCTCAACCCTTTAATATTTCCGATCCCGGCCCCACCCCCGCTCTCATACGTTCTAGAATCCCCACCCCATGAGCCCCCTCACGAACTACCGGGCCGTCTTTTTCGACCTGTTCGACACCCTGATCCGCATCGATCAGGAGCAATTCCCCCGCATCCGGTTCGGCGGGCAGGAGCGTCCGACAACGGCGGGCAAGCTGCACGAATGGCTGACTGCCGAAGGCATCCGTATCGATCTGGACAGGTTCGCCTCCGAACTGATCAACGTCTGGATGGAGATATCGCGCGAGAAGGCGGCGGGGCATCTGGAAGTTTCGGCCATCACCCGGTACGAACGGATACTGCCGCGCATCGGCGTCACGGATCCCGGAGAGATCGCCTGGCGGGCGCGGCACCTGACCCGGATGCACATGGGCTATCTGGTCCGGCATGCACAGCCGGTGGAACAGGCCACGGAACTGCTCGAACGGTACGCGGCGAAAGTTCCCGTCGCCCTGATCTCGAACTTCGACGACAACGAGGCGGGATACGAGATCGTCGACAAGTTCGGCTGGCGGCGGCACTTCAAGAGCATCGTGATCTCGGACGCGCTCCAGCTCTGCAAGCCCCGCCGCGAGCTCTACGACCGGGCGGTCTCGGAAACCGGCATTCCGCACGGGGACGCCGTGATGGTGGGCGACACCCACCTCGCCGACGTGAAGGGTGCGAGGGACGTCGGCCTTCGGGCCGTCTGGATCAACGCCAAAGGGCTTGCGCTCGCCGACGGGCAGATGCGTCCCGACGCCGAGATCGCCGCCCTCGCGGAACTGCCCCGCTGGCTGCCGCTCTAGAACGCCTGCTGGGGGTCAGAACCCCAGTTCCTTCTCGAGATCGTCCTGCTCCTTGCGGAACTTCGACCTGTCGGCGTCGGACTTCTTCAGGCTCTCCACCGACTTCTTCGCCCCTTCGGCCATCTTCTGGGCTTCCTTCTCGAACTGTTTCGTCATCGCCTTCATTTTCGCCTCGTTGCCCGAAACGCCGTACCAACCCGCCGCGTCCATCGTCTTTCCGGCCGCCGCGGCTTCATCGCCTTTCTTCTCCGCAGTCTTCTGGACTGCGGGAACCTTCTGCTCGGCGGGAGCGAACCGGTAAAACGCGATGGCGCTCTGGAGCGTTTGCGGGGACGAGCCGTTTTTTGCCAGATCGTCGCCTCTCAGAACGGCACGTTCGGCGATCTTCTTCAGGAGAGGATCAGAATAAAACTCGGCCCATGACCTCGACCGCTGGAGCGTTGCCAGCGAGCGCTGCGACGGGTCGCCCGCGATGTTGACCTCCTTGAGATTCCACTCCTTCTCTTCGGTGGCGAACACCGCAGCCGCCTGGACAGAGGCATTGGCCTTCAGCTCCGCTTCGTACTTCGGATCGGTCCGGTAGGTGTCGTCAGTACCGTTGAAATCCCTGCGGTTCGAAAAGTGACGGAAAGCTTCGCCGAAGGCCCCCGGGTCCGCCGGGTTCGCCCGCCAGAGCTCGCCCATGAGGCGGTCCGAATCAGCGTAGTTGCGGGAATCCTCGTACCAACCGAAAGCCGTGGCCTGGGGGCCCGCCTTGAGCCGCTGTCCGCTTACGCAGGAGCCGGAAGGCAGCGGTTCCTTCGGGATTTCCGATCCTTCCCCGGCATTGCTCATGGCATCGTGGTACTTCTTACAGACCGGATCCGGCACAGTCACCGTCAGCGGCGCCGAACCGTATTTCCTCCCGGCCTTTTCCGCTGCCTGACCCAGCAGCTTGCCCACCCGCTGGCGTTCCCTGTCGGCATCCGGAAGACATCCCAGTGAATTTCCGTAATAGAGATACGCCTCGAACAGGTTGCCCGAAGCCTCGGCCTTCTTCGCTGCCGCATGGTTGGCTTTCGTCTCCTTCACCAGTTCGGGCCAGTTGCAATCGACACCGTCGGCCAGTGCCATGGCAGGCGCCGAGAGTGACAGCGCCGCTGCGAAAACGATCCAGTTCCGGGTCATGATCTCTCCTCAGCAGAAACCCGCCTTCGGGCGGGTTTCCGGTTTCAG
>CAZUMS010000013.1:47005-89944 GCA_964621525.1 uncultured bacterium
GGGTCATGATCTCTCCTCAGCAGAAACCCGCCTTCGGGCGGGTTTCCGGTTTCAGGGTTACAGGAACGTACCGGTCTTTATTCGGACGGAGCGCCGTACTGCTTTTTCATCTTCTCGGCCCATTCCTGCATGGCCTTCTGGTCGCTCATGTCCGGCATGCCGGCGGGCATCCCGGGCGCACCGCCGCCTGACGGAGGCATCCCCGCCGGTGCGCGTCCACCGGGACCGGGCCGTCCCATGCCGCCCGCGCCCATGAACGAGCCCATGTTCATCTTGTTGTAACCGGCCGGGATCTCGAACAGCGACGGGTCCTGCGGGCCGGTCTTGATGTTCTCGTTCCGGATCAGCATGCGGCGCTTCTTGCCGTCTTCCAGTTTGGCGATCATGTCCGCCTTCACCATGATGTTATCGGCCTTGCGCGACCACCAGAAGCCGCCGAACTTCGTGCCGTCCGGCTTGGTGGCGATCACCTTCATCTTCGCGCAGTCGTGGCCGTCCACGGTCTCCTCGCCGGCCTTCTCGAACTCGATCTTGTACTGGGAAAAATCTTCCTGCTCCTTCGGGCCCGCCTGGCCGATCGGGTGTTCCATGTAGGAGTTCTGCATCGGCATCAGCACCCAGACGAGCTGCTTGTCCTGCCGGATGATATTGATGGAGGTATGGCCCATCATCGACTGCTCGCGGCGTTCCTTCTTCGGCGTGTGGTAGATCTTCGCCGTGAATTTCATCTCCTCCATCTCCATGGTCTGGTCGGCGGAGTATTCGGCCTTGTCCTCATAGCCTGCGGGCGGCTTGAACTGGGCGGAAGCCCGCCCGGTGAACCCAAGCACGCACAGGGCGGCGGCAGCATATGCGGAAATCCGGCTGATCCTTGTCATTGGTGCAATTCTCCTGAAAAGGCCGTTGGCCTCATGTGAAGAAAAGGCTGGCACAAGGCCGGAAAAAGGCAATTGCGGGGAATGGGCGTTACCAGTCGAGCCGCTTGCCGTCGCGGAAGAAGCCGCCGGTGGGGCCGTCGTCGGGGAGCGTCGCAGCCCAGACGATGCCGCCCGCTCCCTCTTCGACGGAGCGGGGAGCCTGCTCGCCGCCCATCTCGGTCCGCACCCAGCCGGGGCAGACGGAGTTGATCCGGATCTTGCGGGGCGCGAGTTCCTCGGAAAGCAGCTTCGTGAGCGCGTTCATGGCGGTCTTCGACATCCGGTAGGCGGGGTACCCGCCGTTCATTTCCGAGAGCTGTCCCATGCCGCTCGACACGTTCACAATGCACGCTCCCGGTTTCAGGAGCGGCGCGAGCGCCTGGATCACCCGGAAGGCTCCGAAAGCGTTGGCTTCCATGGCGTCGCGGAGCATCGGCACCGTGAACGAGAGGGAAACCGTGAAGCCGCCCTTCGGCATGTCGCCGAGGCCGGGGAACACGCCGGCGTTGTTCACGAGTACTGACAGGGAACCATGCTTCGCCTTGAGCCACGAGGCGAACTCACGGACGCTCTCGTCGCTCGTCACGTCGAGGGCCTGTGCGTCGGCCGTGAGCCGCTCGGCCTGGAGCTTCGATGCAGCAGTCTCCGCCTTCTTCAGGTCGCGGGCGGTGACGACGACGTGATAGCCCTTCTTTCCGAGCTGGCGGGCGGTTTCGAGCCCGAGGCCCCGGTAGGCCCCGGTAATAACGGCGACGTTCGGCATGTGCGCGGTGCTCCCGGCGGCCTCAGACCGCCGCCTTGATGTTCTCGCTCGCCCAGGAGGCGTGTCCGTAGATGGAGAGCTGCGGATTCACGCCGAGCGAGGTGGGGAAGATCGAGCCGTCCACCACGAACAGGTTGTCGAACTCGTGATGCTTCAGCTTCGGATCCACGACGGAGACCTTCGGGTCCTTGCCCATGATGCAGCCGCCCATCTGGTGCGCCGTGAAGCATTTCACCCGGAGACGGCCGAAATCGGCGCTCTCCAGCGCGGCAAGATCCTTCTCTGACTTCACCACCACCGGCCGCGTGTGCAGGGAGCGCACGCGCTCGGCCCCGGCAGCGAGCTGGATCTGTGCCAGCCTCACGTTGCCGTCGCGGAGCATCTCGATCATGCGGGGCGTCCACTTGTAGTCGACCTTCGGCAGGCCATTGGGCTTCAGCGAGACCGTGCCGCCCTCGTCGAGGTCCTTGGGGTCGAATCCATCGATACCGATGGCCGCCAGCGCGTTGCTCCGGTAGAGGGCCTTCATGGCCGCGCCGAGCTCTTCGCCCATCTCGGAGCTCGCCGCCCCGGAGAACATGGGAAACAGCGGGGCCGCCTCCATGAAATAACCCATCTTGCCGCCTTCGCGCCGTTCGAACTCATGGCAGGCCACCGACTGCGGAGCGCCGTAGAAGGGTTCGATCGGGTCCGTGAACTCGGCGATGGACGCCACGACCGGGTGCAGGAACGTGCGCTTCCCGACGCGCTGGTTGCGGTTTCCGATCTTCGACCTGAGCAGCAGCGCCGGGCTGTTGATCGCGCCGCCCGAGAGCACTGTGACCTTCGCCCGCACGGTGACGGTCCGCCCGTTCGGCTGCCCCGTTACGGGGTCCAGGATCACGGCGTTCACCTTTGAGATGCGCCGGCCGTCGGCCTCGATGGTGACGGCGCGGCAGTCGGCGTAGATTTTTGCGCCGTTATTTACGGCATCGGGGAGCATCGTGATGAGCATCGACTGCTTGGCGTCGATGGCACAGCCCATTCCGCAGTAGCCGAGCGAGGCGCAGTTCTTCACGTTGCGGCGCAGCAGGGCCGGATGCCAGCCCAGCTTCGTCGCCCCGTCCCAGAGCACCTTGTTGTTGCGGTTCATGAAGTCGAGCGGAACCTCTTTGATGTTCAGCCTCTGCTCGACCCGCTCCCAGTGCGGCGTGAGCGCCTCGTGGGTCACTTCCGTGCCGAAGTGCTCGGCCCAGTAGGTCATGACATGCTCCGGCGTCCGGAAACTCGTCGTCCAGTTCACGACCGTCGTGCCGCCCACGGCCCGGCCCTGGAGGATGGCGATGGAAAGGTCGCTCGTCGCCCGGTTCGCGTGCTCCTGATAGAGCATATAGAACATGTCGGGTTCCGACAGGTTGAACTCGTCGCTCGTGTGGTAGCCGCCCTCTTCGAGAACGATCACCGACTTGCCCGCGGACGAAAGCCGCTCGGCCACATGGGCGCCGCCCGCGCCCGAACCGATGATGCAGACGTCGCACTCGAGGTTCTGGTCGGCGGCGATCTCCGCTCCCTTGAAGATGCTCATTGCGGCGAACCTCCGGCGGCAGGGACGGGCACGGCGGCGCCCGCCGCCTCGGCTTCGCGTTTCAGCCGGTTCGCCTCGCGGTAGCCGGACACATCCGGCGGACCGTTGTAGCCGATGATCGGCCAGGTGGACTGGTCCACGTAATACATGGCGCCCGCGAGCTGCTTGAGCGCCTGAAAGGCGACCCGGCGGAACGCGACGCCGGAATCCCCCCACGCCATGAACGCTTTCGTCTGCTCCTCCTTCGGAAGCGCCGTAAAGGGCCGCAGCCGCCCGTCGAACAGGAAGCCGGTGAGCGCACTGTCGAAGATCCCGAGCAGCGTCTTCATTTCCTTCTGCACGTCCACGTCCAGCTTGGCGAGCTGCCGGTCGACGTTCCGCGCCACGTCGAGGTCGGACGCCGACGGAACGCCCTCGGACCTCGGCGGGCAGACGACATCGGCGATGGCCGCCATGATCGCATATTCCTTCGCCGAGAGGACCTTGAGGCCGTCCTTCGGCGTCTCCCGGAGCACCGTCTCGCGGAGCGCCAGTGCCGTGCCGCCGGCGGCAACGGCCACCGTGCCGATCAGGCCGATCTTGAGAAAACCGCGCCGGGGAAGCGGGACACTTCCCGCCGCCTGGCTTTCGCCGCCATTCGCTGATTCTGTTGTCATGGTGGGACCGTTGTACTGCGGTTTTCCGGGCGGGTGCAAGCAGGAAATGCGGGCAGAGGCGCCGGGCCCGGACCTCATGCCCCTCCTGCCATCCCCCGTTCCCGCCGTCTACACTTCTCCCGTATGCCAAAACCTGCCGTGCTGAAGAAGCTCTCCTCGGGGAAACCCTCCGTCGCCGTCATCGGTCTGGGCTATGTGGGGCTGCCGCTCGCTCTCGAATTCGTCCGCGGCGGCTGCAACGTGTTCGGGATCGACGTGGACCCCGGCAAGGTAGCCCGGATCAACTCGGGCCAATCGACCGTCGTGGACGTGCAGGACCGGGAGGTGGAGCACGGGCTCCACACGAAACGGTTCCGGGCGACAGGGGACTACAGCGTCATCGCCAGATGCGATGCCGTCTCCATCGCCGTGCCGACACCGCTCCGCAAATCCCGCGACCCCGACGTCTCCTATATCCAGGCGGCCGTGGCGGAACTGAAGCCGTATCTCCACAGGAACCAGGTGGTCGTGCTGGAGAGCACCACCTATCCCGGCACGACGCGGGAGATCCTCGCCGCCAGTATCGAGGAGGCAGGCTTCAGGGTGGGACGTGACATCTACGTCGCCTTCAGCCCCGAGCGCGTGGACCCGGCGAACAAGGTCTGGAAGATCAGGAACACGCCGAAGGTGATCGGCGGCCTCTCGACCGCCTGCACCGAGGCCGCCACCGCCCTCTACCGGCGCGCCGTGGACACCGTCGTCCCGGTGGGCTCGGCCGAAGAGGCCGAGATGGTGAAGCTGCTCGAAAACACCTACCGGGCGGTGAACATCGGGCTCGTGAACGAGCTCATGCTCATGTGCGACCGCATGGGGATCAACATCTGGAGCGTCGTGGACGCGGCGAAAACCAAGCCCTTCGGCTTCATGCCGTTTTATCCCGGTCCCGGCATCGGCGGGCACTGCATTCCGCTCGACCCGATCTACCTCGCCTGGAAGGCGAAGATGTTCAACCACTACAACCGGTTCATCGAGCTCGCGACGGACATCAACGGCAACATGCCCCGGTTCGTCGTGAACCGCACGGCCCGGATGCTCTCCCGCCGGTCGAAGAAAGCCCTGAACGGGGCGAAAATCCTCGTCCTCGGCATCGCCTACAAGCCGGACGTGGACGACGTGCGCGAGTCGCCCGGCCTCGAAGTGCTCAAGCTGCTCGAGGTGGAAGGAGCGAAGGTGGACTTCGCGGACCCGCATATCCCCCAGTTCACCGAAGGCGGCCGCACCTTCCGGTCGGTTCCGCTCACCCCGGCGAAGCTCAAATCCTACGACGCGGCGCTGCTCGTCACCGCCCACCGGAAGTTCAACTACCCGCAGCTCGCCCGTAACCTGAAGATGGTCCTGGACTGCCGCGGCGCGTTCCGGGTGCTGAAAAGCGCGAAGAACGTCGAGGGGTTGTAGGGGCCCCTCACCCGATCTTCATGGCTTCGCGGACGTCTTTCAGGGTGTCGCGGGCGACGGCGGCGGCCTTTTCGGAGCCTTCGGCGATGACCTTCTCGATGATGGCAGGGTCTTTCAGGAGTTCGGCCCGTTTCTCGCGCACGGGGTCGAGACGTTTGTTGAGATTCTCCGCGAGCAGCGTCTTGCATTCCATGCAGCCCCATATGGCGCCGCGGCATTTTGTGGCGACGGTCTCGCACTCGGGCTTCGACGAATACAGCTCGTGCCATGAGTAGACGTTGCAGTCGTTCGGCTCGCCGGGGTCGGTGAGCCGCTGCCGCTTTTCGTCGGTCTTCATCGGCTTCAGTTTCCTGACCACCTCATCGGGGCTGTCAGACAGCATGATGGCATTATTATAGCTTTTGGACATCTTGCGGCCGTCGAGACCGAGCAGCTTCGGCACCGGGGTGAGCTTGGCCATTGGCTCCGGGAACACCGGCTTCCCGTTTTTGCCCGGATAAAGCGTATTGAACTTACGGACAATCTCCCGTGACAGCTCGATATGGGGTAACTGATCCTGGCCTACAGGAACAGCGTTAGCCTTGTAGAGGATAATGTCGGCAGTCTGAAGGACCGGGTATAGGAGAAAGCCTGCTGTATTCAAGTTCTTTATCGTCACATAATCATTTAACCGTTCAAAAAGCTCAGGCTTTATGAATGACTTAATTTCTTGTAACGCTTTTGTTGTAGCGACTTGGTCGTCCTTGTATTGACCCTCTGCAAGAGCATTTAAGATAGCGTCTAAATTTCCATAGACGATTCTACTGTGCCTTTCCTTTTCCGTAAGCTCTGCGGTCTCCGTTTTGCTATACTCCGTTTTGCTATATTCTACCGTCTGTATACCAAGTCGTTTTTGAATATGATTCTTCACCTTAACCAGAAAATCTGGAGGAATTCTGACATTTAATTGTGCCAGCTGTTCCTTATAAGTTGGATTATTCTGAAGCATCGAGACGCCGGTGATCATCTGGAGCAGGAGAAAAAGCTCCGCCGTCTCCTTCACGCGGGACTGGACGAAAATGGTGGATTTCGCCGGGTCCACGCCGCAGGCGATCCAGTCGGCCACGTTCTCCCGGACGACGGGGCCGACCTCGTGGATGTTCTCGTACTCGGTCGTGAGCATGTGCCAGTCGGCGGAGAAGAAGAAACAGTCGTTGCCGCCCGCCTGGAGCTCGACCCAGTTGCGGATCACACCCTCCCAGTGGCCGATATGCAGCATGCCGGTGGGACGCATTCCAGAGAGAACTCGCACGGAAACAGCTCCTTTGAAGGTCAGCCGGTGACGAACCCGATCAGCGCCGCAAGGCCGTTGAGCCCGTAACCGGTAAGCACGGGGGCGACCAAGGCGATCGGGTAGAAGATCACGTAACTTAAGACCGGCGTGAACAGGATCAGCGCCAGCAGGACGTAAGGCAGGTAGGGCCGGATCTCGAGGTATTTCATCTGCGTCTCGAGGGGGAGCAGGTTCTCCAGCACGTGGCTCCCGTCCAGCGGGAACAGCGGGATCAGGTTGAAGAACGCGAGGCCGAGATTCATCAGCACCATGAGTGCGAGCATGCCCGCGAGTGCCGTCATCACGCCGAACTCCCCGGCCCCGAGGTTCAGCAGGTTGCCCTGGCTCGCCGTGAAGCCCCGGAGCGCAAGACCTGCCAGCGCGGCGAGGCATAGATTTGAAAAGGGCCCGGCCATCGAGACGATCATGTCGTCCCGGCGGGGGTGGCGCATGCGGCCCGGGTTCACCGGCACCGGCTTCGCCCAGCCGATGGGCGCGAACAGGATCATGATCGTGCCGAGAAAATCGAGATGCGCCAGGGGATTCAGCGTCATTCGCCCCATGCGGGCGGCGGTATTGTCGCCGCACCGGTAGGCGCTCCAGGCATGTGCGAATTCATGGACCGTCAGCGAGAAGATCAGCACCGCGAACTTCACGACGATGGCCGCCGGAGAAAAGTCGTCGCCTCTGAACAGCAACAGGAACCTCCCGAACCGGATCGAAACGGTACGCTTCGCGCCGGTTGCGCGTGTCCACTATCACAAGAACCGCGTTTCGTCGAAGCCGTTACCGCTACGGTCTTGACTGAAAAAGCGTTCGCCGTTACGTGAAGCACAGCGGACGCCGTCAGGCACCCTTATTCTATACCCCATGCCTCCCCCCTACGATTTCTCCCCCTACAGCGGACGCCACGTCCTCGTGACCGGCGCGGCCGGTTTTGTGGGCCGCCATCTCGTGGCGAAACTAAAGGAAACGGGCGCGGGGATCTGCCTCGTGGACCTGCCGGGGGCGGAGTTCCCGGCTGAATTCACGGGGCTCCGTCAGGAGCGCGTGGACCTCGCCGACCCCCTGGCCGCCCAGGCGCTCGTCTCCGCCGTGCGGCCGGACTTCATCTTCCACCTCGCCGCCATGACCGACATTGCGAAGGACTGGCACAAGCTCCGCGAGGCGCTCAGGACCAACGTCGGCGTCTCGGTGAACCTCTGCGAGGCGGCCTGCCTGCTGGAGCCGATGCCCCGGCTCGTGGTGCTCGGCACCCACGAGGAATACGGCGACCAGATCGCCCCGTTCGAGGAAAAACTCCACGCCCGTCCCGTGAGCCCGTACTCCTGGAGCAAGGTCGCGGTCACGCACCTCGCCGGGATGGTGCACCGGACCTTCGGCCTGCCGGCGGTCGTGCTGAGGCCGTTCCTCGTCTACGGGCCGGGACAGCCGCCCTCGTCGCTCATCCCGTCGCTGGTCACCTCCCTGCTGGAGGGCCGCGAGTTCGAGATGTCCGCCGGGGAACAGACCCGGGATTTCGTCTACATCGCGGACCTCGTGGACGCGATCCTGCTCGCCGGTCTCAAGGAGAAGGCGATCGGCGAGATCATCAACGTCTGCACGGGACAGGACACGCAGATCCGCCAGGTGGTCCGGGATATCGCCCAGATGCTCTCGGCGGAGCCGCTGCTCAAGCTCGGCGCCCTCGCCTACCACAAGGGCGAGGCCATGCGGATCGTCGGCGAACCGTCCAAGGCACGGAAGATTCTGGGGTTCACCCCCGCCACCCGCCTCCAGGACGGCCTCAGGGCCACCGTCGACTGGTTCCGCGCCCGCCATCTCGCCGAAACGGAAGCGAAAGCCGCCGCCCCGGAGGGGATAAAGGTCACGGATTGAAGCTGATCAGTAGCAGGCTATTTGTGTTCGGTGGCGACGACAATACGATCCCGGGTGGGTTCAGCGTAACCGATCCACTCCAGAGCCTGCCGACCGCAATCATCGATCCATCCGGCTGCCCACTGATCTTTTCCAGATATACAGGAAGCATGGCAGGGCGGGAGTGGTACCGGCCGTCCGGACCGAGCATCAACATGGACGTGGGAGCGCCGGAAATGATGGTGCTCACATATTCAGTGTTTGTATAGAACTTCGTCTGGCCCGACAGCCCGGCCGATACGCCGACAGAGCCGTCAGCAAGGCTGAATACATCGCGTAAGAATTCAGACGAAACGGTAGAAATCGTTGTAGCCCACGAGATGTCGCCATCCGTTTCAAATCTTGCGACATACAGATCTCCGGATGTCCCAACAGATGCCAGAGGTATCGAACCATGCAAGCCCTGCAGTTCGAGATAGGCACCCTCCTCCTCCCCGCCGTTATTCTCGCCGAAATAACCGCCGACGACGATTCCATCATCCGGTGTCCAGGTTACTGCAGAGGCGTTCGATCCGCCCACGTTCGAGACAATATGTTTTCCCCAGAGTTCCTTACCGTCCGGCGCGAAAACCGTCAGATAGCCACTGCCCCCGAACTGGTATGCCTCCGGTTGCGAATTCAGACCCGGCAGCAACGTATATGTATATGTGCACGTGGCAATACAAAAGAAATGATATATCTGGCCAGCCACGGCGACCGTCCCGGCGGAATTCACCGCTATCTCCATGGGTGATCTGCTGTACGTAGATCCAGGCCGAACCTTTGCGACCGGGGTCACCCAGTCCAGTATATCGGCAGAACTGTATTTGGCGATAAAATGGTAAGAATCCCCGGACGTGTCTGCAGGGGCTATTTTCCGGGCGTTCGCCTCCCCCTGTCCAAACGTCGCCTGGGCCGAAATCTGCCCTCCCAGATAGAACCCGCCGTCAGAAGCCAGTGCCAGCGCCCAGCCGGAATTGCCTTCCGTACCGTCGGTCATGACCCTGGCCCACTTCAGGATACCGTCGATGTCGTAACGGGCGAAAAAGAGACGATAGCCGGTCCATCCGCTGAAACTGGCCTGCTTGTCACCGGTACCAAACGTGACCGGACTTAAAACTGCTCCGGTAACAATGACACCTCCGTCGGGCATGGCCAGCACGGCGACCGCTCTGTCTTCCGATGCACCCGCAATCGCAGCCCGCCACTGGAACGTGCAGTCGCTCCCGTATCTGGCAACCCACATATCCGAGTAACCGCCATGGAACGGTGTGTTATCCTCATTTGAGGTTCCGGCTCCAAAGACAATCGCCGTGCGTGAACTTCCGGCAACGACAAAACTGCCGTCCGCATAGGAAGACACCGCATTCGTATAGTCAGTCCCGACAGCATCGGTAACTGCACAAGCGACATTGACTCCCGGACTGAGGATCTTCACCTGAACGGTTTCGCTGACCGGACCGCCCGGGCCGGTGCAGGACAACTGGTACGTGGTCGTTGCCGACGGATACACCGGCACGGTCCCGGTACCCCCCGATGCCGGAATATTGCCCGGAGTAATCGCGCAAGAGTCGGCATTCTCGACCGACCATGCCAGCGTCACCTTCCCGCCGGCTCTCACCCTGTCGAGGTCAGCCGTGAACTCCCGGATGACGACACTTTCGGGAGAATACGAAGTGACAGATACCGTCTGAGTGAAGCCTCCCTTTGCGTCGCTGCAACTCAACTGGTAGTCGGTCGTCCCGGCGGTCTCGGGGACCGTTTCCACCGATCCGTCTTCCGGCACATCTCCGAAGCCGGGTTCGATCGTGCAACCTGCCGCGAACGTCGTCTCCCAGGAGAGAGTCACCGGCGTCCCCACCTCAACCAGGCTCGGTGAGGCCTCAAATTTGTCGATACTACCGGGGAAGTAGACAGAAACGGGCCGTACCGCCGATGCACCTTCGGCATTGCCGGTACAACTCAGCGTATATTCGGTAGACGACGACGGCCATACCGTCTTGACGCCACTCGTGGCGACCGGGCCGATCCCCGGCGACAGGCGGCACTCAAAGGCATGCGTGGCCTCCCATTCGAGGCGCGCACTCCGGCCGAAAAGCACTTCATCCTTGGTCGAGGTGAATTTCAAAATCTCCACCGGCCACTTCCGGAATACCGTCACCTGTCGGCTCACCGGGCCGCCCTGCCCTTCGCAGGCAAGGGTGTAGGTTGTTGTATCGGCAGGTTCGATCTCAACGGAACCTTTCAGCGGAACAGCGCCGACTTCCGGGGATATGGAACAGGAGGTCGCGTTTTTCGTCGCCCAGATCAGCTTGGGCTTTTGCCCGGCATCGAAGTTCACGATGTCCGTATTGAAATTCAGGATGCGGACGTCCGCCCGCTCGCCGGTTTTGCACTCGTAGAGAACTTCCGCGTCGATGGCCGTGTGCTCCGGACCGATCCGTACGGACTTCAGCCTGATCGTGGACGGTTCGAAATGCCGGCCGCTGACCGTCAGAACGACATCATAGATTCCCGGTACAACCGCCGGAATGCGGTACGGCTCCGTGTCAATCACGCCGGTATAGTTGAAACCGGCACCTCCGCTCAGCTGATAGACGACCGTAGGGAAGCCGAACTTCCGTTCGCCCGGATCCTTTGTCGGCTTTTCCGCACCGGCTGCCTGCAGCTCCGTTTCTATGTCATCGACGCAGTGCGCGCTGACATCCAGATCTACAGAGACTGGCGCTGCAGCCGGCGGACGGGCAATCGGCAGAACGATCTCTCCACAGCCTTCAGGAACCGTCAGAGTTGCGCTCCCGACAATGGTACCTCCCCATATTGCCCGGACATTCAGCGGAACTCCCCAAGGTGTCCTGATCATCGTGACGTAATCGTCAATGTGGGACTCGGGGCTCGACAGCCAGAACCCGCTGCCCGATGCCGACCCATCCGAAGTCTTGTAAATGTTCAGCCGGACGGGGAGCGGCGAGTAGACGGCCCCCTGCTCTTCTGCCACGGCCATGTCGGGCGACCGGTCGATCCGGAGGACAACCGGACTGCACAGATCCGACGACTTCCAGTCCAGGTTCCAGTACGACAGGTGCGACGCTTCGAAGGTGACGAAGAACATTCCATCCGCATCTGGGCCTTCCACTGTCGCAAGACTTTCGTAACTCCACTCCGCCGTTCCCGTGTTGTAACTCCAGATCGGGAACTGATCTCCGGTCTCAATCTTCTCTCCCGTCTCCGGATTTACCGTCTCGGGTGACAGCGGCACGGTCATCGAGATCGGCTCGCTGAAGTTCTTCGCTGTCAGGCCGTTCTCGTCGTGGATTTCCACCGAGACGAACCCGCCCGAGATGAACATGGCGTCGTCCACCGGTTCGCCGTTTTCATCCGCGGCTAGGGAAATGCTGAATCCTCCCGGAAAAGCCTGAAGTGCCTGTTCGTCCAGGTGGCTGAAGTAGGTGAGCTGCGCCGTCAGTGCGCCCTGAAGCGGAGCGCCGGAGGGGTCCGTGATTGTCGTGCCCGCTTCGATCGACAGTTCGAACGGCCTCCCCGTGCCAGCATCTTCGGGCGTGGTCAGATTCACGTCTTCGGCGAGTATTCCTTCCGGTGTCGCTTCGCCGGACGGCAGCTCTGCCAGCGATATTCCGGAAACCGCCGAATCCACTGGAACGAGCCGAAGTTCGAACAGCTGGGTACCGCTCTCCACAATCCGTAACTGGCGGCTGCTGGTCACGTATCCCGCGGCCTTCACCACCACCGCGAGATCGACAGGCTCTTCAAATGACGGCACCGCATCGTCTGAAAGCGTAAAAGAAACCTGCCCCACAGCTCCTTCAACCGCAACGAGTGGAGCACCCATTTCAGACTGAACCAGATCGGCATCGGGACCTGTAATCCCCACATCCGCCGGCTGGGTCATGGAAACAGCGGTCGCGGCATCCAGAAACAAGACCGTAATCGATGTCCCGGCAGCGAGCGGGATGACCGCCGGGAGCACAGTACCGCCACCATCTGACGGCATACTCTCATCCGGAGAATGATTGCGATCCGGCACCTTGGAAGCCGGTGTTGAGCATCCCGTCCCCCACAAGACACCCGCAAGACAGAGAACAATCCGGAATCCAGCCTGCCAGCCCGCTTCCATACGTCCGCCCTCCATCGTTTCGAACTATTGAATCCTTTACAGTATATTTCCTCTCACCGATATCGATTGTGATGCGCGCTATATCACATATAACTCATTGTTTTTATTTGATTTAATTACAGACAGGGGTCTCTGCGGTGCGATACGGATCACACTGTCGTCCTGATTTCCGTAAAAAATAAACGGGCTTGCTCAGGCCAGCAACCACAGGACCCGCTGCACGCGCCAAACGGAACGGGCGGCCGGCTTTTCTGCCGGTCGCCCGCCCCACCCTGCCTGAAACCGCTGGTTGGCGTCAGGCGGCGGCCGCTTCGGCCTGCCGCTGTTCGAACGCCCTGTCCATCTGCTTCTTGATTGCGTTGTAGCGGCGCTCGCCGATGCCGCCGAACACGTCCTTGCCGTAGATCTCCTGCTCGAGCTTCTCCATCTCCGGGTCGATGTCGCCTTCCCGGCGGAGCGTGTAGTCGATGAAGCCCTTGTAGTTCTCCGGCTCGTAGCGCATGAAATAGGTGTTCACCGCCAGGTTGTAGCCCATGAGCAGCTCGTCACGCTTCTGCGGGAGCGGCATGCCGGCGCGTTCGGCGAGACGCGTGACCTTGGCGATGAACTTGCCGAAGAAGGCGAACACGTCCATGCCAAGGGCGTCGAAGTAGGGCCGATAGTCGAAGATCGCGCCGAGGGCGGGGGCCAGCATGAGGGCCCGGCGGACCTGGTATCCCTTGCCCTTCGTGACGTGCTCCGGGATGTTGCCCGACTGGTTGTAGTTCTGCGGGAAGCCCACGTGCCGAGCCTCGTCGCGGTGGAACTGGTGCATGATGTCCTCGATGCCGGGGAAGTGGGCGAACGTGGAGAAGATGCTCGTCGCGAAGCTCTCCAGCATGACGTTCATGCCGAACAGCCGGTTATAGGGTTCCGCCCGGGCCACGCTCTCGAACAGGAAGCGGGCCGAGTTGTGGAGCGGCTTCAGGATACCGAGCGTGCGGAGCATCTCGCGCAGCACGATGAAGTGCTTGGCCTCTTCCATCACCTGGAGGGACATGCCCATGCGGGCGCCGGTGCCGGTCATGTGCGGAATCAGCGTGGCGGAGGTGTAAAGCGCATAGGCCTCGCCGTGGCAGATCAGCGAGAGGATCCAGCCGAGCGCGTCGCGCTGCTCGGGGGTCGTGGCCGCCTCGAACCGGCGGCGCACGTCCTCGGAAGTCGCCCGCCGCATCATCTCGCGGGTTTCGTCGAGCTCGCGGCCGGCCTCGGCCGACTTCTCGGCCTTCTCCACCGGCGTCGCATCCTTGAAGCCCAGGTACGGGGCCGCCACTTCGGCCTTCCAGATGTTGGCAAGGGCCTTCTCGTAGTTGCGGCTCGTCAGAACCTCCATCTCGCCGCCCACGAAGTTCGCCGTCTTGTCGTCATAGGTATTGATGAGGTGGCCGTCCACATAGGAGCGGGCCCTGTCCTCATACTTCCGGTAGAGCCCGGAAATACCGTAGAACGCCGCGTCGGCAGCCTTGTCGAGGGTTCGGAAAGCGAGCTTCTGCACAGGGTTCATTGAAGGACCTCCATCTAATAAAGACAATACTGTCCTTTCGGAATCAGGTCAATAGGCCGCCCGGCCAGTTTGCTCCATACCTGACTGAAATCACTATATTTTCAAGGTACTTAGGATAGGGATAAACCCGTCCTTATGGCGCTCTGAGTCAATTTCATTGAAGAAACGGGTCAACCCGAAAAAGCCCAATAACTGAGGCAAATTCGGAACTTGAATCGCCGGTTATCCCGGCGGCATCGCGGTCCCGGACCGTCTAGTCTCCCTTCCCCGGAGGCCCCTGACCTTGCCCGCCGACACCCTGCTGTCAGACACCCTCGCCAAAAGGCGCACCGTCGCGCTACGCACGGAAGCGTTCCGGCTGTCCCATTACGAACTGCATCCGGAGATGACGGTGGATGTTTACGGGGGGCATCTCCTGGCGACCGTCTACCCGGGGAACGAAAAGAATCCGGAAAACGCCGCCCGCTACTGGTGCGGCCGTATCGCGAACGAACTCCAGCCCGTTCTTGGCATCGAGGCGAAGAGCGCCGTCTGGAAGCTCCGCCCGGACAACCTCTCCCATCTTCAGGGCGACACCGGAGAAGCAGCGGCGGCGGCAAAGCCCCTGTCGGGGACACCACCTGCCGGGCCTTTCGTCATTCACGAGAACGGCGTGCCGCTCCGGGTGTCCTTCGACGCCGGATTCTCCACCGGCCTTTTTCTCGACATGCGGGACGGCCGGAAGGTGACGGCGGCGCAGATCCGCCGCCGGACCGATGCCGGATCGCCGCCCCGTGTCCTGAATCTTTTTTCCTATACAGGGGCGTTTTCCACCGTCGCGGCCCGGAGCGGCGCGAGCGAGGTCGTCGAGGTGGACACGGGAAAGACCTGGCTCGACTGGTCGAAGGAGAACGCGGCTCTCTCGGGCGTGGACGGCGTCATCGTCCAGAAGCGGCAGGACGCTATCGAGTTTCTGGAAGGCGCCCTGAAGCGCGGCGAGCGGTTCGACGTCGTGATCGTCGATCCGCCTTCGTACTCATCGTCGAAATCGGACCGCTTCACCGTACGGGACGGCTACCTGAAAATGGTCCCGCCCATCCAGCGGCTCCTCGCCCCGGACGGCCTCCTGCTCGCGGCATCGAACCACAGCGGCTGGACGTGGGCCCAGTTCCGCCAGATGCTCGGGCCCTTCCGGCTCGTGGAACGGATCCCGGCACCCGAAGATTTCCCCGGCGCGGACTACCTGAAAGTCGGCCTGTTCGGGCACATGACGGTGAAGTGAAATTCCGCTCATCCAGCGGACCTAACCGCTGTCATATCGCCCGGCCGCACAGGAACCGATAATATCGCGCGTCAGCCCCGTTCGGCTGCCAGGAAAGGATCCCCATTCATGGATGGTCTACCGCTTCACCCCGCTCTCGTTCACATCCCCGTCGGTATCGCCATTGTGCTCCCCGTGGCTGCGATCTTCGTGGCAGTTGCGGTGTGGAACCGGAGAATGGAGCCCAAGGCATGGCTCCTTATCGGATTCTTTCAGGGAGCGGCCCTCATCGGCGGCTGGGCCTCGATGCAGACCGGCGAGGAAGAGGCAGGGAACGTGGAAGGCGTCGTCGACGAGTCGCATATCGAGGAGCACGAAGAACTTGCCAAGATCTTCATGGCCATCACGGCAGCCGGAACGGCCGTCAGCATCGCCTCCCTCGTGCTCCAGCAGAAAAACGAAAAGGCCTCGCGGCTCCTCATGGTGGCGGCTGCCGCCCTCACGGTGGCCTCGGCCGGAGCGGCCGTCGCCACCGGGCATAAAGGGGGCGAGCTGGTATACAGGCACGGCGCGGCGGGGGCGTACGCACTCCCGCCGGGGGTCACACGGAACCCCGCCGTCCGTCCTCCGGAGCACGAAGAGTAACCGGCGTCAGAATCCGGAAAGGATCCAAAAGCCATCTGAAAAATCCGGCCATGGCGAACCTGCCACCGCGCAACGGAATCAATCTAACCTAACTGCTTTCAAGTTTGCCCGTTGTACGAGCAGATCTGCCGCGTCCACGCTCAATGCTTCTGAAAGGCTGATTATCCACCTTAGAGTCGGTGATTTTCGGCCAGCCATGACTTCCCAGAAACGGGAACGGGACAGCCCTGCCAGATCGGGAAGATGAGTTACCGCGATCTTTTTCCGCTTCGCCTCGACGCGGATATTGGCGATCAATCTCTTATGAGTCTCGTCCACCAAGGCATGACCTTGCCCGCAAGGTAGGCCTTGTCCGTTATCGAGGAGTCCGTTATAACTGATTAACCGAAATATTTTCGGCCATTACTTATCAACAACAGGAGACCCAAATGACCCGTAAATCACTGTTTACTGTACTAGCTCTCGCCGTCATGGCATTTTCCGCCTGCGGGAGTGACGGCGGCGATTGCGACATTGACTACACGCCGTTCATGAATGGAGCTGATGCCGACCATGACGATTCTGCATGGGTGTGCGCATCCGACGACATCGATCCATTTTTGTTTCAAATCTTCGAGGACGGAACCGGAATCTCCAGTGAGATCGGGGCGTTTACATGGGAAGAATCAGGGTGCGGCGAGTTCGCAGTCGAAGGTGCTTTAGATCAGACGATCAGCAATATCGACGGCTCGGTCGCTTCGGGCATCGGTTCCTTCGACATTACTTTTGAGGATGGAGATACCGCATCAGTGGGATGCGAACTTCTCGACGAGTAACGAGAGAGTGCCGAATTGGCATTAGTTTAAGTGAAACGGCCCGGAAAATCCGGGCCGTTTCGCCAATGGCGCCTTGACCTCTCCCCCTCAGAACCCGACCCAGTTCACTTTCGGCGGGTTCTTCTGGATCTTCCGGAAGAAGTCGCGGGCGATCACCATGCGGTGAACCTCGGAGGGGCCGTCGTAGATCCGGAAGGCGCGTCCTTCGCGGAAGAACCGCTCGATAGGCGTGTCGCCCGAGTAGCCGAGCCCGCCCATCATCTGGACGGCGCGGTCAAACACCCGGTTCACCGCCTCCGAGGCGTAGAGCTTCGCCATCGAGGTTTCCTGCCGGGCCTCGTCGCCCTGGTCCAGCTTCCAGGCGGCGTGCAGCGTGATCAGCTTCGCCGCGTGCAGCTCCACCACGGAATCGGCCACCGACCACTGGCTGTTCTGGTGGTCCATCAGCTTCACCTTGAATGCCTCGCGCTCGGTCGCCCGGTGCGCCATGAGGTCCAGCGCCCGTTCGGCCGCGCCGATCCAGCGCATGCAGTGAGTGAGGCGCGCCGGCCCGAGGCGGATCTGCATCAGCTTGAAGCCCTCGCCCTCCTTGCCGAGCATCGCCGAGTGCGGAACGCGCACGTCCTTGATGACCATCTCGCAGTGGCCGCCGGGGCCGTGGGTGCCGAGGACCGGGATCATCCGCTTCACGTTGAAGCCGGGTGTGTCCATCGGGACGAGGAACAGCGTGACGCCCTCGTGGGCCTTCACGTTCGGATTCGTCACGGCGGCGAAAATGCAGAAGCCCGCGCCCATGGCGCCGGTCGTGAACCACTTGTGGCCGTTCAGGATCCACTCGTCGCCGTCCCGCTTCGCCGTGGACTTCACCATGCTGGCATCGGCGCCGACACCCTGGGCGGGTTCCGTCATGCCGAAGCAGGAACGGAACTTCCCGTCCACGAGGGGCTTTAAGTACCGCTGCACCTGCTCCGGGTTCGCCGCCTTGTGAAGGAGGTGCATGTTCCCTTCGTCCGGGGCGGCGCAGTTCAGCGCCACCGGGCCGATCAGCGAGCGGCCCGCCGCCATGAAGACGGCGGCTGTTTCCACATGGGAGAGCCCGTGCCCGCCCAGTTCCTTCGGAAGGTGCGGCGTGTAGATCCCGGCGGCCTTAGCCTTATTCCGCATCTCGACGATCACATCGTCGGGCAGATGGTCCGAGTCCTCGCGGGACTCGTACGGAATGACGACGTCGTCGACGAACTGGCGGACCTTGGCGGCGAGGTCGAGGGCGCGCTCGGGAATGTTGAAGTCCATGGTCGGGGAGGTTCCTTTTCTGTACCGTTTTTCGGGGACGAGTGTGGCCGCCCCCGGAAGGAGCGGCACTGACAAAAGGCAGTTTCAGTCCGCTTTCCATTCCGAGGGGCGGAGGCGGTTCAGGATGAAGAAGTTGCTGGGGATATTGAGCGGGCCGAACCGGAGGTAGGCCTTCCCGATGAAGAGATCCGGGTTCTCTTTGTACGGCTGGACCATGTAGTCCCGCAGCATCCAGGGATCGAAGAGGCCGTTCCGGGGGCTCGAACCGTAATTGAGAAGCGTCGCGTTCGGATAGGTCCGGTCCGCTTCCGATGCCTTAACCGGGTAGACGTCGTAGAAGCCGAACCGCCTGGGGTTTGCCGGGTTCTTGTATTCCCAGGGGCCCTCAAGACCGTTCTGTTTCACCGGGATGTTGTATCCCTCGACGGCGCCCTTGGCGTTCCTGAACATCCCCTTGATGAACTTCTGGATGCCGAGAAGCCGGGCGAAGAATGGCGTGTTGAACCCCTGGAACTCGAAACCGGCGAACTGCTCGGGAGCGGGCTGGGTGCCTGCCCGGAAGATCACTTCCAGTTCGGCGTTCGAGGCCGTCGCCAGTTCGTTGTAGGTTTTCATTCCTGTCCATCCCCCAGCCGCTGCGCTCCCGCTCCCTGAAGAGACTTCAGCAAATGCAGAGTCCGGTTATCCGCCCTGCCTCTTACCGGATGGCCCGTAAAACCGGCAAGTCTTTATGGTTTCACTTGGCCGTTTTTGTGCCCGGTGATAAACAGACGCCATGGGCGGGCCCAAACAGATCACGATCCGGGCGAACGGACTGAGCTTTCCGGCACTTGAGGCCGGAAGCGGCCCGCTGGTGCTCTTTCTCCACGGGTTTCCCGATCACAACCGGACCTGGCTTCACCAGCTCGGACCGGTGGCAGAGGCCGGGTACCGCGCCGTCGCTCCCAATCTTCGCGGCTACGACCCCGGGAACCAGCCGCCGGACGGCGACTATCACGTCGTCCGGATGGCCGAAGACACACTCGCCCTCATGGACACCCTCGGGACGGAGAAAGCCCACCTCGTCGGCCACGACTGGGGCGCGATCATCGCTTACGCGGCGGGCGCCCTTGCCCCCGGGCGGTTCCACTCGCTCACGACGCTGGCCGTGCCGCACCTGCGGCGCATGCCCAAAGGATTCCGGGAACTTCCCGGCCAGATGCGGAACTCCTGGTACATGATGTTCTTCCAGCTCCGCGTGCTGGCGGACCTCATCGTCGAGCGCGGCGACTGGGCGTTCATCGAGAAACTCTGGCGCGACTGGTCTCCCGGCTGGAACTGGCCGCCGGAGGAGATGGCCGAGCTCAAGAAGACGTTCGCCCTGCCCGGCGTGAAGAAGGCCGCGCTCGGCTACTACCGGGCGTTCTTCGATCCGCTCAGCAAGGCCGCGAAAGACACCCGCCGGCTCACCACCAGCCGCATCGAGGTGCCCACCCTCGCCCTCACCGGCGAGACCGACGGATGCATGGACACGCGCCTCTACGACATCGTCATGAAGGCCGAAGATTTTCCGAAAGGCCTGAAAGTGGAGCGCGTTGGCGGCGCGGGACACTTCCTCCAGCAGGAAAAGCCGGCCGAGGTCACGCGCCTCGTCCTGGACTGGATCCGGTCACACAGTCCGAAAGGCTGAACTTCTCATGCCGTTCACCCCGGAAGAGCACCGCATTGCGCTCGCCGTCGGCGAGGCGGCCCTGCCCGCCGGCCAGTATTTCCCCGGGGCGAGCGAACGCACGGTCCAGCGGGTCGAGAAGTTCCTGGACCGGGGCGGACTCACCACCGGCTACAAGGGGATGCTGAGGGCGCTCGAGACCGCCGCCCGGCTCTCGAACGGCGCGCCGTTCTCGAAACTCCCCCGCGGCGAGCGAGAGGAAATCCTGAACCGCTGGGCCCAGTCGAACGTCGCGGCGCGGCTCATGTTCATGGGCCTCACGACTCCGCTCAAGACGGCGCACTTCGACGACCCGGAGCTGTACAAGAAGCTGGGCTGCGTCTACGAATTTCACGGAAAGCCCGAGCCGCCCGAGCGGTGGCGCCAGCAGGTGCTACCGGGCGAAACGATTCCGGACGGCGAGGAGGTCGAGTGCGACGTCGTCGTCGCAGGCACCGGCGCCGGGGGTGCGGTGTTCGGCAAGGAACTGGCCGAGCGGGGCTACGCCGTCGTATTCGTCGAGGAAGGCGAGTGGCGTGACCGGGACGCCTTCACGGGCCGCTCCCTCGAAATGCATCACAAGCACCACCGGGATGGCGGCGTCACGGGCACCCTTGGCAACACGTTCATCGCCGTGCCCATGGGCCGGCTCGTGGGCGGCTCCACGGCCATCAATACCGGCACCTGCTTCCGCACACCCGACTGGGTACTGGACCGCTGGGTGCGGGAACTGGGTCTTCAGGGATTCGAGCCCGAAACGATGCGGCCCTATTTCGAGCAGGTGGAGCGCGAACTCAAGGTGGGGGATTCGGACCCCCGGTATCTGGGGGGTATCGCCAGGGTCGTTGCCCGGGGCTGCGAGAGACTCGGCTGGTCGCACAAGGCGATCCGCCGGAACGCTCCCGGCTGCGACGGCAGCGGCGTGTGCGACTTCGGCTGTCCGACCGAGGCCCGCCGCTCGACCAATATCTCTTACATTCCCCCCGCCCTGAAACGCGGGGCGATGGTGTACACTCGCCTCAAGGCGGCCAAAGTCCGGATCGAGAGCGGAAAGGCCGTGGGCCTCGAGGCCGTCACGCCGGACGGCAGGGTGAAGAAATTCCGCGCCCGTGTCACCGCTCTCGCCTGCGGAACGATGCTGACACCCCAGCTGCTCTCCAGTCAGGGCATCTGCAACGGCTCCGGCTGGATGGGGCGCAACCTCTCGGTTCATCCTTCCACCAACTGCGCCGGGCTCTTCGACGAGGAGATCAGGGGCTATGCCTCGATCCCCTCCGGTTACACCTGCGACCACTGGATGAAGGACGGCATCCTGATGAACGGCGCCGGAGCGCCCATCGACATCGGCTCCACCGTGTTCCCGTTCGTGGGCCGGAAGCTCGTCGAGGTGATGGAAGCCTACGACCGTATCGCCGGATTCGGGTTCCTGGTTTCAGACCGCTCGAACGGCCGGCTGGTGAAACTCCCCGGCGGCCGGCACCTCTGGCACTACAACCTCGGCAAGTTCGAGATGGACCAGCTCAAGACCGGCATGCTCCGGTGCATCGAAGTGTTCCGGGCGGCGGGGGCGAAGGAGATCTACCCGATGCTCCCCGGCCACGGCGTGATCCGCACGGAGGCCGACGTGGAACGGCTCCGCAAGGCCGACCTCAAACCCTCCCACTGGACGCTTGTGGGGTTCCACCCGCTCGGAACGACGCGGATCGGCACCCGCCGGGACAATTCGGTCCTGGACCCCGACCAGCAGAGCTGGGATGTCCCGAATCTATATATCGTGGACGGCGGCGCGGTCCCGTCCGCCATCGGCGTCAACAGCCAGGTCACCATCATGACCTTCGCCACGAGGGCGGCCATTCGTCTTGCAGAAAAGTTAGGTTAGTATCTGCGGAACATGGCCCATTCGCACGATCATAACCCCGGTCTTCTCTCCCGCCCGAGGCGGCTGCGCCGCTCGCCGGAGCTGCGCGATCTTGTCGCCGAGACCGCCTTGTCGGCAGGCGACCTGATCCAGGGCGTCTTCGTACAACCGGGAAAAGGCGTGAAACAGGAAATCGCCTCCATGCCCGGCGTGTTCCGCTACAGCACGGACACGCTGGCCGATCATGCGCGGGAACTGGAACAGGCCGGCGTGAAGGGCGTCATGGTGTTCGGCATCCCGGAAACGAAGGACGAGCTGGGCACCGGCGCCCATGTCCCTGACGGAATTGTCCAGCGGGCCCTCGAAACACTGAAAAAGGCCGGCTCCAAGCTGGTTCTGATCGCCGACACCTGCTTCTGCGAATACACCTCCACCGGGCACTGCGGAGTGATCTCGAAGGACAGGCTGTCCGTCGTGGACAACGACAAGACCCTGACGGAGCTGGAGAAAGTCGCCGTTTCGCAGGCAAACGCCGGGGCGGATATCATCGCGCCGAGCGGCATGATGGACGGCACCGTCGCCACGCTTCGGGCCGCCCTCGACGGCGCCGGCCACAGCCACATCCCGATCCTCATGTATTCGGTGAAATACGCGTCGGCCTACTACGGGCCGTTCCGCGACGCCGCCGAAGGCGCACCCAAGTTCGGCGACCGGCGCAGCTACCAGATGGACGCCAGGAACGGCCGTGAAGCCCTCGTCGAAGCGAAGCTGGACCTCGAGGAAGGCGCCGACATCCTCATGGTGAAACCCGCCCTCGCCTACCTCGACATCATCCGGCGGGTGCGGGAACTCTCGGACCGGCCGGTGGCCGCCTACAACGTGTCGGGCGAATACTCGATGGTGAAAGCCGCCGCCCGGAACGGCTGGATCGACGAAAAAGCCGTCGTGCTCGAAAACCTCACCGCCATGCGGCGGGCCGGAGCGGATTTCATCGTCACCTATCATGCCCCCGACGCGGCCCGCTGGCTCGCCGGAAAGTAGCTGCAGAATCTGCCGTGTCCGCCCCCCTTGTCGTCATCATTTACGGCTGGCAGGCCTCGAACGAGGGCCACTGGCAGTGGTGGGTTCACGACGAACTGAAAAAGCGTGGCGTGAATGTCAGCTTCCCGCAGCTCTCGGACCCCTTCAAGCCGCAGAAGGACGTCTGGATGCGGGAACTGAAGGCCATTGTCGAACCTTACGATGGACCGGTGCATCTTGTGGTCCATTCGCTCGGCGTCTGGGTGGCCGATCACCTGATCAACGAGACGGACCGGCCCTTTGAATCGGCGCTGCTCGTCGCCCCGCCTTCGCCCGACATGATGTTCGAGGACGTGGAGACGTTCTTCCCCCCGCCCCAGAAACCGGAACGCTGGCTTTCCCAGGTGAAGCACCGGCAGCTCGTCTGCGGGGACGACGACATCTATATCGAGCTGGACGAGCTCAAGAAACTCGCCAGCAACATCTTTCATTCGGAAATCAGGATTTATCCGGACGGCGGGCACATCAACATCGCGTCCGGTTTCGGACCGTTCCCGTTCGCGCTGGAGTTTCTGGAGAAGGCGGGCGTCAGGTAGCGGCCTACCGTTCCCCGCCCGCCACCTTCATCCAGATTCCGGCGGCGAGCCCCCAGACGAAGCTGAAGAACAGGACAACGGCCGGCGTCCACGCGCCGAGCTCCATGCCGAGGAACCCCCGGCCCTCCACGAACGGCAGGATGTAGAGAAGCGTGACCAGCGCGGGCAGGAGCGAGATCACGAGCCCCTTCAGGATCACGGGCGAACTGCCGAGCGGGGCGAGGAAGAACAGCCCCCACAGGCCGCCCCAGACGATCCGGGGATAGAGCCAGCCAGGCGTGAAGGACGGCGCCATCCGGACGCCGAACTTCGCGGTGATTCCCTGCCAGCCGAACAGCCAGACGGTCAACGAGCTGAACAGAGCGCCGGCTGCGCCGGCGGAAAAGGAATGGGAGAGCCGTCCCAGGAAGTTTTTCATGATAACAGACCTGTCAGGGAGTCCCGGCGGCGGGTGTCAGCCGAATCCGAGCAGCTTCGCGGCCTTTGTCTTGAGCTCGGCCGGGCTGTAGGGCTTCGCGAGATAGGCGGTCGCACCGGCCTTTTCCGCCTCTTTCTCGTCGCCGGTCGCCGTGAGGATCAGCACCGGAATGTGCCTGGTGGACGGATCGTTTCGAATCGCCCGCGTGGCGTCGTAGCCGTTGACCTTGGGCATGCCTACATCCATGATGATCAGGTCGGGGTTGACCTTTTTGGCTTTGGCAATGGCTTCGCTGCCATCGACCGCTTCCTCGAAATCGACATCCAGAGATCTGAGCGAGTTCCGAATGAGCTTCGAGAGGGTTTCAAAATCTTCCGCTATGAGAATGCGTTTGCGCACGTCCGCTCCCCAAACCCCTGACGCCGGAGGTTATCACGGAACCTCGCGGGTGAAAACCCTCACCGCCATCTTCGTGATGACAGCAGCCCTGTCCGCCTGCGGACAGAAGCCCGCCGCCCAGATCCAGCGGCAGGGCCCCGATTCCCTGGTGGCCGACGGCCGGCTGTATGATGCCATCGTCCTTCTCCAGGAGGACCCGAACTATCCCGATGCCGCGGACCGGGCGAAAAAGATCGAGACCACGCTGGCCAAGGAAGTGGGCGACCGCGTGTACCAGGCCAACGGACTTGCTGACAAAGGCCGGCTGGCCGAAGCGATCCGGCTGTACCGCGAGGCGATGAAACTGGACCCGCGCCGCACCGATCTGGCCGAACCGGTCTCGCGCCTGAATGCCGACCTTCAGACAAAGCGGACGAACCTTTTTGCCGTCCTCGACGTCCAGATGAAGGCGAAGAACTACGCCGATGCGCATACGACCCTCCTCAAGCTCGAGCGGCTGGACCCCTTCAACGACGATATCGGCAACAAGCTGAACGACGTGGAAGCTAAACTGTCCGCCCAGTACGCCAAGCCTTTGGAAGATGCTGTCGCCCTCTATCGCAAGCACGAGTATTCGAAGGCTCTCAAGATCCTGAACAACGTGCTCTCCACATGGCCCGGCCATCCGCAGGCCGCGAACTATCGGGACCGGATCAAAGAACTCTACGCCGAAGCCTCGAAGATGGGCCCCGCAAAGAAGAAGCCTGCCGCCTCGTCGTCGAAGGCCCCCGTCGAAACGAAGTCCGAGGAGCCGGTCAATGTCTCGGTCAGCCAGATCACGACCCTGCGGCTTCAGGAAGGCCAGGTTTATCTCCAGCGCGGCGATGCCGTGAAGGCCCTTGAGCGGTTCAACAAGACGCTGGACCTCGAGCCCGGAAACCAGGAAGCGATCAAGGGACGCCAGCAGGCCATCGCCAAGATCGGCAAGAGCACCGAGGACATCTTCCGTGAAGGCGTGAACTTCTACCGGAACGAGCAGCTTGACAAGGCCATCGAGCGGTGGAACCTCGTGCTCCTCATCGACCCGACCCACGACCGCGCCCAGAAATATCTGGAACGGGCCCAGCGGCTCCTCGACAAGTTCAAGGAAGTCACCAGCCCCGGCGGCGCTGGCTGATCCCCTTCCGGCGTGTCCCCAACTCTTTGTCTCCCGGAAAGCGCAGCAACCGGCGTACGGATTCCGTACGCCGCAATTTCTGCATGACCCGCCACGAATCAAAAAGGCCGATATTCCCATAACTTAGAAAATCTGCTGTCCGGCTCTCCTCTTGAACTCCTGACCCCAGTCACGGGGAAGGAGATCGCGAGTGAACGGCAATCACGAGTTCGATGCCTGGAAAAACGGAGGCTGGCCCGGCGCCGGAATACCGGTCCGGGTGACTGCCCCCGGAGGCGCAGAAACCGTCGCCCTCCTCGACCTGCCGGAATCGCCCGAAGGTGAGCTGGTCCCGGTCCTCCTCACCATGCTGTTCGGAAGAACCAAGGAAGACCTCGGCGCCATCGCCGAAGCCTTCATGGCCCAGGGGAGATTCGCCGTTTTCCGCCCGGCGTTCCTGAACAGCGGCGACGAAGCCCCCGGCAATCTTGCCGATCTCATACTGGGCGGCAGCGAAATCGCCGGCTGGGGCGCCTACCTCAGATCGGAAGCGTTCCGGTCGCTCTGCCGTACACTGAAGCCCGGCGTCCGGATTTCGCAGAAGGCCGCCTGTCTCGCCGCCTCGATCACCGCCCCGCAGGCGCTCGACGCGCAGGCGGAAACCGGCGTTTTCGATGCCCTCGCGTTCCTCTCGTTCATTCCCGACGTGAAGGACTTCCTGCCCCGTAAGACGGGCAGGGATTTTGAGGACTGGCTCGCTCTCGAATGGCGCTACCGGTTTCGCACCGCAAAAGATCCATCGCGCCTCTGGAACGAAGTGGAAGGGAAAGGCCCATTCACCCTGCAGGAGGAAATCGAGCGTTACGGGCGCATCAGGGAAGCCCGCCATGCCGCACCGAAAGCCTCCCTCTCCGACTTTAACGTCGTCGTGGACGGCGTGCCGTCCAACCTGCGAAAGGCGTTCAGCGAGGCGCTTGACGGCCTCTGGGACTACCGGTGGGATCTCGGCCATATGCTGGAGCGGGCCCGGCGGGTTCCCCTCCCGCTCACCTTCATTGCGGGCGGCCGGGACGACTACTACCCCGCCGAGCGGCTGGACGAGTTCATCGTAAGGTCCCGCGAAGGCGGCCTCGTCCGGCGTTATATCCGCATTGAGGATGCCGACCACCGGATGCGCCCCTATCCCTGCTTCGAGCGGGCCATGGAAGCGGTCATCCGGCATCTCCTCGAAGACCTCGGCTTCGAAGGGGAGCCGGTCCCTTTTTCTGCCGCCCGCATCGCGGTCCGGCGGCTTTTTGAAGCCCGGGGCTTCGCCCTGAGGCACGCAAAAACGGCTGGCGTCCCCGTCGAACTCGCCCAGAAGCTCCTGCTTCGCAAGGAGGACCTGCGAAACGGAATGGACGAGCTGTTCGGCCGGTCCGGCGAAGTCGCCGAGTACGCGAGGCTGCTCGACCGCTCCCGCATGTACCTCGACGGCGGCTCGATTCTCGAAGAGCTCGAACCCGAGCGGCTGATGAAAATCACGTCGGGCGCTATCGAGCCGCGCCACTATCGTTCGATCGCCGAAGGAATCGCCCGGTGTCCCGAAACGGCCGGTAGCCTCTTCCCGGCAGCCCAGACGGCATCGATCGAGCCCCGTCACTTCGACGGTATCTTCCAGGAACTCACGGACTGGCCGGAGGCGGCTCTCCGGTTTCTGGCGACCGTGGAACCGGAATTGCTCGAACGGATCGGCCGCAGCCGCGCCGGGGAACAGGCCGCACGGGCGCTCCGGCAGGTTCCGGCCCTCCGGGAGTTCGCCGGTCCGGCGCAGACTTTCGACGGCCTGCCGCTGGCATCCAAATCGTCGTTCATCGCGAAATACCCCCTCGAAGCCCGGTGTATCGGCGGCCGTCTCCCCCGCGAAGGAGTGATCGACGAGTCGAGCGGATCGTCCGGAGTGCCGACCCACTGGGTCCGCTGTCGCGAAGAAGAAGACCGGCTCGCGGGCGGCCTCAAGGTCCTCTACCGGCACCTGTTCGGTCCCGCCGAAGGGCCGATGATCTTCATCAACGGTTTCAGCCAGGGAGCCTGGGCGACGGCGACGAAACTGGCGGTGCTCTCCCGCTATTCGACGCTCTCCAAGAATATCGGCACCGATCCCGGGAAAATCCTCTCGACCCTTGAGCAGTTCGGTCCCGCCTATACCTACAATCTCGCCGGTTATCCGCCGTTTCTCCGGGAACTCGTCCGCACCGGCGTCATGAGGCCCGGTTTCCGCTGGCAGGACTACCGGATTCACATTCTCCATGGCGGCGAGGGCTACACGCCCGCCTGGCGGAGGGCCATGCGCGCGGCACTCGGTCCCGAATCCCGCATCGTCTCCTCCTACGGTGCGTCGGATCTCGATCTCGGCATCGCCTATGAGACACCACTGGCGCAGGCCATAAGGGAACTGCTGGAGCTGGAACCCCGATACCGGCACGCGCTGCTTGGATCCGAACGGCTCCCGGTATTCTTCGGACAGTACAACCCCGCTGAATTCTGGCTGGAGGAAATCCCGCAGCCGGACGGCCGGTACAGTATCGCCGGAACCGTCACCAACCCGCTCGCCCACCAGCCGCGGGTCCGATACGACACGGGTGACGACGGGCGCCTCCTCTCCTGGCGGGAACTCGCGGCCTTCTGCCGGGACCAGGAAGCCGGTATCCCTTTCGAAGGCTCGCTCCGGTTTCCTTTCGTCGCCCTCTACGGCCGGCTCGACGGTACAATCAGTCTGGACGGCGCAAACGTCACCCCGCCGCAGGTCGAAGAGGCCATCTACTCCTCGCCCCGGCTCACCGAGCTGGTCGGGGGATTCCGGATCCGGCGGGCCGAACGGAGCGACGGCACCGTCCGGTTCGAGATCGATCTCGAAACCTACACCCCGCCGTCTCCGGGATTTCCTGACGAAGCTTCGGCACTCATCGCCGAAAACCTGTCCGGCCTGAACGGCGATTACCGGGAATCTCTCGGCGCGAATCCCGGAACCGCGATACCCGAGGTCCGGGTGGTAGAGCCCGGGACCCTCGGTATCGGCCGTACCATCAAGAACCGGTACATCGAATGAGCGTCCCACGCACTCTGCCGCCTGAAACCGGCCGCGTTCTCGGCCCGTCGGAAACCGTCATGTGGATACTCGATGCCGTCTGCCCGGTGAATGCGGTCGTTATCGAGGAAATCGAGGGGCCTGTGACCCAGGACCGGCTGCGCGAGGCGCTCGACCGGGTGCAGGAAGCCCATCCGCTCCTGCGCATGAGGATCGTCCGCGAGCGACGGCGATTCCGGTTCAGCCCCGGCGGCGTACCGCCCATTCCGCTCCAGTGGACAGAAGCCCCACCGGACGCCGTGCACGAGCTCGCCGAGGCGGAGTTCAACCATCCGGTGCGGCCCGTCGCCGGTCCCCTGCTCCGGTGCCGTGCCGTCATCCATGGCCAGTCCCGATGCACACTGATCCTCACGGTGAACCACGCCATTCTGGACGGCCTGTCCAGCTACCGGCTGGCGCAGGAGATCTGTGCCCGGCTCGGCGGAGTGTCCAGCCCCGCGGTTCATCCCCTCGTGCCTCCGCTCGAAAACCTCCTGCCGGAGCCGCTGCGGGGAGTCCGGGGGGCTCTCCTGTATCTCCTGCTCCTGTTCCGTCTGGCGGGACGGATGCTCCGTTACGGGCGGCCGGACCGGCTCACGGGCTCCTGCACGGCGAAGCCCCACGAGCGGAGATTCGGATTCGTCCGGTTCGAAACAGACCCCGGGTTCAGCCAGAACCTGCTGACAGCCGCCCGGCGGCGGGGCATCACCGTCCACGGGCTCGCCTCGGCGGCGCTGCTCGAAACCCTTCGGGACTACCGGACTCCGGACGGCAAGAGTCCCCTCGTCTGCGCCAGCCTCACGGACCTTCGCACGAGACTCGCCCTCGAGGACAAAACCTCGGTGGGACTGTTCGTCTCGACCCTCCCCACGTTTCATTCAATGCAGTCCGGCGGCGGCTTCGACGAACTCGCCGCGGATATTTCCCGGGAAGTCCGCGCCGGCAAGCGCCGGGGCGACGATCTTCTGCTCGGGGCGTTCTCGAACCGCTGGCTCTCCCGGCTCGGGCGCTGGCTGTGGTGGAACCGCCCGGACCGGTTCGCGGAGTTCATTGAACGGGCGAATTTCGGCTCCGCCGGGATATCGAACCTCGGGGTTCTCGCGGGGGAAGACCGGTGGGGTCCGGTCCGGCTCCGGGCATTCAACGCCGTGGTGGCGCCGTCCGTCTTCAATCCGGTCCTCGTGACCACCGGGACCATTTTCGGCCGGTTCGTCGTGAACGTGATCTACGCGGCCCCGTTCTTCAGCCGGGGGGATGCCGCGAGTATCGCCGGCGGCATGGTCCGCAGGCTCCGGGAGGCGGCGGAAGCCCCCGAAACGTCAAAATAAGGGCGGGTCTTGCGCCCGCCGGGAAGCCCGTCTAATAGTGCCGCTCCCGCGCCGGTCCTGGCGCGGCAGTGAACAAAGCCGCCCCCATCGTCTAGCGGCCCAGGACGTCGCCCTCTCACGGCGAAAACACCGGTTCGATTCCGGTTGGGGGCGCCAGCTTTTCTAGCCCTCTTACTCCCGCCCCGATAACCCTTCCCGAAGCCGGTATTCCACGAAACGCCCCGTGGCAGCGAACCCGAGCCGCTCGTAGAGCCCCCGGCCGTCCGCCGATGCCTGAAGCACGGCCGCCCTGAGCCCCATCTCTTTCGCCTCCCGGAGCGCCGCCGCCGTTACCGCTGTACCCAGACCCCGGCCCCGGTACCGTTTCAGTGTCGAGACGTTGTAGATGCCGGCAACGCCGCCGCTCAGGAAAAGCTCGCAGGCGGCGGCAGGACGTTTCCCCTCATACGCAAGAAAAAGCCGGACCGGACTCGCGGGCTTCAGCACGGACACGGTTCCGCGTTTCCAGAGCTCCAGCACAGCCCGGTCCGGCGGCACCCAGTTCCGGGCGAGGATACCGGCCACGGCGGCGACTTCGGCCCGGGTCCGCACCGATCGTACCCTTGGGTCCGGGGACAGATGCTGGAGCTTCCGGAGCGATACCCCCATGGCCAGTTCGTCCCCGGCCGGTTCGAGACCGGCGGTTTCCAGAATGCCCGGCAGCGTCGCCGGTTTCGACGCCGGCCCTACCCACCAGGTGAACGGCTGTCCGGAAAACGAACGGATGATGCGCCGCGCCCTGATGACCGCTGCTCCGGCCCCAAGCCCTCTGAAATCGGCCCGGCAGACGATGTTGAAGGTATCGGAACCGGTCCCGGACCTGACAATGACGGCGGTCCGGCTCCGGCTCACCCGGCCGAGACCCGCCGCCCCCGGCAGCCAGGCGGCATGGGCGGCGAAGTTCTGTTCATTCAGGAGTCCGTCGCGGGCGGAGGGCATCAGAGGTTCGCCCGGACCTCGGGACGGCGGATCTTCCAGAGGAACCCGTCCATATAGAAATGGACGAGGGATTCATAGACGGCGTAGTAGAAGTACCACTGGCCGCCGGAGAGTCCCATGATCCTGATGGGGCGCTCGCCGGCGAAGATCTCCCGTCCCCAGATGGTATTGAGGATGGCGATCGCGGCCGGAACGGCGATCATCAGCGCATAGAAGAGCACCGGTTTCGAGAGAAGCTTTTCCATGACCGTCGGCTCGGGCATGGGCTTGTGATAGCGCCGCCGCTGGAACGCCCAGACGAAGGTCATGTATTCGATCGAGTGGCTGAAGCCGAAAGCGATGTAGACCTTCACGGGATCCAGCCAGAACAGGGCCGTGGAGAGGAGCAGCATTCCGGCGCCGCTCGAGATCCGGGCGCGGTTTGTGAACCGGTGGGTCCGCCATTCATACCAGAGCCAGGTGCCCACGCCGCCGGCAGCAGCCAGTGCACTGGGGACCAGGAAGAGCGCCTGATGCTCCTCCATGAACGCGATGATGGGAGCCATGTACGGTCTGACCGACGGGCCGTTCTTGAAGATCAGCGACTTGTTCTCGGGACCCAGGTAGCTGAAGTAGAGGGGAAACCAGCAGAACAGGAACAGCTTGTCCACCCAGCCGGGGGTCTTGCGCTCTAGCGGCGCAGGGTCCTTTGCCATGTAGACCCGCATGATGCCGAACTTCTGCATGTAAACATGCCAGAAGTTCCACATGAGACTGAAGAACACCGCCGCCTGCACGAAGGTCCGCCCCCAGGTTCCGGAGATGCTCTTCGTCAGGAGGAGCGGCGTCGCCAGCATGAGCCCCATGGCGATCAGCGGGAAATAGGTGAGCTGCCGCTGGTGGTTCCGGAACACGTCGTGGTCCAGATAGGCGTAGGGAATCCCGAAATGCCGGTGCGAGAGGTTCAACCCCATCACGATGGCGTAAATAAACAGGTAGTCCTTGTACTGGCTGTCCCCGAAGAACAGCATCGGGATCAGCACCCAGACCCAGCTGAAGTGGTAGGCCGCCATGTCGACAAGCGGCGAGATGTGCCAGCGGGAATCCGGCTTCGACACCGGCGGAACGAACCGGCTCCAGAAATCGGTTGTAGTGACGGCCTGGCTCAAGCAGGATCCTCGGAGGCCCGGTCGGGCGAGCGGTGCTTTACTCCGCCGGAGCGGGTTCATCAATGGGCGGCAGCGCCGGTTTCCGGGTTGACGCTCCGCTCCCGATAGGTGAAAAACAGGAACCAAATCCGTTCCGGAGGAGTTCGAGGCATATGGATATCAAGACCGGCTGGGTGGAGATCGATGTCGGAGGCTCGAAGATGCGCGCGTGGCTTGCACAGCCCGCGAAGGAAGGCAGTTACCCCGCGGTGCTGGTGATCCAGGAGATCTTCGGCGTGAACTCGCACATCCGCGACGTCGCCGAACGGGTCGCGAAGGAAGGTTACGTCGCTCTCGCCCCGGAGATATTCCACCGCACGGCCCCGAAGATGGAACTGGGCTACGAGCAGCAGGATTTCGGCAAGGGCCTCGCCGAAATGGGCAAGGCGTCCGCGGCCAACATCGTCGCCGATCTCACGGCGGCGAAGGCCTACCTCGCTTCGCTCCCGGCCACGAAGGGCAAAAAAACCGGTTGCATGGGATTCTGCTTCGGCGGACACGTCACCTACATCGCGGCCTGCGACCTCGGCATCGACGCGGCGGCGAGCTTCTACGGCGGCGGCATCGCCGTGGGTTCGCCGGGCGGCGGAGCCCCGACGGTCGAGCGGACGAAAAACATCAGGGGCAAGATCCTCTGCCTGTTCGGGGGCAAGGACGCCTACATTCCGGCCGACCAGATCAAGAAGATCGAGGATGCCCTCAAGGCAAACCAGATCGCCCACGAAATCGTCGTCTATCCCCAGGCCGATCACGGCTTCTTCTGCGACCAGCGCGGCACCTACGAAGCCGGTGCCGCGAAGGACGCATGGGAAAAGGTGAAGAAGCTGTTCAGGGAGAAACTCGCGTAATGGAAGTCATCCTCGCCACGTTCAAGGTAAAAGCGGACAAGATCGCCGAGTTCGAGCAGCTCGGCCGCGAGCTCGTGGAAGCTACCCACAAGGAACCGGGGTGTAAGGCCTACCGTCTCCACAAGACGGGGGACGGCACCTACGTCTTCTACGAGGTCTACGAGGACAAGGCGGCCGTGAAGGCCCACATGAGCGGCCCCGCGATCATGGCCGCACTGGCGAAGTTCCCGCTGCTGCTGGACGGCGCCCCGAAAGTGGACAAGCTCCAGGTGGTGGCCGGCTAGACCTGCCGCCTGGTATATCCCCGAAGCAGCGAAGGCCGCCCCGCAGGGCGGCCTTCGGCTTTAATGCATTGATGTTCCCTTACATCCTCACCGGGAACAGCACGTCGCGGGAGAATTCGATCACGGCCACTTCGGGCGGACAGTTGAAGCGGAGCCTGGGACCCGCGTAACCGACGCCGCGGCCCACGAACAGCCAGCCGCTCTCGTCGAGCCGCCAGTCGGGAGCATACCAGCCACGGTCATAGAGCGGCCGGAAGAGCCGCAGTTCGGGGAAGAACGGCACGTTCAGCGTCACCATGCCGCCGTGCGTGTGGCCCGCAAGCGTGAGGTTGAACGCCCGCTGTACCTCGCCGCTGCGGACCACCCACGGCCGGTGGGCGAGGAGCAGCCGGAACCGCTTGCGGTCCGGTATCAGCCACGAACCGTCAGGCATGCCGCCTTTCGCGGGCGCGAGGCCCGGCCGCTGGCTCACCGGATCGTCGATGCCCGTGATCTCGATGCCGTGGGACTCCTCGAACAGCCGGGAAACCGAATTGCGGAGGAATCTGACCGGGGTCCGGGCTTCGACGGACTGCTGGAGCCGGTCAGCGCCCCAGTAGTGGTCGTGGTTCCCGGTAACGGCGATGGACGGAACCTCCGCAGGCAGTTTCGAGAGGGGCTGGATGAACGGCTCGAGCCACTTCTCGTTCACCCGGTCGATAAAATCTCCCGTCAGGGCGAGGAGCGACGGCCGCTCGTTTACACCGAGATCCAGTGCCCGGCTCCACGCGGCGGAATCGAACATGGGACCCACATGGGGGTCGGTGATCTGCACAATCCGGAACCCGTGGGCATGCTCGTGCCGGGCGTTCAGGGGGAACTTCCACCGTTCGATGACGATCTCGTCGGGCCTCACCCGGGCCGAGGCGGCGGTGCCGAGCCCGGCGAGCGCGAAGCTCCCGGCGGCTCCGGCCGTGAGCACGCTCCGCCGGGAAACAGGGGGATCATCATGCCCCGCTGGATCTACCGGAACGGCTTCCGGCAGAAAACGGCGCCAGAGCCAGCGAACGCCAAACGCCAATGTCGCGAGCACGGCCACAATGCCGAACAGGTAGTGGCCGGTCACACAGGCGGCATAAAAGGCACGATAGAAGTGCTGATCTTCTGCGGGCAGGATCCAGGGGCCGGGGATGTTCCGCTTGATGCAGTGGGCGGCGAGGTTCATCACGGCGAGCACAACCGAAAGTGCCGCGAACAGCCGCCGCCGGCCGGAGGCAATCCGGCGCGCCCAGAACAGCTCCAGGGCGAGGAAGACGATCAGGCGGGTGAGTGCGCTCATGGGGTGCTACGGCTCGAAAAGGGTTTGACTCCCCAAGCCTAGCAGGATTAGTGACGCTCCACATGCCGGGACGTCCCCAATTCCTCTCCATATTCCTTTTCTCCCTGATTTCAGCGATTTCAGGAGCCCTCCCGCTGCACGCCCAGGGACCGGGCGAGCCGCCTGCCGCCGCCCCGGCTGAAGCCCGGACCGAAGCGCCGCCCGCCCCTGCCGCCGATGACAGCGGCCCTGTTCCCGTTACCGTCTGGCAGGATCACCGCGAGATCACCGCCATGGAACACCGGACCGGCCTCCGGTTCGACCGGGGCTGGTTCCTGCTCGGACAGCTCTCCGGCGGCTTCTGGCGCGGCCGTTACCTGACGCCCGGCTCAGTGGGCGCCTACCTCCAGCCCGAAGGCTTTATGGCGAACCCCGGGGCCGACCCCTCCGAGGTCAACGTCGTCTACAGCGCGAACGTCGGCGTAGGCCGGTACCTGCACCCCCGCTGGTCGCTCGAGTTCAACTTCGCTGCCGCCGTGGGTATCCACGGCACTGACGGCACCTCGGCGTTCGGAACGCCCGTGCCGGCCGGGAGCGGCGACCGGGTGTCGTCCGTCTCGCTCTATCACCTGCGCAACCGGTTCTATCTTTATGACTTCGACGAGCAGCGCAAGCTCTACTTCATGCTCGGCGGCGGCGTCACCCAGTTCAACGACGCCTACTTCCTGCCGGGACGGCCCAAGAGCTTCGTGCCGGAGTCTAAATCCACTATCTTCGCCGGGTCGCTGTCATCCGGCGGCGGCGTCACCCTGCTCGACACCGAGAACGGCCGGGTCTACTTCGAAGGCAACTACTACCACACCTTCGCCGTGCGGAATCTGGACTCGAACCAGGTGTACACCTTCGGCCTCGGTTTCTCGTTCCCCATGGACGCCCGCGTCTACACCGAAGCCGACGTGGCCCAGGCGGCAGGCTTCCTGATCCATCCGCCCGCCCCCGGACGGCTGACTTATGTGGAGACCGACCCGTTCGCCCCGGTGACGCCGGGACTGCACGCGGCACGCATCCTCTCGCCGGAAGAACTGCGCCTCATCGCGTACCAGAGCGAAGCCGAAGGGCCGCTGATCCCGAGAGACGCGCTGGAGCCGCCCTCGCGGAACGGTCTCGACTATACCGTGGATTCCCTGGCCATGATGGCCGTCGTCGTCGGCTTCAAGCGGGCGCTGAACGTCACCTCCGCCCGCGGGCTATTGAAGGGCGGCTACACCCTGTGGCCCGACTATGTGACGCAGATGCCGCCCTGGAACGACGGCAACCCGTTCTACACGAACTGGATCCTTCACCCGTACGTGGGGTCCCTCTTCTACATGTATTACCGGAACCGGGGATACTCCCGCATCGCGAGCGCCTTCGGCTCGTTCCTCCAGTCGGCGGCCCACGAATACATCGCCGAGGCGGTCTACGAGATCCCCTCCGGCATCGACATCATCCTGACGCCCGGCCTCGGCGTACCGCTCGGCATGCTGTTCGACGAAACCTCGGTCCGGTGGGCGCGCTCGTCCTCGACGCCGAAGAAGATCGCCGCCTACTTCATGAATCCCATGCTCGGGATGCCGTTCGCCCGGTTCCGCCGCGGTCCCTACTACGACCCGGCGCAGGACCCCGTGTTCTCGATGAACTGGAACTGGCACTTCTGACGCGGGACGGCAGGGCGCCCTTTGCCCTCCTCCCGCCCTTCCGCCACACTTCTCCTTCACCAACCCGTACGACACAGGGAGATCCGCCATGACCGTTCAGGTACTGGACCGCCGCGCACCCGCCGCCGAGAAGCCGCTCCACGAGGAGATCGAGGCCGTTCTCAGCAAGTACGACACCCTCTACAACTGGAACTACGAGACCCAGATCCGCGAGCTCCGGGAGCTGTACGAGAAAGCGAAGCGCGACCAGTGGGAGTCCGGCGAAACCCTGAAGTGGGAAACCCAGGTGGACCCCGAGGCCCCCAACAGCCCCGACGAGATGCATGCCCTGTTCGGCACCGAGATCTGGCGGAAGCTCTCGCCCGCGGACATCAAGAAGCTCCGCCGCCATTCGAACTCCTGGTCACTGTCCCAGTTCATGCACGGCGAGCAGGGAGCGCTGCTCACGGCCTCCCAGCTCGTCTCGGCGGTACCCTCCACGGACGCCAAGTTCTACGCCTCGACGCAGGTGATGGACGAGGCCCGGCACGTGGAGGTGTTCTCCAAATATCTCAACGAGAAGTACGAGATGCAGTACCCCATCTCGCCCCACCTCAAGAAGCTCCTCGACTCGATCCTCACGGAACCCCGGTGGGACTTCAAGTATGTCGGCATGCAGATCCTCGTGGAGGGTCTGGCCCTCGCCGCCTTCCAGATGACCTACAACTTCACCCGCGAGCCGCTCATCAAGGATCTCACCCACTACGTGATGAAGGACGAAAGCCGGCATGTGGCCTTCGGCGTCCTGTCGCTCAAGGGCTACTACGACGACATGAAGGCGTCGGAGCTCAGGGACCGCGAGGACTGGATCTACGAGGCCGTCATCCTCATGCGCGACCGGTTCCTGATGCAGGAAGTCTGGGAGGCCCTCGGCTACCCGATGGAAGACTGCATGAACCACATGCTGAACGCCCCGGCCACCAAGGAATTCCGCAAGATCCTGTTTTCCAAGATCGTCCCGAACCTCAAGCGCGTGGGGCTGCTCACGCCGAAGCTGCGCGAGCGGTTCCAGGAACTGGACATCCTCAAGTTCGAGAACTGGGAAGCGACGGCGTAATAGGGGACCTCACCCCCAACCCCTCTCCGTAAACGGAGAGGGGAAACCGGACAGCGCCATGGGCTGGAAAACCACTCCGGAGCTCTGGATGAAGCTCCGTTCGCTTGCCCGTGAGCATCGCCACGAGCCGACGCCGCAAGAACAGAAGCTCTGGTCATTGATCCGCGATCGTCAGGTCCGAAACGCCAAATTCCGCCGGCAGCACACCATCGACCGGTTTATCGCCGACTTCTACTGCCGGGAAGCGAGCCTAATTATTGAAGTCGATGGCCGGATACACCTGAGGCAGCAGGAGCAGGACAGGCTCAGAGATGAATTCCTCCAATTGAATGGCCTGAAGGTTCTTCGCTTCACTAATGACGAAGTTGACTACGATATCCGTTCGGTGATCCGCCGGATCGAACAGGTATTCACCGGATCAGATCCGGAGTGACCCCTCTCCGTTTACGGAGAGGGGAAGGGGTGAGGTTTCCTACCCCTTCAGCTTCTCTTTCCAGCGGACGAGCAGGTTCAGCGCGTCGATGGGCCTCGTGCTGTCGGGGTCGAGCCGTTCCAGCTCGCGCTCCAGTTCCCGCATGATCTGCTCCCGGGGGTCGGCAAGCAGGCTGAGCTGCGGGGTTTCCGTCTTCCTTGGAGTTCTGCCCGCCGGCGCCTGAACGGGCGGCGGGGCCGGGTGCGAGGCCCCCTGTGCGGACGACGTGCTCTCCAGTTCCGCAAGCACGGCCTTGGCGCGGGCGAGGACTTCCTTCGGCAACCCGGCGAGCTGCGCCACCTGGATGCCGTAGCTCTTGGGCGCCGATCCCCGCTCCAGCGTGTGCAGGAAGACGATCTCGTCCTCCCACTCCCGGCAGGCGACGGTGTAATTCACCGCGCGGGGATGCGTCTCCACGATTTTCGTCAGCTCGTGGTAGTGGGTGGCGAAGATCGTCCGCACGCCGCCCCCCGGAAGATCGTGCAGGTATTCGGCCACCGCCCAGGCGATCGAGAGCCCGTCGAAGGTGGACGTCCCCCGGCCGATCTCGTCCAGCAGCACGAGGCTCCCCGGCGTCACGCGCCGCAGGATCGCCGCCGTCTCGGTCATCTCCATCATGAAGGTGGAGAGCCCGCGGGCGAGCGCATCGGACGCCCCCACGCGCGTGAACACCCGGTCCACGAGACCCACGCGGGCGGACTTCGCCGGCACGAACGAACCCGCCTGCGCAAGAATCACGATCAGCGCCGCCTGCCGCATGATCGTGGACTTGCCGGCCATGTTCGGCCCCGTGAGGATCATCACCTGCTCGCGCTCACCGTCCAGGGCGAGGTCGTTCGGCGTGAACCGGTCGCGGCCCACCGCCTTCTCGACGACCGGATGGCGGCCGCCCTCGATGGAGAGTTCCCGCGAGCGGACCAGCTCCGGCCGGGTCCAGCCCTCGGAATCGGCGAGGTCCGCGAGCGCCGAAGCAACGTCCAGTTCGGACAGAAGCCGCGCCTGCGCCTTCAGCGCCAGAGTCTGTTCTTTCACCCGGCCCCGGAGCTCCACGAACCGGCGGAACTCGAGCTCCTTCAGCCGCTCCTCGGCGTTCAGGACTTTCTCCTCGATCTCCTTCAGCTCGGGCGTCACGTACCGCTCGGCGTTCGTCAGCGTCTGCTTGCGGATCCACTCGGGCGGAACCCGGTCCTTGTGGGTGTTCGTAACCTCGAGGAAGTAGCCGAACACCCGGTTGAAGCCGACCTTGAGGGAAGGGATCTGGGTGCGCTCCTTCTCGGACGCCTCGATCTTCGCGATCACCTCGCGGCCGCCCGACCTGAGATCACGCAGCTCGTCCACCTCCGGGTCCGCCCCCTCGCGCAGCAGGCCGCCCTCGCGGAGCGCCACCGGCGGGTCGTCTTTTAGCCACCGGCGGATGTCGTCCTTCACGCCGGGGAGCGAATCGAGGGAGCCCGCGATTCTGGCGATCTCCGGATCGTCCGCATGGGCGATGACCGATTTCAGCTGCGGCACCTGCTCCAGCGTCCCCGCGAGCGCCACGAGGTCGCGGGCCGTTGCCGACTCCAGCGAGATGCGCGCCAGGATGCGCTCGATGTCGGCCGCCTTTTCGAGCCGCTCCCGCACCGTGCGGCGGGCCGGGCCGTCGAGCAGGAACCACTCCACCGCCCCGTGCCGGGCGGCGATCTCCGCCGGGTCCATGAGCGGGTAACGGAGCCGCATCTTGAGGAGCCGGGAGCCCGCCGCCGTCTTCGTCCGGTCGATGGCGGAGACGAGGGTATTCTTTTCCGTGCCGTCGGACGCGCTCCGGAAAACCTCGAGGTGCAGCAGCGTCCGGTCGTCGAGAAGCATCGTCGCGCGGGAAGCGAGCGGACGGATCTCGGAGAGATGCGCCAGAGCGGCCTTCTGCGTGTCGCGCACGTAGGCAAGGAGCGCACCGGCGGCGCGGAGGCCCGGCTCTCCGAGCCCGAGGCTTTCGGCCGTCTTGAGGCCGAACTGCTGGCGGATCAGATCCTCGCCTTTCCGGAGATCGAACCGGTCCGGAGGCACGGTCTGGGCGAAGCAGTCCAGAAGGTAGCGGCCCGTCTCGTCGTCCGTCCGGAGAAGTTCGCACGGGGACAGCCGGGCGAGCTCCAGATCCAGTTCTTCCCGCGAGGGGAACTCCGCCACCGGGAAGTCGCCCGTGGCGAGGTCGATGGCTGCGAGCGCCGAACGGCCGTCTTTTCCCGGCCAGACGGCGGCGACGTAACGGCTCTCGCGCTCGGCGCCGTCTTTGAGGTGCAGCCCCGGCGTGAACACCCGGACGACCTCGCGCTTCACGACCCCTTTGGCGAACTTCGGGTCTTCGAGCTGCTCGCAGAGCGCGACCTTGTAACCGAGTGCGAGGAGCCGCTCGATGTAACCCATGGCCGCGTGGTGCGGAACCCCGGCCATGGGGATGGCGTCTTCGGCCTTGGACCGGGACGTCAGGACAAGTTCGAGCAGCGGAGCCGCCTTCTCGGCGTCCTCGAAGAACAGTTCGTAGAAGTCGCCCATCCGGAAGAACAGGATCGCATCCGGATGGAGCGCCTTCTGGCGCCGCCACTGTTCCATGGCGGGCGAGAGTTCCTTGGCGGGTTTCTGCGACACGGCCCCGCTTTAGTAGCCGACGGGCGGCGGGCGGGGAAACCCCGCAAACAGGTCACGCCGCCCGCTTCGCTTCCTCACGCCGGGCCTCTCTGGCCGCCTTTTCGGCGGCCTTCGCCTGCTCGCGTTCCATCCGGCGGCGCTGCTGGCGGGTGAGGTTCTGTGTTGTTCCGTGTTTTTCCGTGCCGGGGCGCGGCAGGACCGCTTCTCCTCTCCTCCCTCTTTCCGGGAGAGGGGCCGGACGTGGGGGGAGCGAAGCGGGGAGTTTCGCCCTTTCCCCCTCAGCCATGGTTTTAACCGCGCCGTTTGCGAATTTTTCACTCGTGACGGCCTTGAGATCCCTGGCCGCCCGGTCGGCATCCTTCTGATCCCGTTTCGCCAGCCATTCGAAATGCCGGGCCATCTCGCGTACAAGCCGTTCGTAGGTTTTCAGCGCCGTGAGCCTGATCCGGTCGCTCGTAGCCGAGACGGCGAGGACGTAAAACTCCTCCGCCGTCTGCTGGATCGCCCGGACCGTGTGGCCCCAGGCCGTTTCGGCGTCGTCCGTGTCCATCGCCTTCCTGAGGGCGTGAAGCGGCGAGTTCTCCGGCACCGGATAGCGGTAAGGCCCGGTGTTCAGGTTGTGGATGGGTTCCTTCGAGATTCGGGCTGCGGTTTCCATGGGCAGGTTCCTCCGGAGACGGCTGGGGGCGTACGGGCCTCAAAGGCCCCACCACGGAGCCCCGGCCCTTGTCACGCACTTTCCAGAAGTCAGCCTGCCACAGGGGTGTGTCAGGAAGTGTCACACCCCCGGAACCGCCGGAAACGGCAGGGGAATTTCGGGACCACAAAAGAGACCGGCCGCCCCCTGAAAGGGACGGCCGGTGTTCATGAACTCAGAGTCAGCTGAACCGGTAAAGACCGGTCACGGAGCAACGACTCCGGGGCAGTTGGACGTGTGGGCCTGGAAGAACGGATAGAAAAGCGAGAAGTCGTCGTTCTCTCCCGCGAACCCGACGTTGAAATACAGGGCGTCGTCTCCGGTGTCGTAGTTCATACCGAAATACCCGTCCCGGTCCTCGCCTTCAATGACCGAAGTGGTGTCTTCGTCGGGGTTGAAGCTGAACAGCAGGTCGGCGCCGTCCGAAGCGAAAATATCCGTATCCCCTTCGGCCCCGTCAAACGTAACTGACCCTTCAAACGACCCGCTGGCATTCTGTCCCGCAAAAAAGCCGGCGTAGGCTTCGTCTTCCGGGCTGAAAAAGACGATCCCCGGCGAATAGCCGCTGTATTCGTAGCTCGGACGGGGCGAAACCCCGCTGGCAGGAACCAGTGTATCGATGTACCAGTTCATGCCGCCGCAGGCGACCAGCATGTCCGAGGCGTCGCCGGGAATTGCAAAGAAGATCCCTTCCTGGCCGTCGGGCCCGGTCAGTTCGCCTTCCATCGTGCCGTCTTCGGTGAAGATCCCTTCCCCTTCGTAGTCGCCAGCCGTGAAGGTGAAGGTATTGCCTTCGGCAAGGCCCTCGATGTCGTAGTCGCCGGGGCCGTCGTCCTTGGGCGTATAGTCGATCTCCAGCGAACCCGTGATCGTGCCGTCATCGGCCACGTTCAGGTCGCCGAAACCGTACAGTTCCGGATACCCCTCGAACGGCGGTTCATCCAGGCTCACCGGCATGAAGCCGTCGATGACGACGCCGTAGGCATAGTCACCGGGCGTGAAGGTATCGGCCTTGCCGTCACTGCCGCAGGCCCCTGCGGCAGAAACCAGTCCGGCCACCAGAAGCCCTTTCAGAAAATATCTAGCGGACGTCATAATTCTATCCCCTTACAGAGTGTGACGGCGCGGGCCGCCCGAAAGTTCCAGTCTAGCACATGGTTCCTGAAGGCAACCCGCTGCCCCGCGCCGGTCCTGGCGTTGCACATTACCGTCCGCATAAAGAGACCGGCCGCCCCTGAAAGGGACGGCCGGTATTCAAACCAAGTCTCGACGCGTCTCAGTCGGGGCAATCACCTGTGGTCAGGTAAGTGTATGAATCCGTATCGAACTCATAGTCGCCATCAATACCGTCGAAATCGAGGGCCATGTACAGTCCGTCCGGATTGATATAGAAATCGGAACCCTCGTTGTAAATCTCGGTGGACAAGCTGACCACCGTATCGTCATCCACCCGGAACAGGCCCTCGATCGTCCCGTCATCGATATCGAAATAGTCAGCCTCTCCTTCGGAACCGGCGGTCACAGCTGTACCCTCGAAGGTGCCAACACCGTTTTCGCCCGCAAAGACGCCGCCGAACCGTTCGCCGTCGAAATAGCCGATCGCGGTTGAATAGCCGTAATAGTCGCCATCCAGGGCTGGAGTGTAATTATTGATCGCCCAGCCGACCGTGCCGCACGCCACCTCGGGCTCCTCTTCGCCCGCGAATATCGACAGCAGAACGCCTTCCTGCCCGTCCGGGCCGGTGACTTCGCCTTCCATCAGGCCATCGTCCGTAAAGGTACCGGTCACTTCATAGTCCCCGGCTGTAAACGAGAACGCTCCGCCATCGGCAAGACCTTCCACGTCATAATCTCCGGGTCCGTCGCTGTCGTGGGGGGTCACTCCAATAAGCAGGCTGCCGCTGATCGTTCCGTCAACAGCCACTTCGATGCGGGCCGTTCCATAGAGATCCGAGTTACCCTCGAACGGCGGCTCCTCGAGCGACCGTCCGGCGGCGG
>CAZUMS010000014.1:0-89066 GCA_964621525.1 uncultured bacterium
CCCCCCCCCCCCCCCCCCCCCCCCCCCCCCCCCCCCCCCCCCCCCCCCGCCCGGCCCCCCGCGCCAGCCCGGTTCGCTCAGTCCTGGACCGGCGCGCTGTCGCCCTTCAGGTTGATGATCGTCTCGTGCTGGGTGCCGGTGTCCTTGTCGCGGGCCGTGACGGTGAGGATGCCCTCGGGATCGAGGTGGAAGATCGCCTCGATCTTCGGGACGCCCTTGGGGGCGGGCCGGATGCCGGTGAACACGAAGTTGCCGAGGATCTCGTTGTTCAGGGCGTTCTCGGCCTCGCCCTGCCGGATCTGCACCTGGATCTGGGACTGGTTGTCCTTGTAGGTGGTGAAGATCTTGGACTTGTAGTTGGGGACGGGCGTGTTGCGCTCGAAGATCTTGAGGAACTTGTAGTTGGGGAGCGCGATGCCGATGGAGATCGGCACGACGTCGAGCAGCGTGATCGAGACGTCGGAGTTCTCCTCCAGCGAGTAGGCCATGATCGCCGCGCCCAGGGCCACCGCCTCGTCCGGGTTCACGGACTTGGCCGGGGGGCGGCCGAAGTAGGCCTTCACCCGTTCGGTGACGAGCGGCATGCGGGTCACGCCGCCCACGAGGAGAAGATGGTCCACGTCCTTGGGCTGGAGCTTCGCGTCGGCGAGCACCTGGTCCACGATCCTGAAGCTCTTGTCCACGAGGTCCTTCGTGAGGCCGTTCAGGATCGCGCGGTTCAGCTTCATGTCGATGGAGAGCGGCTGCCCCTCGCCGTCGACCGCGATGTAGGGGATGCTGAAGGCCACTTCCTCCACCGTCGAGAGGTCGATGCGCGCCTTCTCCGCTGCATCGCGGATTCGCTGGATGGCGATGGCGTCGGTCGTGAGGTCGGTGCCGTGCTGGTCCTTGAACTTCTTGGCGACGAACGAGATGATCCGGTCGTCGAAATCCACGCCGCCCAGGAACGTGTTGCCGCCCGTGGCGAGCACCTCGAACACCTTGTCCCGGATCGCGAGCAGCGAGACGTCGAACGTGCCGCCGCCCATGTCGTAGATCAGGACCTTCTCGTTCAGGCCCTTGTTGAATCCGTAGGCGAGGGCCGCGGCCGTGGGCTCGTTGATGATGCGCACGACGTCGAGGTCGATCTTCTTGCCGGCCTGCTTGACCGACTGGCGCTGCCGGTCGTTGAAGTAGGCGGGCACCGTCACGACGGCGCGGTCGATCTTCTCCTGGAGGAACTCCTGCGCGTAGTCGCGCATGCGGTCCAGGATCATCGCGGCGACGTCGGTGAGCGTGAGGTCCTTCTCCGCCATGTGGATGAGGACGTTGCCGCGGGTGTCCTCCTTCATCTCGTAGCGGTAGTGGCGGCGGATCACCTCGGTGGTCTTCGCCTGGTAGTTGCGGCCGATGAGCCGCTTGGAACCGTGAATGGTGTTCAGCGGATTGATCACCGCCTGCCGCTTGGCATCGTGCCCCACGAGCTCGCGGCCCTTTTCATCAATGGCAACCATCGACGGCACGGTGTTGGAGCCCTTGCACGGGATCACCTGGAGCTTGCCGTTGAGATAGACGGCCGCACACGAGTAGGTCGTGCCGAGATCGATTCCGATGATGCGGCCCATCAGGGTGTGGGAGTGATTCGGATCAGAATGAGCCAGTCATCTGAGCCGGAACGCCTCTTCTCTTCCTCTCCAGAAGTGGGGACGACGGGATTATATCCGCACCCTGTAACGATGCAAATAACCGGGAATAAAGGCGTTTTGCGTCAAAAAAATCTTTTGACCGCCCGGATGAGGGCCTCGGGGGGTGCGGCTACCGAATACCCCCCGTCCGGAGCCCGGTGCATGCGCCCCACGGCGGCGGGGAGGGCGTACCGGATCTCCCCGGCCCGGTTTTTCTTGTCCGAACGGGCGGCTTTGACGATTTCCGCCGGTTTCAGACCCTTCAAAAGGCTCCGCCAGCCGGGAAAAAACTTGTGAACCCCCTCCACGATCCGGTCACGGGAGGCAGGGTCCAGCACGCCGAGGTCCTTCGCCAGTTCCGCCTCGATCGCCATGCCGGCCCAGACCGCCTCGCCGTGGAGGGTCCGGTAACCCCGGAGCGTTTCCACCGCATGGGCCGCCGTGTGACCGAAGTTCAGCACCTGCCGGAGGTTCGATTCCTTCTCGTCCTGCTCCACCACCCGGGCCTTCACGGCGCAGGCGCGGCGCACGAGCGGGGCGTAGAGGCCGGGCTCCGGCCGGAGGTAGTTCTTCCCGTTCGCGGTCAGGAGTTCGAACAGCCCCGGGTCCGCGATCACGCCGTGCTTGAACGCCTCGGCGAGACCCGCGAGCACCTCGCGGGGCGGCAGCGACTTGAGGAGTCCCGTGTCGGCCAGCACCGTCACGGGCTGCTTGAACACGCCGATGAGGTTTTTCCCGTGCGGAGTATCGACGGCGAGCTTTCCGCCCACGGAGGAGTCCACCATGGCGAGCAGCGTCGTCGGCACCTGGATGAACGGGACGCCCCGGTTCAGCGTCGCGGCGACGAACCCGGCGAGGTCGCCGATGACGCCGCCGCCCAGCGCGACGATCAGCGTGTCCCGGCCCGCGCGCTTCGCCAGCAGTCCGTCCTCGAGCTTTTCCTTCATGCGGCGGGTCTTGGATTTCTCCCCCGCCGGGACCGCCTGCCGGATCACCGGGACGCCGAGGGTTTTCAGCAGCTTCTCCGCCTTCGCCCCGTAGAGCCGGTTCACGGTCCGGTCGGTGACGACCGAGATGAGACTGAACCTGCCGGCGGCCTTCGCGGCCTCGGGCAGCAGCTCAAGGGCCCCGTCCCCGATCCGGATGTCGTAGGAGAGGTCTTCGGTCCGCTTCAGGCTGACGTGCAGGGTTTCCACAGGGCTACCTATAGCACATGGGGCGGCGGGAGCCCCGCGTCCCACACCCCGGCTTCGCCACCCCTCTCCCTGAAAGAGGGAGAGGGGCTTGTCCCTCCCTGTTTCAGGGAGGGACCGCGAGCGCAGCGAGCAGGGTGGGCTAACGCGCGGTTTCCGGCGGCGTGAGTGCCGCCAGCACCAGCAGCGGCCAGGGGTGAAGCAGCAGCCGGTTCAGCGAGGAGGCGAGGTGCCAGTCCAGGTTCCAGGGCGAGATGACGTAGACGGCGAAATAGCCGCCGAGAAGGAGCAGGGCGATCGCAAGGGGGGCGAGCGATTCCGGCGTGGCGGCGGGCCGCCCGGGCTTCGTGAGCCAGATGTACACGGCGAGCACCCACAGGACGCCGCTTCCGAACGTGGCGATTTCCCGGGTGAAGGCGCTCCCGATCTGGAGATAACGGGAGGGGTCGGTGATGGACGAAAGGAGGTGGCCGGCTCCGGCGCCGGACATGAGGTCGTTCGCCGCCGGCACGAGCATCCGGAAGATGACGAGAGCGAGCACGGACGGTGCCGCTCCGGCGGCGAACCGGAGGCTGTCCTGAAGGGCTGCCTTCCTCCCGCTGCGGCGAAGCGCCAGCGCCGCCTGCACGAGGAGGGCGGCGAGCAGGAACAGCCTGCCTTCGTTTTTCGTCCAGGCGGCGAGTCCGGCGAACAGTCCGGCGAGGGCCGCTGCCCGTCCGGTGCAGAAGCCGAGCCGCCCGCCGAAGCAGACGAAGGCGGCCGAGGCGGCGATGAACATGGCGAGCGGCAGGTCCGCCACCTGCGATGCCGCCTGTCTGGCGGCGAAGGGGGTCATGAGGACGAGGAGCGAGAGCCACGCGGCCTCAGGCGCGTTCATCTGGCGGAGCAGCGTGAAGACCGTTCCGCAGGCGAGCAGGACGGCGAGCAGCACCGGCAGGACGCTCTGGCTCTCCCCGGCATAGGCCCAGAACCGCGCCTGAAGCGCGGAGACGAACAGCGGGTAGTCCGCATGGATCATCTCATGGAGCCCTGCGTAGGGCGTGTACCAGTCCGCTCCGCCCCGGTGGAGGAACCGGGCGTGGAGGTTCCAGATCGCCCAGGCGTCCACCGTGCCGTGGGGGTTCAGGCTGAACCACCGGGCGACGCAGACGAGTATGACCGCCATGCACAGAAGGGCCAGCGGCGCAAGCCACCGGGGAACGGGGGCGGTCTCTACCGAAGGAGGAAAGGATTCCGGCGCGGCCTTCCGAAGGCGGGCGCCCGCGGCCAGCACGAGGGAGAGCGTTCCCTCCGCGAGTCCGTAGAGGGCTCCCGAGGGGCCGCCCGCCGCCCGCCAGAAGAAATAGAGCAGCGTGGCGGCGCCGAAACCGGCGAGCCCCGAGAGCAGGAGTTTCAGCTCCGGTCGCTCCCGGCCCCTCATCAGGCCGGAGAGGGTGAGGATCCCGTAGCCGAGCAGAAACGGCAGCACGAAGGCGAGGGCCGTCATGGCGACTCCCTCTTCTTCGTGAGCAGCCGGAGCCCCGGCTCGCCGGTGTCCTCCTGCGGTTCCCAGGCGTCGAGCACGGCGGGGCCGGGCGGGAGCGATCCGTACCCGCCCCACCAGATGGCGGTGTCCGCCGGTGCCTCGAACACGAGGAGCACAGGGGCGATCGAATACTGGATCATGAGAAAATGGAGGAAATCCGACGGACGTCCGGGCGGCGCGGGCTCGCCGGGGGTTTCGAGGAAACGCACCGGGCCATTCGCCGGCAACCGGTCCCGGAGCGGCCGCACGCGGGACTCGAACGCGGTCACGTAATCCGTGACCGGCATCCGCCGCGAGGTCTGTGCGGTCTCGAGCGCCAGCGATCCGGCGGCGAACAGGCCGAAGGCGGCAAGGAGAAGGCGGGCGAGCTGCCCGCGGGGCGTCTCCTGCGGATCACTGGGAGATTCCGGTTCCAAGACCGGACCATCCTAACGCTGCCGGAGAAAGGGCCGCAAGATAAGGAAAGTGACTTGCCGGCTCCCGCCCTGTCCGCTGCCTAGGTTTCCCGCTCCGTCCCCTTCACGCAGGAGAGGGCGAGGACGAGCGCGGCCGGCCAGACCTGGAGCAGCAGGCGGTCCATCGAGGTGACGGTGTGCCAGTCGAGATCCCACGGGCTCACGAGGTAGGCGCCGAAGTAGGCGCCGAGCATGAGGACGAGGATGGCGATGCCCTCGAGCGGGGCCTTGCCGCGGGCGGGGGCGAGCCAGAGGAGCGCGGCTGCGAACCACGGAACGCCGAAGGCGAACTGCGAGATCCGCTGCGCGAACGCCTTGAAGAGAAACCCGTACCGGCTGCTGTCGGTGAGAACCCGGCCGAGCCGGCCGGGGCGGCTCGCCGCCTGCACGAGATCGTTCGTCACCGGTATGGCGAGGGCGAGCGTACCGATGGCCAGAAACGCCGGGACGGCCCCGCCGAGGAGCCGCAGCACGGTCCGGACCGCTTCGCGGATTCCTTCGCGCCGGGCCGCCGAGGCGGCCGTGACCAGCACGGCGATGAGGAGAAACGCCTTGCCCTCGTTCTTGGTCCACGCGGCGCAGCCGGCGAGAAATCCCGCGAGCAGGAAGGCGCGTTCCCTGCCGACGGCGAGCCGGTCGTGAAGGCAGAGAACCGATACCGCCGCCGCCACGAAGATGGCGACGGGAATGTCCGCGATCTGGGAGGCCGCCTGCCGGGCGAGCGGCGGAGGCATGACGACGAGGATACCGGCCCACGGGAGCCAGTGGAGTCCTTCGCGGCGGCCGAGGCGCGCAAGGACGGCGAACGTCACCGCGAGCACGCCCGCGTACTGGAGCAGGATGCCGGCGAACCGGGCGGGCACGGTGTCGCCCGCGTAGGTCCACAGCCGCGCCTGAAGGGAGGGATAGAGCAGCGGGTAGTCGAGCTGGGTCATCGGGTGGGCTTCGGAATATCTCGCGGCCCAGTCCGCGCCGCTCAGAAACAGGAACCGGGCCTTCTGGTTCCACATGACCCAGGAGTCGAGCGAACCGTGCACGCTCGGCGCGAACCAGATCCACAGGTTCCAGACGGTGAGCAGGATGACCAGGAGGGCGGCGGCCTTCAGCCAGAGCGGAGCGGAGGAAGCTTCCGGCTCTGCGTCCCCGGAGGTCCCGGCCGGGGCTGCGGAAGCGGGACGCATCCGGTTCATCGCCGTGAGGGAGACGGCCACGAGGAGTTCCAGACCGGCGTAGGTCCAGTTCGCGGGGCCTCCGGAGGCCCGCCAGAAAAAGAAGAGGATCGAGACAAGGCCGAATCCGGCGACCGTGGAAATGGTGAGGGCGAAGGCGTCCCGCTGGCGCAGGCCCAGCGGCGTCACCGCCTCCCGGCCGATCCAGACGGGGAGAAGGAGCGCGGGGAGCAGCATCGCCGTCATGGCGCGTCCTTCCGGCGGGAGAGGACGAGCAGGCCGGGATCGCCGCCGTTCACAACTTCCCACTCCCGGGCGAGGCTCTCCGGCAGGGGTTTCGGTTCCTTGCCGCTCCACCAGACGGCGGTGTCCGCGGGTTTTTCGTAGACCATGACCGTGGGGACGAGCGCGTACTGGAGCATGAGGAACGGCGTGTAGTCCGCCGGGCGGCCGTCCCTGCCGGTGCCGGGTTCCAGGAACCGGATCCGGGGGTGAGCGCCGGGCAGGAGCCCGGCGTTTCGGGCGCGGTCCGCCATCCCGGCGACAAGCCCGGCCTGCGTATTGGTGGAGGCGACCTTGAGAGTGACCGACGTTCCGAAAACGGCCGTGCCCAGGCCGAACGCCGCCGCGAGCAGCGGGGCGGCGAGGTTCAGGGAGGTTCTGGTGCCGTTCTTCATGGCCTGCCTGGAAAAACGCCGCCCCGGAATCCGGTGCGGCGCTGTTTCAGATCCCCCGGAAACCGCCGGGACGGGGCGCTCAGTGGCGGACGACCGTGTTGCTGCGGGCGCGGAACACGACCTTGCCGTCCTTGTCCTTGCCTTCCTGGTCGACAACGAGGAAGTCCATGCCGCCGGACTTGCCTTCCTTCGTGTAGATGTCGGCGATCTTCTGCGTGATGGCGATGGTCTCGCCGGCGTAGAGCGGGCGCTCGTACTCGAACTTCTGCCCGCCGTGGAGCACCTTGGTCATGTCGATATTCAGCGCGTCGCGCATGTTGAACTTCGGACGGAAGATCGTCGCGAAGGTGGGCGGAGCGGGGATCGCCGGGTGGCCGGCGGCTTTGGCCGCCTCCTCGCTGTAGTAGATCTCGCTCGGGTCGCCGATGGCCTCGGCGAAGCGGCGGATGTGGCCCTTCTCGATGTCGAACAGTTCGACGGGGGACGTGAGACCGATTTTCGACTTGTCCAGAGGCATTGCCGGATCTCCTTGGCCCTTCCTTGCGGAGGGCGCGGCCGTCGTTGAACGCCGCTACCGGGAGATAGTAAAATTGCGTCAAGGTGGCAAATTGATCCTTATGGAAGCGCAGCAGCCGTGAATCCCGGAACCGGAGACAGCCGCCGGACGCTGGTCTTTCTCGCGGCGTCGTTCGTGATCGCCCTGTTCGTGGGCTACGAGTCGGCGGGCAATACGGCGGCGGTGTTCGCCGTGGTCGCGCTCGGAACGCTCGGCGTCGGGGCGGGGCTGCTGCTCACGTACTGGGCGGCGGACAGCATCACGGACCGGCAGTTCCTGTTCCGGATCTTCTGCATCGGGCTCGGGCTCCGGCTCGCCATCGCCCTGTTCCAGTACAACTACCTGAGCGTCGATTTCTTCGCCCCGGACCAGAACTCCTATCACCTGCTGGGCAGCCGGGGCGCGGAGGGGCTTGCCGCCGGACGCGATTTCTCCGCCGGTACCGAATGGAAGCACCGGTTCTACATCTTCTACGTTTCGGTGCTTTATTACCTGGTGGGGCCGAACCCGCTCGTGCCGAGCGTCCTCAATTCGGTCTACGGCTGCGCCGTCGCCGTCCTGCTCTACCGGATCACGGCGGACCTCGACCGCCCGGAGGCCGGCCGCTACGCCGCGCTGCTCGGCATGTTCACGCCCTCGCACATGCTCTGGTCCGCCCTGAACCTGCGCGACACGCCGACGATCCTCGCCCTCGTGCTGGCGGTCTATTTCACGGTCCGCCTGAAGCAGGAGTTCTCCGGCGGGGCGGTGATCGGGTTCGTGCTCAGCATGCTGGTGCTGCTCGGCCTGCGGTACTACATCTTCGTGCTGGCGCTGGGCTCGCTTGTGATCGGCTACCTCGGCGTGCGCTCGGGCCGCATGGCCGAGTTCCTCGCGGGCGGCATCCTTTTTCTCGGGGCGGCGATGATCCTCTACCAGGCGGCTCCGCCCGAGAACGAATTCCTCCGCTCCGCCTCCCTGAGCGGTATCCAGAGCTACCGGCAGGGCATGGTGGAAGGCGCCGAGTCGGCCTATCTCGTGGACGCCGACGTCTCGACGCCGCTCGGCGCGCTGCTCTACCTGCCGGTGGGTCTCGCCTACTTCCTGCTGGCGCCGTTCCCCTGGCAGTGGGGCTCGCTGCGCCAGCTCATCGCCGTCCCGGAGACGCTGTTCTGGTACGCGCTGATCCCGGCGACGCTCGCCGGGTTCATCCGGCTTGCCCGCGAGAAGATGGCCGTCGTGCTCCCGCTCTACGTGCTCATGGCGTCGGTGACGCTGAGCTACTCGATGGTGCAGGGCAACGTGGGAACGGCGTTCCGTCACCGGGCGCAGGTGATCGTCTTCGCCTACATCTTCGCGGGGATCGGGCTCCGGCTCAGGCGCGCGCAGCAGCAGCCGGAGAAGCCGCCGCCGGAGCCGGGCCTTCCAGCCACCGTTTCTCCAGCGGTGCCGAGTTCGGCGGCCGGATGACGGAGAGCACTGCCGAGTCCAGGTCGAGATAGCGCCTCGCCGCGGCGAGGACGTCCTCGCGGGTGACAGCGCGGATCCGCTCGGGGTACTCGAGGTGGTGCTTCACGCCGAGCCCGTAGAGGGAGTTCAGGGAGAAGGTGCTCGCCTGCGAACTGTTCCGCTGGAGCTCGATGTCGTAGGACCCGGCGAGGTAGCGCTTGGCCCGGTCCAGCTCGGCCCGGCTGATGGGCTCCTCGCGGACGCGCTCCAGCTCGGAGAGCATCGAGTCGAGAGCCTGCCCGGTTTTCTCCGGTGAGGTGCCGATGTAAGCGGCGAACAGGCCGGTGCCGATCCCCTCCACCGTGGAGGTCGATACCGTGTAGGCGAGGCTCTGCCGGTCGCGGAGTTCCAGGAACAGACGGCCGCCCTGTCCGCTCAGCACCGTGTTCAGGATCTCGAGCGCGTGGCGGTCCGGGTCCGAGAGCGAGGCGCCGAGGAAGCCGATGGCGAGGTGCGCCTGCGCCCGGTCGGCGATGGACTCCACGTAGCGCCGGGGCGCGGGCCGGGGAACCGGGTGCTCGTGCCGGGCGATGGCTCCCGGCGGGGTGTACGTGCCCACCGTTTCCGTCAGCCGGTGGAGCGTCTCGGAAGTGTCCACGTCGCCCACCACGGCGATCCAGAGCCCCTTCGGGTCCAGCAGCGACCGGTAGGCGCCGGCGAGGGCGTCCGGCGTGAACGACTTCACCGTCTCCGTGCGCCCGTGGAGCCGGAAGCTGTAGGGGTGGCTGCCGTAGATCTCCTTCCGGAGGTTCATGAAGGCGAGGGACGCCGGCTGGTCGCGCTCGCGCTCGATGGCGGCGAGGAATTCCGCCTGCACGCCGGGAAGCTCCGCCTCGGGGAACGCGGGGTTGAGCAGCACGTCGGCGAAAAGGTCCAGCGCCCGGTCGTGGAAGCGGGAGAGGGAGGTCATGTCGATGCCGAGCGAATTGCGGCCGGAGAACCCGCCGATGGAGCCGGCCATCGATTCCGATTCCTCGGCGATGCGCTCGGCGTTCCGCTGGCGGGTTCCCTTGGTGAGCATGTCGGCGGCGAAGGAACCGATGCCCTCGGTCGCGGGCGTCTCGGCCAGCGAGCCGCCGCGGGCGGCGCACTTGATCGATACGGTGGGCGTGAGGTGCCGCTCGCGGATCACGACGCGGACGCCGTTCGGAAGCTCGTGCACGGTGATGTCGTCGCCGGGCAGGCTCTTCACGGCGCGGGCGGTCTTGATCGAATGGGCGGCGGAATGACGGTGGAAGGCGTGCCGGATCGTTTCAGCCACCTGCTCGCGCTCGGCTTTCGCGTCGCCGGCCTTTCCGGGGCCCATGAGTCCGAAGGTGCAGTTCTTCTCGTTCAGGTACCGGCGGGCGACCGCGCACAGGTCTTCGGGTTTCGTGTTCGACAGCCGGTCCAGGTAGCGGCGCTCGAAGTCGAGGTCCCGCGCCGTCATGTGGTAGAAGCCCCACTTGCGGGCGAGTCCCTGCACCGTCTCCTTGAGATAGACGAGATCGCTTTCCAGGTTCAGCCGGGCGCGCTCGAACTCGCTCCGCATGGGCGGAGCCTTCTGGAGTTTCATCGCCTCGGCGATCATCGCCTCGATGGCGGCGGTTTCCTTCCCGGCCAGCAGGTTGCCGCCGATCATGAAGATGCCGGCGTCCCTGGGCGTGTAGGCGTAGGCATGGACGTCGGAGACGAGGGACTTCTTGTTCTTCACCTCGTTCACGAGGCGGGAGCTCTCGCCGCCGCCCAGCACGTTGGCGAGGAGATCCAGCGCCGGGCAGTCCTCGTGCTGGAGCTCCGGGATGTGGAACGCCATCGAGTAGTAGATGTCGTTCATGTCGCCGCGCTCGACGAACCCGCGGATCGCCTTCTGGGGCTTCTCGGCGGGGCGGCGGGGACGCCTGACCGGCCGGGCGGGGATGCCGCGCCAGGCCTTCTTCACGGCGGCGAACGCCGTCTTCGGGTCCACGTCCCCGGCGATCACGACGGCCATGTTGTTGGGGACGTAGAACTTCCGGTAAAAGCTGAGGACGTTCTCGCGGCGGAAGCTGCGCACGCTCGCCGGGGTGCCGATCACGGGCAGCCGGTAGGGGTGCGACTGGAACGAGGTGGAGAAGATCCCCTGCGAAAGCCGCCGGGCGGGCTGGTCCTCGCCGCGCTTGATCTCCTCCAGGATCACTTCCTTCTCGCGGGCGAACTCGGCGGCGTCGAACAGCGGGTGCAGCACCGCGTCCGTCAGCACGTCCACGGCCTTCTCGAAGAACCGGCTGGCGGCGGTCACGTAGTAGACCGTCTCGTCGAAGCTCGTGTAGGCGTTGATCTCGCCGCCCAGGCCCTCGATCTCCGAGGCGATCTGCCCCACGGGCCGCTTCTTCGTGCCCTTGAAGATCATGTGTTCGTGAACGTGGGCGAGGCCCGCTTCCTCGGGGGTCTCGTCGGCGGACCCGACACCCACCCAGATCTGGATCGAGACGCAGGGGGAGGAGTGGTTCTCGTCGACGAAGACGTTGAGGCCGCTGGGGAGCTTCAGATGTTCCATGCGGCGCAGTCTTGCACATTTTCGGGGCCTGAAAAGCCGGGCGGCCCTGACATCGCCGCCGCCGTGGACCGGCCGTGCGGGCTTCGCTAGGGTGGGGCCGTGGAAACCCGCGCCAAGGACCCGGACGAGCTGGAACTGCCGGTCTTCATCGTGACCGAGACGGTGCTCTTTCCCGGTGCCATGGCGGAAGTGAACTGCTACGAGGATGAGCCCGAGCGGCGTCTCGTGGAGGAAAACTTCCAGCAGGGGCGGGAAATCGGCGTTTTCCTTGCGGATTCCACCACCTGGGGCACCGACGACCCGAGGCCGCTGCCCGTGGGCTGCCGGGCCCGGATCCTGGGCTGGGAGGACAGTTCCCCCGTGGACCGGATGGCCCGGGTCCAGGGGATCGCGAGGGTCCAGATCGTGGACTGGGTGACGAGCGAGCCCTACCCAAAGGCGGTTGTGCAGGGCATCGAGCCCATCCATGAGGCCTCGCGCGGCGTGAGCCAGGCCCGGATCGACGCCATGCGCAAGGGGCTTCAGGAGCTGTGCTTTCTCTGGGGCGGAGAACCGGCCCAGAAACTCATTCCCCTGCTGGACCTCCAGCGCGGTGCCGCCCGGCTGGCGGATTTCGCCGCCTTTCACCTGATCCGGGACATTTTCCTCAAACAGGAGCTTCTCGAAACCCTCGCCCCTTCGGACCGGCTCGACACCATCGAGCAGTGGCTGAAGGGCGAACTGGCCCGTCTGGCCCTTCGCCAGCCGGGATAGGCCGACCCCCCTTGTTTCCGCCGCCGGGGCCGCCTACTCCCAGTGCCGCTACCCTGACCGGGAGCCAACGGCCTTCTGCTAGATGACGACGTGAAACTGTTTTCCGGCTTTACACGACTCTTTCCCCTGTGGGTGCTGATCGGTTCGGCGCTGGCCTATGCCGCGCCGTCCGGTGCCGCGTTCCTCATCACCCACCTCAGGTGGCTGTTCGTGCTGACCATGTTCTCGACGGGGCTCCTGCTCCGCGAGGAGGAAGTCCGGGGCATCCGGGAAAAACCCTGGCCCGTGGCCGTGGGCGTCATGCTCCAGTTTCTTGTCATGCCGCTCGCGGCCTGGCTGATCGCGAACCTGCTCCCGCTGTCGGAACCCGACCGGCTGGGTCTCATCCTGACCGGCTCGGTACCGGGGGCGATGGCGAGCAACACGATCACGTACCTCGTGGGCGGCGACGTCGCCTATTCGGTCGCCATGACGGTTTCTTCCACGGCGATTTCCCCGGCGGTGACGCCGTTCGCGGTGGACCTGTTCACCGGCACCTCGGTGGTGCTGGACACCACGCGGATGATGATCGACATCCTGCTCACGGTGGTCGCGCCGGTCGGGGCGGGCTTTGCTGTCCGTTTCTTCTTCACCGGCCAGATCAAACAGGTGGAGCCCGCGGTTTCCTCCGTCACCGTCGCCTGCATCACCGGGATCATCGCCGCCGTCACGGCCCAGAACGCGGGCCGCATCGCCGAGGTCGGCGCAGTCGTAATCGTCGCCGTGATCCTGCTGAACGCGGCGGGCTACCTGTTCGGTTTCCTCGGGGCGCGGCTGTTCGGCCTCAGCCCGAAGCAGCAGCTCACGGCCGCCATCGAGGTCGGCATGCAGAACGCGGGGCTCTCGACCGTGCTGGCGACCCGGTATTTCTCCCCGGAGGCCGCGCTCGCCGGGTCGTTCTATACGGTCTGGTGCGTGGTGACCGGCGCCCTGTTCGCCCCGTTCCGGCGGGACCTGACCGAAGATGAGGAAGAGCAGGCCGAACCTGCACCCGCCCGCCTGCCGGTTCCGGCCGCCGCTTTTGCCACCAGCAGCCGTCCTCCGGCACCGCCCCGTGACGTCCGGCCCGCGGCCCGGAAACCGGCTGAAAGGCGGGACGACCCCCAGGAGGGTTCGCCGGACGACGACGACCGCCAGCCGCTCCGTACGCCGCAGGGGCTACCGGGCAGCCCGCTGATCCTTTCCCGGAACGAACATCCGATCTCGCGCAAGTCGATTTCGCCCGAAGCCCAGAAGGTGCTCTACCGGCTGCGCTCGGCCGGCTACCGGGCGTTCCTGGTGGGCGGCTCGGTCCGGGACATGCTGCTCTCCCGCAAGCCCAAGGACTTCGACATCGCCACCGATGCGACCCCGCGGCAGGTGGCCAAGCTGTTCCGGAACGCCCGTGTCATCGGCCGCAGGTTCCGGGTGGTCCACGTCCGGTTCGGCCGGGACTGCGTGGTGGAGGTGGCGACCTTCCGGGCACCGCCTCGCCCCGAACAGGCGGACGAGCCGAACGCGGACCTCGAGTTCGAGGGCGAGGAGACCGAAGAGTTCCTCACCGACAACGTCCACGCGGGGGAACCGATCGGGCAGGCGCTCGCCGGGGAGCCCAGCGAGTCGGACGCCCTGCGGATCGTCGCCGAGGCCGGGCAGGCCGAAGGGGACGAGGACGACGAGGAGGAGGAAGACTCTGACGAGGAAGAGTCCGCCGCTCCCGCGTCCCAGCCGGCGGCCGAAGCCCTCCCTGAAGAGTCCGCTCCGCCGCCCGAACCGGCTCCGAACACACTGCTTCAGTGGGACGACAATGTGTTCGGCACCCCCGAGGAGGACGCTTTCCGCCGCGACCTCACGATCAACGGCCTCTTCTACGACATCGATACGTTCTCGGTGATCGATTACGTGGGCGGCATCGACGACCTCAAGAAGCGCCTGATCCGCACCATCGGCGATCCGAACGTGCGGTTCCTCGAGGACCCCGTCCGGATGATCCGGGCGATCCGTCATGCGAGCCGCGTCGGCTTCGAGATCGAGACGAACACCTGGGACGCGATCCGGGTCCATCACGAGCACATCAAGTCGTGTTCGAGGGCCCGTGTGCTGGAGGAGTTCCTCCGGGAGCTCTCGCGGGGGTCGTCGTATCCGTCGCTCTGCCTGCTTGAAAAGTCGGGCCTGCTCCGGGACATCCTCCCGGCGCTCGCCGATGCGCTGGGGACCTGCCCCGGCCAGACAGACCACCAGAAGCGGTCCTGGAAGCGTTTCGAGGAGGCCGACCGCCGCTACCGCGACGGAGGCCTGCCGGAAGAACTGTCCTACACCGTGGCCGTGGCGCCTTATAACGACGATCTCGTGGACGAGATCTGCGGGGCCTCGTTCCCGGTGGCGAAGCTCCCGCAGGTGCTCACCGAGGCGGGCGAGCGCATCGGCGAGGTAAACCGGCGGCTGGCCGTCCCGAGGCGGCTCGGCATCCCGGCGGTGAACGTCTACCTCAATTTCATGCTGCTCCGCCGCGGCATCGCCACGGGCAAGATCAACGCCCGTCTCGCCGCGAACCCCCAGCGGCTCGAAAGCTGCTACGGGTTCTACGCCATCGACGCGCTCGCCCGGGGCGAGACGCCGGTGCCGCTCGCCGATATCCAGAACCTTCCGCGCCAGAAGAAGAAATCGAGCCGCGGCGGCCGCCGCCGGAAGAAGACCGGCGGTGCTCCGAAGGACGGCGGCGCTCCCGGTCAGCCGGCAGACTGACGTTCTTCACCACTTCACATCGGCGATGATCGGGTCATGGTCGGAGGCGCGGCGGCCCGACGGCCGGAACCGCTCGAGCGCCAGCGGGGCAAGGGCCCCGGCAGCAGGGTCCGGTCCGGCGGGGCGGAGGTTGCGTCCGGCGAACCAGTCCACCTTCAGTGGTGCCTTCCCGTTCCACGGAGCCAGCCGCCACCGGAGCAGCTTCACGCCGAGGCTCCCCACATGGTCCCTGACCATGCTGGCGGCCTCGGGGTCCTCCACGTCGTAGACCGTCGTCGAATGGGCGAGGTTGTTGAAGTTCCGCCAGTCGAAGCCGTGCCGCTCGGCCGTCTCGAACTCCGGCCGGTCGTAGATCTCGTACGGCGTCATGTATTGCGGCACCGCGTGGGCGAACCCGCCGCGCCAGAATTTTTTGGCCAGGTTCCAGACGAGGCGGAGCGGCGTCTGGAGATCGTAAGTCGTCGTGTTCCAGTCGCCGCCGATGAGCACGGGGCCGGCGGGTTCCAGTGCGTCCAGCCGGGCGAGGAGGCTCCCGAGCTGACGGGCCCGGTTCGCGGGAGAAGCGATGGAATCCAGATGGACGGCCGCGACGGTGAGCGGCCCGAGCGGCGTCGCCGCTTCCGCCCAGAGGGCCTTCTTCACGCCGAACCGCTTGTCTGAGCGGCTGCGGAACTTGTCCTTCGTCTCGAACAGGGGGACGTTCTCGGCCCGCACCAGCGGATAGCGGCTGAGAATGCAGTTGCCGTGAAGACCCAGCGAGTTTTCCTCGTCCGGAAGGTCATCCCGGGTCCCGGCGACGGCACCGTCCCGGCCGAGGACGAGCGTGTCTCTCGGATTTCCCCGGTCCAGGCACAGGTAGTGGTTGCCGAAGACGTAGTGCATCCGGAGCCTGCGGGCGATTTCCCCGGCGATGCTGCGCTGGCCGGAGCGGGCCATGCCGATATCCACCTCGTTCAGGATGACGATGTCGGCGTCCCGGATCAGCTCGTGGGAGAGGCCGTCCATGACGGCGTCGAACCGCTTGCCCCGCTCGATGTTCCACGATACGGCGCGCACGAACCGGTCCCGCACGGGCGGCGCCGGGTCCGGGTGGCGGAAATACTCGATACCGCCCGCAACCCGCTCAAGCTCCGGTCCGTGGGCTCTCCAGAGGTCCGAGGCGAACAGGTCCTTCTTCGTCCGGAACTTCCGGATTCCCGGCACAACCGCCTGGAGCGAGTGCGTGAGCGGAAACGGCGAGGCGAGGTCGATGGGCATGGCGGAGAAGGTCTGGAGAAGCTCAGCGCTCCGCGAGGAACCCGGCGACGAGTTCGTAGAGTACCCGGGTGCCCCAGCCGAGCCCGTCCACGGGGATGCGTTCGTCGTGGCCGTGGTAGAGGCGCGAGAAAACGAGGCCCGGCGGCATCTTCACCGGCGTGAAGCCGTAGCACTTGATCCCGAGCCGGTTGTAGCAGAAGGCGTCCGTGAAGCCGGTGATCATGTAGGGCACGGGCACCGCCTGGGGATCGAACCGGCGGATCGTCTGCTCGATGGCGCTATACAGCGGCGTCGTGCTCGGGAAGACGTCGCCCGGCGCATACTTGAGGATCTCGATCTCGTAGTCGTCCCCGACCACCTCGCGCAGTTCCCGGAGCATGTCGTCGGCCGTCTGGCCGGGGATCAGCCGGCCGTCCAGATCGATGCTGGCGTGGGACGGGATGACGTTCACCTTCTTGCCGCCCTGGTAGATCGTCGGTGAGACGGTGTTCCTCACCATGGCGTTCAGGGCCGCCGCCTGCCACGGGTCGGTGCGGTCGATGATGTTCAGGACCGGCCCCGACAGCCGCCGGTTCAGAAGCTGCGGCAGGACGAGGTTTCCGGGCGGCTTCGTGAAGCTCGCCACGGTACGGACGAAGTTCTCCACCACGGGCGTGTTGTGCTGGGGGAGGCGCGCCGAGCCGAGCCGCGCCACGGCGGCGGCGAGCTTCACCGTCGCCATGTGCGAGTGGGGCATGGATCCGTGGCCGGGCTCCCCCTTCGCGTGGAGCCGCATCCAGCAGATGCCCTTCTCCGATACCTGGATGGGATAAACCGTCCCGCGGTCCAGGTGCATCGTGAAACCGCCCACTTCCGTGATGCAGTATTCGGAGTCGATCTTGTCCGGATGTTTGCTGACGAGAAAATCCGCGCCGAGTTCCGAGCCCGCTTCCTCGTCGGCGACGCAGACGAGCCTGAGGTCGCGGCCGAGTTTCACGCCCTCGCGCTTGAGGAGCAGCATCACCATGAGCTGCATCGCCGCCATGTTCTTCATGTCGATGGCGCCGCGGCCCCAGACGAACCCGTCGTGGATCTCGCCGCCGAACGGATCGTGGGTCCACATCTCGCGGTCCACGGCCACGACGTCCAGATGCGCCGACAGCATGAGCGGCCGGCCGGCCCTGCCCGAACCCTTCAGGTTCGCGATCAGGCTGGCGCGGGTGGGTTCCGACTCGAGGATTTCGGACCTGATCCCCTCCGCATCCAGCACCTTCGCCACATAATCGGCCGCCGCCCGCTCGTTGCCCGGCGGGTTGACGGTGTTGATGCGGAGCAGGTTCTGCAGGTGGCGAACCACCTCGGCCTGCACGCTGGACCAGTCGATTGCCATGGGCGCAGAGCCTAACACCAGCCTTACGGGCGGCCAACTTACGGATATTCCCGGAGAAAACCGGCGGCATGGAATTTCCGCCGATCTGACATGGATCAGTTACGGGGCGGGAGGATCCGGATAGCCTTTGAAAGGATGGCGGCCCGCCGCTTGTGGATTTGGAGGCGGGCTGCATCGGGAGATCCGGTCTGTGAGACTCACCCGGCACGGTGAATATGCGCTTCGGGCGGTGGCATTCCTCGCGGTACAGCCGCCGGGTGAGCTGTCGTCCATTTCCGAGATTGCGACGCGGGAGAACATTCCCCGGAATTTCCTCGCGAAGATCCTGAAAGACCTCCAGCGGGCAGGGGTTCTGAAATCGTATCCGGGCGCCGCCGGAGGCTACCGGCTGGCGCGGCCCGCCGAGGAGATCACCTACCGGATGGTCGTCGAGGCGGGGCAGGGCTCCCTCACCGAACCGGCGGATGCCGGTTCCGGCAGGAACGGCCACGGCCGTCCGCTGATTTCGTCCATCTTCTCGCACTGGGACGAGGCGAACGCCGAATTCATCCGCATCCTGGACCGCATCCGGATTTCCGACATGCCTAAGTGGACTCCTTCGGGTCAGCCCACGATCCCCGAACGGGCCGCCTGAGAGCACGCCGCAGGTAGCCAACGGCCCTTGTCCGAGGCTAAGACCCTCCGCATGAAGATCACATTCGTCGCCACCGGCGGAGTCGGGGGATATTACGGCGGGCGCTTGGCGCTCGCCGGGGCGGACGTCACCTTCGTCGCCCGCGGCGCCCACAAGGAAGCGATCAACAGGGACGGTCTCAAACTCGAGCTGACTGGCGAGAACCGCACGGTGGCGGTGAAGGCCCCGGCGAAAGAACTCTCCGAACTCAAGGGTCCGCTCGATCTCATCGTTTATTGCGTGAAAACGACGCAGGACGAGGCGACGGTTGCGACGCTCCGGCCGCTCGTCGGTCCGTCCACCTGGATCCTGCCGCTCCAGAACGGCGTCGAGGCGGAGGAAAAGCTGAAGAAAGCCTTTCCGGAGGCAAACGTCCTCGGCGGTACCTGCTACGTGAGCGCGCTTCAGGACGGTCCCGGCGTGATCCGGCATTACGGTTCGGGGCTTGTTACGGCCGGGGACATCGGCATGTCGGGACCGGGGACCGGCGAAAAGCTGGCGGCCATCAAGGAACTATTCAGTGCGGCGAAGATCCCCACGCACGTCTCCGCGAACATCCGGCTCGACAAGTGGCGCAAGCTCGTCTGGAACGCCGGCCTGAATCCGCTCACGGCACTCACGAACTCCCTCGCCACCGACGTGATTACGCTACCCGACACCCGGGACCTTGTGCACCGGGGCATGATGGAGTGCATCCGGGTGGCGCAGGCGCTTGGGCTTCCGCTGGAAGACAAGGAAGCGGACCGCCATATCGCCGGGACGGCCACGATCAAGACCGTGCCGACATCGATGCTGTCCGACCGCCGCGCCGGAAAGCCGGTGGAGATCGACGCGATCTCGGGTCCCGTCGTCCGGAACGGCGAGCGGCTCGGCGTTCCCGTGCCGGTGGCGAAGATGTACCTGACGCTGCTCCTGGCCTATAACCGCTCGGTGGCCTGAACCCGTTTACTTCGGCGCCGTGACGCCCCGGTTCCGGATGACCAGAATCTGGTTCCAGATGGCGGGGCTGTTCTCGTGCCGGGCGGCGATGTCCGGGCGGCCGTCGCCCTCGAAGTCGGTCAGCGTCATGTGGTAGCTGCCCCGCAGGCCGTCGAAGGACGCTTCGTCGCCGTCCGTGAACAGGCCGCTTTCCGCCTTGTCCGAGAGCACCACGCTGTAGCGTTCCACCCCGGCGTTGTAGAAAGCGTCGGCCCAGCCGTCGCCGTTGAAATCGGCGAACAGGGGCTTGAGGCCCAGGCTCGAATCCAGCCGGTCGAGCTGATAGCCCTTGCTGAGCGAGACGTTGTCGGTGCGCTTCGCCGGGAACGAGCCGTCGGCGTTCTGGACGTAGGCGTCCAGTTGCGGGCTTACCGAGCCGGCGGTGATCGCCTTGATGATCGTCCAGAGGTTGAACTTCACATAGAGGAACGCGAGGTCCAGCCGCCGGTCGCCGTTCACGTCGGTGAAGTAGGGCATCTCGATCCAGGTGGGCAGGACGATCGAGAAGTCGGGCTTGCCGGGGGTGAACTTGCCGCCCTTGTTGTAATAGATGCGGGTCTGGTGCTTGAGGTCCAGATTCTTGAGGCTGGTCTGGTCCGTGCGGGCGACGGAGATGTCGATGAGGCCGTCGGCATTGATGTCGAGCGCCTCGATCCGGAAGATCGTCGCGGGCTTGCTGCGGCGGTCCATGTCGTCCCAGCTGAACAGGTCGAAGTCGAACACCTGCGGATCGGACTCGAAAGCCCCGCCCTCCTTCTGAACGAACACCATCGCCTTGTCGTCCCGGACGGCGTAGAGGTCCGGGCGCCCGTCGCCGTTGAACTCGCCCACCCGGAACTCGGGCAGCCGGTAGGTGAGGATCGCACTCGCCGTCTCGATCCGCTTGAACATCATCACGCCTTCGGACCAGGTCTCGACCTCGGCCTTGAGCGGAAGCCTGAGCGTGCCGGCCACCGTGACCTGCGCGTCGGCGGCGCCGAACTTCAGGATATCGACCGTCTCTCCTTTGGGAAGGAGCGCTTCCAGCACGCCGTCGCCGTTCAGGTCGATGAGCAGTTCCTGGCGGGTGAGGTTCTTCCGGTCCACCGTCAGGTACCAGGAAACTCCCGAATAGACCTGCACGGGTTCGGAAGGCTGGCCGTCCGCGTCGAAGGAGGAGATGGAGATTCCCTGGGGCGTGAAGTAGACGATCTGCGAGGTCTTGGACCCCGAACGGAACCGGCCCACGTCATAAGCCGCCGCCTGCGAGGGCGCTGCCCAGGTGCGCGTCGGGTTCGGCGGGAAACCGGCGGACTTCGAGTTGAGGAACAGGGCGAACCGCCGGTCCACCATCGGTTTCTTTTCGTCCTTCTGGCTGTAGGTGGCGAGAATGTCCTTGAGACCGTCGCCGTCGATATCGACAACCGCGAAGTTACGGACTTCTCCGGGCACGTTGAGCTGGCCGAACTCGAGCGTCAGGTTCTCGTCCGTCTTGACGCTCACGGCCGAGCCCGGTGCCGTGAGCTCCGCGGCGCCTGCCGCGAGGGCGCTTCCCAGCACGATTGCCGCGACCGTTTGACCCCAGTTCCGCTTCTTCATGATGCATCCCTTCCAGTGCGGCCTGCCGGCAGAATGTCCGGCGGCCGCCCGCGTCCTTCGAAATCCGTTCTTCCGGATGGTGAACGGCAGAACCCTAGCGCTTCCTCTGCAGGCGGAAGAAACGGGCAGCGGCCGGTGTTTATGGAAATTTACGGCGGGTAGCGGGAGTTTTTACCGGGACTTTGCCCTCGGCGCGGCGGGCCTGCTGGTAGTAGCGTTCCATCTGCTCGAGCGACACTTCGCCGAAGGAGAGGCCGTCCGCTTTCATGGCGTTCTCGATGTGCCGGAACCGGCGGTAGAACTTGGCGTTCGACTTGCGCAGCGCGTCCTCGGGCGAGAGGTGGAACCTGCGGGCGATGTTGGCGATGACGAACAGGAGATCGCCGATCTCCTCTTCCACATGGTCCCGTTTGGGACCTTCCTCGACGGGCGGCTCCTGGCGGATTCTGCCTTTGGCCTCGGCGGCGACTTTTGGCGGCTCGGTTGTGCCGTAGATCGCCTCGATCAGCTCGCCGGTTTCCTCGGCCAGCTTGTCCCAGAGCATGTCCCGGTCGGGCCAGTCGTAGCCCACGCGGGCGGCCTTCTCGCCCAGCCGGGAGGCGCGGACCAGCGCCGGGAGCTCGGGCGGGATGCCATCCAGAACGCTCTCGCGGGTTTTGGCCTTTTCTTTCCGCTTGATCGCCTCCCAGTTCACGACGACGTCGTGGGAGGTCGCCGCCTTGCCGGTGCCGAACACATGGGGGTGACGGATGGTCATCTTGTCGGCGATACCGTTCGTGACGTCCTCGATACCGAACAGACCCTTCTCTTTCGCCATCTGGGCGTAAAAGACCACCTGGAACAGCAGGTCGCCCAGCTCTTCCCTGAGGGCATTCCAGTCCCGGGCGTCGATCGCCTCGAGGACCTCGTAGGTTTCCTCCAGCGTGTAGGGCTTGATCGTGTCGAAGCTCTGCTCCCGGTCCCACGGGCATCCCTCCGGAGAGCGGAGAGTCGCCATGATTGCCACCAGGCGGTCGAAGCCGGAACCCCCCGGAAGCACTTGGAGATTCCGGGCCGTTCTTTTACGATCACGGACGTTCCCGCGAGTTCTGGCGCCCCTCCCGGTTTTCTTCAGGTTCCGGCGTGTGGCGGTTTTTCGCGGCGGCTTTTTCTTCGTGGAAGGTGGCATGAGGCTGAGACTCACCGGCACTGCGGCTCCCCGTCAATCCCCGGGCTTCCCGCGCCGGCTCCGTGCGGCGGTGTTCGTCCTGCTGGGGACACTCTGCCTCTTCTCGGCCCTCCGCCTCGACGCGCAGGAGCGCGAGCCCTCGCGCTCCCTGGACGACGTGGACAGGCTGCTGGAAGCGCCTGCGACAATCCGGCCCCGGGCTCCCGACACACTGGCTCCCGCGCCGCCACCTGAACCCGTGGCTCCGGCACAGACCGCCCCTTCGGCTCCGGTGGCCGGAGTGCCGGCCGTTCCCGAGCGTACAGGCCCCGAATTCCTCCCGCCCGCGAGTATCGACGACCTGCTTGCCGACGCTCCCACGGCCTACGATCCGGCGCAGGCGCCGACTCTCGGGATGCTGGAAGGCACCTGGCGCGAGCTCCTCGTGGCGCTCCGGGGCGGACGGCTCTCGGCCGCCGCCCCGCTGTTCAACCAGCTCGAACGGCTCCGGTTCCTGCTCGGCATCGACAGCATGCCGCCCCGGTCCACTGCCCTGATCCAGATGGCCGAACAGGCGGCCAAAAACGGCGACCGTGATCTCATGCGGACGCTTCTCGACGAGGCAGGGCGGCTCTCCTCCCGGCTGGCGGCGGTGGCCTATGCCCGGTTCCGCATCGCCCTCGATCTCGGCGAGTTCGAGCCGCCGAACCTCGCCGGCTGGTTCCGTGAGGGAGTGAAGATCCAGCTCGGCCTCATCAACACCTATCTGGCCGCGACAGCGACGCTGCTTCAGGCGCTGGGCTATGCGATCCAGCTCGCCTCGCTCGCCATCGCACTGGTTCTGCTCTACCGCACGCATATGGCTATCGCGTCCGATTTCGCCCACTGGTTCCGCGGAATCGACCAGATTCCATTCTGGGTATTCCGGCTGTTCGTGGTCCTTGTGGCGCTGGTGCCGGTGGCCCTCGGGGCGGGGACGATCGGCACGGCGGCCGTCTGGCTGCTCTTGTCCGCCATGTATCTCACGAACCGGGAATCGGCGGTCCTGTTCGCCTCGCTGGCGGGGCTTGCCGCCGCCCCCTACCTCGCGGAGGCCGCCTCCGAACGGGCGATTACCGCCCGCTCCGTCCAGCTCACGAGCGTCGTGAACGCGCGGTACAGCGAACCGACGGTTTCCCTGTTCCATCTTCTGGAACAGCGGGTCGCCGAGGTCCCCTCCGACGAAGCCTCCCGTTTTTCGCTCGGCATGGTTGCCCTGAAGCGCCGGAACCTCGAGGTCGCGCGGCAGTCGTTCTCGGAAGTGCTGCGCAAGACTCCCGGATTCTGGCAGGCTGCCGCGAATCTGGCCGTGGTGGAGGCGCTGGACGGAAACCCCGAGGCCGGCCTCGCCAGGCTTGATGAGGCCAGCCGCTCTGCGGGCGGAAGCAAGTGGCTTCAGTTCAACCGGGGCCGGATCCTTGAGCTCATGGGTCCCGCCCGCGCCGCCGAGGCGCAGGCAGCCCTTCAGGCGGCGAAGAAGGATCTGGGCCGGGACGTCTGGGACCTCTGGACACGGCCGCTGACGGGAACCGGTGAGCTGGCGCTGTTTGCCGCCTTCCCCCTGTCGGACCGTTATATCTGGGAGCACCGGGCGGAGTTCCTCGAGGGCAGCCGGGACAGCGTCAAGGCCCTGTTCGAGGCCTATTCGGGCGGCAGCGGCGAGGTGACGGTGCTTGTGCTCCTGTGTGCCGCGGGCGTTCTGGCAATCCAGCTTCTGCGCCGGCGGATCGGCCATTCCTATGTCTGCGAATCGTGCGGCACCTGGATCCGGGCGCGGCAGGGCCAGTTCCTTCAGTCCACTTCTCTCTGCGCCCAGTGCATCGCCGTGCTCTACCGGAATGAAACCGTCGACCCCGCCGTGCTTCTCAAGAAGCGCGCCGAGATCAAGTCGTTCCAGCGCCGCAAGCGTCAGCTCTGGTCGCTCGCAACCTTCGTCGCCCCCGGTTCGGGCGAGATGGGCCGTGGCCGCCTTGTGATCGGCGCCCTGTTCCTCGCCCTGACCAGCGTGCTCGTCATCTTCTGGCTTCAGGGCGGAATCGTGACCGGCGACCCGTGGTCCCTGAAGCGGGACCCGTCGCTGCCGTTCCGGGCGACGCTGATCGTCGGCGGACTGCTGTTCTACCTGTCGGCCCTGTGGCATTTCTTCAATCTTGAGGAGGGCGGCTGATGGCACTCCGCGGAACCCTCAAGGATTTCGGCATCGCTGACATCTTCCAGCTCATCGGGCAGCAGCAGAAAACCGGCGTGCTGAACCTCTCGGGCGGCCCCGGCGGCACGGCCATCGACGTGTTCTTCTCGAAGGGCCAGATCTGCCGCGCGGCGACCCACGGGGTGGACGAGGACACGGCGCTCTATAACGCGCTTGTGAAGGGCGGCCTCGTCACGAAGGCCGGCGCCGACGAGGCAGCGCGGACCGCCCGCGACCAGCTCCGGAGGCTCCGGGAGGTGCTCGTCGATACGGGACTCATCGTGAACGAGCAGGTCGCTGCCGTCGAAAAGCTCGATACGCTCGAGAACATCTACGACCTGTTCAGCTGGCAGGACGCCAACTTCGAGTTCGACCAGAAGGACGTCACGGTCAACGAGGACAGCTTCCGCCCGGTGCCTGCCGAGCATGTGCTCATGGACGGTTTCCGCATGGTGGACGAGTGGCCGGCCGTCCTGAGAGAGCTGCCGGACTTCTCGCGCAAGGTGTCGCCCGTGCCGGGACTCGAACTGCCGCCGCCCGTGGACAACGCGGAGAAAAAGGGCGGCATTTCGCACGACGAGTTCCGGGTATACGAGGCGATCGGCGGCGGGCGCTCGATCCAGGCGGCCGTGGACCTTTCACGTCTCGGCAAGTTCGACGGTGCCAAGGCGCTCCTCTCGCTCGTCAAGAAGGGCTATGTCCGCGTCGACACGCACTCGGAACCTTCCCTGGAGCTGCCGGGCGGCAAGCGGCGCATCAAGCCCTGGGAAGGCCGCGGACCGTCTTTCGCCCTGATCGCCGTTACGGCACTGATCGTCCTGGCGGGTATCCCCCGCATCTACCGGTTCGTTACCTGGCCGGTCTGGAGCGCACAGGCACGGGAAAGTGAACGCGAACACCTCTACAAGGCACGCATTACCCATGCGCTCGATGCCTATCACGCCCTCCAGAGCCAGTACCCCGCTTCCCTGGACGAACTGGCATCCTCTGGCCTCATCGAGCCGGACACGGTAAATTTGGTGAAGCAGCTTGCCGACTACCAGCCGGCCGGCGAGAGCTTCAATCTGGTGTTCAGGCGCGACAAGGGCCGGTGAGGATCGCTCCCTGACGAAGGAACCGACAACCCACGTCCATACTTTCCGGACCACGGACGAGGCCCGTGCCGTGCTCGGCGAGGGCGACCGCATCCTGCGGCGCCTCAGGTCGGATCTGTCGGTCGAGGTGCTTGCCCGGGGCACCGTGCTGGAGATCGCCGGCCCGGCCCCGAACGTGGCGGCCGCGCGGCAGGTGCTTCGCGAACTTGCCGCCCTTGCGGGCCGTCCCGAAGCCGCTGACGAATCCGATGTCGAGAGCATCCTCAGGCTCGCCGCCGGTTCCCTGAACGAAACCGGCGCTGGATCCGCGCCGCCTGTCATGTTCGGACGAAGGTCCGTGCGGGCCCGGAGCGGCAACCAGGCCCGCTACCTTGAGGCGCTTCACCGCTCCAGCATGGTGTTCGGCATCGGTCCCGCGGGAACGGGGAAAACCTACCTCGCCATGGCGGTGGCGCTTGAGGCACTGCTCAGCAAGGCAGTTACGCGCATCGTGCTCGCCCGCCCGGCTGTCGAGGCGGGCGAGCGGCTCGGCTTCCTGCCCGGCACCATGCAGGAGAAGGTGGATCCGTATCTCCGGCCCCTGTTCGATGCCCTGCACGACATGGTGGAGCCCGAACGGGCGGAGCAGCTTCTCGCCAGGGGTTCCATCGAGATCGCCCCGCTGGCCTACATGCGCGGGCGGACACTGAACCGCTCGTTCATCGTGCTGGACGAGGCGCAGAACACGACACCTGCCCAGATGAAGATGTTCATCACCCGGCTCGGAGAAGGTTCCCGGGCGGTGATCTCCGGCGACATCACGCAGATCGACCTCCCGCCCCGGGAGCACTCGGGACTCGTGGATGCCGTTCGCGTGCTGAAGGGCGTGCCCGGCATCGAATTCGTCCACTTCGACGAGCGGGATGTCGTCCGTCATCCGCTGCTGGTGGAAATCCTCAAGGCCTATGAAGGCGAGCACGGCCGCCTCCGGTCGGTCGGCGACGGCGGGGGACGGAAATGACCGAACGCCAGTCAGCGCTCGGCGTTCTGGAAAAGATCGTCGAAGAGACGGGCGTGGTCCGGGTGCTGCCGGAAACAACCCGGGGCAAGGTTCTTTTCCTGACGGTGCTGGCGGCGGTCTCTGCGCTCGTCGCCCTGTCGCTGACGCCCGGACTTCCGGTCCGTATCCCGCAGTACGAGACGGGCGAGATCGCCCGGGAAAATCTCTATGCCGCCGAGGACCTGTCTCTCGAAGACGAAGGGGCGACCTCGATACGCCGCCTGGAGGCGGCGCGGGGCATTTTCCCGGTCTTCGATTACGACGAAGGCATTGTGAGCGAGGTTTCCCGCCGGATCGGTGGCCTGTTCGAGGCGATGCGGACTTCCGGCGATCCGCAGGCCGACGTCGAAAAACTCGGCGCCGCCGGCGTCAGCCTGAGCCGTCCCGCGGCTGCGGCGCTGCGGGCCGCCGGCTGGCAGCCGGAAACCGAAACCCAGATCAAGCGCGCCGCCGACCAGCTTTTGAAACCCGGCGTGATCGGGTCGCTCCAGGATCTCCCGCAGGAGGCAGGCGTCCAGATCACGATCCGGCGTGTGCCGGGCGGCGGGGAGTTCACGGAATCGTCGTTCGACTACCTGACCGACCTGCGGGGAGCCCGGAACGCGGCGGCCGGGGTTATCGATCTCTGGATGGAAGAATCCCCTCCGAAACTCCGGCAGGCGGCTGCGGAGCTGCTCAGGGAGACGATCCGGCCGAATCTCGCGCGCAATATCCAGGAGACCGAACGCCGCCGCCTTGCCGCCTCGGAATCGGTCAAACCCGTCTTCGTGAAGTTCCGCAAGGGCGAGCTGATCCTGCGTGAGGGCGAAAGGATCGACCAGCAGAAACGGGACCTCCTTGAACTGATCCGGGCCGGCCAGCGGGAATCCCGCTGGCTGAACCGGTTCCTGCTCCTGTCGGCGGCGGTGTCCGGCGCCCTGTTCGGGCTGCTTGTCCTCGTTCGCCGGCATCTGGGGGCCGTGGCATCGAAGCCGAACGATCTCGTGACGATGGCGGTGATGCTTGTCGCTGCGGCCGCCTTTAACCGTTTGGCTCCTCCCCTGTGGACGAACATCGCCATTGCGGCAGCCTTCGCCGTGGTCCTCCGCCTCGTGTTTCGTGCGGAGACAGTATTCTTCTGGACAGTGGCCGTGTCGCTGCCGGCGGCGCTTGCCGCCCGGGGCGACCTGCCGCAGGTGATTCACTACCTCGCCGCGAGCTGGATCGGGGCGGCGGTGATTGCCCGCACCACGAGCCGCAGCGTCGTCATGCGGGCGGGCTTCGCCATCGGCGCCGTGAACATCGCGGCCGTGCTGGCCGGATACCGGCTCGGGACCATTGCCGATGGCCAGCTCCGGGAGGCGCTCATCATCGCCGGAACCGGCGGCATGCTCGTCACGCCCACCTGTGTCTACGTGATCCTGCCCGTGCTTGAACGGGTGTTCGGCTACACGAGCGACCTGCGTCTCATGGAGCTCAACAACTTCGACCATCCGCTGATCCAGAAGGTATTTCTCCAGTCGCCGGGGACCTACCATCACAGCCTGATCGTTGGCGCACTGTCGGAGGCGGGCGTCAAGGAGATCGGCGGCAACGCCCTGCTCGCGCGGGTCGCCTGCATGTACCATGACATCGGCAAATCCCTGAAGCCGTCGTTCTTCGTGGAGAACCTCGTCGAGGACCAGGTGAACCCGCACACGAAGCTCTCGCCCACCATGAGCGCCCTCGTGATCCGGAGCCATGTGGAAGAAGGCATCCGCATGGGACACGAGGCGGGACTCCCGCAGGCCGTCGTCGACATGATCCCGCAGCACCACGGCACCAAGCTGATGAAGTTCTTCTACCGGAAGGCGTCCGATCTGCGGCAGCCCGAGGACCCGGAGATCAACGACGCCGACTTCCGTTATCCGGGTCCCAAGCCCCAGACCCGCGAGGCCGGGGTGATCCTGCTCGCCGACGCCTGCGAGGCGGCGGCCCGTACGCTGCCGGACTACAGCCGTGCCCGTATCCAGGGCATGGTCCAGAAACTCATCAACGACGCCTTCGCCGACGGACAGCTCGACGAATGCGAACTCACGCTGAAGGATCTCCATGCGATCGCCCGCAGCTTTACCCGCGTCATCAGCACGTTCTACCACAACCGGATCCGCTACCCGGAGCCGGCCGAAAAGACCCGTGCCAAGGTCCCCGACCCGGACATCATCGATCCGGATGAGGAACGCGGCGAGGACGAAGGCGCCCCTTCTGAGAAGGCTGAAGGCGGACGCCCGGAAGATCTTAAGCGTCTTGGGATCTGACGGGGCGGAGCTGTCCGTTTCCCTCGTGCGGGATGCCGAGATGGCGCGCCTCAACTGGGCGGCGGTGCGGCACCGGGGAACGACGGACGTGCTCTCGTTTCCGGCGCTGGAACTGCTTGGTCCTGCGAAAGCCGATGCGCTTGCGGACGGCCGCCGGGCGCTTCCGGCCGCCGGGGCGGCACTCCGGAAAGCGGCCCTTCAGTCCGCTCCCCTGCCGCTCGTGCTCGGCGACACGGTGATCTGTCTTCCGCAGGCACTCCGGCAGGCAAAGGAGCAGGGTCACGCTCCGGCGATGGAACTCCGCCGGCTTCTGGTGCACAGCATCGCACATCTTTGCGGTTTCGATCACGAGCGCGGCCCCCGTGGCGAGCGGGCCATGAACGCCTTTGAAGATGCCCTGCTCGCCCGGCTGAGAGCTTCGTGAATCCCTGGGCGCTCGCCGTTCTGACCGGCCTGCTGCGGGTCTTCTGCTTCGCCCCTTTTTCGGTGCCGGTGCTTGCGTGGGTGGCGCTCGTGCCGCTCCTTTACGCCGTGTCCGCCGAAGAGCGCCCGGTCCGGAAGGCGTCTCTGGCGGCGCTCGCCGGTCTCGTCTCCTCCTGCGGCGAGCTTTACTGGGTCGTGCATACCGTGACGTTCTACACTGCCCAGCCGCTCTGGACCGGTTGCGCGGCGCTGGCGGTGGTGGCGGGCGTGATCGCCGGTCTGTGGGCGGGCTGGATCTGGCTCTCGGACCGAACATCGGAGTGGTCCGGGCTTCCGCTCCATGTGACCCGCCCGGCGGTCTGGCTCCTCGCCGAATTCATCCGGCTGCATGTTCTCCAGTTCCCCTGGAACGAATTCGGTTACGCCCTCGTCCCGGCAAGGCTTCTCCGTCAGGGAGCGGATCTTTTCGGCGTCTACGGCCTGTCGGCGCTGCTCGTCTGGTCCAATCAGGTGTTCGTCTCGGCAGCCCGGGGATTTTCGGAGGGAAAGCCCGCCCGCGATGTCTGGCGGCAGCTGGTGGCCCTGAGCGCCGCCGTTGCCCTGCTTCTCGGCTACGGACTGTACAGGACCGGCGAGGTGTCCAGCCGAATGGACGGCTCATCCCGCACGTTCCGCGCCGCTCTGGTGCAGGGGAACATCCCCCAGATGCTCCGGTGGGACCCGGACCTCACGGAAGGCACCGTGGCGAAGTATCTCGATGCTTCGATCACGGCCCTCGCCGAAGCGCCCAATATGGTGATCTGGCCCGAGAGTGCCCTGCCGTTTGCGATGTACGAGAAGCCCGAATACCGGTCGATGCTGTCCGAGTACGCCGCGAATGCCGGGATCCCGCTCGTCACCGGCGCGCTTCACCGGGAGACGGCCGGCGCTGGCGAGCGGTGGTATAACTCCGTCTTCACGTTTGAGCCGGGCGACCGGCTCGGTCCCTCGGCCCGGTACGACAAGGTGGAACTTGTCCCGTACGGAGAGTACGTCCCCGCCCGGTTCCTGCTGCCCATCCTCCGGATCTTCGAGCCCACGGCGGGCGACGGCTTCACGCCTGGCGGCGATATCCGTCCGCTCAAAGCCGGAAGCTGGCAGCTCGCCCCGCTCGTCTGTTACGAGGCGCTGTTCCCGCTCCACGCGAGGAAGCTCGTCGAGGCCGGCGGCGAGGTCCTCCTGAACGTCACGAATGACGCCTGGTTCGGACAGACGAGCGCGCCGGAGCAGCTTCTCGTCATGTCGTCGCTCCGCGCGGTGGAGACGCGGCGCTATCTGCTCCGGGCGGCGAACACCGGAATTACCGCCATGGCGGATCCGCTGGGGGATCTTCACGCCGAGACGGCGCTCGATACGGACGCCGTCCGCGTCGTGGAGGCGAAGGGGCTGCCGGGCGGCTCGCTGTACCTGTTCTGGGGGGACTGGCCTGCACTCGCGTTTGTGGCGGGCGTGCTCGGCGCTGCGGTCCTCGGCTACCGGCGCAAAAATGCCGGAGCCCGTCCCGGTTCCCGTTAGCGGGGAATCCAGGCGGGCTCCGCTGCTGCTGAGACTGTATTAAAACGTCAGGCGGAGGCCTCCCAGTTCTCGAACTTGAGGATGTCCAGCTCCTTGAACCGGTCGCGAAGATCGCCCGTGAGGAGGCCGATCCGCTTCAGGTTCGGGACGATCTTCGAGAACAGCATCTTGCGGAACTCCCGCATGGCGGGCGAGTTTGTCGACAGGTCGAGGCAGCGATCCACGTCGAAGCCCATTTTCTGCCACACCTCGAGTCCGTTGAACCGGTCGCGCATGAGGACGCACGCCTCGTAGGCGAAGTCCTGACGCTCCTTGAACTCCTTCTCGCTCATCTGCTCGTAGTGACCGCGCAGGCTCATCACGCCGAAGGCTACGTGCCGGGCCTCGTCCAGCATCACATGCTTCGTGATGTCCTTGATCAGCGGCTCTTTCGAGAAGTTGTGCATGAAATTGAAGGCGGCGAGGGCGAGGCCTTCGACCATGATCTGCATCCCGAGATATTTCATATCCCAGCGGGAGTCGGCGAGGATCAGATCGAGCAGCTTCTTGAGATGCGGGTTCACCGGATACTCGAGCTCGATCTTGTCGCGGAGATACTTGTCATAAACCTCCACGTGCCGGGCCTCGTCCATCACCTGCGTGGCGGCGTAATACTTGGCGTCGATCCACGGGACCGCATCGACAAGCTGTGCCGTCGCCAGCAGCGCACCCTGCTCGCCATGAAGGAACTGGGACAGCGTCCAGGACGTGAATTCGTGGCGGAGCTGGCGGACGTTCCGGTCGTCCAGCTTCTTCCACATGTCGGTGCCGTAGATGGCGATCTGCTGGTCCGGCGTGTTTTCCGCCTCGGGATCGACATTGGTCTTCCAGTCGACCGCCTGCTGGGCGTCCCACTGGCCGCGCTTGGCCTTCTCATAGAGATTGCGCAGGTCCTCGCGCTGGGTGTCGTAGTTCCAGGAATAGAGCGTTTCGAATTTGGTCTCCACGCGGTCCAGGGCTTCGTCCAGATTCCGGGGCAGGGGCTGGCTCATGGTCGCTTCTCCTTGGGCGTCCGGCTTTCATCCGGTTCGGGGATGCCAGACGCTGGTGAAGAATTGTCCCCGACCGATCGGTCGGCTCACATGAGAAAAATCAGTTTTGGCCGGGGGACGGGAAATAATCCCGTTCAGTTACCGGCGGGCTTTTTCTTCCAGAACTGCCAGCGGGGTACAGGCTTTCCGTTATGGAGCTGGCGTTCCCCGGAGCCGGGCAGCAGGGACCGGAAGGCGCGGCGCTGACGCTCGAACTCCTCCAGGGCTTCGTCCCAGCTTGTGGTCCGTGAAGCGGCGCCGAGCCGCCGGTGTGCCTGCGGGTCGAACACCTTGCCGTCCAGAGCCGAGGCCAGATAGCGCGCAACCTCTCCGGCGGTTTCGAATCCGCTCCGCCCCGTTTCGAGTCCGGTCCTGACGACGATGGTCGTGCAGGGGCCGCTCTCCTCGTTCTCCAGGATCACCCGGATCTGGATCTGGGTTCCTTCGGCCGATGTTCCGCCCACAGAATAGCCGTCCGGAGACGGTAGCGAATCGGGAAACCGCTTCATGGCTTCCTTGATCCGCTGCGGGGAAAGCGGCTCGAGCAGGGATACATCCTCCAGTTCTCCCCTGTAGACGTAGAAGTCGTAGGGGATCGAGGATGGCTTCGGCGGTTTTGGCTGCGTCGAGGACACGGCGCTGAGTATAGCCGCTATTTCCGGCGGGAAACTTTCGCCCGGCCGCCCATCATCCGGCGGTGCTCCCGGAGCGCCGCTTCCACGAGGGCCGGCGAATCGGTAAGAACCGCATTCTCGTCGTTCGCCTCGTTGGCGGGCCGGGTAAAATTGAAGCTCCCCGTGGAGAGCCACCGGCCGTCCACCACCAGGAACTTGTGATGGACCTTCCCCGGCGGCGGGATCCGCTCGATTCTGCACCCGGCGGCTTCGAGCCGTTCGTCAGGACTCCAGGACTGGGAGGCCTGGCCGCCGTCGAAGACCCCGTAGCACTTCACCCCGCGCCGGACGGCATCGGCAATGGCATCGGCGAGAGCGGAGCTCTGCGAAAACGTGAAGATGGCGAACCGGATTTCCTTCTCAGCCCTCCCGATGAGCTGCACCAGTTCGGACTCAAGGTCGTCGTTCGGTGTGAACATTACCCGCATGCTGCCGCCGTCTCCTGAGGGAAAGGGCTCCGGTGAGCGGGCGGATCTCCTCACCCGTTTGCCGAAAGCCCCGGACCAGGCTTCACGGAACTTGTCCCGGTAGGCCTTCACGGCATGCGGTTCGGTGAGAATGACGGCGTTGTTCAGGTTGAGACGGGCGTCCGTCTCCGTGAAGTTCATCGACCCGGTCCAGACGGCTTCCGTGGGTTTCCCGTAATCACGGACGACGAATTTATGGTGGAAGATGGCCGGATTGTAGTCGAGCCTGGCGTCGATCCCGGCCCGCCAGAAATCGAGCACGATGAGCCGGTTGGGTTCGATCGAATCGGGCGGAAGAGCTCCCGAGCTGTCTGAGTCCCCGGGGTCCTGCTCCGGGGATTCCGGCCGGGCGACGAGGTAGTCAGACTCCAGCACGGCCCGCACTTTGACCCGTTTGGGGGAGGTGGCGGTGCCCCTGGCCCGTTCGATCACCCGTTCGGCCAGCGCCCGGTTGTCCCATTCCTGGACCAGAATGTCGAGCGAGCAGCAGGCGCCGTCCAGGAATTCCAGTAATTCAGCCTCGAGATTGTCGGGTGCTTTGCGGGACTGGGGTCCGGCCATGAATCTCGGCGGTTCTCCGGCATGGACAGAGGCCACGAGGGCGTGCAACGCTAGCAGCAGCATGAAACAGGTCCGTTTTCCCCGCATGGCCAGCAGTCTCCGGGGATGGCTCTCGGCCATCCTGGGCGCAGTATGCCTCGTCCTAGTGTCAGGTAGTGTCACTCGTGCGCTGGCCGAGCCGGTAAAAATCACGGTGGGGGCGCATCTCCTGTCGGTGGGGCCCATCGAGCGGGATTCCTACTTCGCCGACTATTATGTCTGGTTCCGCTGGAACGGCGATCCCCGGATCAACTCCTTCGAGATCATCAACGGTATTTCGCCGGGGGACAATTTTCAGGCGGTCCCGATCGAGACCCGGAACAATTCAGACGGAAGCAATCTGGAGATCTACCGTCTGACCGGCCTGTTCAAGCGGTACTCGGGCTCCCGCAAGATCGTCGTCCAGATCGAGAACACCGTTCATGAAACCTCCGATGTGGTCTACGAAGGCGTGCAGCCGACGATTGAAGAGACTGCGGGCGCCAGCGGCTGGACGCTGACGCGCCCTTCCTGGATTCCCAAGGTGCACACGTATCCGACGGCTTTTGGCGAGCCCGGCCGGGATTCGGGGAGTTCGAGTTATTCCAGGCTTGAGCTCGAAATCCGGCTGATCCCCCGCATGGATGCCTTCCGCGGACTGGGACTCCTTGGGACCGTGCTCGCTTTTGTGCTGGTCGCCTTTACCGGGCTGCCCAGATTCGACGTTTCCGCCGCCGATTTGTCGATCGGCGCGGGCGGCGTCGCCCTGCTCGTGGGCCTGTCCGGGCTCGCCGGATCGACCGGCGCGCTGTGGGCCGGCGTGCTGGGTCTTGCCGCATCGGCCTGTGCCGGGGCCGCCCGCCGGTTCGGATCGAGAGAAATCCAGGCGCTGGTGCTTTACGTCGGCTCGCTGGTGCTCGCGGCCTCGGCCGTCATCATGTCCGCCCTGTTCTGAGCCTTCTTCCGGTTCCGTGTCCGTGACGCCCCCGCCCGGCAGACGGGCAGGAGCATGCACGCGCTGCAGGCGGTCCGGTCCGGTTTCGCGGGGCAGTCTTTCAGGATTCCCAGCCGGCACAGGGCGAAGTCGTATTTCAGCGGGTCTTCGGGATCGAGCAGCTTGAGGGATGCCGCGGCCTCTGCCGCTGCGATCCAGTCGTTCGTCGCCCGGTCCGTAAGGCCCAGATACCGGACGATCCGGGAGAGATGGGCGTCGAGCGGCAGCACAAGCTGGCCGGGGTGGATGAAATCCCAGAGCCCCGTGTCGAGTTCGTCCCGGCGGACCATCCACCGGAGAAAAAGATTCATCCGCTTGCAGGCGGAACCATCCGCCGGGTCGCTGAGAAGAAACGGGACGGTCGCACCGCCGGGCAGGGCACCGTCCGGATAGACCGGCGTGCAATCGGAGGCGAGCAGGTCCCGCACCCAGCCGGAGAGCGCCGGGCCTATGGTCGAATGGTCTTCACGGTAATGGCGGCGGAAATGGGCGCCGAGCGAGCCGTATTTTTCGAACGAGAGTCCCATCCAGTGCAGGAGGAGCAGCACGTCGTCTCCGGAATTGAACCGGTGGCGGAATCCCGACAGCTCGCGTCGCAGCGCCTTCCGGTCGAAGCCCGCGAGCGTTTCGGCCGGGTGCGGCCCCAGCGGCGCAAGCACCTTCTCGATGGAACCGAAGATGGTCTTCACGTTGCCGTAGGCGAGGGCGGCCGAGATGAGCGCCACGGCCTCCTTGTCGGCGGGCCGTTCGTACCGGTGAACGTACCGGAGCGGGTCCGACTCCAGGAACTTCGGCGAATGGTATTTGTCCAGCAGAGGGGCGAGGAACCGGGCCAGCCGATCGGCCCGGGCAGGTCCGATGGCCGGCAGTTCCTGACGGTGGAGGAATTCCTCCATCGCTATTCCCCGTCGTACGTTTCGCCCGGTCCGATGAATGTGCCCTCGGGGGTCCGCTCAGCCACCCGGACCTCCACGATGGCGTTCCGGTTCAGCGGACCGTGGAGGTGGGGGAATATCTTCCGGAGGTCCTCGTACTTCACGGGCGCCGTCACGAGGGTTCGGTCCACCGTGAGCACGAGATAAGGCCTTGGATCGTCCCGGTAGTACCGGTTCCCGGCCGCCATCAGCTCGGCTTCCGGCCCCGTGAAATGAATGAAGCCTTCCTCGTAGTACCTTTCGCTGATGTAGGGCTCGCCGGGGCCGAATCTGAGGTAGTGAGGCTCCGGGGCCAGGTGGTACATGAGGCCGCCGTTCCCTTCCGCCCGTTCAGGCGTCTGCTCGCGGACCGCCTTGCGGTTGTCCGCCCTCCGGTAGTCGAAGGGCGAACGGTGCGCTCCGGCACCGGAGCGGTGGGCCTTCAGGACCTGCGGGCGGCGGGGGAGCCGTGCGGCTGGTTTTTTCGGCTTCGGCATGACGGGGACATTATGCCGGACTGCCGCCGCCGGGGGAAGCGCGCCGCTCGCCGATGGCGAAGATGACATTGCCGGCGAAGAGCAGGGCGGCCACCGAGAGGAACATGACCGGATACCCGGCCGCCTCGGCAACGAGTCCGAACACAACCGGCGACAGCGTGCCGCCGATGCACCAGGCGAGTACGAACCAGCCGTTCACGCGCCCCGCCCACCGTGGGTCCCCCATCCGCTGGACGGCGAGGGCGTTCAGGACCGGATTCACAAACGTGACGCCAATGCCGAAACCAGCTCCTGCAAGGAGCAGATGCCAGGGCTCGGATACGAGCGGCATCAGGGCGATGGACAGGATGTAGAACACCATTGTCGAATGGATCGCCGCCGACGGGCCGAACCGTCCCGGCACCCCGCCAAACAGCAGCCGGAGCAGGATGGCCATGACCGGGTAGGCGATGAAGAACTCGCCGCCGGATACAAGGCCCTTCGTCCGGACAAATACCAGCACGAACGTTGCAACGGCGGTGTAGCTGCCCACCTCGATCAGGTTGAGGGTGAGCAGCGGGAGCAGGTTCTTCTCCTTTATCACCTGCAGGGAGGAGGCTTCTCCGGGGCCGTCTCCGGAGCCGGGCTCCCGGGGCGCCGGCCTGTGGATGTCGGTCATCGACAGGAAGACTACGGCGGCGACGAGGGAAACGGCTGCGGCCGTGTAGCTGAAGGCGGCGAAACCATGGTGCCGGTAGAGCCATTCCCCCAGCACGGGACCCGAAATATGCATGACGAGGGCGCAGACACCGGTCAGCAGGAACACCCTCGGGATGTCCTTCGCCGGGGCGCGGTCCACCTGCATGGCGACCGCCGCCGTATAGGCGACGATGAAGCCGGTTCCGAGCAGGCACCGGAGGGCGTAAACCACCCACGAGATTTCCGTCACCCGGGCGAGCCCCACCGCAGCAGCCGCCATGGCAATGGCTCCGGCGGCGGCGAACGGCTTCCTGCCGATGCGGTCCAGCCAGTGACCCACGGGCAGGATCAGCACGATGGCCGCCCAGCCCCACATGCTCATGATCCGGCCGATCTCGTCGCGACCGGCGCCGATGTCCTCCAGGTGCCGGGGGAGTACGAAAAAGCCGATGAACGAGAAGACGATGAGAAAAATGCCCGTCATGGACGGCGCGAGGCGCCGCCAGGAGAGTTCATCGCCAGGGGCTTCGGAGGTCAGCCGGGAGGCCACTGGAGCGACCGGCCGCCGATGACGTGGAAGTGAAGGTGGAAAACCGTCTGGCCGCCGTTCTCGCGGATGTTGTTCACGACCCGGAATCCCTTTTCGGAGATTCCGGTCTGCTTCGCCAGCTCGCCGGCCTTGATCAGAAGTTCACCGGCGAGCGCGGCATCCTCGGGCGGGAGGTCCGTAAGCGTCGGGATGTGCTTCCGGGGAATCACGAGGAAGTGCACCGGCCCCTGCGGATTAATGTCGTGGAAGGCGATGCACTTCTCGTCTTCGTACAGGATCTTTGCCGGAATTTCGCGCTTCACGATCCTGCAGAACAGGCAGTTTGCAGACATACCGAACACTTTCCGCTGGGTCCGGCGGATTGCCGCCACAAGACTGTAAAGGGGCTGCCGGACGCTCATCTTTCCCCGCGCCGGTTTATAGGGTGGACCGGCCGTACGGTTCAACTGGACTCCCGTCGCAGCCGTCGCTCAAAGAGGGCAAAAAATTAAATAAAAACAGGTAGTTAAGCGATATATGGGCGGTTCTTTCCGGTGCCCGACACTTGCGCTCCGGATGTGCTAGGTTTTCCGTCGCCCGCCGGAGCGTCGTGACCGCTTCAGAGCCCCGGCCGTGCGAACTCTCGGGAACGGAAGCAGCATGATCAAGGACGTGATCGCCAAGAAGATACTGGCCGCCGCGCTGGCCAAGGGTGGCGAATTCGCCGACATCTTCATGGAAAGCCGCCGCGCCTCGACGCTCTCGTTCGAGGACGGCCGGCTGGACAACCTGCTGTCCGGGCAGGACGTGGGCTGCGGTATCCGGCTGATCCGCAACCGCCGCGAAGTCTACGCCTATACCAACGATCTTTCCGACAAGAACCTTGTCGAGATCGCCTCTTTCGTCGCTTCGGAAGGGGCGAACGGGGCACCAGCAGAAAAGCGCACCTTCAGTTTCAAGAAGTCCCGGCCTGCGTTCGTGAACAAGATCGCCCGCAAGCCGTCCACCGTCGCGGTGGCCAAGAAGCTGGGCCTGCTCCAGAGCGCCGACCGGGCGGCGCGCATCGCCCCCAGCGTCCGGCAGGTGAAGGTGCTGCTCCGCGACCTGAATCAGGACGTTACGGTCATCAATTCCCTTGGCGAGTGGGCGCAGGACACCCGTACCCATGTGCTGTTCTCCGTCCAGGTGGTCGGTGAAAAGGGCGGCCTGCTCCAGACGGCATACGAACCGGCGGGCGGCACGGTCGGTTTCGAGCTGTTCGACCGGGTTCCGCCCGAGCACGTCGCCCGCACGGCGGCCGAACGGGCGCTCCGCAATCTCGATGCCCGCCCGATCCGGGGCGGCCGGATGACGGTCGTGATGGCGTCGGAAGCCGGCGGTACGATGATTCACGAGGCGATCGGCCACGGACTCGAAGCCGACCTCGCCAACGAGGGGCTCTCCGTCTACGGCGGAAAGACCGGCCAGAAGGTTGCGAGCGAGCTCATCACGGTGATCGACGACGCGACGATTCCGAACAAGCGCGGCAGCTATTCCTTCGACGACGAAGGTACGAAGTCCGGAAAGACCGTACTGGTCGAGAACGGCGTGCTGAAGCGCTACCTGTCGTCACGGCTCACCTCCATGAAGGACGGCAGCCAGTCCACCGGCAACGGCCGCCGCCAGTGCTACGAATACCTGCCGATGGTCCGCATGACGAACACCTGCATCGCCGCCGGGAAGGACAATCCCGAGGACATCGTGAAGTCGGTGGACAGGGGGCTGCTCGTGACCCGCATGGGCGGCGGCCAGGTGAACACCGTGAACGGGGACTTCGTGTTCGAGGTTTCCGAGGGCTACCTGATCGAGGGCGGCCGCCGCGGCGCGCCCGTGCGCGGGGCCACGCTCACCGGAAACGGCCCCCGGATTCTCCGCGAGATCGACCGCGTGGGAAGCGATCTCGGTTTCGGAATCGGCACCTGCGGCAAGAACGGGCAGGGCGTACCCGTTTCCGATGCGCAGCCCACGATCCGGATACCCGAGATCATCGTGGGCGGCGAGCTCACCGCCTGAGCCGTGAACCGCTCCGGCTTTTCCCCCGAATTCGAAGCCAGGTTCAGAGAAGTTGCCGCCCGTTTCCCGGATGTCAGTCTCGTTCCGCTCCGCATCGTGCGGGAGAACCGCGGCCAGTACGTCGCGCTTCCGCTGCCGGAAGCAGGTAACGAAAACGCCGGCGCCGTGAAGGCCGAGGTCACGGGGAAATTCCGTCACGATGCTCCGGGCAAATCGGCTTTCCCTGCCGTGGGCGACTGGGTCGCCGCCGAGCGGCTTTCGGGCGGAGTGGCGCTGATCCATGCCGTGCTTCCCCGGAGCAGCCGTTTCGCCCGGCGGGCTCCCGGCGAAGGGGATGAAGAACAGGTCGTCGCCGCCAACGTAGATACCCTGCTGGTCGTCTGCGGTCTGGACGGCGACTTCAACATTCGCCGGATCGAGCGGTATCTCTCGCTCGCCCGGGATAGCGGCGCGGTTCCCGTCATCGTGCTGAACAAGACGGATCTGGGGGACGGCGTTTCCGGAAAGATCTCGGCCGTCGAGGCGGCCGCCGGGGGTGCAGCCGTCCATGCGCTTTCCGCCCGTACGGGCGAGGGAATCGCCGCGCTGGATCCGTACCTGGAACCGGACCGGACCGTGGCCCTTGTGGGCTCGTCAGGCGCGGGGAAATCGACGCTGGTGAACCGGCTGCTGGGACTCGAACGGCAGAAAACCGGCGAGGTCCGCGACGACGACAGCCGCGGCCGCCACACGACGACGCACCGCGAGCTGATCGCCCTGCCGGGCGGCGCACTGCTGATCGACACTCCCGGCATGCGTGAGCTCCAGCTCTGGGGCGGCGAGGAGTCACTGGCGGGCGGTTTCCCCGAGATCGAGGAACTGGCGGCGTCGTGCCGGTTCCGGGACTGCACCCATGAGAAGGAACCCGGCTGCGCCGTGAAGAGTGCGCTAGAGAGCGGCGGGCTCGACCAGAACCGTTACCGGAGCTATCTGAAACTCCGGCGCGAGCTGGCCGCACTCGAGCGCCGCCGTGCCGATGCTCCCGGTTACGAAAAGCGGGCGGCAAAGGCTGCCGGAAAGCAGATCGCCCGGCGGATCAAGGATTTCTACAAGGATCAGGACAGCTGAACGCGGTCAGTCCGGTTTCACCACGATGCTGGCCGGCAGTTCGACCACCTTCGCCCGCAGGTATTCTCCGAGGGTTTTCGCCTGCGGGTCCATGCGGGTCGAGGAAGCCACACCGTCGCCCAGAATGCCCCGGATGTAGAAGTTGAGGGCATTCAGGTTCGGGAACTCGTACCGTTCCACCACAAAGGGCTTCGTGTCGGGCAGGATTTCCTTCAGCCGGTCCTCGGTCAGGAATTCCTTGAGGAACGCAAACCCTTCGGGGCTCTTCGACCAGATGCCGACATTGGCGTTTCCGCCCTTGTCGCCGGAGCGGGTGGCGAAGGCACGGCCCAGGGGCTTTTTCACTTTCGCGCCGCCAGGCACCGGCGGGACGTTCATGGCCAGCGGCTTCACCTCGGGGAAGCTGGACGGTGTCTGCACCGCCTCGATGTTCAGTTCCTCGCCGCCCACGAACACCTTCTGCCGGATCTTGTCGCTCGAGACGAGCGCCGGCCAGTAAACGACCGTCGGCATCTCGTCGCCCGGCGGGGCGGTCATGGTGAACCCGGGGACGCTGGCCAGCGCCTGCTCCACGACCTTGGAGGAGAAAGCCTTCCCGACCTTCTTCGGGTTCGGGTCGATGACGGTGATCCGGAGATAGGCGAAAGCCATCTCGTTCGTCTCCGGATTGTCGTGGTTCGTCTTCATCAGCTGGACCTTGACGGTCTGGTACTGTTCACGGCCGCCCACGGCATGGAAGAACGACTCCTCGATGATCTTCGCCTTTTTCTCGATGTCGAGGCCGGTAAGCAGCACGGTCATCTGGTTGCGGTAAGGCCCCAGGGTATTCACGCAGACTTTCGTGGTCGAAGGCGGCGGCTCGCCCCTGGTGCCCTCGACCCTCACGCGGTCCGGGCCTTCCTGCGAGATCTTCATGGTATCGAACCGGGCGATGACGTCAGGGTTGAAATATTTCGGCCCCTGGATTTCATAGAGGAGCTGCGCCTTCACCGTATCGACGGAGACGAGGCCGCCCGTTCCGGGGTGCTTGCTGATGACGAACGAGCCGTCGGCGTACATTTCGCAGAGGGGGAAACCCACGTTGATGTAGGAGGGCACTTCGTCGATGAACGAATAGTTGCCGCCCGTCGCCTGAGCGCCGCATTCGATGATGTGTCCGGCGGCGACCGCGCCCGCCAGTTTGTCCCAGTCGTCGCGCTTCCAGCCGAACCGCCAGGCGGCCGGGCCGACGACGACGGCGGCGTCGGTGACGCGGCCCGTAATGACGATATCGGCACCGCGCTTCAGCGCCTCGGCGATGCCCCAGCCGCCGAGGTAGGCGTTCGCCGTGACCGTGTTCACCCTGGCGTCCTTGAGCGAGCCGCCCTTGTCCATGTGGGTGAGCGTTTCGCCCTGCGCGTAGAGTTCCGGCAGGCGGCGGATCAGGTCGTCGCCTTCGACGAACGCGATTTTGGGTTTCAGGCCGAGTTTCTGCGCCATGGCATCGAGCTCTTCGGCCATGCCCCGGGGGTTCAGGCCGCCCGCGTTCGTGACGACGCGGATCTTCTTTTCGAGACACTCGCCCATGACCTCTTCCATCTGCTTGAGGAAGGTGCCGGCATAGCCCGCCTTGGGATTCTTGATCTTGTTCCTGAACAGGATCGCCATGGTGAGCTCGGCGAGGTAGTCGCCCGTGAGGACGTCGATGGGGCCGCCCTGGACCATCTCCTTTGCGGCCGAGAGCCGGTCTCCGTAGAAGCCGCTGCAGTTGGCGATAATCAGTTTTTCCGTCATGGCGTATACATCCTCCGGCCATCCGGGAATTCCGGCCCGCTGCCGGAAAATGAATGGCCATTCAGTCAGGATGTACTACCGGTGGATGCACGAGGGCAAGGGCGGGTACGTGTGAAATCACGCGGATGCTGAACAACACTCAGTCTTCGTGTGCGGTTTACCCCTGTGCGGGCCGGAGAAACCGGGGCGGAGCCGGGCAACTGCACCTTGTCGTAATAGAAGCATCCGGCAGAGATCTTGGTCTGGAGTCTCCTGTTTAGGACTGCGGACTGGATCGTGGTGAAGACAGGCCGGCATCTTCCCCCACATAAAGCGGCCCCCGGTCACCTGGCCGGGGGCCGTCCCCATTGAGTGGGAGCGATGGCGGCCCTCCGGCCGCTTTCTGGTTTGGTTGTAAAACCAGCCTCTCGCTTATTTAAGTTGTCAGCAATACGCGTCGCGTCAGAAATTTTTTAATCTTGGGAAACAGAGTTTTGGGTTCTCCGGAATCTCCAGTTTTGCCGCTGAGTTCTGGTAATTTATTGAAATAAAACGGGAATTTGTCATTCTACGTTATAAGTTATAGTCTTGACCTTTTGCGTCATCATCCTTACCCTTGTCTCTAGGCGCATCGCGTCAGACCGGAGGGGACTGCCATGCCGGTGGAGACCATGAAAGAGAACGAGACCTACAATTTCATTCTGGTACGGAAAGACGGTTCTCAAGGGAAGCCGCTACCGATCCATGGAGACCTGGTGGAAGCCGAAGTACTCGCGCTTCACCTGCTCCGTCCGGGTGAGTCCCTGTGCGCAGTAAGCCCCGGAAGCGGGGCGACGATCGCCCGGTGGGATGCCGGGACGACAGGGCAGGTGGTCCGCGCCGCACTGGCGGCCTGACCCCTCCCTCTCCTCCTGTTGTTCCTGCGGGGACCGGTTCTGAAGTCCGCCCTCAGCGGATACTCATGAGCGGCTGCCGGATCACGGCCGAGAGCTGATCGGCGGTTTCGGCTTCCTTCAGGGCGCCAAACTCCGCCGCTGTCCGCGAAGGGACGTTGTACAGCACGTACCGGGGGCGGGCACCGCTCACGGTAATCATGAACAGCTGCTGGCTGCTGGAAGCGAACCGGACCTGATAGGGCTTGAGGCCCGTATGAAAGAGCAGGTTCGGCCGGGGACCAATGGCCAGCTCAAGCGGTGCCCGCGACTGGGCCGTCGTCACCAGCAGGGCAAGCGTGCCGTCCGGTGCGATATCGAAAACCGGCCCGACCCTGTCGGCGATCACCGATCTGGCCGGGGGCCTCGGTGTTTCGTCGCCATCCAGGTCGAACATGACGAGCTGGAAGTCGGCCTTGGTGCCGTCCTTCGCCGGTTCGAGTCCGTAGAGATTGCCGGCGTGGATCTTCGGCTCGATCAGCGACGTGAAGCTGAAGCTCCGGCGCTCGATGGTGGCGGCGTCCGGCGCAGTCCTGAGGTCGAGTCCGTCCACGCAGATGGCGAGCACCCGCCCTTCGGTCAGGGTGACGACGATCCAGCCGTCCTTCCACTGGAGCCTGCGGGCCCGGCGGTCGTTGTCCTGCACCAGCATCACGGTGGTCTTGCGGTCGAGGTCCGAGACATACAGCGCTGCGAGGCCGGCGTTCACCGACGTGTAGACCAGTTTCTTCCCGTCCGGGCTGAAGGCCGACAGGAGCTGGTACTGCGCCGAGCTTTCGGGCGTGAGCTGCGCGATGGGGACTCCGTTCGCCGGTTCGCTCTTTTCATAGACGACGAGCTGCTGGACCTGCGTGACCGGGATCGCCCGGACGACGGCGTAACGGTTGCCGTCCGGGGACCAGACCGGATTGAAGGCGAGCTGGGCGACGGTCGTGAGCGCCATGGCGTCCGGGTGCAGTTCCGCCACGTAGAGTCCGGTTTCCTGGTACATGGTGAATAACGAACCTTTGGGGAAGACGGGTTTGACCTTTTCTTCCTTCTGGCTGTCGATAGGGTTGCCCTGGGCGTCGAGTTTGCGGACCTCGCGGGCACAGCCCGAGAAGGCAAAAGCGGCGAGCGCGGAAAGTATCGCAATGCGAACCGGTTTCTTCATGCTGTCAGTTCCGGGCTCCTTGGGACCCGGCCTGTTATAGACCACGGAACCGGGTAGCTGGAAAGGCCCGGGCAATTAAACCTCGTTCACGGTGCGGGCGGGGGCGCCTCCTGCCGCGCTGAATTAATCCGGTGGAGTTCTCCCGCCATCCACCGGGCTCCTGAGGGCGTAAAATGGAGATCGTCGGCGAAGGCTCCGGCGGGCGGAGCGGGAACAGTAAGCGCATCGATGCCGAGACCTTTTAGCGCAGGCAGCAGCAGGCCGGTTCCCCCCGCCTGCTCGTAGGCGCGGGTCCAGGCGTCGCTTTGTTCCGGGTTCCAAGGGGAGAGAACGACGATCAGCGCGCCGCTCCGGGCCTTCACGACGGCCTCCAGTTCCTTCATTCGGGCGGAAACCCAGGTCGCCGCTTCGCCGGGATCCCGGATCCGGTCCGTCCATCGGGCGGATTCGTCCCGCCAGCCGGTACGGACCAGAAACAGTTTCCAGTAATGCCCGAGCAGGATTCCGAGTTCGTACAGCCGGACCGGGCTGTGCCGCTCCCGGGTGTCCATCCAGAAGGGGGGCGGCAGGGGCCTGCGGGACGCCTCGGTGACGTCGTTCGCGGTCAGGAGTTCGACATAGAGCGGGGAGCTGATTTCTCCGAAGACCTTTTCCACTAGCAGGGCCGGTTCCCTCGCACCATATCCCGGCATTCCGCCATTGAGGACGTTTATTCCGGAAAGCTCCGCGAGCCGGACAGGAATGGTCTCCTGCGGCCTCAGCCCGGTACCGAACACCACCGAGTCCCCGAGCAGCACGATGCCGGTGGGATCCCGGAGGTCCCCGCGCAGGCCGAGATGGTTCGTCTTCCCTCCGTCCAGAAACGGCAGGCCGGGGCGCATCCGGTAGAAGCCGTCCGGCCGGGTTTCATAAAGGGCAACGCCCTCGAAGCCGGCAATCCGGAGCATCGCCTCGAGACTGGTGGCGGCAACGGCGAGCCCGGCCAGAGCGGCGGCAAAGGCTTTGGGGAACTTCCGGGGCATTTGCAGGAAATGCTGGGCCCTGGCAAAGCCGGAGTAAAGAGCGCCTGCGGCCGGTGATCCTCATCAGCCGCTTCCGTTTTAGGCGGCCTGCCATTAGGCTCCACCAATCCGGATCGGAGAGGTTGGATTGAACAACCGCCAGACAGCTGCTGCCCGCGAGGTGGAGGCGTGCATACGTACTGCCGTTTTCTGGGGAGCTATTGCCGGAGCGGTTCCGGCGTTCGTGGTGATCGGCGGATACCTCCGGGTGCTCCGCTTCGGGCTCACCGAACTGACGGCCGCCCTGATGATGCTGGCCATCTTCGTCCTGTCCGTGATCGTCTTTAACTACTACCGGCTCCTCTGGGAACACCGTCCGCTGGTGAAGGTGCTGGATCTGCTGGACCGGAAAGAGGTTCCCCCGGACGGCGACCTTGACCGTGCAGTGAATGTGGCCCGGACGGCCGGGATCCGTTACCAGATCGTTTCGACCGTTACCTGGCTGCTGGCGACGGCCTGTGCGTTCGGCTTTCTGCACTGGTCGGGGGACCTGACGCCGTTTGCGATCATGTTCTGGCTGGCGATCATCCCCGCCGGATATTTCTGTGCCCACAGCTTCACTTTCTTCATTTACAAACACGCATTCGCGAAAACCATCGCCCGCCTGTCCATGCATCTGGATGTAGAGCGGGCCGCCCGGCTGGCGCCGTTCAGTCTCGTACAGAAGCTTGTCTTCGGTTTCGTCTCCGTGGCCGGTCTGGCCATGTCGGCCTCCGTGGGCGTGACTATCTACCAGCAGCGGATCGATATCGGCCGCCTCGCGACGGTCAATCTGGACCCTGCGATCCGGCAGGTGGCGAAAGCAGCCGGCAGCGGCATGCTCTTGACGGAAAACCCGGTCACTGCCCTCTGGCCGCATCTCGTCTGGCTCGTCGTTCCGGCGGGTTCAGTTCCTTCCTCGCTGCCGGAAATCTCCAGATACCACCCCAGGCTGCGGAGCGCGCTGGACCAGATGGCTCCGGAAGGGGAGATCTGGGATCCGGTGTTCGAGCAGATCGTCATCAGCCGGCCGGTTCCGGATGGCCGCCGCCTGCTGGTCATCGCCGAGCGGGATTCTTACGGCAGCCCCATCGATGGTGTCCGGCTGGGCCCGTTCGCGGGACTGCTGCTCATTTTCCTTGCCATGTTCGCCCAGCTCCGGATGATTGCGAGCGATCTCAGCCAGCCCGTCGAAAAGCTCAGGAAGCGGGCGGAGCGGTTCGCCAACGGCGATCTCTCCGAAACCGAGCCGGGTTACGCTGACGACGACGTGGGCGTCCTCGACTTCCTGTTCAACCGGGCCGCCCGGACGCTCGGCGAGGCAATCCGCCTGTCGGTGGATCTCGCCCGGTCCGTGGCCGTGTCGGCGGAACAGACGTCCTCCACGGTCGCCTCGCTCGCCCGTCTCAGCGAGGACCTGAACCACAATTCCGACAAGGCCGGCGATGCGCTGCGCGAGATCGACGAGGGCAACCGGAAAGTCGATGCTGTCATGCAGGCGACCCGCGACGGGACCCGCTCGGCCGCCAGCCAGGCGACTCAGGGGCAGTCCGAACTGGATGCCAATGCCTCGGGGCTCCGGGAACTCGGCGGTGAACTCCAGGAAGTGTTCGCCAGCATCGAGGACCTCTCCGTCCGCGGCCGCAGGATCCAGGGCATCGTCGAGACCATTCGTGAGATCACCTCCCAGACCAACCTGCTCAGCCTGAACGCGGCCATCGAGGCTGCCCGTGCGGGGGAACATGGGCTCGGCTTCTCGGTCGTCGCCGACGAGATCCGCAAGCTCGCCGATCATGCCGCCCGGCAGGCGGCCGAGATCGACCGCATCATCCGCGAAGTGACCGACGCCATGCAGGCGACGGCAACCCGCGTGCAGGCGGCCCGCGACCGGTTCTCGAGCCGGGAGCAGAGCGTGGGGACAACGGCCTCCAATTTCCAGCGGATCACGGCGGCGTTTCTCGATGTGGACCGGACCTTCTCCGAACTCGCGGGACTCATTTCCGCCCAGGTATCACGGTCGGGGGATGCCAGCACGTCACTGGAAAAGATCCTGCAGGGGCAGCAGGAACAGGCATCGGCCGCCGACGAACTCCTGTCGACCGTTTCCGAACTGGCCCGGCTGGCTGACGATCTCACCCGTCAGCTCGGAAAATACCGGCTGGCGGGAGCGGCCCCCGATTCCGGCAGAAAGGTCTAGGAGCGGTTGGACGCACCGGTCCGCTACCGCAACTGGCTCCTGCCGGTAACGGCTGTCGCAGCCGCGCTCAGGCTTCCGGCACTTTTCAGTCTCGACGTTCACACCGACGAGGCGGGCCGCCTCGCCTCGGTGACGCTGCCGGATATTCCTTTCGCCGCCGGGGCCGCTGCCGCCTGGCAGGGGGCCGTGGGATCGGCGTGGCTGTTCCGGACGATTTTCGAAAGCACGGGGAGTCTTGCGGCACTCCGGACCGTTCCCTTCCTTGCCGGAGTGGCCGCCGTCTTCCTGTTCGGGGGGATCGTCCGCCGGGAGCTGGACGACCGGCCTGCACTCCTGGCGGCCCTGCTGTTTGCCGTGCTGCCGCTCCAGGTCCTCTATTCCGTCCTCGCCGAGGAATATGCCTTTGTCTCCCTGTTCGGCGTGGCCGCCACCGGCCTCGCTCTGGATTTCGTGAGAGGCAAACCGGTGGATGCGCTCCGGATCGCTCTCATGGCATTCCTCGGCGCCGGCGGGCTGCTCTTCGGCGGGTTCACGTTTCTGGTCTACTGGCTCGCCCTTGCGGGCGCTGTTGCCTCCGCCCGGTGGCGATTGCTTGCCGGACGCGAATGGTGCTCGCTCGCCGCCGCCCAGCTTCCCCTGCTGCTGCTTCTGGTCTGGACGCTTGCCGCGATGGAACCCGTCCGCGAGGTGCATGCGGGACTCCTCAAGGCGTTCGGTTTCGATCTCGTGAGATCCGATCCGGCGGCCCTCGTCGCCGATCTCTGGCTGCATGTGAACTTCTGGTTCTGGATCCGCCCGGCACCGTGGCCGCTGATCGCGGCGGAATCCCTGATCGCCGGATGGCTGATCTGGATCGCCGTTCAGGCCGCCCGGAGGCCCTCCATGCGGTTCTGGGCAGTGCTCGGCGTGCTGTCCCTGGCCATTCCTGCCGCAGTCTACGGCGCTGCTTTTGGCCATCCCTTTTATTTTTCGAGGACGTATCTCTTCGCGACGGTACCGCTCGTGGTGCTGCTGGCGCAGGGAGCCGCCGGGCTCGGACGGTTGCGCCTGTGGGGCGGAATCCTTATTGCGGGAGCACTGGCCGGTTCGCTGCTCCTTTCCTCGAACCGGCATCCGTCGTATCCGCCGCTGCTCGGCCGCCTCTATGAAGGATTGCGGGCGAATCTCCCCACGGGACGCTCCGTGGCGGTCCACCCCTGGATACTTACGGAAAGTCTTGCCGTGGGATGCCGTCTCGAAGGAAGAGCCTGCGCAATCCGGTTCGAACGGGCCTGCCATCCGGAGCCGGTCCGGCTGGAAGATTACCGCTCGTTGAAAGCGTGGAAACTGGACCCGGCGGGTCTTGCCCGTTGTGCGGAGCAAGTCTCCTCAGCCGGGGCCTGTCTGTTGCCGGTGCCGCCTGTGGCGGGACTGGTCGAAGGGAAAAACTCCCTGCCGGAACTGCTTGCTGCGTCAGGCTACCGGCCGGTCCCGCTCGAAGCGGGGGTGGTGGCCTACTGTCCTCCGGAAGGGCCCTTGCCGGATCACCAGGGTTCGCGGGTTCCGATGAACGAGTAGGGATAGCCCCAGTCGATCTTCGAGGCGGTATCGAGAAGCTTCACGTCGTCGGGGTCCAGTCTGATCGACAGGCAGGCGAGGTTCTCGTCCAGCTGCTTCACGTTGCGGGCGCCGATAATGATCGACGTCATGCCCGGCTGCTGGCGGAGCCACGCGAGGGAGATGGCCGCCGGGGTGGAGCCGTACTTTTTCGCCACGGCATCTACAGCCTCGAGCACCTTCCAGTTGTGCTCCCGGTCGATCTGCTTCCAGGAGTCCCGCCACTCCGACAGGCGGGTCCCGGCGGGCGGCGGCATGCCGGGCCGGTACTTGCCGGAGAGGAATCCGCGGCTGAGCGGAGACCAGATCAGCATCCCGAGCCCGAATGCGCGGCAGGCGGGGACGACCTCGCGCTCTGCCTCCCGGACGATCAGTGACCACTGGAACTGTACCGAAGCGTAGCCCTGTACATTCATCGCACCGGCGGCGCCCACGGCTTCGCCGAGCCGGTAGCCCGTATAGTTCGAGCAGCCCACGTAGCGGACCTTCCCCGCCTTCACGAGATCGTCGAGCGCCTGCAGGGTTTCCTCGATGGGGGCCCGGCGGTCCTGCATGTGGACCTGGTAGAGGTCGATATAGTCGGTCTGGAGGCGGCGCAGCGACTCCTCGCAGTTCCAGACAATCGACTTGCGGGACAGGCCGTAACTGTTCGGATCGGGCCGCCCGGCACCCATCATCATCGGGAACCGGCACTTGGTGGCGACGATGAACTTCTCGCGCCGGCCCTTCATCCACTGGCCGAGCAGCTCCTCGGAGCGGCCTTCGGAGTAGACGTTCGCCGTATCGACGAAATTGATGCCCTTCTCGAGACAGTGCTCAAGCACCGCTTTCGCCTCGTCATCGGACGAAGTGACGCCTTTCATGAAGGTCTGGGATTCGCCGAACGTCATCGCGCCGAGACACAGTTCCGGAACGCGAAGACCCGTCTTGCCGAGGTTTCTGATTTCCATGTTCTGGAATTTCGCCGGTTTCTGTGATCTGAATCAAGTACGAGCAGCCAGTTCCCGGATATAAGAAATCTCTGGAGCTTCTGATGAGAGCCTTACCGGCCAGTATAGCTGCATTGCTGTTAGGAACTGTCTTGAGTGGATGCCAGGAGGTTCTGGAGGAATGTTTCGAACCGCTTGGGATGAAGGAATTCACTGCAGAGCCCATTGCGCAAACCGGCGAGGGTCTTTTGGTCGTGATTCACTGGAACACCAGTTTCGAAACCGAGAATGAAGGCGGATGCAGCTTGTATCGACGAGGCGCCGATAGTCTCGAGGTGCCCATCAAGACGGATGGTGACTTCGACGGCAATGTCGTCGATCTAATTCACGAGTCCGTCGTCTATGGTGTCGATTGCGACCAGATTTGCGGCGAAGATCTGGAGCGGGAAATCGAATTCGACTATTCGCCTTACGAGTAAGCTTTCACGGCTCTGGCATGGGGCCGCTCATTTAGGCCGGCCTGACGGATCTGCGTGCCGTGTCAGCGTTCCGTATCGTCTGGAGCCGCAGGTTTGGCGCCGGGAACGATAGCGAGTTCGGGAGCGTACCGGAGCGCGACGATGGGCGTCTTCTTGAGCGAGAGGCTTTCGGCGATCGAGTGCCGGATGAACGGCGCTGCCTTTTCGAGGGCTGTCTGGATTTCCTTCTTCGAGTAGGCGAGGGCCAGGGTCGGCACGCAGACGACGCGGACCCGTGAAAGGTCGGGCGCCACCTCGATGCTGAAGAGATCGAGTCCCTCCAGCTTCGGATCGGAGAGGTGCCGGACGATCTGCGACAGCTCGCGGCCGAACACCGAGTGCAGCCGGTCGTCCCGGATCCGCTTGCCCCGGCCGGGAATGTCGGCGCCGGCATCCGTCATCGGGAATTACCTCTTCAGGCGCGGGGCTGTGAGCCCCACCGCTTCTCGACATACGTATTCAGGAGGTCGATGAAATCTTTCGCGATGGTCTTGCCCTTCAGGGTCGTGACCTGCTCGCCGTCCTGGTAGACGGGCGCCTTGGGTTCCTCGCCCGTGCCGGGAAGCGAGATGCCGAGGTCGGCGCTCTTGGACTCGCCGGGGCCGTTCACGATGCAGCCCATGACGGCAACTTTCAGTTCCTCGACGCCGGTGTACCGGGACTTCCACACGGGCATCTGTTCGCGCAGGTAGCCCTGGATCTCGTTCGCCAGCTCCTGGAACACGGTCGAGGTGGTCCGTCCGCAGCCGGGGCAGGCCGTCACCTGCGGCAGGAAGCTCCGGATTTCCAGCGACTGGAGAATCTGCTGGCAGATGTAGACCTCTTCGCGCCGGTCGCCGCCCGGCTGGGGCGTGAGCGAAACCCGGATCGTGTCGCCGATCCCCTGTGACAGCAGGATCGAGAGGGCGGCGGCGGAGCTCACCGTGCCCTTCATGCCCATGCCGGCCTCGGTGAGGCCGAGGTGAAGCGCATAGTCGCAGCGCTTCGCGAACTCGAGATACACCTTGATGAGTTCGGGGATGTTCGAGATCTTTCCTGACAGGATGATCCGGTCGTGGGGCAGGCCGAACGATTCGGCGAGCTGCGCCGAGTCGATGGCGCTTTTCACCATCGCCTCGATGAAGATGTCACCCGCCGACCGCTGGACGGACGCTTTCGTGTTCTCGTCCATGAGCCGGGTGAGCAGGTTCTGGTCCAGGGACCCGCCGTTCACGCCGATTCGGACTGGTTTGCCGTATTCGATGGCCGCGTCGATCATCGCCCGGAAGTTGGCGTTCTCGCGCTTGCCCATGCCGGCGTTGCCGGGGTTGATCCGGTACTTGTCCAGAAGCCGGGCACAGTCCTTGTACTTCGTGAGCAGGAGATGGCCGTTGTAGTGGAAATCGCCCACGACCGGGGTCTTGTAGCCGGCGTCGCGGAGCCGGTTCACAATTTCCGGAACGGCTTCGGCCGACTCGGGGTTGTTCACGGTGATGCGGACGATCTCGGAGCCTGCGTCGGCCAGCAGCTTGATCTGCTCCAGCGTCGCCTGGACGTCGGCCGTATCGGTGTTGGTCATCGACTGGACGACGACGGGGTGGCCGCCGCCCACGGTCACGGGGCCGACTTTTACCGCTGTAGTTTTCTTCCGGGGGAATGCGCTCATAGCCGCTGAAGTTCCTTAATTGTTTCCGGGAGTTACAGGCTCCCTCCGGCCGCCGAAGCGCCGGTACACAGCCCCACACTAGGAGCGGGCCGCGGCCCGGCGCAAGAGCGTGTCCCTTGGCAGCCGCCTGACAGTCCTGACGGCGGGGTCAGCCGTCTTCTTCGAGATAGGTGTAACCGGCGAGGCCCGATTCGTAGTGGTTGATGAGCTGGCGGGCGTCCTCGAAGGACAACCGCCCGTCCTTGCAGGCCAGCTCCGTCGCGTCGCGCATCATGCTGATGAGCTGGGCACGGTCGTATTCCACGTACGAGAGCACGTCGCTCACCCGGTCTCCCTGCACCACATGGCCGATGGTATAAGTCGAATCCGCGTTGATCTTTACATGCACGGCGTTCGTGTCGCCGAACAGGTTGTGCAGGTCGCCGAGGATCTCCTGATAGGCGCCCACGAGGAAGCACCCCAGGTAATAGGGCTGCCCCGGCGTGAACGGGTGCAGCTCGAGGAAGTGCTTCGTGTCGTGCGGGTCGATGAAGTCGTCCACCTTGCCGTCCGAATCGCAGGTGAGGTCGGCGATGGTGGCGAGCTTGGTGGGCTTCTCCGTCAGCCGGTGGATCGGCATGATCGGGAACAGCTGGTCCACGGCCCAGTGGTCCGGGATCGACTGGAAGATGGAGAAATTGCAGAAGTAGGTGTCCGTGAGCAGGTCGCGCACCGACTGGAGCTCGTCCGGGATCTTCTCCGCCTCGTTCAGGATTTTCAGGAACTTCTTCATGGCCGAGGCCATGTACTGCTCGGCCAGCGCCCGGGTCTTGAGGTCGATGCGGCCCCGGGCGAAATCGGCCGAGAGGTCCTCGCGCAGGAGCAGGAGGTCGTTGTAGAGCTCCTGGTAGTTGCGCTGGTTCAGGTTCCGGTTGATGTTCCAGAGCTCCTGGAGCGCCGCCGGGGCGGGCTTCGGCGGCTCGGGCAGTTCGTCGGGCGCCTGCAGCTCGTTCACGCCGAGGACGTCGAACACGAGCATCGCATGGTGGGCGACGAGCGCGCGGCCCGATTCGCTGACCAGCGCCGGATGCGGGATGTGCCGCTCGTCGCAGTAGGTGGCGACCTCGCTCACGATGTCGTTGGCGTACTCCTGGAGCGAGTAGTTCTTGGACGAGTGGAAGTTCGAGCGGGAGCCGTCGTAGTCGATGGCGAGTCCGCCGCCCACGTCCAGATACTGCATGTTTGCGCCCATCTTGTGCAGGTCACAGAAGATGATCGACGCTTCGCGAACGGCGTCCCGGATGGCGCGGATGTGCGTAATCTGGCTGCCGATATGGAAGTGAAGCAGCTGGAAGCAGTCGAGCATCTTCTCCTTCTCCAGCAGTTCGATGAGTTTCACCATTTCGCTCGCCGTGAGGCCGAACTTGGACCGGTCCCCGGCCGATTCGTTCCATTTGCCGGCGCCGCGGGCATTCAGCTTCGCGCGGGCCCCGATGAAGGGCCGGATGTTCATTTTCTTGGATATCGCGATGAGCTCGGCCGCTTCGGCGTAGCGGTCCAGCACGATGATGGGCTTTCTGCCCAGTTTCTGCGCAAGCAGGGCCGTTTCGATGTACTCGGAGTCCTTGTAGCCGTTGCACACGATCAGGGCGTCGGGGTCGCGCATGAAGGCGAGCACGATGAGCAGCTCCGGCTTGGAGCCGGCCTCGAGCCCGAGGTGGAATGGCCGGCCGAAGTTCACCAGTTCCTCGACGACGTGCCGCTGCTGGTTCACCTTCACGGGCATCACGGGCCGGTAGGTGTTCTTGTAGCTGTAGGTCTCGATCGCCTTCTGGAACGCGCCCGAAAGGCGGCTGATGCGGTCGCTGAGGATGTCGGAGAACCTGAGGAGCAGCGGCGGCGTGAGTCCGCGCCGGCGGATGTCGTCCGCCATCGCTCGCAGGTCCGCCTTGGGTCCGCCGGGGCCTTGCGGGTGAACGAACACGTTGCCGTTCTCCCCGATGCTGAAGTAGTTCGCACCCCAGTTGTCTACGCCGTAAAGTTCCGCGCTGTCTCGAACCGTCCAGGGACGAAGGTCCTTGGCCACCTGTGTCGCTCCTTGCTGTCCGGACTTCTCTCGTCTGCCGGACCGGCCAGAACCTGACCGGGCGCCGCCATTGAAGAACATCACTCGTCCTCCTGCAACTGCCGGGACCGGGAACCTTTCCGGGTCCCGAAACTTCCGGTTTACCGCCCGGAGGGGGCTGTCCTGCACCAGGACTGTAAAAGTCCCGTAAAAGGCCTTGCGGCTTTCAGGGGCCGGAAAACCCGTTTTTACAGAATTCAAACAACGGCGGGCCGCAGCGGCCCCTATGATGCGTCCGAAGCGTCAGGAACCCTGCCTCGGCGGGATTCAGAAAAGGGAAAACCGCATGCTCTCGTCCGACAAGTCCGCACCGGAAACCTCCGCACCGTCCGTCCCGGCGTCCACGGGCACGGCGGGCCGCAAGACCGCAAACGCCGTCAAGTCGCCCGCTTCGTTCACGAAGGGAAGCGCGGCGCATATCGGAATGATCATTCCGTTCGCGCTCATGCACATCGTCGCCATCGCGGGCGTGATCTACGTGGGCTTTTCGTGGAAGCTGCTCGGCCTCGCCGTGTTCTTCTACTATCTCAGGATGTTCGGCATCACGGCCGGCTATCACCGCTACTTCTCGCACCGGTCCTACGAGGCCACCCGCTGGTTCCAGTTCGTGCTGGCGTTCCTCGGCAGCGCTGCCGCGCAGAAGGGCGTCATCTGGTGGGCCGGCCATCACCGGGATCACCACCGCTACTCCGACCAGCCTGAGGACATCCACTCGCCGATCCAGACCGGTTTCTACAACGCCCACATGGGCTGGATCCTCGGCGCCGACTACGACGGCGTGAAATGGCATAATATGAAGGATTTCGAGTCCTACCCCGAGATCCGGTTCATCGAGAAATACTGGCTGATTGCGCCGGTCTCGCTCGCCGTCGGCCTGTTCCTCGTGGGCGGCCTGCCGTACCTGATGTGGGGCTTCTTTTTCTCGACCATGCTGCTTTACCACGGCACGTTCACGATCAACTCGCTCTCCCATACGTTCGGGACGCGGCGTTACAAGACCACCGACACGAGCCGGAACAACTGGCTGCTGGCACTCCTCACCATGGGCGAGGGCTGGCACAACAACCACCACTACTATCAGGCGAGCGTCCGTCAGGGGTTCTTCTGGTACGAGTTCGACATGTCGTACCTGATCCTCAAGGTGCTCTCCTGGTTCGGTATCGTGTGGAACCTGAAGCAGCCGCCCGAGCGGGTGAAGTACCAGAACCTCTACACGCCGGAAGAGCTGGAGGCGTGGGACCCGAGGTCGGTGCTTGAGACTCAAGTCCCGGCCGCCGCTCCCGTGAACTGACCCCGGCCGAGGTTCCTGCGAAACCCCCGGAGCCATCAGGGCCCCGGGGGTTTTTGCATGTCCGGATGTTAGGCTCCCGACGGATGGAACAGCCTGGCTCGCAGAAGGTCCGGAATCCTCCGGACTGGCTTCCGGTTCTTCTCATGGCAGGGCTCAACCTGCTGTGTTTCTTTCCGGTGTATGCCGGAACCGCCTTCCTGTACTGGCGGGACGTCATCCGGAACTACGCTCCGAACAAATGGTGGATGGCGGACCGGCTGCTCCGGGGCGAGCTGCCCCTCTGGAACGATTCCATCCACGGCGGCCTTCCGTTCTGGGGCGATCCGGTCCAGTCAGTCCTTTATCCGGGCAATCTCCTGTTTCTACCCCTTCACGGTCTGCACCCCCTTCATGCCTATGGAATCGTGACGGCGATTCATTACCTGCTGGCTCATGCGGGCTACCGGAAGCTGTTCCGGACGCTTGGGGCGGGACCGGCTGCCGCCGGGTCCGCCGCCGGGTGCCTCGCCTATTGCCCGATGGCCCTCGAGCTCACCTGGGGTTTCCAGTTCCTCTGCGCGTTCTCATTGCTCGGCTGGGCGCTCGATGCCCTCGTGTCTCACCGCCGGGAGCCGGACCGCCGGAGTTTCCTCCGCCTGTCGGTCTGGACGGCGCTGCTCGCCTCCACGGGAGATATTCAGGGCCTTTACCTGTTCGGGACAGTGGCGGGCGTAGCCCTCCTGCTGGCTCCGAAGGACCGGACCCGGAGCCTCGCTCTCGGCATGGCCGGACTTTTGACCGGCGTGGCGGTCACGGCGGTGATGCTCGCTCCCGGATTTGAGTTTGCATCGGGTTCGTCCCGGCGGGTGGAAAACACGGTCCAGAGGGCGCTCAGCTGGTCGTGGCACCCGGCAAGGACGATCGAATGGGCCGCACCGGGGATTTTCGTCCCGGCGCCGGGCATCGAACTCAACTACGAGAGGTTTACCCGTGAACCCAACAACCGGAAACAGCCGTTCTACTTTCCGGCGGCAGGGCCGGGAATTCTGGTCGCGGCCTGCATCCCCCTGTGGTTTTTCCTGTTCCGACGGGACCCAAGAGCGATATGGATGTCGGCGGCAGCGGCGGTCTGCCTGCTGCTCGCGCTTGGCGAGAACCTGCCGTTCTATGGCTGGTGCCGGAACCTCCTGCCGCTCTGGGCGAATTTCCGGTTTCCCGAACGGCTGCTCCTCTACGCCTACATCGGTTTCGCCGCCCTCGCGGCACTGGTCCTGAGCGACGAACGAATTCCTTCGGGCAGGGCGTCGAAAATCCTCGTCGCCATCCTGCCGGCCTTTTCGGCGGCTGGAGTTCTCATGTCCGGAGACCGGTCCCTGCTGACTGAAGCTCTTGGCTTCAGCGCCACCGGGCCCTACGCCCCCCTGGTTCAGGTGGCTTTCCTCAAGGCGCTGGTACCGTTCTGCGTGTTCGCCCCGGCGGCGCTTCTGGGGTCCTCGCCCCGGCTCCGGCAGGCGGCCTTCGCTGGAATTGTCGTCTGGGAGGTCTTCGCCGTAAACGGCCGGGCGCTCCGGTTCATCCCCCCGGAAACGGTTGCCGGCCGTCCGGCGATTCTCGACGGGATTGCCGGTGCGAATACCCGGCCCGTGCCCCCGCCGGTGCGGATCCGGCCCCGGCTTCTGCCCAGGGAATATACGGGCGACCGGGAGAGCGGTGTCGCCTCGGACGAATGGAATATGGCGAACGACGATCTCGTCATGCTGTGGGGCCTTTCGTCGGTGGACGGCTACAGCTCGGCGCTGACGCTGGACAGCTACTACTCGGGCTGGATCGATCCGCAGGTCCGGTGGCGGCTGATGGGGCTTGAGATGGCCGTGAGTCCGGCCGACACCCCTCCTGGTCTTCGCTGGGAATGCGGAGACGGGACTGGAGCATCCGGCGCCCGGCTTTGCCGGGATCCGGCATCCTTTGGCCCCGTAAGGGCTCCTCTCTCCTGGGAAGTTGCAGCCTCGGGAGAGGACCTCAAAGGGAAGCTGCTGAGCGAGGACTGGGACCCGGCCCAAATCGAATACCTGGGGCCGCGGCTGTCGGGCCTTCCGGTGCCGGTCTCGAATATCGCCTCCGGCAGTTCATCCGGAGCGGGAATCCGCATTGCCGAATGGACGCCGGAGTTCCGGCGGCTGCTCATCGAGCGGGAAACCCCCGGCCCCGTCGTCCTGAGCGACAACTACTTTACTGGCTGGAAAGTATCGGTGGACGGCGCCGATGCGCCGGCGATCGTCGCCAACGGATTCCAGCTCGCGGCCTGGGTTCCGGCCGGGCGGCATGTTGTCGATTTCAGCTATCTGCCGGAGTCGCTGGGTCTCGGAGCGGGGATCTCCGCCGCGGCGCTTTCCCTGCTGCTGCTTCTGGGATTCGCCCGGACCGGCCCCGAGGCCTGAGGCCGGGTCACTTTTTCCCGGAGAGGGCTTCCTCGGCCATGCGCTTGTAGAGCAGCGCTTCCTTGTGCTTCGGGTCGCCCTTCAGGATCACGTCTGCCGTCTTCGCCGACTCGGCGTACTGGCCGGCGGCATAGAGCGAAACGGCGAGGTTCAGCGTCGCCAGCGGATAGGCGGGGTTCAGGTTGTGGGCCGTGCGGAGCTGTTCGATGGACCGTTCCGTCTCGCCGTTCTCCCGGTAGGAGATGCCGAGCTTCGTCTGGATGTCGACGAACATGGGGCGGAGGCGCACGGCCTTCTCATACTGGCCGACGGCTTCGGCATATTCGCCTAGGCTGCGGTACACGTCGCCGAGTTCGGCGTGCATGTTGGCGAGCCGGGAGAGCACCAGCGGGTCCAGCCGCCCGTGTCCGGTGTTGCTCGCCGTCTTGAGGGCGTTCTGGTAAACGTCGTGGGCGCGCTGGTAGTGGCCGAGATCGTTCAGGATCACGGTCAGGTTCAGCGCCGCCTCCATGTAGTTCGGATTGATCTCGAGCGATTTTTCGAGGTGCTTCACCGCCTGCTCGAAGCGGCCCTTGCCGTGGGCCACGACGCCCAGCATGTAGTAGACGTCCGCGAAGCGTGTATGCGTCTTGACGATCGTCTCGAGCAGCGGCTCGGCCTCGTCGAATTTCTTGGCGTCGAACAGGGATTTTGCCTGCAGGTAAACCGATTTCGCTTCTGCATCCATATCCAGGAAAGGCTCCCGCGTGCGGAAAGTCCGGCGGTTCTGGAGCCCCTCCGGGGGTTCGGCCGGACCGCCAGCCTTCGCGTTCATCGTGAATGGGACTTTTATAGCGGAGGACGGCAGCCGATGAAAGCGGCGGGCGTCAGTTTGCCGGTGATTCCGCCGGAGCCTGCCCGCCGCTCCCGGCGCCCGTGAGGTCCAGCAGCGCGAGCTGGATGCGGGTGCGGCGGCGGATTTTTTCCGCCGTGGCGTCGGCGTTCGGATAGGCGAGGAACAGGATGTAGGCGTCCACGAACTTCACCGAATCCGGGCTCCGGAACCGGGCATCGGGGGCCTCGAGCACGAGGCGGTAGTAGGCGCGGGCCCCTTTCGCATCGCCCAGCTCCTGCGCGATCAGGCCGAGCCGGAAGAGCGACCATCCGACGAGCGGATGGTCGGGGAACTGTTCGATGAGCCCCTTGTACCGTCCGATGGCGGCCCCGTAGAGCGACCGCCGGTAGTAGAAATCCGCGACAAACGCTTCCTGCTCGGCAATATCGTCGTTCACGCGGGAGAGTTCGGCTCCGGCGTCCTTCGACTCGGGGCTGCCGGCGTAGTCGCGCTGGAGCGTCTGGAACGCTTCCCGCGCGCTGTAGGCGGCGGCGGGGTCCTGGTCCGCATCCAGGATCTGCTCCCGGTAGCAGCGCGCCCGGCGGAGCTGCGCGTAGGCCGACTCCTCGCGGTAGGCGGGATGGCTCTTGATGAACTCCTCGTAGTAGACGAGCGCCTCGGTGTACATCTCGTCGTCGAAGTAGGTGTCCGCGATCCTGAGGAGCGACAGCGGCGCCTCGCGCGAGACGGGGAACTTCGCCCGGATGTCCTGGAAGATCTTCCGGGTTTCCTCGGCGTCGTAGGACCAGTGGGACCAGGGATGATCCCCCCACTTCCAGTCGCCGGGGTTCCAGTCGATTCCCCGCTGGTACATCTCCATGCGGGCGACGCCCTGGGCGTACATCTTTTCGGGTGTCTGGGCCCTGGCGGCGCACAGTTCGCGCCGCTCACGGGCTTTGGGCAGCTCGTCCGAGGCCGACGGACTGGAGGCCGAGCCCCCGATGAACTCGTCGTAGTAGGGGAGCGCTTCCTCGTACTTTTCGTCCAGAAAATAGGTGTCGGCGATCCGGAGCGTCGCGAGCGGAGCGAAGTCGGACGCCGGGTACCGCTTGCGGACTTCCCGGAAATAGCCCCGGGTTTCCTCGAGGTCGAGCCCCCAGGACCGGATCGAACGCCAGCCTCCCCGCTCGTGGGAGTCGAGCCGGTCCATCCCCTTCGTGTACAGCTGTTCGGCCGTCTGGCCGTCGTACGCCGAGGACGCGCAACCCGAGGCGGCGAGCAGGAGGACAAGCAGTGGGAGGGCGAACCGGTGCATGAGGTATCCGCTTCCGCCGTTTGCGGAGGCCCCCGTAACTAAACGGGAAGGGTGAGGACAGGCAAACCGGGCGTCCATTAAGCCCGGTTCACCCCCGCTTTCCCTTTTCGGCCGGACACGTTATCAGAAGTGTCCTATGAAACTCCTTGTGCTCGCCTGGATACAGGCCGCCTCGCTGGCCGTCACGCCCCCCGACCTCGGCTCCGACCGGTCGTGGGCGAATTTCCTCACCGCTTACCCCGAAGCCCTCGACCAGATCTCTCGCCACGAGCGCTGGGTGAAGTCGCTTCCGCCCGACAAGGCGAGCTGGGTCGAGCTGATGGACGTCCAGTTCGACGCCGACCCCGTGTGGGCGAAGGAAGCCCTCTCGTTCGTGGACGCACAGTCGGCGAGCGCCGAATCGATGGCCGCCCTGAGGTCGCTGGACCAGTTCCTGGGCGACAACCGGCTGTTCGAGGCCGCCGAGCTGATCCACGGACGGCTGCTCCTGAACGACAACTACGCGCGCGGCTACCGCGACCTCGTCTCCTCCATGGCGGAGGCGCCGGGCTGGGAGTACCACATCCAGTGCTGGAACAACTTCAACGCCCGCCGCGATGACGCCGAGATCCTGTTCAACACGACAGGCAAGGGCGGCATCGAGGCCTACCGCCGGCAGTTTCCCGAGTTCGCGCCCCTGTGGCAGCCGTGTCTCGACTTTCTGGACCGGAACCCGGCGCTCTACGACGCCGCCCGGCGTTACTACGTCGTCTTGAAGAACGAGCCCGCCGTCGCGTCCCAGATCGACCGGATGAACACCCGGTTCCGCGAGGAGACGAACGAGGCGAATCTCGTGGAGCTGTGGCGGATCCGCACCCAGCTCGGAAAGAACCGCGACTTCTGGGTCCGGTACCTCAACCACGAACGGGCCCGGGCCTCCCGCGGCGACAATGGCGCGCCGCTCCTTCGCGTGCGCCGGGAGCTCTCGGCCGACCCGGACACAAGCGCCAAGGCGATCCAGTACCGCCGCTGGGTGCTCTCGGTCGAGAACCTGGGCCGCCGGATGCACGAACGCCGGCAGAAACTCCGCGAGCAGCGCCAGCCCGTTGTCCTGGGGCAGATCCCCGAACTGCCGCCGGAACTGCCGTAAGACAGGTTCGGCCCCGGATTATCCCCCTCACCCCCTCCCGCGGGCCGGAAACTATCACCCGGCCTTGCGGCCACGGCCCCGGAGCCGTTAACCTCTTCTTCGATCCCGGTTTTCCGAAGCGAGGTGACTGCCCTGGCAGCTCCGAGTCCAACGTCTCCCGTGCGCCAGCTGGCCGAAGAACTGGCGGGCCGTGTCCGTGCCCGTTATCCGCTGATCGGCCTGCGCACGTCGGAGGAGGAGCGGGCCGAGCGGCTCTTTGCGGCTGTCTCGAAGCAGACGGGCCGCCACCTCGTCCGCTGGACCGAGTCGAGCGGGTTCCTGCTGCTCCGGGCGGAGGCCGACACGGCCCCCAATGGGCCCGCGCAGGCGAAGTCGCCGCTGGAGGCGCTCGCTGCCATCGATAAAGGCCCGGACCAGACCATCTACCTGCTGGAGGATTTCACGGCCCACTGGGAACAGTCCGCCGTGCGGCGGTCGCTCCGGGATCACCTGCGGCGCTGGCCGTCCCGCGGTATCCTGCTGGCGGTGATCGCGCCGTACCTGCCGGTTCCTTCCGATCTTTCCGGCGACATCGTGACGGCCGATCTTCCGCTTCCGTCCGCCGCCGAGCTGGAACACCTCGTCCGCGAGATTGCGAAGGCGAACAGCCGCAACGTGGACAAGCTTGCCGAGAAGCTTGCCGCCGCCGCCGGCGGGCTCACGGAGCCCGAGGCGGTCCGCCTGTTCAGCCGGGTGCTCTCGCTCGGGCGCGATCCTTCCGAGGACGACATCCGGACGCTGCTCCGGGAGAAGAAGCAGCTCCTCGGGCGTGAAGAGACGCTGGAGTTCTTCGAATCGGCAGAGTCGCTCGGTTCCATCGCCGGCCTCGACAACCTCAAGGAGTGGCTCGTCTCGCGCGAGCGGGCGTTCTCGAAGGAAGCCCGTGAGTTCGGCCTGCCCGAGCCCAAGGGGCTGTTCCTGCTGGGCGTGCAGGGCTGTGGAAAGTCGCTCACGGCGAAGGCGGTGGCGAACTTGTGGCGGCTGCCGCTGCTCCGGTTCGACCTCGGTGCGCTTTTTGCGAACAGCCGCGTGGGCCCCGAGGAGCTGATGCGGAAGTCCCTTCAGGTGGCGTCGTCCATCGCCCCGGCGGTGCTCTGGATCGACGAGATCGAGAAGGGGTTCAGCGGCCTGCGCGACGAGTCGGGCACGGCGGCGCGGCTCCTCGGTTCGCTCATCACCTGGATGCAGGAGAAAACCGAGCCCGTCTTCGTCGTCGCCACGGCGAACTCCATCGAGATGCTGCCGCCCGAGCTGCTGCGCAAGGGCCGCTTCGACGAGATCTTCTTCGTGGACCTGCCGAGCCACGCCGAGCGGCGCAAGATCTTCGAGGTTCACCTCGCGGCCCGCCGCCGCGATCCGGCGCAGTTCGACCTCGATGCGCTCGCCAGGGTCACGGACCGGTTCTCGGGTGCGGAGATCGAGAGTGCCGTGGTGGCGGGCCTCTACGAGGCGTTCGCCGCCGGGCGCGAACTGAAACAGGACGACGTGGTGCGGGCCGTGAAGGAAACGGTCCCGCTCGCGCTCACGCAGCAGGAAAAGATCAAGGCGCTCAAGGACTGGGCCGAAGGCCGCGCGCGCCGCGCGTCGGCCGACGCCCGGATGCTGGATCTCCTGAACGCCCGCTAGAGGGGGCATCCATGGGAAAAGAGTTCACGGACGCTTTCGGAACCCGCCGCCATCATCCCCGGATCCCGGTGACGCTGGAGATCCGCGGCTCACAGGCCGTGAAAAGCGTGCCGTTCGTCTCGAAGGACCTCTCGGGATCGGGCGTGTTCCTGCACGCGACACGGGTCTACCCGGCCGGCGCCGAAGTGAAGCTCGAGTTCGAGATTCCCTACACCCACAAGCCCATTGAAGTCGGCGCGAAAGTCGTCCGTCACGCGACGGACCCGGACACGGGCCTTGTGAACGGAATGGCGCTCGAGTTTCAGGGCCGCCGGGACGAGATCGCCGGGCTGATCGAGGACTATCTCTCCAGTACGGACTGAGAGGCGGGGATTATTTCGCGCGTGGCCGGTAGAGTTCGACTTCTTCGGCAGGAAGCGCGAGGTCTACTGGCTCCGAAAAACGGACCGGAATGGAAATCCGGATCAGTTGCCGCCCCCTAACGCCGATGTTGCCTAGATTTTCCACAACCTTGGCGGATACTTTCCGGCCGCCAAAAGCCACTTTGACGGTGTCTCCCATCCGGATTTTCTTCTTTGGCGCCGTGCGTACCTGCATACCGTTACCTCCGGACATTATGAGGCTTACCAAGGGGAATTTCCAGTCAGATTCCGGACCTGCCGGCCAATGACCCAGTCGGTGTTCTTGGCCAGCCGTTCGCAGACGCGCCGGAAGGCTTTGACCTTGCTCAGCTGAATGGTGGACAACCCGGCAGTCTGGCTGAAATCCTGATGTGCGAACGCATTTCTCCAGGTATTCAGTTCTTCCAGGTTTTTCTGTAGTCCTTTGTTGGCTGGATGATAGTTGGCCATTTCCTGCCAGAAGTTGAAGCCCAAGCGGTTGAAATCCTGCCCGAGCGAGCTTGGCTGGGCATTTTTATTTTTCAGTGCTTGCCCAAACGCCAGATTCTGACTCAAAACGTGTTTGATAGTCGGAGGTGTCGCAGGCGGTAGCTGGCTGACGGTGAAATCTACCGCCTCGATATAGACATTCCGGCAGTACAATTGGAACTGGGATGCGACGGCGAGCAGATAGGCTTCATTGATTCGTCCGGTTGCGTATCTGCGGCCCCGGGCGATTCCACCCACGGCCCGATGAGCTTTCTCGATGTCATCGAGTGCTTTCCGGCTGGCTCTATTCCAGTTCGCCCATGATCGAGAGGGCATGTTATCCTCCGGTCGCTTTCCTCAGCGCTTCCATTCCCGGTTCGTCGGCGTGGTAGGAGCTGCGGACGAGCGGCCCCGATTCCACCTTCAGGAATCCCAGTTCCTCTTCCCCGTAACGCCTGAATTCCGCGAACTGTTCCGGCGTCACCCAGCGGGTGACGGGAAGGTGGGCCACCGAGGGCCGCAGGTACTGGCCGATCGTGACGACGGCGACGCCGGCGTTCCGGAGATCGCGCAGGACCTCAAATACTTCCTCGTCCGTTTCGCCGAGGCCCAGCATGAGGCCGCTTTTGGCGAGCAGCGGGAACTTCGCCGCCCGCTCCAGCATCCGGATCGAGCGGTCGTAGCGGGCCTGCGGCCTCACGAGCCGGTTCAGGCGGGGAACAGTTTCGAGATTGTGGGCGAGGATGTCCGGCTTTTCGCGGAAGACGGCGAGCTGCGCCCCTTCGTCGTCCTGGAAGTCGGGGACGAGCACTTCGAGCCTCAGGGACGGCGCCGTGCGGCGGATCTCGCGGATCACCGCCGCCCAGTGGCCGGCGCCCTTGTCGGGTAGGTCGTCCCGGTCCACGGACGTGACGACGGCGTAGGCGAGCTCGAGATCCCGGAGCAGCCGGGCCACCTTCGCCGGTTCGTCCGGGTCCGGGTGTGCGGGTTTCCCCGTGGCGACGTCGCAGAAACCGCACCGGCGCGTGCAGGTTCCGCCCAGGATCATCAGCGTAAGGGAGCGCCGTTCCCAGCATTCGCCGATGTTGGGGCAGGAGGCGCTCTCGCAGACGGTGTTGAGCCCTTCGCGGGCGACCCTTGCCTTGAGGTCCGTGTAGTTGCGGCCTGAGGCGAGGGGGACCTTGAGCCAGGAGGGCTTTCTTCCCGGCATGCCGTCCTCGTAGGACGCGGCCACCCGGTCTCGGCTCCGGTGCGGGATCTTGCGGTCGGGCAGGGCGACCGATTCCGATGTTTTCTCGATCTCCCGCTCGACCATGACGGTGACGCCGTAGCGGCGGCAGAAGATCCCCGTGAATGCCTCGGCGACGGCGTCGAGGGAGGGCGTGTCCGCCCCCAGGAACTTCTCCATCGACGTGACGTCGCGGCCTTCGAGCCCGCAGGGGACGATCAGGCCGAAATCGCCGAGGTCGGTCGTGACGTTCAGGGCGAATCCGTGGGTGGTGACGTTCTTCGAGAGCCGGATGCCGAGCGCCGCGATCTTGCCCTTGTCGGTCCAGACGCCCGTGTAGGGCGGATCGGTCCAGGCGTCGATGCCGAAACCGGCGAGGGTTTCGATGAGGGTTTCCTCCAGCTCGTGGACATGGCGCGTGAGGTCGATCTGCTGCACGGGCAGCATCGGGTAGCCCACAAGCTGTCCGGGGCCGTGGTAGGTGATCTTGCCGCCCCGGTCCGTCTCGATGACGGGGATGTTCCGGCTGGCGAGTTCCGCCCCGGGCACGCGGACGAGTTCGCCGCCGCCGGACTTGCCGACGGTGATGACCGGCTCGTGCTCCAGCAGCCAGAGTGCGGGCCGCGCCCTCGCCTCGGCGATGAGCGCGGCGTGGGCCTTCTGGCGCTCGAAGGCCGGCCCGTAGGGATAGGGCGCGCGCGAGTGCCACAGCTCGATTTCGAGCCGTTCAGATGTGTATGGCTTCGCCCAGCGCATCGGCGGCCGCCTCCATGACGGCTTCGGCGAGAGTGGGGTGCGCGTGGATCATCGAGTGCAGTTCGTGGACAGTGAGCTCCATCTCGCGGGCCATGACGATCTCGGGGATCAGTTCGGTCACTTCCGCACCCACCATGTGGACGCCGAGGATCTCGCCCGTGCGGGAGTGGACGACCACCTTCACGAATCCGTCCCAGTCGCCGCTCGCGAGCGCGCGGCCCGACGCCCGGAACGGGAAACGGCCCACCTTCACGAAGTCCGGATATTTCTCCTGCGCCTTCGGCTCGGTGAGCCCCACGCTCGCCACCTGCGGCAGGCAGTAGGTGCAGCCGGGGATGTTGTCGTAGTTCACGTAGCTTTCGGTGTGGCCTGCGATCCGGTCGATGCAGGCGATGGCTTCTTTCGTCGCCACATGGGCCAGCAGCGGCGGCCCGATCACGTCGCCGATGGCGTAGACGCCCGGCACGGAGGTCCGGTAGTCAGTCCGGTCCGCGACGATGAACCCCCGGTCGGTTCTGACGCCGAGGGCTTCGAGGCCGAGATTCTCGATGTTGCCCACGACACCGGCGGCGACGAGGAGCTTTTCGGCCTGGATGTTCACGGCTTCCCCCTTCGCCGTCGTGATGCCGATGGAGACGCCCGCTCCTTCGGCGGACGGAACCGTCCGGTTCACCTTCGCGCCTTCGTGGATATCCACGCCCTGCTTTTCGAGCTGCTTGCGGATGACGGCGGCGACCTCGGGGTCTTCGACCGGAAGAATCTGCGGCAGAGCCTCGATGACCGTCACTTTCGTGCCCATGGTGGCGTAGAAGCTCGCGAACTCGATGCCGATGGCTCCCGCGCCGACGACGGCGAGGGAGGCCGGTTTCTGGTCCAGCACCATCGCCTCGCGGGATGAAATGACGGTCCGGCGGTCGAATTCCATGCCCTTCAGCTCGCGCGGGCGGCCGCCCGTGGCGATGACGATGTGTTTCGCCGCGTAGGCGACGGCCTGCCGCTCTGCGTTCGTCACGACGACGCGGCCCGGCTTCTCGATGACGCCGGTGCCCTGCAGCACGTCGATCTTGTGCTTCTTCATCAGCGCGCCGATGCCCTTGGTGAGCCGGTCCGACACCTGCCGGGACCGCTTGATGACCTTCGGCCAGTCGAGCCCGATCTCGCCGGTGGTAACGCCGTAGTCGGCGGCGTGGCGGGCGTGATCATAGAACTCGGCGGACTTGAGGAGCGCCTTCGTCGGGATGCAGCCCCAGTTGAGGCAGATGCCGCCCAGGTTCTCGCGCTCGACGATGGCGGTCCTGAGACCCCGCTGGGCGCCCCGGATGGCGGCCGGGTACCCGCCGGGGCCCGCGCCGATCACGATCAGGTCGTACTGGTTGTCTGCCATGGAATCCGCCTGTCAGTCCGCCGCCCGCCCGCCGTTTTCAGGGAGCGGGGGCGGACGGGGATTATAGCGCGAGTGTTGCAGGCTGCTCGAGCATGCCCTTCAGGTCGCGCATGAACGCCGCGCCGACGGCACCGTCGATCACACGATGGTCGCAGGACATGGTGATGTCCATGCGCTTGCCCGGCACCACGGAACCGTCCCGGACGACGGCGATGTCGCGGATCGTGCCGACCGCGAGGATCGCCGTCTCCGGTTCCGAAATGATCGCCGTGAAGTGGGCGATTTCGTACATGCCGAGATTCGAGATCGAGAACGTCCCGCCCGTGTACTGGTCCGGGGCGAGCTTGCGGTCGCGGGCGCGCTGGGTGAGGAGCCGCCGCTCGCGGGAGATCTCGAGGAGCCCCCGCTGCTCGCAGTTGCGGATGACGGGCGTGAGGATGCCGTCCGGGAGCGCCACGGCGAGGCCGATGTCGGCGCTGGGGTGCAGCACGGTGGCCTCTTCGGTCCAGGTGGAGTTCACCCGGGGGTTCTGGACGAGGGCCCGCGCCGCCGCCTTCACGATGATATCGGTCATGGAGATCTTCTCGGACTCGGGGAGCGCCTTGTTCAGCTGTCCGCGGAAATCGATGGCGTTCTCCATGTCGACGGCGACGGTGAGGTAGTAGTGCGGCACGCCGGGCTTCGACTGGACCATCCGGCGGGCGATGATCTTGCGCATCTGCGAGTGCTGGATGCTCTCGCCCGGCTCGTAGGCGTCGCCCGTATCGAGAAGCTTCTCCTTGTGGGAGTAGGGGGCGATGGGCGTGTCCTGCGGGCTCGGCCGGGTGGCCGCCTCGCTGGAGGAACCGGCCGCGATGGCGGCTTCCACGTCCTTCTTCACAACGCGTCCGCCGGGCCCGGAACCCCGGATCTTGTCCAGCTTGATGCCGTGCTCGGCGGCGAGCCTTGCCGCGAGCGGGGATACCTTGATGCGGCCGTTATCAAGGTCTTCAGCCGGGGCCTGGGCCGACGGCGGTGGCGGCGGGATGGTCGGCGAGCGCGGAGCCGGGGGTGGCGCCGCGGGCTTTCCGGGCGTGGCCGGAGCGGCGGGTTTTGCCGGCGGTTTCGCCGTCTGCGGGCGGGCGCCGGCGTCGCCGGAACCCTTCAGCTTGGAAAGAATCTCGTCGATGGGTTCGTCCGCACCGGCAATGATGGCGATGGGGGCCCCGACGGGGACCGTGGCGCCTTCGAGAATCAGGTAACGGCGCAGGATGCCCGGCTCGGGCGACTCGAGGTCCATGACCGCCTTGTCGGTCTCGACCTCGGCGATGACGTCGCCGGCCTCGACCTTGTCGCCTTCCTTCTTCTTCCACTTGAGCAGCACGCCCTCGGTCATCGTGTCCGAGAGCCTCAGCATTGCGAGTACGTAGGCCATGATCCTGTCACTCCTCGATGTAGAGAACCTGCTTCACGGCGTCGATCACCTGCCCCACTTCGGGCATGACGGCGTGTTCCAGGTATTTGGAATAGGGCATCGGCACGTCCTGCGAGTTCACGCGGGCCACCGGTGCGTCCAGATGGTCGAAGCAGTTCCGGTGAACGCGGTCGGAGATCTCGCAGCCCACGCTGTTGTGGGGCCAGGACTCTTCCACGATCACGCAGTGGTTGGTCTTCCGGACGCTGTTAAAAATAAGCTGGTCGTCCAGCGGACGCAGCGTCCGGGGGTCGATCACTTCCGCCGAGATCCCCTGCTGGGACAGGCGCTCGGCGGCGGTGAGGGCGACGTAGAGCATCTTGTTCCAGGCGATGATCGTGACGTCGGTTCCCTCGCGCTTGATCTCGCCCCTGCCGATGGGGATCAGGAACTCCTCGTCTTCCACGGGGCCCTTGGCGTTGTAGAGGACCTCGCTCTCCAGGAAGATCACCGGGTTGTCGTCGCGGATCGCCGTCTTGAGGAGGCCGTAGGCGTCCCTCGGGGTGGAGGGTGCCACGACCAGCAGGCCGGGGAAATAGCAGAACAGCGGCTCGACGGACTGGGAGTGCTGAGCGGCGAGCTGGTGGGCAGCGCCCTGGGGGCCCCGGAACACGATCGGGATCTTGAGCTTTCCGCCCGACATGTACCGGAGCTTCGCCGCGTTGTTCACGATCTGGTCGTAGGCAACGAAGGAGAAGTTCCAGGTCATGAGCTCGATCACGGGCCTCAGTCCGCACATGGCCGCGCCGATGCCGACGCCGACGAACCCGGCCTCGGTGATCGGGGTATCGACCACGCGGTTCTCGCCGAACTTGTCCATGAGCCCCTTCGTCACCTTGTAGGCGCCCTGGTACTGGCCGACTTCCTCGCCCATGATGAAGACGTTGGGGTCGCGGGCCAGTTCCTCGGCCATCGCCCGGTTCAGGGCCTCGCGGTAGGAGAGCTCCGCCATTACTGCACCCCTCCCTTGAGCTGGGACTGCTCGTGCGGCTCGACCAGCACATGCTCGTGTAGTTCCTCGAGCGCGGGGTCGGGGCTCGTTTCGGCGAATTCCATCACCGCGTCCATCTCGGCCTTCACCTTCTTCTCCATTTCCTCGAACCACGCCTCGTCGGCGAGCTTCTGGGCGAGAATCACTTCCTTGCAGAGGGAGATGGGGTCGCGGCTCTTCATCTCCGCCACCTCGTCTTTCGTCCGGTAAGTCGCAGGGTCCGACATGGAGTGGCCGCGGAACCGGTAGGTGCGGGCCTCCAGCAACGTCGGCTTCTTGGTGTGGCGGGCGTAGTCGACGGCGGCCGAGACCTTCTCGAACACGTCGATCACGTCCATGCCGTCCAGCACGCCGCGCTCCATTTCGTAGGCGAGGGCCTTCTTGGAGAGGTCGTAGATGGAGGAGGCGCGCTCCAGCGCGGTGCCCATGCCGTAGCGGTTGTTTTCGCAGATGAAGATCACCGGCAGATGCCAGAGCGCGGCGAGGTTCATCGTTTCGTGGAAGACGCCCTGGTTGATGGCGCCTTCACCGAAGAAGCAGACGACGACGTCGTCCGTTTTCTTGTGCTTGATCGAGAAGCCCGCTCCGGCCGCGAGCGGAATCTGGCCGCCCACGATGCCGTGGCCGCCGAGGAAGCCGCAGTCCATGTCGAAGATGTGCATGGAGCCGCCCTTGCCGAGCGATGCTCCGGTGCGCTTTCCGAAGAGTTCCGCCATGACGGCCTTCGGATCGATTCCCTTGCAGATGGCGTGCGCGTGCTCGCGGTAGGCGGCGATGGCGTAGTCGGTCTTGCGGAGCGGACAGAGCGCGCCCGCCGCGACAGCCTCCTGCCCGATATAGAGATGGCAGAAGCCGCCGATCTTCCCCATGCCGTACGCGACACCGGCTTTCTCCTCGAAGCGCCGGCACAGCAGCATCTTCTCGTAGAGTATCTTCATTTCTTGCGGAGATGGTTTCACGGGAGCGTGTCCCTCCAGGGCGGCAGCGGCGGACTGAAGCCGCTTCGTTTCGACGCGGCCACTTTACCCGACCTGCGGGGAAAATCACTGTTTTTTTGAGACGGAATTTGCGTCAACACCGCGTAATCACTGACGCAACCGCGAACGGGGTTTCGCGCCTGTGAAACAAACCGGTGTTATGAACGTGACAGTTTTTCCCTCACGGAGTTAGGATCACGCCCATGCGTTACCGGAAACTTTCGGATGCCGACATCACCGCCCTGCTCGGGGAACTGCCCGGCTGGTCAGTGAAGGACGGCAAGCTCCATGTGAAGTGGAAATTCAGGGACTTCGCCGAGGCGTTCGCCTTCATGTCCGCCATGGCGATCGAGGCGCAGGCGATGGATCATCACCCCGAGTGGTTCAACGTGTGGGCGTTCGTCACCGTCGATCTCGTCACGCACGACGTGAAGGCGGTCTCCGACTTCGACGCAACGCTTGCGAAGAAAATGCAGGCGCTGGCCGCAAAGCTCGGCGCCGAAACGGTGCAGTAGCCGGTGCCCGTTCCTCCCGGTTTCGTGCAGGACTGCCGCAAGCAGGCGAAGTTCGCCGCCGGCCGCTCGCCCCTGTACGAGATCCTGTTCGCCTCCATCGGGAGCTGGTACGAGGACCCCGCCAACGGCTGGTACCGGGATCTGCTGGCGGACTCCTGGAAAACGCGGGAGTTCGGTGCGTGGTTCGAGCCTGCGCTCGTCGTCGCCGCTTCGCTGCACGCCTCGGTGCTCCGGGGCGATGCCGGTTCCGAAGGGCTCCGCCCGTTTTTCGCCCGCCGGGAGGGGCTGCCACTTACGGCGGAGGAGCGGACGGCATTTCTTGCCCTCTGCATCGAGCGGCTCCGGGAGCCGAACCCGGCGATTCTCGATACGCTGAAGGACGGGCGTATCCAGACGAACGAGATCCGCCGGTCGGTGCTGTGGCTGCTCACGGCCGCCTGGCTTGGAACGCAGGACTTCGACCTTGTGGAACTGGGGGCGAGCGCGGGCCTCTCGCTGGTGGCCGACCGGCTCGGCTGGATCGTGAACTATCCTGGCGGAACGAACTGCTCGTTCGGCGGGTCCGGCACCATGCTGCTCGAGACGCCTGTAACCGAAGGGGACGCACCGGTCCCGCACCCGAGGCGCATCTCGAACCGGATCGCCATCGACCGGAATCCGCTCGATCCCGGCGACCCTGCGAACCGGCTGTGGCTGAAGGCGCTTGTCTGGCCCGACCAGAAGGGGCGGATGGACCTGCTGGAGCGCACATTGGACCAGGCCGTGAACCCCGGTTCGCCGAAAATCGAATTTGTCCGGATGGACCTGCCGGGAGAGTTCGATCCGGAAGCCTGGGCCCGGAAGACGCGCCCGGTCCTGTTCTGGAATTCGATCACGACAGGGTATTTCAGCGATGCGGACTATGCGGAACTGAAACGGCGGATGGCCGCCGTCCTCGACCGGCGTCCGGGTGCCTGGCTCGAGTTCGAGCTGCTCCGCGAGGGGTCGCCTCACCGTCCGCTGATCCGGAAGGAAGAAGCGGCGCTTGTTCTTCACCGCCGCCGCAACGGATGCTGGGCGGAAACGCTGCTTGCCGGTGCCGAGGCCCATGTGCCGTCGGTCCGGTGGCTGGCCGGGCCTATTTCGAAGGACTGATCTCCGCGTCCTTAGCACCTTTCAGGATGCTTTCCTCTTCAGCTTCGAGGCGCTTCATCTCGGCGGAGAAATCTTCCGCCTGTCCGGTCTGAATCCGGGTCATGCCCTCGTTATACAGGCGGATGATCGCTTCGTGACGGGCCTGCTCGATGGGGAGCTGACCCGAGACGATGGCCCGCCGGTATTCGAGCTCGTTCAGGCGTTCCCTGATCCTGATCGTGTAGGCGTTCGTCTCGTTGTTGTTCTGTTCCTGGGCGGTCTGGGTCCCGCGCTTCTGGGCCGGGAGATTCACCGGCGAGTCGGGATTCTCGAGGTCGTGCGTGGGGGCTTCGCGGGGCGCCTGGACGGCCGTGACCGGGGCGGCTTTCGGAGCCGGTGCGGGCGCTTCGGCCGGCGGCGTGCGGGGGCGGGCTTCCGGCTCGCGCATGAGCATCACGAAACCGCCGATCAGGAGAATTCCTGCGGCGGCGCTACCCACGATGAGAACGGTCGATTTTCCGGCAGCCATGTTGTTTTCAGTCCGTGAGGAGCAGCGTAAACGCCGTGGTGACGACCCGTCCACCGCTGCTCGCCTCCGCGCCGGCGACTTCGACCGTGTATTCGGTACCGGGCGCAGCCGTGATGAAGCTCGCGACGTCGAAGGCGAGGGTGGCGGAGGTCTCGCCGCTCGCGAGGCTCACCACCGTGTCGACGAGCACGTCGCAGCCGTCCTCGGGGCCCGTGGGCGGGCAGGGCGAGAGCGCCCGGATACCGTTCGGGAGCGCCTCGATGGAGGTGTCCCGGAATCCCACCTGCACGGCGCCTTCGAAGCCGTCCGGAATCACGTCGACGTTCACATACGCAACCGAACCGGTGACAATGGAGAGTTCGACGACGTCCGGTTCCACCGAGAGGGCGTAGCCGGGGCCGTCGCTGCCTCCACAGCCGGGGGGCACCAGTCCCGTCAGGAGGAGAAGGACGAGAAGGGGTTTCTTCACCATGCCTCCATTCTAGCCGGGCGGGCACGCCCCTGCCGATAGAGGTCCGATATGGTAAACTGAGTTTACTTCGGTTCATGGGCGCACAGGATGAAAAACAGTTCACGGAGCCGGGCTTTACCGACCGGGGCAAGGCCGAGCTGGTGTCGCGCGCCCGTACGGTGACGGGCGACGCCGCATGGGTGTTTGTCCACCACAAGGATCTGGACGTGGCGGCGGCGCTCGTGGAGAACGAAGGGCTCTCGCTCACGCAGCAGGTGAAGTTCCTGGAGCGCCGGGACCTGAACGCACGGATTTTCTCCCGTGTCCGGTCGCTCGACCACTGGTGGAAGTCCCAGGCCGTGCGCGTGGCGCTCGCCAAGAATCCGAAAACCCCCCTCGCCATCGCCCATCCGGTGATCCGGAGCCTCGGGGCGTTCCAGCTCTGCGACGTGGCGAACTCGCCCTATGTCATCCGCGACGTGCAGGTGATAGTGGACCGCGTGCTCACGGACCGGCTCAAGGTGATGCCGATCGGCCAGCGGGTGACACTCGCCCGGCGGGCGACGCCGCAGATTCTCGAATCGATGCTGAAGGGGAACCCGCACCGGTTCGTTGTCGAGGCGGCGCTGACGAATCCCAAACTCAACGAAAAGGTCCTTGAGGTGACCCTGGCGCAGAGCGACTGGGAGGTCCGCTGCCTCGAACTCGTCGTCCGGCACCCCGAATGGGGTGTGCGCTACGGGGTCCGGCGGGCGCTGTTCCGGAACCGCAACCTCGACATCGGCCTGCGCCGGGAGATCGCGCAGGAGATCACCCGGCAGGATCTCATGGAGATCGTCCAGATCCATCACCGGGATCACACGCTGATCCGCATCGTGACGATCGAGATGGAGCGGCGCGGGTATCCGGATGTTTACGTCAGGGGGCTCCAGCGGCGGCGGCCGCCGGAAACCGCTCCGGCGGAGCGGCCGGACGGTCCGCGCGGCATGTCCGTGGACGAGCTTCGCGCGATGATGGAGGCGGATGCGGCCGAAGCCGGTGCGGACGGCGACGAAACCGGTCCGGATCCGGAGGATACCGAACCTCCGGCGGACGGCGATCCGCCGGATCCCGAATGACCGGGACGTTTCAGCTCAGGTTGTTGAGCAGGAAGGCGGAGAGGAGTTCTTCGTCGGACTTGGATTCCTTGGGGGCGGCGGCGACTTTCTCCTCGATCACCGGCGCGGGAGCAGCGGCCTGAGCCTTGGCGCTGGTGCCGGATTCGACCGGGCGGCCCAGGTAGCCCTGCTCCACGTCGTAGGGAATATCCTTGTAGATGCACGAGTTCATGTAAGCTTCGGCACCCATCTGCTCGAGCTGCTTCACCGTGCGGACCTTGCCCACGAGGCTGTGAGGATCCGCCGTGCCGTCGGAGGTCTTGATGAACCTGTAGGCTTCGTCGAGCGTGAACTGCACCGTGACTCCCGGCGCCTTGTTCACCGTGAGGACGTTATCGACGATGGTGATCTTCTTCCCTTCCGACCACGAATCGATGATCGTGTTGGAGAAGAACACCGGTTTGGCGGAAGCTGACATGAGATCGGACTGCCTAAACCTTTGAAAGCCTTGACCTTTTTAATCCCAAGACCCTGCCTGCCGGGGGTTTTGCACCGGCGGGACATGCTTATAAAAATTACCGCAAGCGAAAGCAAAGGTCCAGCGGCGCCATTTATGTAGGCGCAGCGGCGGTTCAGCTTGACGCGCTCCTGGCGTATGCGTAACTGCCTGTTTTGAGTGGAGTTTCATGGCTGATCCCCGTCCCATAGGTCTCTTCGATTCCGGCGTCGGTGGTCTCACGGTGATGCAGGCGCTTGAGAAAGCGCTCCCGGCGGAGTCGTTCGTTTATCTGGGTGACACGGCCCGGGTTCCTTACGGCAACAAGAGCCCCGCGACGCTGATCCGGTACAGCCGGGAGCTCGCCGGCCTGCTCACGGGCCATCAGGTGAAGGCGCTCGTCGTCGCCTGCAACAGCGCGAGCGCCTGCGCCATGGAGGCGCTCCGGCACGACTATTCGCTTCCCATGACCGGCGTGATCGAGCCCGGCGCGGCGGCTGCGGCCGAGACGACGAAGACCGGTCATGTGCTGGTGCTGGCCACACAGGCGACTGTGACGAGCGGCGCCTACCGGAACGCGATCGTGGCGCGGGACCCGAAGCTCCGGGTGACGGAACGGGCCTGCCCGCTGTTCGTGCCGCTGGCCGAGGAGGGCTGGACCGACGAGGTGGCGACGCAGCTCGTCGCCGAGCGGTACCTGGGCGACCTGCGGCGCGGCGACATCGACACCGTCGTTCTCGGCTGCACCCACTATCCGATCCTGCGGGAGATCATCGCCCGCGTGCTGCCGCCGAAGGCGGTGATCGTCGATTCGGCGGAGACCACCGCGCGGGCTGTGAAGAAGCTGCTCGCCCTCTCGGGTTCGGAGGCCCCTCCGGGTTCCGCGCCGAAGCACCGGTATCTCGTCACCGATTCGCCCGAGCGGTTCCGCCGCGTCGGCGAACTGTTCCTCGGCCGCCCGCTCGGCACCGTGGAGGAGATCCGGGTCGGCGGCTGAAAAGCCCGCCGTTTCCGGAACAGAGGACGGCGTGGAGCGTTACGGAAACCGGTTCACGCTGTACGCCTTCCTGGCGTTCATCCTCGTCGTCATCGTCGTCCATCTCTGGCCCCGGCTGTTCGTGGGCTACACGTCGGGCAGCCCCGTCCTTCCGCTCGGTCCCAGGGGCGAGGGTTACTATCTCGCCCCGGTCGAACAGGTGCGCCTCGGGCGGACCAACTTCAACCATTCGATCTATTACGAACTGAAGGACGAACCGGACACGCCCGCCATGGAGGCGAACATCCGGGCGTTCGCCTGGCTCGCGGAGCACACCGACCTCTCGCTGCTCGCCTTCACGTCGGTCATTTACGCCGTCTGCATCGTCGTGCTCGTCTGCCAGTTCGGCTGGATCTTCTTCCGGCAGACGGGGAACGGGATCTGGACCATCGCGTTCACCGCCGTCGCCATCATGGAGGCTGACTACCTGTGCCTGCGGGCCCATCCCTACGCGATTCTGGTCGGCTGGTTCGGACTCCCGGTCTCGCCAGGGGAACTGAATACGTACCTGCCGTACATGCGGCCCATGAATCCGCAGGCGTCCAGCATCATCCTGCTGGGGCTCGCAGGCCTCGTCGCAAGCTTCCTGCCCGCCGGTCCCGGCGAAAAGCCCCGGCCGGGTCAGGCGCTGTTCGTGCGCCGGATGATCGCTCTCCTGATCGCCGCCCATCTCGCGCTCGCGATCCACACCTACTATTTCCTCGCGCTCTACGTGACGGCGGTCTGCATCGCGCTCCTTGCCGTCACGCTCTGGCGCTCCGAGCTGCGATATCTCGTGCGTCCCGTGGGGTTCGGCCTGCTGGGCGGACTTGCGGTGTCGCTTCCGTTCGCTCTGAGCCTCCTCGCCCGTCATTCGGGGATTGAGCCCCTGGATCCGGCATCAGCTATCAACGCCGTCCACACGCGCCTTCCGGCGGTGACGCCGCCGGGTTTCCTCTGCCTGCTCGCGGCGCTCTATCTCGCACGGGAGCTGAAAGCCGGCGACGTGCGCGCTGCGTTCCCGCTCGTCCTGAATCTCGCCGTCCCGATGGCGGAGAACGCGCACCTCGTCACGGGCCTCATGATCGAGCCGTTCCAGGTGGGCTGGTACTACTCGGCCCCGGCGCTCGTCTCCGGTTTCGCCTGGTGGGTCGGCGGACAGGCCTACCTGCGCGACGACCAGTTCTGGGGAATCCGTTCGAGCCTTGCCGTGCTGGTTGGAGCCATGCTGCTCGGCGGTTTCCAGCTCCGTTACAGCATGCAGGTGGATCTTCCCCGGTTCGGCCAGGAGCGGGACCTCGCGGCGGTCTTCGACCAGACGGCGCCGCTGGAAGACGGCGAGTGCGTCGTCATGGCGAGCGAGCGGGTGAGCGACCTCGTGCGCCTCTACACCCCGTGCCGCGTCTACGGCCAGTTCGCGGGCGTGCGGGGCATCGGTCCGAGGTCCCGGAACGTGGACCGGCTCCAGCGGATGGGGTCCGTGTTCGGCGTGAGCTGGGACGGCGCCCTCGCCGAACTCGAACGCAAGACCCACTGGAAGGGGTGGGGCGGGTACGAAGCGCCGGGCTATGTGTTCGGCAACCGGGGATTCGGCCACCTGTTCATGAACCGCCGCCCGCTTACGGACGCGGAGAAGGAATCGTTCCGCACCCGGTATGCCGCCGTGAACGCCGCCTGCATCGACAGCCGGGATCCGTTCCGGCTCGATTACATCGTCACGCTCGGCGACGAGGACGCCTACCTGCGCCCCGGCCGGCTCTGCCAGGAGATCGAACCGGTGGTGCGGAGCGGCGCCGCGCGGCTCTACCGGGTGACGGGGGAGAAGCGGCAGGAATAACGAAACGGGCGGCTCCCCAGGGGGGCCGCCCGTTCTGTTTGCAGGGGGACGGTGCGGGGCGGATCAGGCCGCTTCGCCGCTTTCGGCGCCGGCCGGATAGGCCGTCACGGGGCGCTGGTTCCGCTTCTGCTTCGGCAGCAGTTTCTTCGCTGCGTATTTCACGTAGGTCATCAGCGTCACATAGCCCACCTGGAGCACCTCGTCGCCGTTATCGAACGACATGAGGTTCTGGTAAAACTCGTTCAGCTCGCGGTCCCGGTGGAAGAACCGCTGGTCGTCGTCGGCCTTCTGGAAGCAGGTATCCTTCACGCTGCCGCGGAAGACGAACGCCTGCGCGTCGAACTTCGAATCCCCGGCGATGTAGATCTTGTCCCGGTAGTAGTAGTCGATGGACCGGGCGACCTCAGTGTGGTCCTCCGAGGGACGGCTCCCGGTGAAGGGCGAGGGGTAGATCTCCTCGAAGTGCATCGCCACGTTGCCGAGGCTGGAGAGCACGCAGGCCACGTTCGAGACCCAGACCTTCGAGAACGGGCGGTACTGCACGAGGTACTGGACCAGCACCCGCGAGGTCAGCGTGTGGGTGAGGCCGCCCGAGCGGTTGTCGGGCCGCACGCAGGTGAGGCCGAGGTGGAGCACGTCGCCCTTGCCCTCGACGGGCAGCAGGGCGGCGGAGCAGAAGCCGGCGATCTTGCCGTCCGGCCTCCAGGCCACCGTGATGACCTTGTCGTCCAGCTCGTCCTTCGTCCCGCGAAACACCTGGTAGTCGGGGATCGTGTCGAAACAGGTGGCGGCGCAGTCGCGCAGCTCGGCGACGAGGCGGCGCTGGCGGTCTTCCGTCAGGGTGCGGCCGGGACGGTAGATGAACTCCACCCGGTGATTGTCTTTCTTGCTCATGGGTCTCTCCTCTTTTGTCGTCGGTTCAGGCGACCATCTGCAGGCCGTCTTCCATGCCCTCGGCCGCGAAGGCGGGCGCCGGCAGGCTGTCGAACCCGGCGTCGCCGCCGTCCGACAGCCGGCTCAGAATCCAGCTGCGCGTTTTCAGTTTCAGCTCCTGCGCGTCCCGTCCCGAGATCTCCGGGCCGAACGAGACCGTGACGTGCAGCCGCGGCTGGCTGAACCGGTCCAGGAAGTGCCCGGCGAACGGGTCCTCGTCGATCCACGCGTCCTTCAGGTCGCCGTACTCGATGGCGACGGGAACGATCCGGTAGCCGTGCTCGGCGGCGACCTCGAACATACCGTTATAGAACGGCAGGGCGCCGGGCTGGTTCGACGTGGTGCCCTCGGGGAAGGCGGCGAACGGGAGGTTCTGCTTCAGCACGCTGACCGCCCCGGCGCGGGCCGCCTTGCGGCTCATGCGGCATTCGCGGTTCACGAAGACCGTGTTGGCGAGCCGGGTCGCGTAGCCCAGCACGGGCCAGGTGCCCACTTCCTGCTTGGCGAGAAACGCGCACGGCACCTGCGAGAGGATCGCCGGGATGTCGATGTAGGACCGGTGGTTGGCGAGGTAGAGGACGGTGCCCTTCGCCGGGCGGCCCCGCACGGTGAGCTTCACGCCGAGGGAGGCGATGAGTGTCCGGGCCCAGATCTGGGCGAAACCGGCCGTGTCGTGAAGGCTGTTGCGCCCCAGCAGGCGGTCCAGCTTCAGCCGGGCCACGGTGACGACGGTGATGACCAGGAGACCCGTGAGGCGGGTCCAGGCCCTGGCGGTTCCAACGAGCTTTTCCATCGCTTGCGCTCCAGGCTGCCCCGCGGGGCCGTCTCACCTGTCCGGCCCGAGGAAGCCCTTCTTGGGTATAACGATAAAGACTGGGTGTTGCGGTTTTGTTCGGCCCTGTGGAAAAGGCCGTTACAAACCCATCCCGATTCGACAACCCTGTGACGGACGGCGGAAAACGGAGTGAAACCGGTTATTTAGGTTGCAGCTCTTGGGGGCGACGCCCGGCCCCCGGCCGACGGTAACGGGTGGTGCCATCCGGGTTGATTTCCCGGCCGCTGGCGGTCATCCAGTGCGGCCAGCGACGAGGCCGCCGTAGAGCCCGCGCACCGACTGTAAGTGTAAGGACCAGCGATGCCAGCCATTACCGAAGAAGCCGTGAAAAAAGCCCTCTCCGTGATCGTGGACCCGGACCTGGGCCGGGATATCGTCACCCTCGGCTTCGTGAAGAACGTGAAGATCGACGGCGCGAACGTGTCGCTCACGATCGAGCTCACGACCCCGGCCTGCCCGGTGAAGGAAAAGTTCAGGAACGACGCGACGGCCGCCGTGACGGCGCTGGGGGCGTCCCGGGTGGAGGTCGAGATGACCTCGAACGTGCGGGCGGCTTCCACCGCCGGCAAGCAGAATCCCTGCCCGCAGATCAAGAACATCATCGCCGTGGCCTCCGGCAAGGGCGGCGTCGGCAAGTCGTCCGTCGCCGTGAACCTCGCGGTCGCGCTCGCCCAGCAGGGGGCCAAAACCGGCCTCGTGGACGCGGATTTTTACGGCCCGTCGATCCCGCAGATGCTGGACGTGGGCAAGAAGGACCTCCGGCAGGTGGGCGACAAGATCCTGCCCGCCCGCAAGTTCGGCATCGAGATCCTCTCGTTCGGTTTCTTCATCGACCAGCGCGAGCCCGTGATCTGGCGCGGCCCGATGCTGGACGGCGCGATCCGGCAGTTTTTCACCGACATCGCCTGGAGCGAGCTCGACTATCTCGTCGTCGACATGCCTCCCGGCACGGGCGACGTGCAGCTCTCCCTCTGCCAGCGCGTCCCGGTGACGGGCGCCGTCATGGTGACGACACCCCAGACGGTGTCCCTGAACGACGTCTACAAGGGCGTCGCCATGTTCCAGCGGGTGAACGTGCCGGTGCTCGGCGTGGTCGAGAACATGAGCTACTTCGAGTGCCCGAGCTGCCACACGCACACGGAGATCTTCGACTCGGGCGGCGGGCAGAAGCTGGCCGACGAGACCGGCACGCCGCTGCTGGCCCGCCTGCCCATACTCCTCCCGATCCGCAAGGGCGGCGACACCGGCACGCCGGCCGCCGCGAACCCGGAGAACAAATCCGAAGTGGCCGCCTTCGCCGACCTCGCAAAGAAGGTCGCCGCCCGCATCTCCACCATTCAGGCCACCCAGGCCGCGCCGCAGATCCAGATCGAGATGGGGTAATTCCCCTCACCCCGCATCCAGTGCGATGTCGATCTGGCGGGCGGAGTGGGTGAGCGCGCCGACGCTGATAAGGTCCACGCCGGTCTCGGCGATGGCCTGAACGGTGGCGAGGCTGACGCCGCCGGACGCTTCCGTGCGGGCCTTGCTGCCGATCAGCGCGACCGCCTTTCTCAGGTCGGCTGTTGTGAAATTGTCGAGCAGGATCGAATCGGCCCCGCCCTCCAGCGCCTCCGGAATCTGGTCCAGCCGGTCCACTTCGCAGGTGATGCTCGCCGTGTGCGGGATCGACGCCCGCAGGCGCCGGATGGCGTCCCGGATCGAACCGGCGGCGGCGATGTGGTTGTCCTTGACGAGGGCGGCGTCGAACAGCCCGAACCGGTGATTGATCCCGCCGCCCATGCGGACGGCGTATTTTTCCAGCGAGCGAAGGAGCGGCGTCGTTTTCCGGGTGTCGGTGATCCGCGCCTTCGTGTGCTTCACCTTCTGGACATAGGCATCCGTGAGCGTGGCGACGCCCGTGAGGTGGCGCAGGAAGTTGAGCGCCGTGCGTTCGGCGGCGAGCACCGTGGCGGCGGGGCCGTTCGCGTAGGCGAGGGCGGTTCCGGCATCGAACCGGGCGCCATCGGGAAGCAGCACGCCCGAGGCAATGGACGGATCCAGCCGGGAGAACACCCGGAGCGCCACGGGCATTCCGGCGAGGACGCCCGGCTCGCGGGCCACGAACTTCACGCTGATCCGGGCCGAAGCGTCGAAGATTCCCTGCGAGGTGATGTCGCCCGCGAGGCCGAGGTCCTCTTCGAGCGCGGCGTCGATCAGCGCGTCCAGTTGCCGCCAGTTGAGCAGTTGCATTGGGCCCTCCCGTGCAGGGATTCAGCCTAGCGGAATTTGCAGCGGTGGGAACAGCCCGCTCCCCTCGCCGCCGTTCATGAACTAGGTTTCATCCCCATGCGCGTCGCCTTCATCAGCGATCTCCACGGCTCCCTCCGGCACTACGAGGCGGTCCTCCAGCTCGCGGAGAAAAAGGATTTCGGGGCGCTCGTCTTCGGCGGCGACCTCGCGCCCAAGAACTTCTCCGGCGGGAAGTTCGTCGAGCACCAGGTGAACTGGCACCGGGACGTGCTGATGCCCCGGCTCGAACGGTTCAAGATCCTCCGCCCCCGGACAAGAATCTTCTTCATCATGGGAAACGACGACACGAAGGCGGCCGAGTCGGAGTTCGCCCGCCGTGACGGCGAGATCGTGGAATATATCCACCTGAAGACGGTGGAGCTCGAGCCCGGCCTCGCGCTCACAGGATACAGCTGCGTCGATATCACGCCGTTCCCGCTCAAGGATTTCGAGCGGTGGGACAAGCGCACGGGCCAGCTTCCGGAGAAGGTCAGGCAACTCAGCGGTCTCGTCACCGGCGACGGAATGAAACTCGTCAATTTCCAGTTCGAAAAGGACCCGCAGGCGGACCGGCTGCCGACGGTCGAGGAGGAACTGGCCCCGCTCGTGAAGGCGCAGAAGCGGGGCGTCTCGATCGTGACGATTCACTGCCCGCCCTACCTCACGAAGCTGGACAAGATGATGCTCGGCAAGCACGTGGGCTCGGTGGCGGTGCGGGAGTTTCTCGAAACTGCGCAGCCCGCCATCTCGCTGCACGGGCATATCCACGAATCTCCGCACATGACCGGCAGCTTCCAGGACCGGCTCGGGGAGACCGTCTGCGTGAATCCCGGTCAGGACCCCTACAAGGGAATCGTCTGCTACGTGACCTTCGACACGGATAACCCGGCCAGGACGCTCCAGCATTTCGTGGAGAAGTCTTGAGGCGGCCCGTCTGGCTTCCGGCGGTGTTTCTGCTGGCCGCGTGCGTTCCCGTGCCGGGGGCGAGCGATGTGCCGGCCTCCAGAGGCGGTATCAAGGTGAGCTATAAGATCGTGGAAGACGGGAGGGGGAGCGACGCCGCCCGGTGCAGGCTGGAAAACTGCGCGAGGGGCGAGGTCTGCTGGGTGCCGCTCTCCTGCGTCGCCCCGGAAATCTCACCGGGCGGCGAGAACCGCCCGCCTGACTGTCTCGAAGGTTTTCATCCGTGCGGGGACGCCTGCATCCCCGAGCGGAGCGCCTGTGTGCTGCCGGACAGTCCCGACCCCGAGCGGGAAGCCGCCGAATGGCTGCCGGGCCACGATTCGAAGTTCGATCTCCTGTGCGGGAAGAAATCCAAATACTGCCGGGGAGTCTGCATCCCGAAGAAGGAAATCTGCTACCCCTGGCCCCTGCCGGGGCCGGAAATGGACAATGCTGGTATAGGAGGACAATTACGGTGATAAGAGCAGGACTCCGGCGCCTTCCATCCTTGCTTGTGGCACTCTTCTTCTACGGATTTCTGGCAGGATGTTCTGAGCTTTTCTGCAACGAAATGTGTGACGGCATTACGGACACGTATGTGGAAAAGCAGCTCCGTGAATGTGACATGGGGAAATATGTCTGCGGCAACCAATGCATTCCGAACCATAAGAAGTGTCCGGGACCGGCGGCAGTTTCAGCAGATACCGGGCTGTCAGGAAATTGCCGGGAACAGGATCCGGCGAAGTGCTGTCCGGCGGGCGAATTCCGGTGCGGTGAAATGTGCATTCCGGCTGGGAAGGTCTGCGAGGTTCCATCGGAACTTGTGACGAAGGCTGAAAGGCAGCCTGTCATGTGCGAGCGAGGATATCGTGAATGCAATGGAAAATGCCTGTCCGTCAGAGAACTCTGTATCAGCTCCGGTGCGCCTGACCCTGCCGATAATCTTGTTTCCTGGCCACGACTGCCGGGCATAGGATCAAGTTACGACAATCTGTGCCCAAGCGGCTATCACTACTGCAGGGCTCAATGTATCCCTGAGGACTGGTTCTGCTACCCCTGGCCCCTGCCGGGGCCGTGAGCGACGTTATGTCCAAGGAGCCCTCAGTCACGCGCAGCTATCTGCCCTACTGCCTGGCCGGCCTGATCATCCTGTTGCTACTGGCCGGACTGATGATGCGTCTGGCGGCCAGTTACTACCTAGGCGGGTATACGTGGGTGGAAAGCGACTGGAATTCAGACGGTTCGACATCAGTGTCTGAATATCTGGAAGGAAGCGAGGTCGGTGACAGGCCGGGCTGCATATCCGGGCAGCCGTGCACTCACTATTTCTGGCTTAAGGATGGACTTGATTTCAAAACGGTATGTCCGGAACGGGTGCAAACAGGGCGCGGCAAGTTTCACATGCAACGAGAAAAGGCCTGTTAAACCGCCTCGAACCGTCCCGGTTCGGGTTCGCGGAGGCGGCCTTCCTCGACGAGGAATTTTGTGCAGGGGTAGAGCAGCATCTGGCCTGAGACGGCGGACCAGGTTTCGTAGCCGGGGAGTTCGGGCATCTGGAACAGGGTGCGGAACTGCTTGGCGAGCACGGCGAGGGTCGTCTCTCCGCCTCGGACGAGCGTGACGAGGGCGTCCAGCCGTTCGTCCAGCACCTTCACGTAGCCGTTCAGCCGGTCCCGGAATTCGTCCGCCCCGAACCAGCCGCGGCCGTGGGCGCTGGCGGCAAACTTCACGGGCAGTTTCGACAGCCGGGCAAGGGAGGCATAGGTGTCCCGCACGTCGGAATCGATATCGGGCGTAACGGGCCCCGCCCGTGTGAGGTCGTAATCCCCGAGCACGACGACACCCTCGTCGGGAAACCAGTAGCAGGTGTGGCCGGAGGTGTGGCCCGGCATGTGGAGCGCGACCATGGGGACGCCACCGAGGTCCAGCGTCTCGCCGGGTTTCACCGTGCCGGTGGCGGGCCGGTGGACGAACCCCATCTGGGCATAGAAGCCGTCGATCATCTCCACGAGGTGCGGCTCGGTGACGCCGCCCCGCTCATGGACGACCTTGCGCGATTCGAACGGCGGCCGGTCCTGCTCCGGCACGTAGACCGGCAGGTCCGGCATGGCGCAGGCGGAGAGCGCGTGATCCTCGTGCCAGTGGGTAAGGAAGATCCGGTCGATGCCGTTCTCCGCTCGGATCCGCTTCGCCTGTTCCACCGAGCCGCCCTGGTCGAGGAGCGCCTTTACGGCGCCGTCCACGTAGAGGCCGTTGCAGTTCGGATACGGCGAGCGGTTCGGCCCCGGCAGGAAGACGAGGCGGCCGGCGCGGGGGAATCCGGAGAGGTCCACCGGAATGCGCGCTTACTTGCGGTCCCGGACCGGGACGTATTTCTGGTTGCGGGCGCCCAGGTACACCTGGCGCGGCCGGGCGATCTTCTGGTCCTTGTCGTTCAGCATCTCGGCCCACTGGGCGATCCACCCGGCGGTGCGCGGAATGGCGAACAGCACGGTGAACATGTCCATGGGGATGCGGAGCGCCTCGTAGATGAGGCCCGAGTAGAAATCGACGTTCGGATACAGCTTGCGCTGGACGAAGTAGTCGTCCGAGAGGGCGATGCGCTCGATCTCGAGGGCGATCTCGATCTTCGGGTTACGGCCCAGGGCATCGAACACCTCGTCGGCGAGCCTCTTGATGATCTTCGCGCGGGGGTCGTAGTTCTTATAGACCCGGTGGCCGAAGCCCATAAGACGCCCTTCGCCCGCCTTGCAGCTCTTGATGAACTCCGGAACCTTGTCCTTGGAGCCGATCTTGTCGAGCATCTCGAGGACGGCCTGGTTCGCACCGCCGTGGAGCGGGCCGTAGAGGGCCGCCGTCGCACCGGCCACGCAGGAGTACGGGTCCGCCTGGGACGACCCGATGGAGCGCATGGTGTTGGTCGAGCAGTTCTGCTCGTGGTCGGCGTGCAGGATGAACAGCACGTCGAGGGCGCGCTCCACGGCCGGGTTCGGCGTGTAGCGGGTCTCGGCGATCTTGAACATCATCGACAGGAAGTTGCCCGCGAACGACAGCTCGTTGTCCGGGTAGACGTACGGCATGCCGAGCAGGTGGCGGTAGGACCACGCCGCAAGCGTCGGCATCTTGGCGATCAGCCGGTGGGTGCTGATCCGGATCTCCTCCGGGTCGCCGATGTTCTTCGAGGTCGGATAGAACGTGGAGAGCGCGCCGAGGGTCGAGATCATCATGCCCATGGGGTGCGCGTCGTGGCGGAACCCTTCCATGAACTTCTTGACGTTTTCGTGGACGAAGGTGTGCAGGGTGATGTTCTTCACCCAGTCCTTGAGCTCGGAGAGGTTCGGCAACTTGCCGTGGACGAGCAGGTAGGCGACCTCGAGGTAGGTCGAGTGCTCGGCGAGGTCCTGAATCGGAATACCGCGGTATTCGAGGATGCCCTTGTCGCCGTCGATATAGGTGATGTTGCTCTTGCAGGAGGCGGTATTCGTGAACGCCGGGTCGTAGGTCATCATGCCGAAGTCGTCGGCGTTCACCTTGATCTGGCGGAGATCCATCGCCTTGATCGTGTCGTTCTCGATGGGGAGTTCGTAGGTCTTGCCCGTGCGGTTGTCGGTCACGGTCAGGGTATTCTTGGACAAGGGGAGAGCCCTCCTGGAGATTTCGGAACGGTCCGGGCGGTTGCCCTTCAGGGACCCGTTAGACGCTAGCACCGGCGGGCGGCAAATACAGGGGCGCGGAATCGGCGTTCTGGTGACTTTTTGACCGGCTGTACCGGGGTGGAAACAACCCGTCCCGTTTGTTCCAGAGGCACTGACCGGGCTCATTTGCCCCCCTGCGGGTGTGCTATTATGGGAGGCTGACGGCCCCTCCTTGCGGGAGAGGGCCCCTGGAGAAAGAAGCGATGGAAGGTCTCGACGCAATCGACAAGGCGCTCACGACGCTGATGCAGGAAGAGGTCCCCCTCACCGAGCGCCCGTTCAAGGATCTGGCAGACAAGGTGGGCACCACCGAGGCGGACTGCCTCGCCCGGGTGAAGAGCCTCAAGGACCGGCACATCATCCGCCAGATCGGCGTGATCTTCGACAGCCGGAACATGGGCTACAAGTCCTCGCTGGTCGCCATGAAGGCGCCGCCGGACAAGTGCGACCAGGTGGCCGCCGTCGTCAGCGAGCACCCCGGCGTCTCCCACAACTACAAGCGCAACCACGAGTTCAACATCTGGTTCACGATCGCCGTGCCGCCGGGCCAGAGCCTCGAAAAGCACATCGAGGCGATGCACAAGGCGTCCGGGGCGATCTCGACCCGGATCATGCAGACGCTCCGCCTCTACAAGATCGGCGTGAAGCTGGACCTCACCGACGAGGGCCGCAAGACCGAGAACCTGACCCAGAAGGAAAAGGCCCCGGTCTGGAACAAGCTGCTGGAGGAGCCGGCGCACCTCAGCGAGGAGGATATCGCCTACATCCGCGAGCTGCAGGAGGACCTCGCGCTGGTCGAGCAGCCGTACGTCGAGATGGCGAAGCGGCTCGGCGTCCCGTTCTCGCGGCTCAAGGAAAAGACGCAGGAGATGCACGACCGCGGGCTGTTCCGGCGGAACGCGGCGATCCTCAACCACCGCAAGGCGGGCTTCAAGTCGAACGGCATGGGCGTCTGGCGGGTGGACGAGAGCGAAGTGGACAAGTACGGCGAGCAGTTCGGCCAGTACCGCGTGGTGTCCCACTGCTACCGCCGCCCGGTCTACGAGGACTGGAAGTACAACCTGTTCACCATGGTTCACGGCGCCGACGACGACGAGTGCCGTCACATCATCGACCAGCTTTCGAAGGATTCGGGCCTCAAGGACTACACGGTGCTGTTCTCCACGACGGAGTACAAGAAGAACCGGGTGGTCTATTTCCCGAAGGGCGAAACCTACCCCGACTGGTGCAGGGAAGCGCTCCAGAACTGAGCGTTATTTCTTTTCCGGCGCCGTGCCCCCGAGGCTGTCGTACTCGCGGATGATCTCGTCCGTGATGTCCGTGTTTTCGGACGCGTAAGGGATCACGTGCTGGCTCGATTCCAGCACGAGTTCGTAGCCCTTGCGTTTCGAGTAGTCCGCCGCCACTTCCTTGATGTCCAGGGCGAGGTTGTTCGCCATGCGGCCTTCCTGCCGCTGGAGGTCGTCCGAGATGTCCTCCGCCCGGCGCTGGAGTTCCTTCACCCGTTTTTCGGCGTCCGCGCGGGCCTTCTCGAACTGGGCCGCCGGCAGGGACTTCTGCTTGTCCGTGAGCTGCTTGTTGAGCTGGTCGACTTCCTTCTTGTAGCCCTCGACCTCACTGGTTTTGGAGCGCACGCTCTTCAGGAAATCCTCGCGCGCCTGCTTGCCGCGCTTCGATTCGATGATGACCCTCTGGATGTTCACGAGGGCCAGTTCATGGTCCTTCTTCCCCTGCGCCCCTGCGAAGGCGGGCATGAGGAAGAGGGCGGCGGCGGTAACGGCGGCAAGTCGCTTCATGGTTTTACTCCCTATCCAACCCCGGCCCGGCTGGCAACCCTCCTAGAGATCGCCCCGTTCCAGGGCTTCCCGGAATTCCGGGTGGGCGACGGCGATGAGCGCCCGGCGGCGTTCCTCCAGCGTCCGGCCCCGCAGGTCGGCGTGCCCCCATTCGGTGACGATGAAATGGGTGAGATACCTCGGCACCGTGACCGGCGTGCCCTCGGGAAAACGGCTCACGATGCGGCTGGTTTCGCCTTTCTTTCCGGCGGTGGAGGGCAGGGCGACGATCCCCTTCCCGCCGGGCGAGAGCGACGCCCCGGTGAGGAAGTCGAACATCCCGCCCACGGACGACACCTGCCGGCCGCCGATCCATTCGGCGTTCACCTGGCCGGTGAGATCCACCTGAATCGCCGAATTGACAGCCGTGAACTTCGGGCGGCGGGCCATCTCGGCCGGGTTGTGGACGGTCTCCGACGAGCGGAGGGCGATCTTTTCGTTCCGGTGGACGAAATCGTACAAGGCCCGTGAGCCCATGATCTCGCCGATCTCGTGGCGGCCGGGGGTCGCCGGGTTGAACCGGGCGTTGGCCACCCCGGAGCGGATCAGCCCGATGCTCGAATCGACGAGCAGCGAATGCAGCGCGAGATCCTTGTGCCCCGAGAGCACCGACATGAGGGCTTCGGGGATCGCGCCGACACCCACCTGGAGCGTCGAGCCGTCCTCCACCAGCTTCGCCACCTCGCGGCCCACGGCCGTTTCGGTATCGCTGCCCGTCGCCTTGCTGAACTCGAAAACCGGAGATTCCGCCCGGACGGCCACATCGATATCGGCTTCCGTCAGGAACCCTTCCGGTCCCGGCACCTGCGGGCAGAGGGGGTTCACCTGCGCGATGACGAGGGGGATTTTCTTCGCCAGCGGCCAGGGGTAGCTGGAGGACGCCCCGAGCGAATACCGCCCCGCGTCGTCGGGCTCCGACACCTGCACGAGGATCGCGTCGCAGGGCTGCGCCCCGCCCGGCGCGAACTCGCGGAGCATGTCGAAGTAGCGCATCGGCGCGAAATGCGCCCGGCCCTCCGCCTCGAGCGCTTTCGCCTTCGGCGTGTAGTGGTAGGTGGTCCACCGGTAGGGGAGCGAGACGTCCAGCCACGGGGCGTCGCTCACCGTGTAGCCGCCCTGAAGGTGCAGGGCGCCGAGGGACGCGCCGTGCTCCGCGAGCGCCCGCACGAGCGCCCGGGGCTCGCCGCACCCCGGCGGCAGCAGCACCCGCATGCCGGGCCTGAGGTGCCGGAGCGCGGCTTCTGGCGTATCGGCCCAGTTCATCGGGGAACTTTGTAGCGGGCGGGGGTCGGGGGCGCCACCCCCCCCTCCTCTTGGCGATCAGGTCCGTTGCCGGGGGGCCCCCTCCCCCCCCCTGTTTTTTTCCGGACCCATCCGGCCTTCGGCCACCTTCCCTGCACGCAAGGAAGG
>CAZUMS010000015.1:0-87950 GCA_964621525.1 uncultured bacterium
TGAAAATTAATTTCGGGCGGGATTTCGGGGTTTGGTAGGATTCGGAGCAATGGATGGTGAAGCGGTAGATCTCTCGAACGGCCAGATCGCCCACCGGCTGGACTACGACGAATTCGGCAAAGTCACCCTCGACACGAACCCAGGCTTCCAGCCGTTCGGCTTCGCGGGAGGACTGTACGACCGGGATATCGGGAAAGGGGCAGGAAAGTTGCTGCCTGAATACGAGAAAAGAATAAATGAAAGAAAAAGAAATAGCTACTGAGACAATACTCAGAGTTTTGTTTCTGCTATCACTACAATGCTTTATTACTATTTCACTTGCAAGTAAGACAAATGAATTTCCTGAAATCGTGATATCGGATAAAGATATCGGGGTTACATGTGATATATTTTTGGAGTCGATGAGTGCAATGAGAAATCTCTCTCAGACACCATCTAATCATATAAAATTTCATGATCACTTACCAGGAAGAGGGACCACAATCTCCATAAAGCGATTTTCTGATCCTAATCCGAGTGTTGCAGACGATGAAAGTTATATATACTTGACAATGTTCTCTAATTCTAGCTTGAAGGACTCCAAGCTGAGCCTATTGGAATCGGAGGGCATTTCGTGGATCGGTTTCGTCTCGTCCGGGCAAAGCCCTAGGATTTCTAGACAATCGTGTTTTGGACACCTAGAAACGACTTCTAGCAAGATTAAAATACTGCCAGATAGGCGAACAGCTGAAATTGATATCCGTTCTAGGTATCGCGGACATGTTAAAGAGAAAATTTGTGGTATGAGCAATATAATTATAGGGATGACATGCAATATACGAAACTCTGAAAAATAGTTTCAGAATGTGCTATGAGCTCGTCCCGAGAGCCCGTCCCCAACGTAGTTGAAAATTATGTACAGTGACGATAACCACCTGACATAGCCCCTATAAGGCGGCTTTTAGGCGGCCTCCGCTCCTTTCGTTTCGGGTGGTTTGGGCAGGCCCTCAATGACTTCAGAGATATCGGGATATAATGGAGCGAAATTATGTGCTCACCTCAGTATTATATAATCTTCATTCCAATCATTATCATTATCATAGAAACACTAGTTCGGATGCATTTTCATAGTACATATATAAAACTGTTAGAGTACCTGATGGAACGTACAATATCGACATTTATTCTTATCTTCGCGATATTTTTAACTGGTATATCATTTGGCGTCTTAGGCGGGTGTATATATTCGGCCCCATGTGTTGATTCCGAGAGGATTTCCGCAATGTGTATCATTCATTTCTTAGTAATACATATATCATACTCATTAGCGATATTATCATTCCATAAGAGATTTATTCAGACCATCGGCCGCTCGAAATAGGGCACTTATCATTAGGCTCTGTCTGAAAATCCGAACTTGCAGGATTTCGCGTGATCATGGCGAGTGTGACGAAGGCGAGAAAAATGACAGCGGGCTTGTCGAAGCGGAGCAGAATCCTGGAACGCTTCGCTTTTCCCTGAGATCGGGAATGGTCTCCTGGCAGTTCTACCCCGCCCCACTTGCCTCCCCGGCGCCTGGCGCGCGAAGGTCCGGGTAAGCGCCGGAACGGTTGCTTGATATTTTCGTCAACCCCGTAACAGTCAGTTCCGGTCCCGTTCGCGCGGTTTTCCATACTCTAGACCCGCGATTTTTACTTACATAAGACATGCTTAATGAACGGACTAAATAGGCATCCGTTGTCGCCGATCCCCCGAAAGATGACGGCATAACATGCTGATATTATTGGATTATATGGCCAATTGGCGGCGGGGTCCCGGAATTCATCTGAAGGTCAATTATATATAATTTTGCTTCTTTAAGCGGGAATTTCACTGTCAAAGTCATTTCTTTTCTTGACAGTCGGGATGAATGGGCCATAATGACCCTTACCTTCCACCCCACATCTGGAACTCGCCTGGAGCGATTTCGAGCGCAATATGTCGTCTTTTGTTCACGGCGCATCGAGTGGGGAACTGGTCCGGACCAAACCGTCCGCGGCCGGGCTTTCCAGAAACAACGTCCGCAAGCTTCGCGAAGCCCTGCTCATGTCCAAGGCGGAGCTGGCTCGCCGGGCAGGGGTGAGTTCGCTTACAATTGACCGGATCGAGGCCGGCCACGACTGCCGAATGGATACCAAGCGCAAGGTGATTCTCGCGCTGGGTCTCAAGCTGTCGGAACGGCACAAGGTGTTCGCCGACCAGGGCGAAGCGGCCTGAGGCACGGGTGGTTTTCGAGATGAACGCGAACGACCGGAATTTCCTGACGAGAGAGGTGAACAGACCGTGATCAGCTTGTTCGGCGGTGAAAAGCGGCTGATCGGCCTCGACATCGGCTCGCATTCGGTGAAGGCCTGCGTGCTGAAGCCCTCCAAGAAGGGCTGGAAGCTCGTCAAGTACGGCGTGCGCGAGCTGCCGTCGGAGTGTATCGTCGACGGCGCGATCATGAACGGCGCGGCGGTGAGCGAGGTCATCACCGAGCTCCTGACCGAGCTCAACCCCAAGCTCAAGGGCTGCGCGACCTCCATTTCGGGCAACTCGGTCATCATCAAGATCATCCAGGTGCCGTTCATGGCGGCCGACACGCTGCGGGATTCGATCCAGTTCGAGGCCGAGCAGTACGTGCCCTTCGACATCAACGACGTGAACCTGGACTTCGAGATCCTCTCGGCCGAGGCGGACGCCCAGGGCAAGATGGACGTGCTGCTCGTCGCCGCGAAGAAGGACATGGTGAACGACTACGCCACCGTGATCTCGGAATCGGGTTATATCTGCGAGGTCGTCGAGCACGACGCGTTCTCGCTCGAGAACATGTTCGGCGCCAACTACGAGCTGGCCGAGGGCGAGATCGTCGCCCTCGTGGACGTGGGCGCGTCGGTGACGAACCTGAACGTGCTGAAGTCGGGCCGGTGCGTGTTCACCCGCGACGCCGCGATCGGCGGCAACCTCCTGACGGAGGAGATCCAGAAGCAGCTGAACGTCAGCTACCGCGAGGCCGAGACCTTCAAGATCGGCCGCCGGGCCGACGAGGCCTCCGACGAGGTGATCCCGCAGGAAGTGGAATCGATCATCTCGACGGTGGGCGAGCAGATCGTCACCGAGATCCAGAAGTCGGTCGATTACTTCATCGGCCAGGCGACGGACCAGACGATTTCCAAGATCTATCTGTCGGGCGGGGCGTCGCAGACGCCGGGCCTTCTGAAGCTGCTCCAGGAGCGGCTCAGCATCCCGTGCGAGTTCGTGAACCCCTTCAACTCCATCGTCTATTCGGAGAAGGAGTTCGAGCCGGCCGCACTGGAGCGCGACGCCGCCCAGATGGCCGTGTCGGTCGGGCTGGCGATGCGCCGGGTGGGTGACAAATGATCAAGATCAACCTCATACCGCCGCGGATCTCCAAGCGCGAGCTCCAGCTCCGGCAGGAAGCGGCGATCTTCATCTTCGTCGTGTTCGTCACGCTCGTGGCCTGGATCTACGTGGTGTCGGAAATCAGCGGCGAGAAGGCCACCTGGGCGGCCAAGATCAAGCAGCACGAGCAGCGGCTCGAGGTGCTCAAGCCCGTCGAGAAGGAAATCGAGGAGTTCAAGAAGCAGCGCGAGGTGCTCCAGTCGCGGCAGGAGACGATCGACAAGCTGATCAACGCCCGCACCGGCCCCGCCCGGATCATGCAGGACATCGCCGGCGCCAAGCCGCTCAAGCTGTGGCTCACGAGCTTCAAGCAGACCGGCCAGTCGCTGGTGCTGGAAGGGCTCGCCGACGACAGCTCGACGGTGATCGAGTTCGTGAACCGGCTCCGCGAGCGGGAATCGTTCCAGTCGGTCGAGACCCAGCAGCTCCAGGAAGCCGAGGGCAAGGACGCCGCGAAGCTGAGCAAGGGCAAGGCAGCGACGGGCCTGACCAAGACGGTGAAGTTCAAGCTGCTCACCACGGTTACCAACAAGGCCTGAGCGGCCGGAAGAAGAAGCAGGAACGCGAGGCACGGACATGGCAGGAATACTCGACCAGCTGCCCATTGAGGATATCAAGAAGGGGCTGAACGTCTACCTGAAGTGGCCGGTGGCCAACAAGGTGGCGCTCCACTTCGGCGTCGTCGCCGCCATCAGCGCCGCGTTCTACTTCGGCCTTTACGACGCGACCAAGATCGACATCGCGAGACTGAAGACCAAGTTCGCCGAGCTGGACAAGCGGCTCGTCGAGGCGGAGGCGCTCGGCGCCCAGCGCGACAAGTTCCTGGACGAGATCAACCGCCTGCGCGACGCGATTGCCGAGGCCCAGACCCGGCTGCCGCTCCAGGCGAAGATGAACGAGTTCATCAACCAGGTGACGCGCATCGGCAAGGACAACGGCATCGTGTTCACCAACGTGGCGCCGAAGAAGGAAGAGCCGATCCAGTTCTACGCCAAGATTCCGCTCTATCTCGAGATGGAAGGCCGGTACCACGGCCTGGGCATCTTCTTCAACGAACTGGCGAACCAGCAGCGCATCATCAACCTCACGGATGTGACGATGGAGAGCGGCAAGGGCGCCGAGGCCGGCGAGAGCCTGCTCAAGGTGAAGGCGACGGCGACCACGTTCCGCTTCCTCAAGGACACGGAGCAGGAAGAGGCCGCGAAAGCTGCCAAGACCAAGAAAGGCGGCAAGAAGTAATGAAACCCTTCAAGGCCAACCTTTCCCTGATCGGTATGGGGCTTCTTGCCCTGGCCGCAGCCCGTCCGGCATCCGCTGCCGAGGCGCCTGCGCCGGTTCCCGCCAGTACGGCTCCGGCCGCGGCGGACAAGACCGCACCTTCGACGGCTCCGGCCGCGCCCGCGGGCACCGCTCCGGCGGCCGCGGCGGCCCAGGCACCGGGTACGGCTCCGGCCGCGCCTGCGGGCACCGCTCCGGCAGCGCCCGCTGTCGGCGCACCTGCCGAGGGCGCCCCTGGCGATGCAACGGCCGGTGTGGTCGGCACCGTTCCGGCGGCTCCGGCCGAGCAGGGTTTCCGGTACGATGCCTCGTTGCCCGATCCGTTCGTGCCGTACTCGGAGCCGATCCTGAAATGTCCGGCGCCAGGCGAGCCGCTGCCGCCGGGCACGGTCGTTCCGGAAGAATGCGGTGACGAGATCAAGGAACCGCTCGAGCTGTTCGAGCTGAACGACATCGCCGTACTCGGAATCATCTGGGGCATCCGCGATTCGCGGGCCAAGGTGAAGGATCCGGACGGCAACTACTGGACGGTCCGCGTCGGTCAGAAGATCGGCAAGAACCGCGGCCGGATCAAGGCGATCCGCGAGGGCGAAATCGAAGTCGAGGAGCGGTTCTGGGACGAAGGTCTCAGGGCCTACCAGAAGATCACGTCGACGATGGCGATGCAGAAGTCTTAACAGCCGGGCGATGGACCGGTGGACGAGTTACGGGAACGTATAGGAGATGTCAGTCATGTTTTCAGCCACTAGCCGGATGATGCGGAAAGCAGGAGCGCTTGCGCTGGCCGCGGCCTTCGCCGGGCAGCCGGTTGCCGTCCGTGCGGCGCGGGGCCCCGTGCCCGCGACCTGGATCGCCCAGGCCGAAGTGTCCGGCGTCGCTACCGCCATCACCGGTTTCCGGGTCGAGCAGCGCGGAGATTTCACGGACATCATCATCAGCACGAACGGCAAGGAGGTCGAGTTCGACAACTATCCGCTCGACGCCCCGCCGCGCCTGGTGGTCGATATCCGGAACGTGCGCAACGAATCCGGCCTGACGAGCGTGGATCCGGGACCGAGCAAGCTGATCTCCAGCGTCCGCGTCGTGGACAGCCCTGACCGCGTCCGCATGATCGTCGAGCTGAACGAGGAGCGTTTCGAGCCGGCAGCCACCGCCAGGGCCGGGAAGATTCTCATCAGTCTGGCCGCCGGCGGCGTCGTTCCGCAGCTGCCGACCGATTTCGACACTCCGCCCGCCGTGGCGGCCGCGCCCGTCGCGGCCGAACCGGCTCCGGCCGAGCTTCCGCCGCCTCCGGCTGCGGAACCCGCTCCGGCAGCCGTTGCTGAGGCCGAACTGCCTCCGCCTCCGGCACCCGAGCCCGCCGCCGCCCCGGAACCGCCGCCCGCGCCCGAAGCGCCGGCCGCTGCTCCGGCCGCTGCTCCGGCCGCTGCGGAGCCGCTGATCGAGATCGAACCGGAGGCCGCGCCGGTTGCGGCGGCTCCGCTTCCGCCGCCTCCGGCGCCCGAGCCCGCCGCTCCGCCTGCGGCCGAACTGCCTCCGCCTCCTGCGGTTGTGGCAGCTCCGGTCCCGGAGGCCGCGCCCGCCGCCTATCCCAAGGTGGAGAGCGTGAAGATCCAGACCAAGGGCAAGCAGGCGCTCGTGGTGATCAAGTCCGAGAAGCTGGTTTCACCCGATGTCGGCAGCCCGAGTCCGAACGAGATCGAGGTGCGGCTCGTGGGCGTCGAGATGCCGGCCGAGCTGGTTTCCGTCCAGCTGGTGGACGACGAAACGTCCTATATCTCGAAGGTGACGTCCGTCGCCGATGCAACGAACGTGCTGCCCATGGCGAAGGTGAACATCTCGCTCCGGGCTCCCGTCGAGCACACGATGGCGACCGATCCCAAGACCGGGACCGTGACGATCAAGCTGCCGGCGAAGATTCCGCCGAAAGCTCCGGTAGCCCCGGCCGCCGTGGCGGCGGCTCCCCAGCAGCCTGCCGCTGCACCGGCAGCGGCTTCCGCCCCGACCGGCGATCTTGAAGCGGCCGACACCGGCATCAGGACGCAGTCCCAGAGTGTCGTGGAGATCTCCCAGGCGGCCGTCGCCGGCGGCGGAAAGCTCGCGTCGGCTGCCGCCGAAGGCTACACCGGCACGCGCATGTCGCTCGAGTTCCGCGAGGCGGATATCCGGGACGTGCTGTCGCTGATCGCCGAAGTCGCCCAGCTCAACCTCATTGCCAGCCCGGAGGTCAAGGGCGATATCAGCATCTACCTGAAGAACGTTCCGTGGGACCAGGCTCTCGATATCATCCTCGAGACGAACAACCTGGGCAAACGCCGTATCGGAAACGTGATCCGCGTGGCCCCCAAGGAGCAGCTGCAGCAGGAAGAAGAGGCCCGTCTGGCGGCCATCCAGCAGCAGGAGCAGCTGGAACCGCTCCAGTTCCAGATCGTTCCGGTCAACTATGCGGACGCCGAGGATCTTGCCACCCGCGTGAAGCCGCTGCTGACATCGCGCGGCATGGCCCAGGTCGATCCGCGGAGCAACAGCCTGCTGCTCCAGGATACCCAGCGGGCGATCGACACGGTTGTGCAGATGGTTCGTTCTCTGGATACCCAGACCGGCCAGATCCTTCTTGAGGCCCGGGTCGTGACGACCACTCTCGATTTCATCCGCGAATTCGGTATCCAGTGGGGCGGCCGGTTCCTGGCTTCTCCGCAGACGGGTAATGCTTTCGGGGACAATGTCTTCCAGAACAACTTCATGGTCGATCTGCCGGTATCCGCGGTGGGCCAGCGTGCCGGCCAGTCGATCGGCTTCAGCTTCGGAACCCTGTCGGAAGCGTTCAATCTGGACGTCATCCTCTCGGCCTCCGAGTCGACCGGCCAGAGCCGCATTATCGCGACCCCGCGGGTGAGTGTTGTCGACAATACCCAGGCGACGATCGAGACCGGTATTTCGATCCCGGTAACGGTTTCCCAGGGCGGTGCGATTTCGACCACCTACCGCGATGCGACCCTCGGCGTGAAGGTCAAGCCGCAGATCACGAGCGACAAGACGATTCTCCTCAAATTCGAGGTGTCCGACAACCAGGTGAACCCTGCCATTACGGACGCCTTCGGCAATGCGGCCATCAACAAGAACGAAGCGAAATCCACGCTGCTGGTCCGGGACGGCCAGACGGCGGTGATCGGCGGCGTTGCGCGCTACACGGCGGGCTTCAACGAGATCAAGGTGCCGTTCATGAGCCAGATCCCGTTCCTCGGGTACCTGTTCAAGACGAGCGCCCAGACGGACCGCCGCGAAGAGCTGCTGTTCTTCATTACCCCGACGATCCTGACGGATTAAGTCACAGACGAGGGCGCTAAAACCCAGTAGCCTAGCAGACGGAGTATGACCATGAATGCGAACTCAATCTTGAAAAAACTCGGAGCAGGGACCCTGCTGACGGCTGTTCTTCTGGGAGGCGCGTCCTGCGGAGAAGTCGGTCAGGGAACGGGCGGCATATCCCTTGAGTCAATCTGTCCCAGCGACATCGCGGCGGTCGCCTACCTGGACCACGATGCGGATGGCGGCACGCCGCCCGTGTACCCGATTGTGCCGGGCTCAACGATCGGCCGGGCGTCGATCGTCGCCACCAAAGAGGTGGTCGCTCGAACTGAGTTCGGAAACGATACGATCCTGGACGGTAATGGCGCCAATTTTGAGGTCCCGGCTTCGGGCGCACCGATTTATGTGAACACTATCGCGTCAACCGGTATCGGCACTTCCGAATCCGCTATCCTGGCCGGCCCGATCGGCGAACCTGCTGAAACCCTGCCGACGGTGTTCTTTACGAATGAGGACGGCCGGCTGGATGTGGACCTGTACTTCAACATTACAGCCGCGGTCACCAGCGGTGATTTTACTTTCAATGTCGCTTTCCGGCCGGAAACGGGCGGCCCCACGGTAAACTGCGATATTACGTTTACGGTGTCCCAGCCGCCAACGGAGTGACCGGGAGCACCGGCGGTTCCTGAAAGAAAAGGGCCCCTCTCCGGGGCCCTTTTCATTTGTGGGAGGCGTGCGGAACCAGGGCTATTCCTTGCCGCCATCTCCCTTGAACCGGTCTTCCTCGTCGGCGAACAGGACGTTGAACGTGGTGAGCGAGCCGTAGATCCGGGTCACGTACTGCTGCATCTCGATCTTGTCCGATTCGGAGAGCCCCGTGTGGGCGTTGATCTTCTGCTCCAGGACCCGGAGCCGGTCGCGGACCATCACGACCTTGTGAAAGAAGGTATCGACCGGAATTTCCTTGGCCTGCTGGTCGGCGTTCGCCGGCCGGATGACGATGGTGCCGCCGTCCCACTTGCGGGCGAGCCGGACAGGTTTCGATTCGCTGGAATCGAGGAACGCCTCGCGCAGGAGGGCCTTGAACTGGTCCCGGGTCATGTCGTCCAGATACATGCGGAAACTACCGCCTTTCATTCCATTGGGATGTGGAACGGTATAGCCAGCCGCATGCGGGATGGGTAGGGGGCTCCCCGAAGGGGACGGACGAGGTTCAGGCGACTGTTCGTGCAGGTTCGGGCCGCAGCCGTTCGTCGGAGAGGATCAGGCCGTCCACGATGCGGATCACCCGGCGGGCTTTGGCGGCGACCTCGGTGTCGTGGGTCACGATCAGCAGCGTCGTGCCGAGGCGCGTGTTCAGGCTTTCGAACAGCTGGATGATCTCCTCGCCGGTTTTCGTGTCGAGGGCGCCGGTGGGCTCGTCGGCGAACAGGATCGAGGGTTCGTTCACGATGGCCCGGGCAATGGCGACGCGCTGGCGCTGGCCGCCGGACAGCTCGTTGGGCTTGTGGTGCATGCGGTCGCCGAGGCCGACGCGCTCCAGGGCCTGGGCCGCCCGCTTCAGGCGTTCCTCGGGTTCCATACCCGAATAGACGAGCGGAAGTTCGACGTTCTTGAGGGCGGAGAACCGGGGCAGCAGGTTGAACGACTGGAACACGAAGCCGATATTGCGGTTCCGGATGGCGGCGAGCTCGCTGTCGGGAAGCCGCGAAACCTCCTGCCCGTCGAGCCGGAGGGATCCTTCGGAGGGGGAATCGAGGCATCCGATGATGTTCATCAGCGTGGATTTGCCCGAGCCCGAAGGGCCGACGATGGCCACGTACTCGCCGGAGGCGATGTTGAGGTCGACGCCTTTCAGCGCCTCGAGGACCTCCTCGCCCATGCGGTAGCGTTTAACGAGCCGCGTGGCCTGGATCACCGGCAGCCTCCTCCGTAACCCGGCGGCCTTCCTGGATATCCGCCTTGTCCACCGACAGGATGACGCGATCGTCCGGGGAAAGCCCTTCGCGGATCTCGGTCCGGTCCCAGTTGGACAGGCCCGGCTTGATGGTCCGGCGCGCGACCTTCCCGTCCGCGACAACGAAGACGTAGGACTCGTCGGCGGTGTTGACCACCGACTGGGTAGGCACATAGGGCACGGCGTCCATTTTCTCGACGATGATTTCCACGTCCGCCGACATGCCGTCCCGCATCCGGCCGGTGACGTTTTCGGCCAGCACACGCACGTCGACGGTGCGGACGGCGTTGGAATCCTTGGTCACCGACGGGGAAATCCAAGTCAGCTTGCCGGCGAAGGTTTCCTTCGGGAAGGCGTCGAAGCTGATCCGGACATCCTGCCCGGTCTTGAGCAGCCCAAGATCCGATTCGTCGATGGGCGCTTCGATGTAGATCCGGTCGTTGTTCACGATGCGGGCGAGGCGGGTGCCGATCACGGCGGTCTCGCCCGGGTCGAGATCGATCTTGACGATGACGCCGTCGAAGGGAGCCCGGATCACGGCCTTGGACAGGTTCACCCGGTCCATCTCGATCTGCGCGGTGGTCTGTCCGAGCGCGCCTCTGGCCGCCCGGAGCTCGCCTTCGGCCACATCGAGGGCGGTTTTCGCCGCCTGGAGCTTGTCTTCCGAGACGATCGCTTCCTTGAACAGGTTGTTCGTCCGTTCGAACTCCTGCCGGGCGTTCTCGAGCTTCGCCTTCGCCTGCTCGACCCGTGCCATCTGGGCCGCTCGGGAGGCCTCGTTCAGGGCGAGGGCCGCCTTCAGGCTCGCCGTATCCAGCGTGACGATGGGGTCGCCCCGGCGGACCGGTTCGCCTTCCCGGATCTCGTGCCGTTCGATCCTGGCAGTGATCTCGCTTTTGAGGTCGGCGGCGTTTTCGGCCATGACGGTTCCGCTCGAGGTCGAGGTGACCGTGCGCTCCACGAGGCCCTGCTGGACGCCAACGGTTTTCACCGGGAGCGGTTTCTTGCGGGCGCCGAGGATTCCGAGCACGAGGAACAGGGCCGCGACGGAACCGATGATCGTCCAGCGTTTCTGCCTGACCGTCATGAAGGTTCCTCCACCAGATCGACGCCCACGTAGTCGAGGATCGTTCCGGTCGAGAGCTCGTAGGCCGCCCGGGCGTTGTTGTAGTCGGTGAGAGCCCGGTAGTGGGCGGCCCTGGCCTCCGTCAGTTCCTTCTCGCGCTCCAGAAGGTCCCAGCTCGTGGAGAGGCCCACCTCGTAGCGGCGCTTCTCGGCCGCGACGTTCTCCTTGGCCAGTTCCACGTTCAGCCCGGTGGACTTGATCCGCTGGACGCCGGTCTGGAGCGAGCGAATCGCCTTGCGGACGTCGATGAAGACCGTCTCTTCGAGCTGGCGGAGCGCGACATCGGCGTTTTCCTCGTCCAGTTTCGCGCGGGCATAGGCGGCCCGGTTCTTCTGGTTCGGGACCGGCATCCTGAACTCCGCGCCGAGCGAGAAGTACGGGCCGTCGAAGTCGGCTGCGCTTCCGTAGGCGGAGCCGAATCCGCCGCCGAACCGGTCTTCGAGCTGCGCCTGCTGGGCGGGTGTGGCCGTGGTGAGCGGCGAGACCGAACCGGCGAGACCGGCGACGCCGGCGGTCGCGGTGGCGTTCAGTTCCGGGAGGCGGCCCATCCACGCGGCATCCGAAACCCGCGCGGCGTTTTCACGGGCGATCCGGAGCGAGGTGAACTCGGGCCGCTTTTCCGTGGCCGTCGTGACGGACGCCCGGTAGGGCGGGTCGAACGGTTCGTAGGACGGCGAATCGGCGGGTTCGAGGAGTACCGGTTCGGTGAGGTCCCGGCTCGTGTCCACGGTCATGAGCAGCCGTTTCAGGTTGTCCCGGGCGATCTCGAGCTGCTCGCGGGCGAGGATCACCTGCTCGCGGCGGGTTTCGGCCCCGGCGCGGGCCTGCGTCAGGTTGATCGGCGGGTCCACCTTCACGCGCACGCGGTTCTCGGCGACGCGGACGAGGTCCTCGGCGGCCTTGAGGGAATCCTGCTTCGCCTCGAGGTCCTTCTGGCGGAAGAACAGTTCCCAGTAGCTCTGGATCACCGTGTTCACGGTCTGCTGGGTCCGCTGGAGGAGGTCGGCCTTGCGGGCTTCCTCGAGGGACCGGGCGATCCGGAGCTGGGTCAGCGTGACGCCGAGACCGGCGTCTTTCAGCAGCGGCTGCTTGATCGTGCCCTGGAGCTTCACGGTGTACTGGGGAATCAGCGTGCTGAACCGGCTCTCGTTCTTCAGCCGCTCGTTGATCAGCGCGATGTCGTACGTGGCGCCGGTCGGGATCAGCCCGCCGAGCCCGAGCGTGAAGTTGTGGGTCTTCGTCTTCACGATGGGGTTCGTGACGTTGAAGGCGTTGGGCGAGATGGTGTCGGAGTTGGTGTAGTTGTAGCTCGCCGAAAAGACCGGGTTGAAGGCGCCGAGCTGCTCGCGGGCGTCTTCGATCGCCTTCCGGTAGTCGATGCGGACGACCTCGATTTCCTCGGCGTTCTCCAGCGCCATCTGGACCGCCTCGCGCAGGGTGAGGGGGCGGGGGGTGCCCTCCATGACCAGCGGTTCGCGGGGCCTGGCGGAGCCGCCGGACGCCTCGGGGGCTGCTGCCGCCGGTGCGGCGGGCGCAGGGGCTGCTTCCGGAGCCGGAGTCCCGGCCGCCTGACCGGCCGGCGCATCCGGGGCCGGGACGGCTGGAGCCGCTTCCGTCGGCGCGGGGGCCTTTTCCGCGGCCGGAGCCGCCGGTGTTTCCTGGGCGGCGGCCGGTGCGGCGGCGAGCAGGAGCGCGCCGAACAGGGCGGGGAAGATCGGGGAACGGGTCATGGTCTCAACTCCTTGGACGTGAGGGCTTGCATGAAAAACCGGTAGAGATCGCCGGCGGTCTGGCTGACGGGTTCGTCGCTGATCCCCATGAGCCGCTCGCGGAACAGGCCGCCGAGCAGGTGATAGAGATAGCCCGCCGCCCGCCGGGGGTCGGGCGCGCGGAATTCGCCCGCGGAGACGCCCTCGGCGATGATGCCGGCGATGTAGTTCATGAACTGGTCGTGCCGGGCGATCAGGCGGTCGACGATGGAGCGCCGTTCGGTATCGAACAGCCATTCGTTCAGCTCGACGAACAGGGCACGCTGGAAATCCCGTTCTTCTTCGGCGTGCTCGAACATGGCCTCGACAAGCAGCCGGAGCTTTTCCGCCGGGGTCCGGCCGGCCGCCGACCTTTCCTGGCTCTCCCCGAAGAACCGCCCGGCCCCTTCCTCGACCGTGTGGCTGATGAGCTGGTCCTTGTTCGGGAAGTAGAGATAGACCGTCCCCTTGGCGAGCCCCGCTTCCTCGGCGATCTTCTCCATGGAGGCTTTCTTGAAGCCCTCCCGCGTGAAGACGCGGCGGGCGGCCTCGACGATCTCCCGCTCGCGGAACTCCTTGACGACGTCCGCCTTCGTCGGGCGGCCCGTGTCGGGGGCGGGAGCCTTTTCTGCGGCCGGGGACGCCGGCTTCGCCTGGATCGGTGGCGGGCGGGAGGACATCGGGTATTCGCTGCCGGGGCCAGCCTCCGGTGCGGGGGTTGAGGAAACAGTCCGTCTTAATGACCGGACGGTTTAGGTGAATGACCCGTAGGTCATTTCACTGGACTAAAGGGTATAGAACGGCGCGCCAAAGGTCAATGCGGGGTGGGAGTGAGAACGGAGTGAACCGGGGCAGGTAACGGGGGTATTTCAGGCTGGAATCCCGGTTGAAACTATACGTTATTTACGTATAGTATGGGAAGCGTGAAGGCCGTATTCGTCGAGCTTCCTGCGTTTGAGCGTTATCGCCACACCTATCTGGACGATGAGGCTTACCGGACCCTGCAGGAAACTCTCATGCGGAACCCCGAAGCGGGGGACCAGATTCCGGGTGCGGGCGGCCTGCGCAAGTTGCGCTTTGCCGATCCCCGGCGCGGCAAGGGCAAGCGGGGCGGCTTGCGGGTAATTTACTACTGGTGGACCACCGGCCCCCAGTTCTGGCTGTTCACGGTCTATGGCAAGGATGAAATGGCAGACCTCTCGCCGCAGCAGAAGAAAGAACTGAGGGCCCTGATCAAGGCCGAACTTGAAGCAAGGAGACAGTCATGAAAGGCGCATCAGGAAACCGTGGTTCCCGCCCCGCCCGGCGGGACCTGTTCGCGGAACTCAGCGAAGGGTTCGAGGCGCTCGCCGGGGAGCGGCAGGGAAAGCGCACGCTGCGCAGCCACCCGGTCGAGTTCCGGCCCGCTCCGGAAGTGACCCCGGCCGATCTCGTCCGGGTCCGCCGGGAGCTGAACCTCTCCCGCGCGCTCTTTGCCGCCTATCTGCGGACCAATCCGCGCACGCTCGAAAACTGGGAGCAGGGCCGTGCCCGGCCCAACGCCCAGGCCGCGCTGCTCATCAGCCTCGTGAAACGCTACCCGGACACGGTGCGGCGGCTCGCGGAAATATGAGGGGATGAGCAGACCGGAGCAATGAAATCCGTTGCCATGGGGGCGGTGATTCTGCTCGCCGCAAGTTTGTCTGCAGAAGGAAAACAGGAAACCCGGAAAATCTTATGAAAGCGAAAAGAGCGTTTGAACCAGTCGTCAATCTGGATGTCAACAAGAGACATTATAAAGAGTGGACAGATTTAATATCAAAAATATATGAGCTGAGAATCAAACATGTTCAGGCAGTGGCGACGTTACTTGGTCTCCTTCCTGTTCTCCACGTGATATTTCCCAAAGGAGGACTCATACATGCGATTGTGTATGTCCCGACATTTTGCTTCATGCTGTACCGGGGAATGGTCGCTGGCGAGCTGATAAAGGAATTTCCGTGTCCGAGATGCCAGAAGCCGTTTAATGACGGGAGCTTTACAGCAGGCCTCTTTCTGAGTGGCTACAAACCATGTCCGTATTGCGGCTTGAAGCCGTTTGAACAGTTGCCGGAATGAAATGCTTGCACCGTGATAAAGTTCAATTGGCCCACAGGGCCCCTGTAACGGCGGGCGAAGGCGGCCGCGGATCTATACAGCCCGCCTGCTCGGTTGTCCTTAAATGGATATTTGGAGATGTGTACTAAGTAGTGATTCCGAGGAAAGTTGAGGCATATTTTACATGAAAAACCTTAGATATACCTCAAGTTTTAAAGACCGAATAAGTCGAATCGAGAATGCATTTTCTCGAATATCGTCTGAATTCAATGAGGTAGAATATCGGAAAATTATTGTGGATATTAATGATATTCATGAAATATGCGTAAATGTTATTCGTGATGTTGAGAGTATTATATCAAAAGGTAATATTTCAAATGAGAAAATGTCTAATTTAGTTTCCGATATAAATTCTCAATTGAATGACCATTTGCCATTGCATAAGACGGGATTGAGGCGCCGGTTAGATCGGGTCCTAACGGCGCTGGAGAAGATATCGTAGGGTAACATTTCGACGACCGAGTGTACTGTATGTGCCGTGACGGTATTCAGCTGACAGTTTGTACAGTGTCGATAACCACCTGACACATGAGCCCCTTTTAAGGACAGCTTTGGGTATCTCCCTTCGACTGTCCCCCTCCCTCCCGTTTGCCGCTCCGGCGCGCACCGGGTTATGAAACCGGCCGATGCTCCACCTTCCTGAACTGTTGCGGGCGCCCCGGACGGGCGATCCGGTCCTGATCCTGGGCCACCGGGGGGCCCGGGGCGTGAGGCCCGAGAACACGCTGGCGGCGTTCCGGTACGCCCGCGAGATCAAGGCTCACGGGGTGGAACTGGACGTGCGGCTCTGCCGGTCGGGGGAGGTCGTCGTGTTCCACGACGACGAACTGGACCAGCTCACCGACGGCAGCGGGCCGGTGATCGAGAAGACGCTGGCGGAGCTGAAGCGGCTCCGGGTCCGGGAACCGAAACCGAAGGGCGCGCCGAAGGGTTTTGTCCCGTCCCTGTCGGACGAGACGATTCCGACGCTGGAAGAAGTCATCGACGCGCTCGGGCCGGACCTTCTGATCGACGTGGAGCTGAAGGGCCGTGACTCGAAACCGGACGGCCTCGAGAAGAAAACCGTGGAGACGGTCCGCCGTCACCATGCGGCGAAACGGGTGTTCTACACCTCGTTCAATCCGGTCCGGCTGATCCGCCTCAGGAACCTCTCCTGGACGCTGCCGCTCGGGATGCTGTTCTATCACGACAATCCCCGCTGGATCCGCGACCGCTGGACCGAGCCCGTTGTCCAGCCCGAGGCGCTGGCGCCGTTCTTCGAGGACATCGACGCGAAGCTCATGGCCGGGGCCCGGCGCAGGGACTACTCCGTCTGGACCTGGACCGTGAACCGCGAGGAAGACGCCCGCCGGGCGGCCCGCGCCGGGGTCCGTTCGATCATCACCGACTATCCGGCCGAGATGCTCGCGCTCGGCCTCAAAGCCGGGGTCTGATGGCCGGAAAAACCCGCACGCCGCTGGAAATCATCGGGTCGGTGCTCGCCTCCGTCTCGAAGGGCGGCTACGCGGCGCTGGCGAGAATTCACGACGTCGGGACCACTCTCGAAAACGCCGCGGCGAAAGGGGCCGAAGCGGGGGATGCCGGAACCTCGGAACGGTTCCGGGAGATCGCGAAACTGGCGAAAGGTCTCGATCGCGAAAGCCTCGCGGTCCGCAAGGAGCGGCTCGAAGCAATCCGGCGGGTGCTGGACGATCTCCAGAGCCCGGCGATGTTCGAGACCGCGAAGAAGCCCGTCGCCCGCACGACGGCGGCGGCGAAACCCCCGGCTCCGGCTGGGTCCGGCGAGAAGAAAAGTCCTCCGGCTGCGGCCGTTTCTTCGGCCACTCCGTCGCCCGTTTCGCCGTCGAAGCGCGACACGCACCAGCCTCCGCATCATTCAAAGGCTCCGCCCCCCGGGACCGACCGGCTGAAGTCGGAAGTAAAATGGGTGAAGGGCGTCGGCCCGAAGTTCGCCGAAGTGCTGGAACGGCTGGGTATCCGGACCATCGAGGACCTGCTGATGCACCTGCCGGTGCGGTACGACGACCTCCGGAAGGTGACGCCCATCCGCGATCTCGAATCGGGGCAGCAGGCGGTGGTCGAGGGAACCGTCACCGAAACCGGAAAGTTCAGCCGTCAGGGGCGGGAGCTGATCGTCAGGGACGAAACGGGCGAGCTCACCTGCAAGTGGTTCCAGGGGTTCGACCGCACGCGCGCGGCCCGGGCGAAGGCCGGCGACCGGGTACGGGTCACGGGCGACTGCCGCCGGTACCGGACCCAGCGGGAGTTCCACCACCCGGATCTCGAATTCGCCGACGAGCCGCCCACGGGGCCGCGCGGCATTATCCCGGTCTATCCGCTGACGGAAGGGCTCCACCCCAAGCACCTGCGTACGGTGATCGCCAACGCCCTCGAACTGGGGGCGGCGGACGGTCTCGACGACGGGCTTTCGGCCGTGCCGGAGATCCGGGTTCCTCCGGTGTCGCTCGGACAGGCGGTGCGGGAGCTTCACCAGCCGCCCGAGGGGGCGGACATGGAGGGGTACCTTTCGAGAACTTCACCAGCCCACGAGCGGCTGCGGGTTCACGAGGCGTTCGTGCTGGGGCTCGGCCTTTCGGTCCGGCGCAGGCAGGCGGCCGAGACGGCGGGCATCGCCATCCCCGACAACGAAACGCTTCTCGGGCCGTTTCTGGAGGCGCTGCCGTTCGAGCTGACCGGCGCCCAGAAGCGGGTGATCGGCGAGATCCGCGCCGACCTCTCGAAACCCGTCGCCATGAACCGGCTCATGCAGGGGGATGTGGGCGCCGGAAAGACCGTCGTGGCGCTCGCCGCCGCCCTCGTGGCGGTGGGGGCGGGCTATCAGGTGGCGCTCATGGCGCCCACGGAGATCCTCGCCGAGCAGCATTTCCGGACCATGGCGAAACTGGTGAAGGGGCTCGATATCCCGGTCGCGCTGCTGACGGGCTCGCAGAAGGTCTCGACGACGACCCTCGTGGAAGCGAAGGTCTATCACGAGCTCCAGCGGGGCACGCCGATGATCGCCGTCGGCACGCACGCGCTGATCCAGGACCGGGTGTCGTTCGGAAAACTCGGTTTCGTCATCATCGACGAGCAGCACCGTTTCGGGGTCGAGCAGCGGCAGACGCTGCTGAAAAAGGGGCTCGCGCCGGACGTGCTGGTCATGACGGCGACGCCGATCCCGCGCACGCTGGCGCTGACGGTCTACGGCGACCTCGCCATCTCGGTGCTCGACGAACTGCCTCCGGGCCGCAAGCCCGTGGCGACGAAGATCGTCCGCGCCGGGGACGAGAAAAAGCTCTGGGACGCCGTCGCCCGCCAGATCGCCGACGGGCGGCAGGCCTATGTGGTCTATCCGCTCGTCTCGGAGAGCGAGCTGATCGATCTCAAGGACGCCGAGCGGGGTGCGGAGGAGATCGCGCAGCACCATATCCCCGGCACGCGCGTGGGGCTCCTTCACGGCAGGATGAAGCCGGCGGAGAAGGACCGGGCGCTGGACCAGTTCCGCACGGGCAAGACCGAGGTGCTCGTCTCCACGACGGTCATCGAGGTGGGTATCGACGTGCCGAACGCGACGGTCATGGTGATCGAGCACGCCGAACGGTTCGGCCTCGCGCAGATCCACCAGCTCCGGGGGCGCGTGGGGCGCGGGAGCGCGAGAAGCTACTGCTACCTCGTGGCCTCCCCGAAACTGTCGGGGGACGGGCTCCGGCGGCTCCGGGTGCTGGAGGAGTCGAACGACGGATTCCGGATCGCCGAGGCGGACCTCGAGATCCGGGGGCCGGGCGAATTCCTCGGCACGCGGCAGTCGGGTCTGCCGGAGTTCCGCGTGCTGAATCTCGTCCGCGACTTCGAGCTGCTCCAGACCTGCCGGGAGGCGGCCGACAGGCTGCTGGCCGCCGACCCTGCCTTAAAGCGTCCCGAACACCGGCGCATCCGGGTCCACCTGCTCGACCGGTGGAAAGGGAAGATCGAGTTTTCCGGAGTGGCGTGAAGGGGGGAGGGACGGTATGGGACAGGTTCGACGGACAATGAGACTGCTGGGTGGATTGCTGGTGTTCGTGGCATTCACGGGCGCCTTGTCGCTCCAGGCGGAGGAACAGGATCCAATGCCTCCGGTGGAGATCTACACGGCACTGGGAAGCGCAATTCCTTATGCGGACGGTGGTACGAACCAGTATGATCTCCGGGCGGGTCCGGCCCTTGGCATGGGAATCAATGTGTGGCCGCTCCGCTGGGTGTATGGCGGGGGGGAGGCCCAATGGCAGCTACACGGCGTTCATCTGAACGGGTCGAGGATCGGCACCGCCAACACGCTGGCGGTCACCGTGCATGCCGGCCTTCGCTACCGGTTCGAGGGTACCCCGGTCAGTGCACGGCTGTTCACGGGAGTCGGGTTCAATATCAATTTCATGCCGGACGCCATGAGGGACCGCGTACTGGATATTGACCACCATCCGGTCATTCCGTTCACCGGCAAACTGGGGGCCGCCGTGGATGCCGAACTTGACCAGTACCGGTCGGTCTTTGTGGATGTCGTCTGGCAGGCGACAAGCGTCGACAAGAACCCCTGGGGCATCGGGGGGCCGCCGGACTACCATTACAACCTGATCACCGTCGCCCCGAGGCTCGGGGTCAGCTACCGGTTCTGACGGGGTTGTTTCCGGCGGCATCCAGAAGTGTTAAAGTAACAAAGCTATGGTGCTGAAAGCACATATTGTAAATGGACGGATCGTTCCCGACGAACCGGTTAGCCTGCCCGAAGGGGCGGCAGTCGAAGTGCGTCTGGGAAACGAGACCGGCTCCGGCGGCTCCCGCCGCCTTGCAGAGTTGTTCGGTAAATACCGGAGCACAGGCGGAACGGTCGAAGAGTTCCTGCGAAACAAGCAAACTGAAATCAGCCGGGAAGAATCGGGTTCTTGAGGATCGTGTTCGATGCCAGCGCGCTGCTGGCATTCATCCGTGAAGAACCCGGGGCGGAAGAAATCCGGAACATTCTGCTCAGCGGCGAGCATGAATGCCTGATCCATGCCGCCAATTTGTACGAGGTTTTCCGGGACATCCTGCACCGTCATGGGGAACCGCTTGCCCGTGGAATTATCAGGGATCTTCAGGAACACGGTCTGGCGGCTCGCATGGACCTCGACGAACCGTTCTGGACGGATGCGGCCCTGTTGCGCGAACGGTTCCGCATGTCCATGGCCGATGCGTTCGGACTGACCTTGGCTGCCCGGCTGGGAGCCGAGTTCCTGACGGCAGACCACCACGAGCTGGATCCGGTAGCGGCTGCCGGTGCGGCCCGTATCCGGTTCTTCCGATAGGGAGCCCAAGCATCTGTAATCAGGGGGTATTTGAGGGGCTGGGCCCCCGTTTCATTTGATTTCCACAGGGCCGGTTATCTATCCAACCGGGCTACGTCCATGGACTTTAACTTTTACCGAATCGGACTCCTGCCCCCCTACGTTCTCGCCGAAGTGACCAAGCTGCGCGACCAGGCGCGCGCCCGCGGCGAGGACGTCGTCGATTTCGGCATGGGGAATCCCGATCACGAGACTCCGAAGCACATCGTCGACAAGCTGGTGGAGGCTGCCAAGCAGGGCAAGAACCACCGCTACTCCAAGTCGGTCGGCATCAAGGGGCTCCGTCTCGCGATCAGCGACTGGTACGCCGAGAAGTACGACGTCCGCATCGACCCCGAGACCGAGGCCATCGCCGTCATCGGTTCCAAGGAGGGTCTCAGCCACCTGATGCTGGCGGTGATCGACCCGTACCAGAAGGACGCCGTGCTGGTGCCCGATCCCTGCTATCCGATCCACAAGTGGGCGGTGGTGATCGCGGGCGGAACGGCGATCGACATTCCGCTGAACACGACGGAAGAGTTCCTGGAGCGGATCAAGGCCCGTCTAGCCGAGAAGAAGGGGCCGAAGCCCAAGGGGCTCATCGTCAGTTTCCCGGCGAATCCCTCCACTCACGTCTGCGACCTCAGGTTTTTCGAGGAAATCGTGGAACTGGCGAACCGGCACGATCTCTGGGTCGTTCACGATCTCGCCTACGCCGACCTTTCGTTCGACGGCTACCGCGCGCCGTCGATCCTCCAGGTGCCGGGCGCCCGCGAGCGCTGCGTGGAGAGCTTCACTCTGTCCAAGAGCTACCACATGCCCGGCTGGCGCGTGGGGTTCCTTGCCGGCAACAGACAGATCATCGGCGCGCTGGCGCGGCTCAAGAGCTACCTGGATTACGGCATGTTCCAGCCGATCCAGATCGCGGCCGTGGCGGCGCTCCGGAGCCCGCCCTCCGTGGTCGAGGAAGTCCGCAAGCTCTACCTCGAGCGGCGCGACTGGCTCGTGAGCAACCTGAACCGCGCCGGGTGGCCCGTCGAAGCCCCGCAGGCGACCATGTTCCTGTGGGCGCCGATCCCTGAATCTCACCGGGCCATGGGCTCGCTCGAGTTCTCGAAGATGCTGGTGCGCGAGGCAAATGTCGCCGTCGCTCCCGGCATCGGTTTCGGCGACAACGGCGACGGCCATGTGCGCTTCGCCTACATCGAGAACCACAACCGCATCGTCCAGGCCTGCCGGTCGATCAAGCACGCACTGGCCAAGACGGCTCCGGGGGCGGCGGCGGAAACGGCGAACAGCAATCCGGCCGCGAAAACGGACAAACCGGACCGGCCGAAGAAACCCCGTACGCCGAAGGGGAAGGGCTGAGTATGGCCGCCGGCGTGGGCATCATCGGGCTCGGCACCGTGGGCGGCCAGACCGCGAAGGTGATCGCGGCGGACGGAACCTTCGGCGGACGGCTGAAGGAACCGGTCCGGCTCGTCCATGCGGCAGACCGCGGGGCGGGGCGGGGCGAGAAGTTCGATTTTCTGCCGGCGGGTTGCCGGCTGTCCGCCGAAGGCAGCGCCGTCGTTAGCGATCCGGACGTGAATATCGTCGTCGAGCTGATCGGCGGCACCACGTCGGCGAAGGACCTCGTCCTGTCGGCGCTGGGCAAGGGCAAGACCGTCGTCTCGGCCAACAAGGCGCTCATCGCCCACCATGCGGAAGAGATCCAGGCGGCCTGCGCGAAGGGCGGCGGCGAGTTCCTGTTCGAGGCGGCCGTGGCGGGCGGCATCCCCATTATCCGGGTGCTGCGCGAGAGCCTCGCCGGGGACCGCGTGCGGCGGATCAAGGGCATTATCAACGGCACCTGCAACTACATCCTGACCGAGATGGAACACCGGAGCGTCGAGTTTCCGCCGGTGCTCAAGGAGGCCCAGCGCCTCGGCTACGCCGAGGCGGATCCGTCGTTCGACGTGGACGGCATCGACGCCGCGCACAAGCTGTGCGTGCTGCTTATGGTGGCCTTCGGCATCCGGGTGAAGCCGGAGGCGATTCCGGCCCGCGGCATCACGGAGATTTCGCTGAAAGACATCCGCTACGCCTCGGACTTCGGCTACGCGATCCGGCTGCTCGGCATCGGCGGCCGGACGGCGGAGGGTGGCCTCCACGCACGGGTGGAGCCGGTGCTCGTGAGCCGCAAGTCGCTCCTCGCCCATGTCGAGGGCCCCATGAACGCCATCCTCGTGGAGAGCGAGAACACCGGCCAGACGGTCTACTTCGGCGCCGGTGCGGGCGGCCCGCCCACGGCGACCTCCGTCCTCGGCGACATCATCGAGGCGGCACGCGGACTTTCGACGAAGGGCCGCGTGCCGGTGTTCGCCTATAACAGTCTCGCCCCGGCGGCGCCGATCGACCCGTCGGGCCTCGCGTCCGCCTACTTCCTCCGGTTCGAGGTCCGCGATGAAACGGGCGTCCTGGCCGCGCTCACCCAGGCGCTCGGCAAGAGCGGCGTCTCCATTGCCCGCATGGTCCAGTCGGACGGCGAGAACACCTCCGAGCCGGTCGAAATCGTCATCATCACCCACCCCGTCGCCGGGCGCGATCTCGCCCAGGCCCTTGAGCAGCTCAAGGCCGAGAAATTCCTCGTCTCCCCGCCCCGTACGATCCGCGTCGATAGCTGAGGGGGGGACTGACTCCCGTTCATTTCCAAGCCCTGTTCACCTGCGCCCGGTTTTGGCTGTTTTTAGAGCCCGGCTATTTCCCCTTTAAAATCAGTGATTTGGATCGCATGTAACCCGCCGTAACAAATTGCGTCATGGATTGACGCGATGGGTCGAATGGGTGCATGATGGGGCTGGGTCTAGTCCGGAGCGAGAAAAGGGATTTTTTAACAGCCGTTATGAAACGACAGAAATCCGACTACACCATCCAGGCGGTGTCGCATGCCCTCGACCTGCTCGAGGAGTTCAAGGCCGCCGACAGTGACGAACTCGGGGTCACCGAGCTCGCCAAACGTTTGAAACTGCACAAGAACAACGTGTTCAGGCTGCTCGCCACGCTGGAGCACCACGGCTACATCGAGCAGAACCCGGTGTCGGGGAACTACCGGCTCGGCATCCGGGCGCTTGAGCTCGGCCAGACGTTCATCCAGCAGTCGGGGCTCGTACAGACGGCCCGGCCGGTGCTGGAATCGCTCGTGGGCAAGACGAACGAGACCGCCTACCTCGCCATCCTCCGCGACAGCCAGATGGTCTATCTCGACGTCGTGGAATCGAGCCAGGTGATCCGCGTGGTGCCGCGCGTGGGCCTCAGGCTCCCGGTCCACTGCACGGCAGTGGGCAAGGCGCTGCTGACCTACTGCGCCGAGGAGGAGATGAAGCGCATCCTCCCGGTGGCATCGCTCACCGCCTACACGCCCCGGACGATCATCGACCGGACGGCGCTCGTCGAACACTTGAACAAAGTCCGCTCGGACGGTTACGCGACAGATAACGAAGAATACGAAGAGGGCGTCAAATGCGTAGCCGTCCCGATTTTCGACTACACGCGGCATCCCGTGGGGGCGATCACCCTGTCGGGCCCGAGTTCGCGCATGACCGACGAGCGGATCCAGCGGGAACTGGCGCCGGCGGCGCTCGAAGCGGCCCGTCAGATCAGCCACCGGCTGGGTTACGAAAAGCCGGCCGCCTGACGCTGCTGGCTGCGGCCCTGGCCGCGGCCCTCGTGGCCCCGCCGCCGGTTCATGCGAAGACAACCCGGGCGTTTCACGACCTTGAGAGCGATATCATCCGCGTTGCCGGCGAGGTGACGCCGTCCGTCGTGTTCATCGAGGCGGTGCTCCGCCGGAACAACGACCAGCAGATCGTCTCGGGTTCGGGCATCGTCGCCGACCGCGACGGTACGATCTTCACGAACCAGCACGTCGTGGACGACGCCACCAAGGTCACGGTGACGATCCCCGGCATCAAGGAGTCGTTCCCGGCGGAAGTTATCGGAGCCGACGAGCAGACCGATTTTGCCGTGATCCGGATCGAGCCGGGCGCCTGGCGCGGGAAGATCCGCCCGGCGAAGTTCGGCAAATCCGAAACGCTGAAAGTCGGCTCCCTCGTCCTCGCCATCGGCAACCCCTACGGCCTGGACGGCAGTGTTTCCTTCGGCATCGTGCAGGCCAAGGGCCGGAATCTCCGGTTCAAGGGCGTTATCAACGAGTTCATCCAGACGGACGCGCTGATCGACCAGGGCTCTTCAGGCGGTCCGCTCGTCAATTTCGAGGGCGAGGTGGTGGGGATCAACTCCATCGCCGCCGGACGCGGCATCGGCCTCACGATTCCCATCGAGACGGCGCTCCGGGTCTATCGCAGTTTCACCGAGAAGGGCGCCATCAGCCGCGGCTGGCTCGGCGTCGGCTTCCAGCCGCTCACCCGCCAGCTTGCCGCCTACTGGGGTCTCCAGGGCACGACGGGGGCCGTCGTGAACCGCGTGGTGCCGGGCTCCCCGGCCGAGAAGGCGGGGCTGAAACCCGGCGACATTGTGACGAAGTTCGCGGGCACGGAGGTCGACGTGCCGGACGAGGGAGACATCTCCTCGTTCGTCCGTCTCGTGGCCGACACGCCGCCGGGCAAGGAAGTGGAAATTATCCGGATTCGCGCCGGAAAGACCGACACCCTGAAGGCCGCCGTCGGCACGCAGCCCAAGATGAAACCCGCAACGCTGGAGACGCCGTACGGGTTCTTCGCGCAGGAGATCACTGCCGACACGATGCTGAACCGCAAGCTCGATTCGCAGGAAGGGGCCATTGTCTCGTACGTGATCCGGGGCAGCCCGGCCGACGAGGCGGGACTCATGAACGGCGATATCGTCCGGCGGCTTGAAGGCACCCCGATCAAATCTCTGGACGACCTGAAAGGCGCCCTGAAGACCGTGGAGGGCAAAGACCGGTTCCTCGTCGAAGGCGAGCGGTCCAGCGACCTCCGGTTCTTCCTGATCGAAAAGCGCAAGGACAGTGCGGCGAACGGAATGACCCCGTGAGCGGCCGCAAGCGGCAGACAGGCCGGGAAGGGGCCCCTCCGGAAACGGAGGGCGCCGCTTCGGGCGCAACCGCAGGGATCCCCCTGTGGGCGCTGGCGGGGACGGCGTTCTTCACCGGCTTCTCGGTGCTGCTGATCGAAATCGCCGGTCCGAGGCTCCTCGCGCCGTACCTGGGCGACTCTCTCTATACATGGTCCACGACCATCGCGGTCGTTCTCGGGGCGATGGCACTGGGCTATATCGCGGGCGGCTGGCTTTCCGACCGGCGTCCCGACGCCCGGACGTTTTTCGCCGTAGTGCTGGCGGGCGGGTTTCTCGCGGCGCTCGTGCCGGGCCTCGCCCGGGTGGCGCTTTCCGATGACCTGTCGAAAATGTCCCCCTCCGCCGGGACGCTGCGCATGTGTCTCATCCTGTTCGCACCGGCGTGTCTCGTTCTCGCCATGAGCTGGCCGTTCGCCGTACGGCTCGTGTTCGAGTCCGGAGAGACCCTGGGCCGCCGGGCGGGGATCGTGGGGAGCGCCTCCACGCTCGGCTCCATCGCCGGGGCCGTGTCGGGCGGCTGGTGGCTTGTGCCGTCCTACGGGCTCCGGGTGAGCTTCTGGATCGCGGCGGCGATACCGGTGCTGATCGGCTTCGCGGGTCTTGTGCTGCGGGCGAAGGGCGGCACGCGGCCCGTGGCGGAGATCCTCGCCGCCGCGGCGCTCGGACTCGCCGCCGTCCCCGAAGAAGCTCCGGCTTCGGACGTCATTCACCGCGAGCACACCTTCTACCACCGCATCGACATCGTCGAGGAAGGTTCGATGCGGTATCTCAAGCTGAACTCGACCTACGAGGGCGGCCGCGACTCGGAAACCGGCGAGCTTGCGTTCGACTACCTCAAATACTGGCCGCTTATGCTGGACTCGGCGCGCCCGCCGGAAAAGCTCCTGTTCCTCGGCGCGGGGGCCTATTCGCTGCCGGGATACCTGTACGAGCGTAACCCCGGTGCGGAATTCACCGTCGTCGACATCGACCCGAGGCTGCACGACATCGCCGCCCTCTATTTCGAGGCGGACAATATCGACCATCTCGTGAAGGTGTCGGGCGATGCCCGCCGGTTCCTGATGAACGACACGAACCGGTACGACGCCATCTTCGGGGACACCTACCACGGCATCAACCGGGTGCCGCCGCACCTCACGACGGTGGAATATTTCCGGCTCGTGAAGGCGCGGCTGACGCCTTCAGGGCGGTTTCTCGTGAACATCATCGGCGCGCGGGAGGGCGAGGGCGCACGGCTCCCCGGGGGCGTCGTCTCAGCCCTGCGGGACGTGTTCCCGGTCGTCCGGGTGTTCGCGACGCGGACCTATGACAGCAAGCTGCCCCAGAACCTGATGATTCTGGCCGCGAACGGACCGGTGGATCTGGAGGCGGACGAGCGGACGGCTCCGTTTGTCCGCAAGGAGATCGAGTGGGCCGTCACGGAGCCGGCGTTCACCGACGATCATGCGCCCGTCGACTACCTCTCGGCGCGGCTCATTCGTGCCTGGGGGCGATAGCCTGTGGTCCGGAAGTCCCCGCTGCTGAAGGCTGTCCTGCTCGGCGCCGTGCTCGTTACCGGATCGGGTTTTTCGAGCTGCGGGGAGAAACCCCGCCAGCCGCCGGCCGCTTCCCCGGTGCAGGACAAGGCGGCGGATTCCACAGCCTGGGCCGAAGCCCTGTGGCTCGATTCGATGGGCCCCCGCCCCGTGGGCCGGGTGGACCGGCTGGAGGTTCTGGAAAAAATCGCCGCACGGTTCCGTGAATACGGGGCGCAGGCCGAGGTCCGCCGGTTCCGGCTGCCGGAGTCGACGCCACACTGGGGCGGCCGGGAGTTCGCCAATCTCGTGGCCCGGACCGGTCCCGTCTGCCGGGACACAATCCTGCTCGGGGCCCACTGGGATACCCGGGAGACGTCGGACGAGGATCCCGATCCCAGGAAGCGGGAGATGGTCGTGCCCGGCTTCAACGACGGGACGAGCGGCGTCGCCCTGCTTCTGGATCTTGCCCGGAAATGGGGGAAGGCGGAAAACCTTCCGTTCGGTATCGAATTTGTGCTGTTCGACGCCGAGGAAGGCATCAAGGGAACGGATCTCTACTTTACCGGCTCCAAGCAGTTCGCCGCGGCCCTCACGCCGCCGGATATCGCCTGTTACAAGGCGGCCGTCGTGTTCGACATGGTGGCCGACCGGGACTACCGGGTTTTCGCCGAGCAGCTATCGTACAGCGCGAACCGCTGGATCTACGAGGAACTGTATGCCCATGGCGACCCCAAGGTCTTCAGCCCGTCGCCGGACCGGATCATTTATGACGACCATCTGCCGCTGCTGGCACGGGGAATCCCGTCGGCACTCGTGATCGATCTCGACTATCCGGCCTGGCACACACGCGCCGATACCCGGCAGAACTGCTCGCCGGAGAGCCTCCAGATGACGGCCGACATGGCGGACCGGTGGCTGGAAAAACGGGCGGGTCGCTGAACGCCGGGACTCAGCGGGCGCGGATGCCGGAGAACAGGGTGTCCACCAGCTCGTTCTTGATCCGCTCGAAATCTGCCGGGGAAGGCGACTTGAGCGGGCCGAGCACGAAGCCCGTCAGCACCGTTTCGATCATTCCGAAAAACAGGTAGGCGATCGTCCGGGTGTCCAGGTTCGCCCGGATTTCCCTGGCGGTCTGGCCCTTCTTCAGCATGCCGTCCAGGATCGACATGGCCTGGACGAACACCTCGGTATTGGCAGTGGCGTAGAATTTCGAGCTCCGGGAGATCTCGAGGATGACGACTTCCATCATCTCGGGATTCAGGCGGTAGCCGTCCAGCATGTAGCTCACGATGGTCCGGAGCTTCTGCTCGAGCGGGACGCCCGATTCGTCGATCCGTTTCAGGAAGGCGACGAACACGTTCCAGCGTTCGCCGAAGATCGAGTTCAGGACCTGTTCCTTGCTCTTGAAGTAGTGGTAGACGAGGCCGTAGGCGACGCCGGCCTCTTCGGCGATGTCCGAGACGCGGCAGCCGTAGTAGCCTTTCTTGGCGAAGACCTTCACGGCCGCATCCAGAATGGCCTTGCGCTTCTCGAGCGTTCCGGCGCGGGGGCTGTGGGCTTCGGGCTTGGTCCGTGTCTTGCGGCGGGCGTTGGCTTTCATTGGGTATCCCGGATCTCTCCGGACCTCTTGGCGGGGCGCTCCGGTCGATTGATCCGTCAGTCAATCAGTGAACGGCTCCGGGGGTGACTGTCAAGCCCGGACCGGCGTTGCCGGGCCCTCTCTTTTCCCGGCGGCGGGAGTTATGATGGCAGGGCTCATGACGATCACCTGTCCCAAGTGCCGCAAGGAATTCGAGCGCGATGGCGCGGGGTGCTTCCCCTTCTGTTCGAAACGGTGCCAGCAGCTCGACTTCGGCGCCTGGATGACCGGGCAGTACCGGGTGGCGGCAGGACCGGCGGCGCTGGACGATGAGGACAGCGGCGACGGAGCGGTGAGGCGCCCTGAGGACGGCGGGGGCGAGGATGAGGGAGGCGGCTACGGCTACCAGTAATCCGGCCTCTCACGGGATGACAGAACCGGCTCATGGATCCTGCTGAAACCCCTCCCGGTCCGGCGAAGCCGCCGGAACTGGACATCGACGCGCTCCTTCGGCGGCCGCCGAAACCCGAGCGCAAGAAACGCGACTGGATGTTCTGGATCGTCGTGATGAACATCGGCGTCTGGGGCCTGTATTTCATCATTACGATGGCCATGCCCGGCGGGAAGATGGGGAAGCCGATGCACCCGCTGGATCCCGCCGCCGACTGGGAAACGGATTTCTCCCAGGGCTGCGGAGAGAACCGTGCCCGGGTGGGGGCGCTCTGTATCGACCGCTACGAATTCCCGAACCGGCCGGGTGAAGTGCCGGCGGCTTTCGACGAGGCCGAGGCGGCGCAGGCCGCCTGCGCCTCGGAAGGCGGCCGGCTCTGCACGGTGGAAGAGTTCAAGGCAGGGTGCAGCGCGCCACGGGCGACCGGGGATTTTTCGGTAAGCGCCACGGAGCTCGCCTGCAACGTGATCTCCCGGTACTCGGACCGGGGCGTCCGGCCGGTGCCTTCCGGGCAGATGTCCGGCTGCATGACGCGCAAGGGCCTTTATGACGTGATCGGGAACCTCGCCGAATGGGTCCGGACGGACGGAGGATTCGGGCTCATGGGCGGAAGTTACGCCGTCCGGGTGGGGGCCTTCACGAACTGCCGCACGGTCTGGCCGGCGGGGCCAGGAGCGAACCCGGGGACGAGGGGCGCGCGCTGCTGCCGGGATGCGCCGCCGCTGCCGGCAGCCGCTCCGGGCTGAGCCCCTACCGCCTGCGCTTGCGCTTCCTGAACACCGGGGCGAGGGCGAGCCCTGCCGCAAACCCGCCGAGGTGGGCTGCATAGGCGACGCCCGGTTCACCGGTGGACATCATCGTGCCCACGAGCTGCACAACCATCCAGCCGGCGATGAAGACGAGCGCCGGTACCCGCATCGGTACCAGAATCACGATGATCGGAATGAACGACCGGATGACGGCCTTCGGATAGTAGAGGGCGTAGGCGGCGAGAACGCCGGAGATGGCGCCGCTCGCCCCGACGAGCGGAAGCCGGTTCGCCGGCTCCATGGCATGGTAGGCGAAGACCGAGAACAGGCCGCAGATCAGGTAAAAGAACAGGAACCTCCACCGGCCCTGACCTTCTTCCACGTTGTCGCCGAAGACCCCGAGAAACCAGGCGTTGCCGAGGGTGTGAAGCACGCCGTCATGCAGGAAGATCGAGGTCAGCGGCGTCGCCAGTACGGTCAGGTCCGGTGACGGGGTGACGAGATTCGCCGTCCACTGGCTGGACGTATATCCCCAGGTGGTGAGCACCTGTTCGTAGCGGCCGGAGAAAAAGCGCGACCAGACGAAGATTCCCATGTTCACGGCGATCAGGAGAACCGTGACGGCCGGAAACCGGCGGCTCGGCTGTTCGTCGCGCCAGGGGATCAAGGCGGGTCAGGGGGTGCGGCGGGACGGGGTTTCCCGCTGGGCCGTCGGGGTTGCGGGCGGAACGGGGCCGTCCGTCTGCCAGACGGTGAAGCTCTGGACCGACGAAAGATTGGCCGTATCCCGGGCCACGATGAGCATCCGGTTCAGGCCGGGCTTGATCGGGATCTTCACGTTGAAGGGGTACTTGTCGAGCTTCATCTGCCCTGCCTGCTCGAAAGAGTAATAGAACGACTTGCGACCGTTCACCATGATGAACACGTCCCGGACCGTCGAGTCGTCGATCACCTCGCCGCTCACCTTGAAGCTGCGCTCGTTCACGGTAGTGCCGGCGTTCACCTGCTGCTCGATCTGGATAACGGGTGCGGAGAGCGAGATCTGCTTGCCGGTCACGGCCCCGTCGCGGGCCCCGGCGGCCGGGCCGATGGAGACAGGCATCTCGATGTCGGAGCTGAGTTCCACCGGGAAGTTGGCGTCTGAAACCCTTAGCGGGATGACGATCTTCGGTTCGACAAAGTCCTTCGAGATGCGGACCGGTACGGCGATGCTGTCCGAGGCGCCCGCCTTGAGGTTCTTCACCGTGTAGCGGCTGCCGGACTGGCCGACCTCGACGAGCTGGCCGGACTTGGACCGGAACTGGACGAAGGCCCGTTCGGAATCCCCCTTGCCGGTGTTCTTCAGTTTCGCCGACAGGACGATGGTCTCGCCCGGTTCGATCAGGCCGTCTCCGTCGCCCCTGGCGAGGGGGTTCGTCTGGGTGCTGTCGGTCAGCGAATAAACGAGCTCGAAGCGCGGCGCCGGGGCCTTGGCGATGGACACCGGAAGGCCGGTTTCGAAAATCTTCTCGCTTTCCCCGGCTTCGAACACGACGTTGACGAATTCGCTCCAGCTCGAAAGACCGTGCCCGAGGGTCACGGGGATTTTCTTTTCGGCCGTGGCGCCGGGGGCGAGGCGGCCGAAGAGGAACTCCTGGTTGTTCAGGAATCCGTTTTCCGCCGTCGTGTAGGCGTGCAGCCGGTAGAGCATCGACTGGGAGCGGTTCGTGACCCGGAGATTCAGGTAGTTCTTCCGGCCCGAAACGGCGGCCGGCATGGTCGCGCCCTTTTCGTCCTGAACGGTGAGGGCCACGTCGAGACTGATGCCGCTGCGGACCGTGGGCCCGAGGGACCAGTCGAGGCCGGACTTCGTGAGGGCCTTGTCGATGAGGGCCGCCTGGGTTTTCGAGGTCTTCCGGATCGTTCCGCGGGCGCTCTCCAGGAACTGCGGGCCGTTCGGCGAGCCGCCCTCGGAGATCATCTGGCGGGCGAGCTGCACGGGGAAATCCTTTGCGAGGTCGGCCTTCATCCGTTCGGTGCTGGAATACGGCTTGCTCGGGTCCTCGTCGGTGACTTCGTCTTCGTCCTTCAGCTGGCCGGGCTCGAGCAGGTACTCCGTCTCGATGGAGGGCAGATCGGCGGGAGCCGGAGCCTTCTCCTGGCTGCCTGGCTGCGCGAGGTGGTTGTCGAGGTCCACTTCCCGGTAGGGGCGCTGGTGGGCCCGGAGACGGACTTCCTCCGGCGCGACGACGATCGGGTTCAGCTGGATATTAGGCGTCACGCCGACGTTCTGGATCGAGACGTCGCCGGGGGTGAGGTACTGCTGCACGGTCAGCTTGAGCGCCGAACGGTCGGAGAGCGGAAAGACGTTCTGGACCGATCCCTTGCCGAAGGTCCGCTGGCCCATCACGAGGCCGCGGTTCTGGTTCCTGATGGCGCCCGCGATGATCTCGCTTGCGGAGGCCGAGCCCTCGTTCACGAGGACGACCAGCGGCAGGTCGCCGTATTTCTTGGCGAGCCCGGTCTTGGCGCGGGTCGATTTCGTGTGGCGGCCGTCCACGGTCGTCACGATCACGCCCTGCTTGATGAACCGGTTGGCCAGCGCGGTGGCCTCGTCGAGCAGTCCGCCGGGGTTGTTCCGCAGGTCCATGACCGCGCCCTTCAGCGGCCTGTCGCCGAGCTGCTTCTGCAGGGTGTCCAGGGCCCGCTCCATGTCGATGGCGGTGTTCTCCTGGAAGCTCTTGATCTTCACGTAACCGACGCCGTCGTCGAGCATCGCCGACTCGACGGCCTTCAGCTTGATCCGGTCGCGCGTCAGCGTGAGGTCGAACGGATCCAGCTTGCCCCGCAGGATTGTGATCTTCACCTGCGTGTTGGCCGGGCCCCGGAGCCGCTTCACGGCGTCGTCCAGGGTCATGTTGTCGGTGGATTCGTCCTCGATCTTGGTGATCCGGTCGCCGGGGCGGATGCCCGCCTTGAACGCGGGGGTGTCGTCCACGGGGGAAATCACCGTGAGCTGGCTGTCCCGCATCTGGATCTGGATACCCAGGCCGCCGAACTCGCCCTGCGTCGCGACGACAAACTCCTCGTAGCTGTCGGGGTCCATGAGGCGGCTGTGGGGGTCGAGCGTCTCGAGGAAGCCGTTCACGGTCTCGTACTCGATCTTGGCCATCGGGATGTCGCTCTTCAGCGTCTTCTGGACGAAGGCGAGGACACCGCGGGAATGCTTGTAGTAGTCGTCGAAGGTGACGAGCCGGACCTGATCGACTTCCTTCGCCTGTGTGTTCATCTGGATCCGGTACCGGGTCGCACCTTTCACGAAGTCGCACCGGAACTCGGGCACGAACGCCTCGAGGTCCTTCATGGTGTTCTCGAAGGCCCGCTCGGGATCGAAGCGGCCCGGATCGATGTAGGATTCGGCGACGAACTTGAGGACGGTCTCGACGACGGCCGCCCGGCCGAGGTCGTAAGGCGTGCTTTCGACGCTCGCGGCGCGCGTCCCCTGGGCGGCAAACACTGCCGCGGCGAACATCGCAAGGAAGAGACGGATCAGATGGCGTGACTTCAACAGAGAACCTTTCCTGCCAGATGTCCGGGAGCAGCTCTCTCCCTCGCCGAACCCGATTCATCTGCCGCGGTATACCTCCCGGAAGACGGGCGAACCGCCATCACGGGGTATCGGGTTGTCGGATGAATTCTGTCCGGGCCTTTTACGCAGTTGTCCCGGAACCTTGGCCTGTCCGCAAGTCTAGTAATGATAGGCCTCCGGCGGCAACCGGAGGTAGTACCTTGCTGACCCCTGATTTACAGCGATTTACAGGAGATTCTGGGGATCGACGTCGATCTGGACCGATACCCGTCTCAGGGCCTGTGATCCGTGTCGCTTTGAGACATCCGAGAGGATCTGTTCAAGCCCGTCCAGAGCCTTGGCGACGGTTGCAGATGAAGAACCTTTCACGAGAAACCGGCGCCGGTGCTTGCCCGCCAGCCGTGCCATGGGGGGCACGGAAGGGCCGAGCAGCCGGACGGAGGGGGGCAAAGCCCAGGCTTTCGCAATGGTCTCGGCGGCAGTGAAGACATCCGCTTCGGACTGTCCCGACAGTTCCACGGCGGCGAGGCGCCCGGACGGCGGATAGTGCAGCTCGCGGCGCTCCTCCAGCAGCCGGTCCCAGAAGGCGGGCGAAGGTTCCGTGAGCCAGCCGATGACGGGGTGTTCCGGTTCGTAAGTCTGGACGATCACCCGGCCCGGAAGTCCGGCGCGGCCTGCCCGGCCTGCGACCTGAGCAAGAAGCTGCGCCGCCCGTTCTTCGCACCGGAAGTCGGGCACGCGCATGGCCTGGTCGGCGTTGAGCGCGACAACGAGCGTGACGCCGGGGAAATCGTGCCCCTTGGCGAGAATCTGCGTGCCCACCAGAAGATCGATCTCGCGGTTTCGGAACCGGTCGAGAATCTGCTGAAGTGCGCCTTTCCGCTGGATGGCATCCCGGTCGAGACGCGCCGTGCGGGCCTTGGGGAACCGTTCCTTCAGCGTCAGTTCCACCTGCTCGGTGCCGAGCCCCCGGGGGTCGAACTCCACGCCCGAACATTTTTCGCAGGTTTCCGGAAGGTCCGATTCGTGCCCGCAGTAATGGCAGCGGAGCAGCGATGGCTGGTGATGGTAGGTGAGCGAAATGCCGCAGTGGGGGCACTGGGGTACATGCCCGCAGGAGGTGCACTGGAACAGCGGCGAGAACCCGCGGCGGTTCAGGAATATCATCGCCTGCTCGCCGGCTTCGAGTGTCTTCCCGACAGCCGCTTCGGCCTTCGCCGAGAGGAACCACGGCCGGTCCGGGTCGAACGGATCGCGGTCCTCGCGGCGGAGGGAGACGACCTGGATCCGGGGAAGCTCCGAGCCGGCAATACGGCGGGGGAGTTCGAGGTTCGCATAACGGCCCTGCCGGACGTTCTCCACCGATTCGAGGGACGGGGTGGCGGAGCCGAGGACGACCGGGATACCGAGGAGCTGTCCCATTTTCACGGCGGTATCCCTGGCATGATAGCGGGGGGCGGAGTCCTGCTTGAACGAGGTATCGTGTTCCTCGTCCACGACGATGAGGCCGGGCTTCTGCACCGGGGCGAAGAGCGCCGAACGGGTACCGACGGCAACCGCCGCTTCGCCGCGCCGGAGCCGCCACCATTCGTCGTGCCGCTCGCCCGCGCCGAGCCCGCTGTGGAGGATCGCCACCTTGCCGGGAAAGCGTGCCGTAAACCGCTCCGCTGTCTGCGGAGTGAGGGAGATTTCAGGAACGATGACCACTGCCCCGAGCCCCGCTTCGAGCGCCGCCCCGATCGCGCGCAGATACACCTCGGTTTTCCCGCTCCCCGTGACGCCGTGAAGCAGAAACGGTGCGAAGCGGCGGGCATGGATGGCGGTTTGGACTTTTTCGATGGCCGAAGCCTGCTCGGGCGAAGGCTCGGGCGGCTTTTCTCCGCCAGCGGGCACTGCCGTTTGGGGAGTCCTTGAAACAACGGAGGTGACCGTCCGGACAAGTCCCGCCGCCGTGAGCCTGCGAAGTGCCTGCACCTGTGCCGCTGGACTTCCCGGCAGTTCCTTGCGGGAGAGAGGCTTCCCGGCGGCCTCCAGCGTCTCGGCGATCTTCCGGGCTACGGGAGAAAGGCCGTCTGGATCCGCATGCCCCGGCGGCGCAAAAAGTGCGTAAAGGGTTTCTGTCAGCGCCCGCACCTTGCCCTGGGGGCCGGCGGCCTCGAATTCGGCAAGGCCGTGGGCCTGAAGTTCTTCGGCTGCGGGGCGGACGGAAGCGAGCCCCGCCGCGCGTCCCCCCGACAGCCGAATGGGTTTCCCGGGGGCACGGGTTTCCTTCTCGACAAGGTAGTCGAGGAGCCGCACGGAGTCGGGAGCGAGGTCGGCGAGATCCAGCACCGGGTTTTCCCAGAGCTTCAGCCGGACGAGCAGATCTTCCCGGTCCCGGCCCTCGGGCGGCAGGAACATCCGGACGGCCAGCCCGAGCGGGGCGCGGTAGTACCGGGAAATCCACGCGGCGAGTTCGAGGCTGGAGGCACTCGTCACCGGTTCCGGATTTTCGAGAGCAGAGACCGGCCGGATCTTCGAGACCGGCAGGCCATCGGGCGCCGAGCGGAGCAGGCTGATGACGAGAGCCCGCTTCTCCCGCTTTCCCCAGGGAACGACGATCCGGTGCCCCGGTTTCAGCGTGCCCGCGAGCCGCTGGGGAACGGAGTAAACGACGTCGCTCCAGCGCGGTTCCTGGACCACGGCATGGACGAATTCCGGCATCGGTCAGTTTCTGCCGGGTTCCGGCGTGGTGATTTTCGGGCGGGGAGCGCCGTGCTGGGAGACGTTGGGCTTGAGCTCGCCGTGCTTTCTTACCTGACGGGCGAACATCCAGGTCGTATAGAGCTGGATGGTCGCGAAAAGACCGGCGGTGTAGTACCAGTCGAGTTCTGTCATGGGGATCCAGCTCATGCGGAATGAAGGCTAACCCGGACCGGGGCCGGGGAAAAGGGGACTATTTGGCCGGAGCCTCGGCCGGCTTGCAGGTTTCTTCCGCCGGGCAGGAGGACGCTGCGTCCGGCTTTCCGCCGGGGAGTTTCGTGCTGAAGAGGTCGGGGGGGAGCTTCGGCGAGTGGACCAGTTCCTGCGCTTCGATGATGTGTTCGATGCCGGGGGCGGTAACGACGATCCTCCCGGGGAAGCCACCGAATCTGGCGGGGTTGGCGTTTTCAAATGAGGCCTCGATGACAGCCGTTCCCCGCACCTCGATCCACTTTTCCGGGCGGTGGTTCTCGGCATCCAGCCACAGTTCGCTGCGGGGCTGGTCGCCGGACCGGAGGGCGAGATCCGAACCGATCACGAAGCAGGGCCGTTTGCGGTCCGGGCAGGCGGTGAGACGGCGCTTCTCCACCTGAAGACCCCGGACCAGCAGCCGGTCAACGAGCATCTGCACCGGGGGCTCCGCCAGCAGGAAGCCTTTCTGGCGGAGTTCCGTGACCCGTTCGGGCGGCGGGGCGGCCGTCGGCATGAACAGCCACCGGAAACCGTAGAGATCCATCGCGGGCTGGACGGGCTTGCCGTCCATCATCTCGACCGTATTCTTGCCGTCGCGGACAAGGAGCGACCCTTCGGGGGCCTTGTCGGCGAACCTGAACTGTCCGCCGGTGCCGAAGTCGATCTCGGCCGTCGTCTGGATCGGGGGCAGGTTGGGGCGCGTGATCGTGTGTTTCGCGCTGATGCGGAACGGTTCCGTGCCCTTCCAGGGCTCACGGGCATACTTGATCGCCATCTCCGAGGGCAGGAGGTAGGCGAGGGCGGGCAGGGCGAGGAACATGGTCAGAACGGCGGCCGCCGCGGCGAGGCGCCGGGCGTTCGTTGTCCGTTTTCCGAGGTCCGTGCGCTGCACGCTAAGCGGCCTTACTTCTTCTGCTTTGCGAGCAGGTTCAGCGCCGAGCCGGCCTTGAACCATTCGATCTGCTCGGCGTTGAAGCTGTGGTTCACCTGGAAGGTGTCCGTCTTGCCGTCCGAGTGATGCAGGGTGACCGTGAGCGGCTTGCCGGGGGCGAACGAGGCGAGTCCCGTGACCGAGACGCGGTCGTCTTCCTTCACCTTGTCGTAGTCCGCCGGGTTCTGGAACGTGAGCGGCAGGAGACCCTGCTTCTTCAGGTTCGACTCGTGGATGCGAGCGAAGCTGCGGACGATGATCGCCGCGGCTCCGAGGTGGCGGGGCGACATGGCGGCGTGTTCGCGCGAACTGCCTTCGCCGTAGTTCTCGTCGCCGAACACCACCCACCGGAGGCCTTTCGCCTTGTAGTCGCGGGCGACGAACGGCGTACCGTCATACGCTCCGGTCATCAGGTTTTTCGTCTTGCCGGCTTCCTTCGTATAGGCATTGATCGCCCCGAGGAACATGTTGTTGCTGATCCTGTCCAGGTGGCCGCGGTACTTGAGCCATTCGCCTGCGGGGGAGATATGGTCCGTCGTGCACTTGCCCACGGCCTTCAGCAGCACCGGAATCTTCTCGAAATCCTTGCCGTCCCAGGGGATGAACGGGGTGAGGAGCTGGAGCCGCTCGCTGTCGGGGCTCACCTTCACCTGCACCTTCGAGCCGTCGGCGGCCGGAGCCTGGTAGCCGGGGTCGTCGCACTTGAAGCCCTTCTGGGGGACTTCGGGCGCGGCGGCGGGTGCCTTCAGCTTCACGCCGGCGGCGATTTCGTCCGTGAGCGGATTAACGTCGAGGCGTCCGGTGAGGGCGTAAGCCACCACGATTTCGGGGCTTGAGATGAACGAGGCCGTGTCGGGGTTGCCGTCGGCGCGTGCGGGGAAGTTGCGGTTGAAGGAGTTGATGATCGAGTTCTTGTCGCCCTTCTTGATGTCGTCGCGTTTCCACTGGCCGATGCAGGCGCCGCAGGCGTTGGCGAGTACCGTGCCGCCGATGGCCTCGAGGTCCTGGAGGAGGCCGTCGCGGGCGATGGTCTCGTAGACCTGCTGCGAGCCGGGGGAGATGAGCAGGGGAACCTTCGACTTGAGCCCGGCGGCCTTCGCCTGGCGGGCGACGTCCGCGGCGCGCGAGATATCCTCGTAGGAAGAGTTCGTGCAGCTGCCGATGAGCGCGGCCGTGAGGTTCGGCGGATAGCCCTTTTCCTTTACGTCTTTCGTCACCTGAGACACCGGCCGTACGAGGTCCGGCGTGTGCGGGCCGGAGACGATGGGCTCCAGCCTGTCGAGGTCGATTTCGACGACTTCGTCGAAATACTTCTTCGGGTCCGCCTCGACCTCGGGATCGGCGCGGAGGAGATCGGCGTATTTGTCGCAGACGGCGGCGATTTTCTCGCGCTTCGTCGCGGCGAGATACGCCTTCATGCGGTCGTCATAGGGGAAGATCGACGTCGTGGCGCCGAGTTCGGCGCCCATGTTCGTGATCGTGCCCTTGCCGGTACAGCTGATCGACTTCACGCCCGGCCCGAGATATTCGACCACGCGGTTCGTTCCGCCCTTCACCGTCAGGATGCCGCAGAGCTTCGTGATGACGTCCTTGGGTGCCGTCCACCCGTTCATCCGGCCCTTCAGCACCACGCCGACTTTCTTCGGGTAGAGGACTTCCCAGGGCAGTCCGGCCATGACGTCGCTGGCGTCCGCGCCGCCCACGCCCGAGGCGAACATGCCGAGGCCGCCCGCGTTCGGGGTGTGGCTGTCGGTGCCGATCATGAGGCCGCCGGGGAAGGCGTAGTTCTCGAGCACCACCTGGTGGATGATGCCGGCGCCGGGCTTCCAGAAGCCGATGCCGTACTTGTCGGACATGGAGGCGAGGAAATCGTAAACCTCGCGGTTCTTGTCGTTCGCCGTCTGGAGGTCCTTGTTCGCCCCGACGTACGCCTGGATCAGGTGGTCGCAGTGGACGGTCGAGGGCACGGCCACCTGCGGGATGCCGGCCTGGGCAAACTGGAGGAGGGCCATCTGCGCGGTGGCGTCCTGCATGGCCACGCGGTCGGGCTGCACGAGGAGATAGCTCTTGCCGGGATTCAGGTCCTGCGTCTCCGGATCGCGAAGGTGCGTGAGCAGCACCTTTTCCATGTAGGTCAGGGGGCGGTTCAGCCGCTTGCGGATGACGGCGAGCCGCTGGGTCATCAGCTGGTAGGCTTTTTCGACGAGTTCCGGGGTGGATTCGATGGTCGGCATCGGTCGTGGTGCTCCTGAGGGGGTCGGATCGGGCCGGCGTGGTTTCGGGGGGATCGCGCCCTTCCGGCCGGGAAATCTACTAGCCGAACGGGGGGAGAAAACTCAAAGGGGACGGCGGGAGGTCCCTGTCCCCGGCCGGGGAGTCCGGAGGGAAGATAGCGGGTGGTTGCAAAATGCTAGCACCGGGAGCATGATTGAATATCCGGCGGGATGCCGGGGAGGCCGCAGATGGCAACGCTGCACGTCAGGGAAGTGCCCGACAGGCTCTACGAAAAGCTCAAGAAAATGGCGGAACGGGAGAACCGTTCGCTGAGCAGTCAGGTGATTCAGCTGCTCAGTGAGGCCGTGGAATGGCACGAGCAGCAGGAGCGCCGTGCCCGTGCAATAGAGCGTATCCGGGCGACCGCCAAACGCTATCCGCTTCCGTCCGATCCCGATGTGGTTCAGATGCTTCGTGAAGATCGTGAACGGTAGCCAGGGTCATGTTCGTCGTTGACGCCAGCGTGGCCGTGAAGCTCTTTCTGGCGGAAGAAGATGCAGCCTCCGCCAGGCGTTTTTTCGGCCCTTCTTCCGGACGTCTGATCGCTCCTGATCTTCTGACGGTTGAGTGCGCCAATATATTCTGGAGATCGGCAAAAACCGGGCGAATTTCCCGTACGGAGGCCAGAAGCCACCTGCGCAATCTTCTGGACCTGGGGCTATCGATGGTACCGGTCGAGGATATCGCGTCCCGCGGGCTCGAAATCGCTCTGGACCATGGCCTGACAGCCTACGATGCGGCGTATCTGGCGGTTTCGGAAGTCGAGGCTTTGCCCCTGATCACCGCCGACGAGAAACTCTACCGCAAGGTTACGGGCACTCCTTTCGACGTCCGCCTGCTTTCGCAGGTGACGGGCTGACCACTCATTCCATCATCTGTTCGGCCGAATACTCCACAATGCGGCCGTCCGGGTCCCGCACCATGCAGATATAGCCCACGACCGGGTCGTGGTAGAGGGGCCCCAGGAACACGTCGTGCCCGTCTTTCCTGAGACGTGCTGCGATGTCGTCGACCGCCTTCCGGGACGGCAGCTCGAACCCCAGATGCTCGAGGTTTTCCTTGTGAAAATCAGGTCCCTCGAACTTTTCCGGCTGGATGGCGACGATCGTGAAGTGAGGGTTGTCCTGACGGAGCCAGACGACCCCGACTCCGGTGACGCTGTCGATCCGGCGGTTCACGGCCCGGAGCGGCGTGTAGGCCGTGTAGAAACGGATCGTCGCGTCCAGATCGCGCACCCGGATCGCGTAGTGGGTCAGGAGCGGCCGGGCGGGGGATGATGGGATGCCGTTCTGCTCGGACATTGCGGCGGGAATTTAGCTCTTCTGCAGGACCGCCGCAAAAAAACCGTCGGTGTGGTGCTCCCACGGATTCATGCGGAGGAAACCGTCTTCCGAGGAAGCGATCTCCTTCACCTGTACGACGTTCATGTGGTCGAGCAGTTCGTGGCCTGCACCGATGAACTTGCTGTCCAGATGCGCCGTCTTGAACGGCTGGACGATGCCGGTGGTTTCCTCGGGCTCCAGCGAGCAGACCGAATAGACGAGCCGTCCCGCCGTCTTGAGCAGCGGCCATGCGGCTTCGAGGATGTCCCGCTGGGTCTTGGCGTATTCGGCGAGGTCCAGCGCCTGGCGGTTCCACCGGGCGTCGGGATTCTTGTGGAGCGTGCCGAGGGCGGAGCAGGGCGGATCGACCAGAATGCGGTCGAACTTCATCGCCTTGACCTGCGCCGGCAGGTCGCGGGCGTCGCCCTGGACGAGGGTGATGTCCCGGACGCCGAGCTCCTTCGACAGGGTTTCGAGCCGCTTCAGCCGCTGGCTGGAACGGTCGACGGCGACGATCTTCGCCTTGTTCTGGGCGTGGAGCGCGAGACCGAGGCTTTTCCCGCCGGGGGCGGCGCACAGGTCGAGGACGGTGTCCTCGGGCCGGGGGGCGACGAGCAGCGGGATCAATTGACTCGCCTCGTCCTGCACGTAGCCGAGCCGGTCCTTCACGATGTTGTCCAGCTGGTAGCGGGGGGCAGCGACTTCCACTCCGTACGGCGAATAGCGGCACGGGGTCGCCCGGATGCGCCGTTTTTCCAGCTCCTGCAGGAGGTCGTCCCGCTGGATCACGGCCGTGTTCGTGCGCAGGTAGGTTCTCGGGGTTTCGTTGATCCCCTGCGCTGCCTTGAAGGCGCCTTCGAGGCCGTACTGGCTGACGAGCCGCTCGATGTACCAGAGCGGCAGGCTCTCCGAGCGGGCGAGGTCTTCGGGCGTTCCGGTCCTGCGGTACAGAAGGGGGCCCTTTTCGAGGCGGCGGAGCGCCTCACGCAGCAGTCCGTTGGCGAAGTTCCGGAGGTGCTGCTCCGGCAGGAGGCCCACCGATTCGGACACGGCTGCGTGCGGGGGCACGCGGTCCAGATAGAGGATCTGGAACAGCCCGAGCCGGAGCACCTGAAGCAGGTTCGGTTCGAGTTCCGCGAGCGGGCGGGTCGATAGTTCCGCCAGGATCGGATCGATCTGGCCGCGCCAGCGCAGCGTGCCATAGGAGATCTGGGTGGCGAGGTTCCGGTCCTCGGGACGGTTCACCCGCTGGACCGACTGATCGAGGGCGGCATCCAGGTGCTCGCCCTTGGCGACCGCCAGCAGGGTTTCCAGGGCGGCCCCGCGGGCAAAGTTGCGCGGCGGCGGTCGGCGGTCGTCTCCGCCGCGTCCCCGGCCGCCCCCGTTCCCACGTCCGCCCCGTCCTCCGCCACCGGGCCCTCTGCCGGGGCCGCCGCGGAAGCCTCCGCGGTTTCCGTCACGTCCGGAGGAAGGCCGTCCTGCGGACGGCGGCTTGTTGGGGTCCCACCTGTTCATGTTCCGAATCTGGCGCCCGGCGGCAGCTTGAGGCCCCGGACGAACTCGGCCGCCGGAAGCGGCCGTTTCCCTTCTCTCTGGATTTCGACGATCTCAAGGGCCCCGGAGCCGCAGGCGACCGTCAGCGGATCGTACGAGAGGATTTCTCCCGCCGGTCCGGCGCCGGTTGTGACACGGGCGCGGTGGATTTTCACCCGTTCCCCCGCAATTTTTGTCTGGGCCGAGGGCCAGGGGTTAAGGCCGCGGATGAGGTTGACAGTCTCGGAAGCCGGCCGGTTCCAGACGATATTTCCCGAGTCGCGGCTCAGTTTCGGCGCGTAGGTCGTCAGGGACGGGTCCTGAGGGGTCCGCTGGAGGGTGCCCGCACGGAGCCGGGTGAGGGCTTCGGTGAGTGCAGCCGCCCCGAGAGGCATGAGCCGGTCGTGGAGTTCCCCGGCGGTGGTTTCGGGAGCGACGGGGCAGGTCTTCACGAGCAGCATGTCGCCCGTATCCAGTCCTTCGTCCATCTGCATGATCGTCACGCCGGTTTCGGTGAAACCGGCGAGAATCGCCCCCTGGATCGGCGACGCTCCGCGCAGCTTCGGAAGCACCGACGCATGGACGTTCCAGAATCCATGTACCGGAATTTCAAGAAGTGCCCTGGGGATGATCTGCCCGAAGGCGGTGACGACGGCGATCTCGGGCCGTTCGGCGGCCGCCTCGCTTCGGAACCGGTCCATCACCTCGGGAGCCCGGACCTTTTCCGGCTGGTACACCCGGAGGCCATGCTGCTCTGCGAACTGCTTCACCTCGGGGGCCTTCAGCTCGCCCTTGCGGCCGGCCGGCCGGTCCGGCTGGGTGACGACGAGGGAGATTTTTTCTCCCTGTTTCATCAGCGCCTCCAGCGGCGCCACGGCGAATTCCGGCGTGCCGAAATACCAGATGGACATGTCAGTGTCCCGCGAAGTGGGTTTCGATGGCCTTGAGGAACGAGGGGATGTGGAAGTCGGGCGGCTCGATATTCACCCGGAAGCCGGCGGCACGGGCGGCGTCGGAAGTGATCGGGCCGATGGAAGCGACCTTCACGGAGGCGGGCAGCCGCGAAACCGTTTCCTTGCCGACCAGTTCGACGAAATTCTTCACTGTCGAGGAGCTGGTGAATGTGAGCAGGTCGATCTCGCCTGCGACCAGGGCCTTGGCCAGTTTCTCGCCGTCGGCGACCGGCTGAACGGTCCGGTAGATGGCGGCGACCGTGACGCGGGCGCCCATCTGGCGGAGCGCGTCGGGCAGGATTTCCCGGGCCTCGGCAGCCCTCAGGATCGTGACGCCCTGGCCCTTCACGTTCTGGGTCTCGAAGAACTTCACGACCCCTTCGGCCACGAATTCGCCCGGCACGGCGGCGACGGAAAGACCGGCAGCTTCGCAGGCGGCGGCTGTCGCCGGGCCGATGGCGACGATGCGCGGGCCCTTGAGCGCCCGCACGTCGAGGTTCCGGGCTTTCAGGCGTTCTATGGCCTTTTCGACGCCGTTGGCGCTCGTGAACACAAGCCAGGCTTCCCCGCCGATCGCATCGACGGCCCTGTCGGCATCGGCCCACGATGCCGGGTCGATGATCTCGATGGCCGGGGTTTCGAGCACATCGGCACCGAGCTCACGGAGTCCCCGGGCAAAATCGCTCGCCTGACGGCGGGCGCGGGTGACGAGGGCGCGCTTTCCGAACAGCGGGCGGGTTTCGAACCAGTTCAGCTTCTCGCGCAGGGCGACGACCTCGCCGACGACGAGAATGGCGGGGGCCTCGATACCGGCGTCTTTCACCTTCTGCTCGATGTCGGCGAGCGTCCCGGCGACGGATTTCTGGCGCGGCCAGGTGCCCCACTGGATGACGGCGGCCGGGGTGTGCGGGGCGCGGCCGTGCCGGACGAGCTGCTCCACGTTCGTGGCGAGCTGCCTGACGCCCATCAGGATAACGAGCGTGGAGTTTTCCTGCGCCAGCTTGTCCCAGGGGATGAGCGAGCCTTCTTTGCCTTCGCGTTCGTTGCCCGTGATGAAAGTGACGCTGGAAGTAAAATCCCGGTGCGTGAGGGGGACACCGCCGTAGGTGGGCGCCGCGATGGCGCTCGTGATGCCGGGGACGAATTCGAACCGGATACCGGCGGCGACGAGGTCTTCCGCTTCCTCGCCGCCCCGCCCGAAGATCAGCGGGTCGCCGCCCTTCAGCCGGACGACTTTCCGGCCGGTCCGGCCCGCCTCGACGATGAGACGGTTGATCTCTTCCTGGCTGATGTAATCGGTGCCGCCCTTCTTGCCGACGTAGATCTTCTCGCAGCCGGGACGGGTGTGTTCGAGCAGCAGCGGATTGGCGAGGTAGTCGTAAAAGACGATATCGGCCTCGCCGAGCAGGCGCTTGCCCTTCAGCGTGAGCAGTTCCGGGTCCCCGGGGCCCGCGCCCACGAGGTAGACGATCCCGGAGGATTTCTGTCCGCTACTTCCCGCCATGCTGCCTTTCGATTGTCTCGAGGATTTTCCGTCCGCCCCGGTCGAGCAGCGCCCGGGCCGTATCCCGGCCGAGCGCTTCAGGGTCAGCTCCGTCCGCTTCGTGCCGGATCAGTTCCTTACCGTCGATAGACGAAAGGAACGCCGTGAGCCAAATGCGGCTGCCGCTGATCCGTGACCACCCGCCGAGGGGCAGCCAGCAGGAGCCGCCCATTTCCCGCAGCAGGGCGCGCTCGCAGACGGCCGACTGCTCGGCATCGGCGACGTTCAGTTTCCGCAGGCGCGAGAGGACTTCCTCGTCCCCGCGCCGGGCTTCGAGGGCGAGAATACCCTGGCCCACCGCGGGGATGACCTTGTCAGGATCCAGGAGTTCGCTCGCGCGCGAGGACCACCCGAGCCGGTTGAGGCCGGCGGCGGCCAGCACGATGCCGTCATAGGCACCCTCGTCGAGCTTCCTGAACCGGGTGTCCACGTTGCCGCGCAGGTCGGCGTAGACGAGATCGGGCCGGAGCCGCTGGAGCTGGACGCGGCGGCGCTGGCTCGAGGTGCCGATCTTCGCTCCGGACGGGAGCGACGAGAACGTCGCTCCGTTGCGGGTGCAGAAGGCGTCGCGCGGGTCCTCGCGTTTCAGGTAAGCAGCGAGGAACAGGGCAGGGGGAAGTTCGGCGGGGACGTCTTTGAGCGAGTGGATGGCGAGATCGACCGTGCCGGCAAGAAGCGCCTCCTCGATCTCCTTCACAAACAGGCCCTTGCCGCCGATCTCCGCCAGCGGCCGGTCTTGCACGCGGTCGCCGGTTGTCCTGATGACCTCAAGTTCAACGGTTAAACCGGACTCCTGCTGACGCAGCAGGTCAGCAATATGGTTCGCCTGCCAGAGCGCCAGCTTCGAGCCACGGGTGCCGATTTTCAGGGATTTTGCCATCAGAACCGTAAATTTCCGGCTGTCGGGGCAGCCAGCCGATCAAATGTTTTGGGGTTTATACCGGAAACCCCCGAAAGCAGGGAAAGATTCCGCGCAGGTGAAGTTCAATTAACCGCACCTTAACGGCGGATTTAATGGAACATGTCATCTTGGGATCACCTAGTTCCCTCCCCTTCCCCGACCCGGCTCTGGTTCATCACGAACCAGGGCCGGGTTCTTTTATGGCTTCTGCGCCGGGAAGTCGAGAGACAGGACTACCCGTCTGCCTCAGCCTCCAGGCGAGGGCCCAGTTAAGGACGAAGGCGAGGAGCGCCAGCAGGATACCGCTCCGGATCAGCGGCGGCTCGAAAGAGAGTTCGATCTCGTGGGTTCCGGCCGGAGACCAGACGGCGAGCTGCCCGCCGTTGGCGGCGATTACCGGCAGCTCGCGGCCTTCGGAGACGGCCCTCCAGCCGGGGTAATAAACGTCACGCAGGACCACCGGTCCCTCGGTATCGCGGGAGATCCGCACGGTCCTTCGGTCGTCGGTCCAGAGTCCGGCGGCACAGGTGGAGGCTACCGTGCCCGAGCCGGACTGCACCATGGAGGGAAGCCCGGAGACATCCCTCCGGTCGAACGATCCCAGCAGGGCAAAATCCGTCCGCGCCGCCCAGGGGGTGATCCGGAAGGCGCTCAGAAGCTGCTCCGGGTCGTCGATCCGGGTCCATGTGGAAGGGCACCTTACCGGCAGCCGGGGCAGGGGATTCCGGCACCAGACGAGCCCGGTCACAGGGTCGGGTTCTCCGCATCGCCAGTCCGCGTTCCGTTTCGCCGTTTCGGGCAGCACGAGCCAGTAGTTGATGTCCGTAAGTGCGGCGTAGTGGTTCCAGCGCACCGACCGGAGCATCCGGGTCATGGCCGTGAGTTCGGAGGAGTTGTACCCGATGGGACTGGAAAACGGCGTGAGGAGAATCAGGTTTCCGTAAACGAGATTCCAGATCTGGCGGGCGACGGCCTCGTTTTCGTCCCCGGCCCACTGGATCCGGTTGTGTTCGTGGTTGAAGAAAAGCCGGGCGGGGAGTCCGTCCGGGTCCTGCTCTTCCGGGAAATCCCGCAGCAGCTGCATGATCAGCGACGGGGGCGTTCGGAAATTCTCCGACGGCCAGACGGGTGCCTGCGGGCGGTTCACCATCCACAGTTCGGTTCCGGTAAGAGCAATTAACGCCACGGCAGATAGCCGGTGCCGGGTGGCGACGAAAACCGCCATCGCCAGCGACCCGGCCAGCCAGCACAGGGCTCCCCGGTTGAGTGCACCGGCGACCTGTTTGAATACTGCCGGTTCGGCAACGCTTCCCCGGATGCCGTTGATCCAGGGTTGAAGAGCCCCTTCCGGCGTGCTCATTTGAGCGGCTGTCCAGATCAATACGGCCAGGATAACCATCTTGACAGCTACCCAGTGACGCCAGGGTTTATGGGCCTCCCAACGCAGAGAGTCGAGCCCGGCCGCAGCAAGTAGTCCGGTTGCAATCGTAAACCACATGAGCATCCGCTCGGGGTAACGGAAATTGGCCCACAGCGGGAGCCACCGGTAGAACCATCCGTAAACTGGCAGGGCGTCGCCCGCGGCAAGGAGAAACGCTGCAAGCCCGGCCGCCGTCCAGAAGATCACGAGGCGGCTTCGGACCCGGAGCACGGCCCATAAGGCCAGGGGGATCAGCAGGATCCCGAAATAGCTCTGCGGCGTATAGAAGCCGGTGAAACCCGTACGGGCGAGTCCGCGTGCCCAGAACGGCGTTGCGTCCGAGAACGTGAAGCCGAAGGGGCCGGGGACGAACCACTCGATCCACCGGAACGGATGAAACGACCACTGGGTGACGGCTTCCAGCGTATTGCCCAGAAGCCGGGTCGTGCGGGTGGAGAGTTCGTAGACGGGCAGGAGAAACGGTGCGGCGAGGAGCCCGGCGGTGAGCATCGGCCAGGCGCCGAGGGCGGCTCGTTTCAGGGTGGAACGGGGACCCGCCGGGAGGGAGAGAGGGACGAGCAGGGTCAGCCCGCCGAGAATATAGGCCGTCTGGATATCGCCGCTCGTGAGGATTGCGAAGAACGACGCCGTGGCAAGAGAGCCGGAGAGCCAGCCGGGACGGCGGAGGTAGCTATAGAGGGCGGCGAGGTACCAGCCGAGCCAGGACCAGGCGAACAGGAACTGGAGATTCTCGTGCTTCTGGAGGAACGCCCCGCTGTAGGCGACAGCGAGGGACGCGAGCAGGGAGGCGGTCCGGCTCCGTCCGAAGTTCCGGAGCAGCAGGTAGAACCCCGCCTGTGCGAAGAGATAATGAACGGCGATGGTAATGCCGTAGGCCCATAACGGATCGGCGACGGCAAGGAGAGGCAGGTGGCCGGGGTAGAGGATTCCGTTCACGGGATCGGCCCAGAACGGCATGCCGCCTTTCACCCGCTCGGTCCAGAGGGGCCATTCGCCCGAGAGCAGCCGCTCGCGCAGGTAGAGTTTCGTGGGCAGGAAACCGATGATGGAATCCCGGAACCAGAACGCCATCGAACCATCCCAGATTCCCCGGAAAAACGCCAGATTGAAGACGGTCATGGCGGCGAAAACGCCGGTGCCCTTCAGCCGTAACCGGTTCAGCATGGACACTCCGGCGGAATCATCTTCCGTTGCGGCGGTCCTGCGATTGTTTTAGCGTTCCAGTTCATCCGGTTCCGTGAGTCGTGAAGCGTGTCCGATATTTCCCCAACGAAAAAGGCGCCTCCATGTCCCGTCTGCGGCGGCGAAAGCCGGCCGGAGTCGCTCGTCGGAGAGCAGGACGCCTGGCCCTCAAGCCGGGACCGGTTCACGCTCTGCGCGTGCGCCGTCTGCGGTTCCCGCTTCATCGACCCGGTCACGATCCCGCATCCGATCGGCCATTACTACCCTGACGATTACTACGGTAGCACGCAGGAGAAATACCGGGGCGTCTTCCAGAAACTTTCCGATGCCTTCCGGCGCTGGCGGTTCCGGAGCGTCTACGGAGGTTCAGGCGGAGGAGCCCGGTCGGTCCTCGATTTCGGTTGCGGCCGGGGCGTGATGCTGGCGGCCTTCAAGGAGAACGGCTGGAACGCGAAAGGGGTCGAGTTCTCTGCGGCCTCGGCCGCACTTGTGAAGAAAGACTTTGGAATTGATGTCCTGCACGGACCGGACGCCATCGAGCAGCTTGGGGCGGAGAAGTTCGACCTCATCACCCTTTTTCACGTTCTGGAGCATGTGCCGGATCCCCGGGCGACGATCCGCAGGCTCGCGGCGCACCTGGGGGCCGGCGGCCGGTTCGTGATCGAGGTGCCGAACTATTGCGGCGCTCAGCGGTTTCTGTTCGGCACTTCGTGGTGGCACCTCGACCCGCCCAGGCACCTCGTTCACTTCACGAAAGATTCGCTTGTCCGGATGCTGGAGCGGCTGGACCTCAAGGTGAAGGTCGTATCCACATTTTCCAGCGAATACTCTGTCTTCTGCTTCCTCCAGTCGCTGCTCTCCCGCATTACCCGGCGGCCGAACCGCCTCCATGTGTTCCTCCGGGCGACGCCGGGAGCGGAAAAGCCGGGCGGGGTCGAGACGGTTCTCACCATCCTCTTGTCCGGCCTGTTCTTCGTGCCGTCGGTGATCGGAGCGCTGGCTCTCGGTCTCATCGGGCAGGGCGATGTCGTGCGCGTTGAGGCGGGGAAGCAGCCGCTGTCCTGAAAAGCGAACGGGCGATCCCGCCAGGGACCGCCCGCTTGCGCTCGCCTGAAAAGTTCTCAGCCGGTCAGCTGATGAACTCCTTGAGGCCCCACTTCACGCCGTCGATGGTCCGCTGGATCATCTCGTCGGTGATGCCGGGGAAGAGCGGCAGGCAGATGTGCCGGGCGCAGCCTTCGTCGGCGTTCGGGTAGTTGCCCTTGTCGAGGCCCTTGAAGATCGGCTGCTTGTGCAGGGGTTCCTCATAAACCTCGCCGGTGAGGCCGACGTTGTATTTCTCGCGCACGGCCGCCTTCATCGCCTTGCGGTCCTTCAGCGGGCGCTTCGGGATGAGCAGGTACTTGTAGTAGTTCGCGACGCCGCCCTCGGGGGTCAGCATCGGGCGGGCGAGGGGATCGTCCCTGAACGCCGCATCGTAGGCCTTCGCCGCGCGCTGGCGCTCCCTGATCATGAAATCCAGCCGGTCGAGCTGCTTGAGGCCGATGACCGCATGGATCTCCGACATGCGCCAGTTGTAACCGAGACGGGTATGGGCGTTCACGGTGAAGCTCGCCTTGCCCTGATCGCGGTAGATGAGGGCTTCGTTATAGACGCTCTCATCGTCCGTCGTGATGATGCCGCCTTCGCCGCTCGTCATCACCTTGGTCGGATAGAACGAGAAGCTGGCGGCCTTGCCGAACTTTCCGGCTTTCACGCCCTTGTAGGAAGATCCGTGTGCGTGGGCGGCGTCCTCGAACAGCCAGATGCCTTTCTTCTTGCAGAAGTCGGCGATCTCGTTGATGTGCGGCGTCACGAACCCGCCGATGTGGACGATACAGACGCCCACGGTGTTCGGAGTGAGCCGTTTCTCGATCTCCTTGACGGTGAGCGAGTAGTAGTCCGGGTCCATGTCGGCGAGAACGGCGTTGCCACCCGCGTGCTCGATACCCGCGGCGGTCGCGAAGAACGTGTTCGTCGGGCAGATCACGTCCTTGCCCTTCACGCCGAAGGCGCGGAGCGGGATCTCGATGGAGCTTGTGCCGGAGTTCACGGCGACGGCGTACTTCGTGCCGCAGAACTCGGCCCAGCGGCGCTCGAGCTCCTTGCCGTGCTTGCCGAGGGTGAGCTGGCCCGAGGCCAGCACCTGGTCGATCTGTTCGAGAATCCATTTGCGGTCCTCATCCGGGAAATAGAGTTTCGCGGCGGGGACGAGCGGCTTGTCCGCTCCGGGGTTCGTGGACATGGGGACTCCTTCTGGCGGCCTCTCTCTTTCAGGAGGCCGGTTAGTTGCCGATCTGTTCCGGTTTCCAGCTGATCGTGAGCAGGATGATGCCCGCACCGATCAGCGCGACACCGCCCCACCGGAGGAGCGGGACCGTCTCACCCAGGACGAAACGGGCCATGATGACGGCGACGATGTATTCCATCGCCGTCACGGGCACGATAAAGCTGACCGGCGCCCGGGCGAGCAGGGCGAGGTTCAGGAAAAACGCCACGGCCATGAGCGCCGTGCCAAGGATGACAGACGGGGTGGTGAGCGCCTTCCAGAAATACCGGAAGGTTTCTAGCGAGAACCAGTCATCGTGGACGCCGAGGGCGACCATGCCCTTCGACTGGATCACGGGACCTGCGGCGGCGCAGATTACGGAAATGATCAGGAGGACGAATACGGTCGCCATGCTCGACTCCTTAGCGGTTCCGCGGTGGGCGGACTGTTCAATTTCCAAAGACATCTGAAAATCCGGTAGTGCGGATCCGTTTCGCCTCGAGGGCGGCCCGGACCGCCGGGGCCGTCAGCACCTGGAGTTCTTCCTCGTGCCGGTAGTCCGGCATGTGGCGGTCGATCTCCGGGCAGCGGCCCGCTGCGGGGTGCGTATATATCTCCGTAACGCCGGGGCCAAGGCGCGAGATCACGCCGAGCAGATAGCTCTCCGTCACCCGGCCCGATTCGTAGACGCCGAACACTTCGTCGGCGGCGGGGATTCCGCTCCGGCGGAACCTGCCCGTGAGGCGTTTTGCCCACGGGACGATGAGGAGCGCCGAGAGGATTTTCTCTACAAGGTGTCCCGGGCCGGCCGCGAGCGACTTGCGCAGGGGCTCCCAGGGGATGCGAATCGCCGGCCTGCCGTAGTCGGAGGCGATTTCGATCAGGGCGTCCAGAACCGCCGGATGAATGTGGAAGTGGTTGTGCCCGTTCACGTGGTCCAGTCTGAGGCCGGTGGCGGCAAATTTCTCGAACTGCGCCCGGATCTCGCGGCGAAGCTGGGAGCGGGCTGCGCTGCTGAAGAAGTATTTCGTGCCGGTCGCGAAGACCGCGCTGCCGAACTTTCCGTCCGGTCCCGCGAGCGCGGGGATTTCGGACGGGGGCAGGGCGGGGATGCCTTCGAACAGGACCAGGTGGAGGCCCACCCGGAGCGACGGGGTTTCCTTAGCGCGGCGGACTGCGTCGTCGAACCCCCGGCCCGTGACCATGAGGGAGGCGGCCGAGAGCACGCCTTCCGTGTGGGCGCGGACAATGCCCTCGTTCACGACAGGGTCGAGACCGTAATCGTCGCCGGTGACGATTAGCCGGCTCATGCCCGTCCCGGTCCGGGTTCCGCCGCCGCCGGAGCATCCGGCTCGATGCGGCCCACCTCGACCAGCTTCCCGTTGGTGAGCCTGAACAGGCGGTCCCGCCAGATGGTGTGGTTTTTCGTGATGCTGAGGAACCAGGTGGAAAGGGCCACGAGATCGCGTACGGGCAGCAGCCAGATGCTGCCGAGCCCGGTCCGGTCGCCGATCACGGCGCAGGTCACGGCACCCGTAACCATCCGGACGATGACGATCGCGGCGAGAAAGGACACTGCCCATGGAGCAAAGCCGTTCACGAGCGCGAGGATCAGGGCGAACGGGATGCCCTTGAGCAGAATCGTCCAGTAAAAGGCATTGGGCCGGGCGGCGCGGGTATTCTGGTCCCAGTACACCTGATGATCGAACCAGGCCCTGTAGCCGGAGAGGTCCACGGTCGTGTCGGCCATGTACGGAAGGATCTCGACCTTCTCGCCGGCTTCCCAGATCTTGCGGCCCATCTCGAAGTCTTCGACGAGATAGTGCGCGAGCGGGGCGAATCCGCCGATGCGGTCCAGCGTGGACCGCTTGAGGGCGATGGATGCCCCGAGGCAGGCATTTGAGAGGCCGTTGCTCGTGGCAAAGGCGACGTTCGGAATGAACTCGGTGTTGAAGGATAGGAGTTCCAGTTTTTCGGGCAGCGTCACGGCGTCGGTCGCCCGGTAGAGCGTCGAGACGGCGCCGACGCCGGGCCGGTCCAGCGGAGCGGTGATGACATCCAGATAGTCCGGTTTCACGCGGGTGTCGGCATCCGAGATCACGATGACTTCGCCGGCGGCTGCCTTGTAGCAGTTCACCATGTTGTTAACCTTGCCGTTGGGACCGACGACGCCCGTGTCGAGCACCATCTTCGCCCGGCCGGGGAATTCGGCGAGGAGCCGCTTCACCACGGGGATTACCGGGTCGTCTTCCCGCTGGACGCCGAACACGACGTCGTAGTCCGGGTAATCCTGCACGAGGAACGACCTGAAATTTTCATAGGCCAGCCGTTCAAGACCGTAAACGGGTTTGAGAATGGTGACTTTGGGGCGGGGGCCCGGGGGCCTCGCGGCCGGAATCCGGCGGCGGAAGAAATTGGCCAGCGAGACGGTCGAGACGACCCAGTACCCGGCGCTGACGATGGCCGGAATGGACAGCAGGATGTTGAGGAAAAGCTTCAAGAGCGGCCGGAAAAACCTGTAGAATCTCACCCCCCGGACGATCCGGGGTGCCCGTGGCTATCACGCGGTAAAGGGTACGGTCAAACCGGTGCCTGTGGCGGGTGCGGAGGCCATATCCGAACCCCGAAAAGGCGGATACACTGATCCGGGGTGATTCAGGTTTTCTCCATATGTTTCAGCAGGTTGCGGTGGGCACGAACCCTGCCGGCACTGCTGGCCGTACTGATGCTGGCGGGCGGCGTCCGGGCGGCTCCCCGGCAGAACCCGAAGCCGCCTGCCCCGCCGCCGTCGGAGACCGAGCCCTCGCCTGAAAAAACGCCGGAGAAGCCGGGCCGCTTCAAGCTCGATCCCCGGGTGATCGAATTCGCCGAAAAGCTGAACCCGCAGCGGACGTTCGAGGCGGGCGGAAACCGGGTGCAGTTCATTCCGGTTCCGGTCGTGGATTTCGATCCGAACGAAGGCCCCACGGGCGGGGTTATGGGGATCTTTCTGATCCAGAAGCGATCCACGAACGCCATCGCCCATATCGTGACGCCGCAGTACACCTGGAACGAGATCATCGGTCATACGGCGACGCTCGACTATCAGGGATACTACCGCCGCGGGTTCAAGCTGAGACTCTACGGCTCGCTCGCCGAACGGAACTACTGGGAGACGCTCGGTATCCTGGAGCGGGACACGATCTGGGGCATGCCGTTCTTTTTCTCGCTCGAAGGCAACGCCATCAAGGATCCCTACCAGCGGTTCTACGGGATCGGCGCGGGCACTCCGGCTTCGGCGGAGAGCGCCTACACGGGGCTCGATTACCGGGCGCAGTTCCGGTTCGGGTACCGGCTGCTCGGGGCTGTGTCGCTGGTGGCCGAGGAGGAGTTTCTCCGGTCGGAGATCCGTTCGGACGTAATCCCGAATGTGCCGTCCACGCTGGCGGCGTTCCCCGGTCTGCCCGGTACGCCCCGAAGCGACACGCTCCTGCACCGGATCGCCATCGAGATGGACACCCGTCCCGAAGGAGAGTTTTCCCGCCGTGGCCTGTTCGCGAGGGCCTACGGGTTACGGAGCGACGACGGTGCGGGGAGCGATGTTTCGTGGTGGGGCTGGGGGCTGGAGGGCCTCATGCTCGTGCCATTCGGAGAGCGTGTCTATTCGGTCACGCGGATTCTCATGGATCATGTGATCGGTCCGGACACGATCCCTTTCAACCGGCTGCCGAGCCTGGGCGGCGACCGGGGGCTCAGGGGTTTCGGCGGCGGACGGTTCTACGACCGGGGCCGGTGGCTCGGACAGATGGAGCTGCGCGTCGCTCTCGTCCGGCTTAACTGGTTCGACGTGGATTCCGAAGTCCGCATCGATCCGTTCTTAGAAGTGGGCCAGGTGTTCCACGGGACGGGCCCTGTGGATGCCGGCAATATAGAGCTCACGGGCGGCGCCGGCTGGCGGCTCGAGGTGAAGCCCGACATCCTCGTGCGCGTGGATTTCGGCGTCTCCAGGGACGGGCTCGTGGTGTTCGTGAAGGTGGGATACCCGTTCTGAGGCTGTTTCATCCGGAAACGGTGTGGCGCGTGCAGCGCAATTCCGGATTGAGCCCGCCGGGAATTCGCGATATTCTTGGTTTCTTGGAAACGAAGGGGAACAGGGGCCGCCTGCTGGCGGCGCTGGCAGTCGGGCTGTCGCTGGCTTCCGTGCCCTTGAAGGCGGATGGCCCCGCGACAGCCGTGGAACCGGCGGACGACTACGCCGACCTGTCCCTGGACGCGCTCCTCGATCAGGAAATCACAGTCGCCTCGAACCGGGCGTTCTCGCAGCGGGAAACCCCCGCCATTGTCAGCATCATCACGGAGGAGGAAATCCGCAAGAGCGGCGCCAGGGATCTGGTGGACCTGCTCGCGCTCGTGCCCGGTTTCTTCGTCGCCACGGATGTCACAAACGTTGTAGGTATCGGCGTCCGCGGCAACTGGGCCCACGAGGGTAAGGTGCTGGTCCTTCTGGACGGGCACGAGCTGAACGAGCTCAGTTATTCGGCGGTACCCGTCGGCGGGCATTTTCTCCCGGAACTGATCCACAGGATCGAGATCATCCGGGGGCCCGGCTCGGCCATGTACGGCGGCTTCGCGGAACTCGCGGTCATCAACATCGTGACGAAGGTCGGCGCCGAAGCGGCCGGGTACCAGGCCAACCTGACCGGCGGCACCACGGAGGAGCACGTCTCGCGAGGCTCCGTTTCCACGCAGGGCGGCTGGAAGTTGTCGGAGGACACTTATCTCGGGCTGGCTGCTGCCACCGGATGGTCGATTCGCAGTGACCGGCGGTTTCACGACTTCTACGGCGGCAGCTTTGACATGGAGGACGATTCGGATATCCGGAGTTCCTCGGCGAACTTCCGGTTCCGGTTTCGCGACCTGTCGGCGGGAGTCTATGTCGAGCAGTACCGGATGAAAGAACGGGACAGTTTTGACACGGTCCTGCCTGCCGCCCTGAACCAGTATTTCACTTCCGTTCACGGGGATGTGACCTATGCCTGGAGGTTCGGCGAGCATTTCCGGCTGCTGCCCCATTTCAATTTCAAGTGGCAGGAGCCCTGGAACAATCCTACGGCGCCGGTCGCTGCGGACTTTTTCGACAAGGCGGTCGCCCGCTACCTCACGGGGGTCAGGGCCGAAGGGGAGATCGGCGAGCATGTGAGCGTCATGGTGGGTGGCGAATACCACCTTGAGACTTCCACAGCCCAGGGGGCGACGTTGCCGTCGGAGTGGTCTCCGACCGGCGAACGTTCGATCGAGTATCACAAGCTCGTGGGTTACGGAGAGGCTTCCGTCGTGACTCCGGTGGTGAACCTCACTGCCGGGGGACGCATCGAATGGCACAGCGAATCCGGTACCGCCGGAGCCCCCCGTGTGGCACTGACCAAGGCGTTCGGCCCGGGTCATTTCAAAGCCCTTTACAGCCGCTCGTTCCGGTATCCGAGTTTCGAGAACATCCGTTACAACCCGTCGATCCGCCCGGAGAAGACCGACGCAGTAGAGCTCGAGGCCGGCTACCGGTTTGCGGAGAACCTTTTCTTCGCGGTCAACTATTTCGACATCTGGCTGAAGCGTCCGATCGTTTACTACTACGATCTCGCCACAGCCTCGGAGCTCTATGTGAATTATCCGAAGACCGGTTCGCGCGGCGCGGAGGCCGAAGTCCGGATCAAGGGCCGGTGGGGATATGCAAACGCCGGTTATTCCTTTTACTCGTCCGCCGGAAAGAACCGGGTTCCGGTTTACGTTGTACCGGGCGAGGATTCCGTCATGCCGGCGTTCCCCAGGCACAAGCTATCGCTGTATGGCAGCGTGAACGTGACGGAGCAGTTCACCGTCAATCCGTCGCTGACGGTGATGTCCACGCGGTTCAGCTTCGATTCCGTGGATACGGCGGGTAATTCCGTTGTGAAGGGGTTCCGCCCGGTCGCCATGGCGTCGATCTACTTCCGGTACGACGGCCTGTTCGTGAAAGGGCTCGCGGCCGGCTTCGGGATACATAATATCTTCAACGAGAACGACAGGTACTTCCAGGCTTACGACGGCTACCATGCGCCGATGCCAGGGCTCTCCCGCGAGTACGCGCTGCGGCTCGAATACCGGAGGTGAGCATCCGTCCCGGTCTTCACCGGCGGTGGCGGAAGGTCCGGCATCGGGACTTTGCGCCCCGGCCGCAGCCGGCGGAGAAGTCCCATCACCAGTAATGCCACGGCATGCAGCGCGAGGCTCGCCCCCAGCACCCCCGCCCCGATCTGGATTCCCTCGCTCACCCATTCTGCCGTTACCAGTTCCATTGCCGTCACCTCGTGTTCGTCCGGTAGAAAGCAGTATGCACGAGGGGTGTGTCAGGAAGTGTCACACCTGGAATCTGATCTGATAACAGCGAGTTACGGGTGAATCCGCTCTTGCTGAGAGCCATTCGGAGGAAATCCCCCGTTGCACTTCCCCTGTTCCCCATAAATCATCCCGCCCATGCCGATTCATGATTACCGGTGTCTGGATTGCGGGCGACGTTTCGAAGCGGTGGTTCGTGCCGGGCAGGTGCTGGAGAAGTGCGGCAGTTACTGTATGCCGGGGCCGGGCGTGAAGCAGTACGGCGGCGGCCGGGTGGAACGGCTCCTGTCGGCGCCGGCCGCGGTGAAGCGGCCCGGCCGGAAAGACAGGATCGGCGACACGGACCTCGGGAAAAAGGGTTTCAGCAAATACGTGAATGAAGGCGGCGGGAAGTTCCGCAAGGTGGCGGGCGACAAGGGGCCGGACGTGATCCACAGGGATGCGCCACCGAAGCGGAAGCGGCGGAAATCCTGACCATGCGGCGGCTTCGTTTCCGGGCCGGTCGGCGGCTCCTGCCGAGGCTGATGGACGCGGGGCTCAAGCCATCCGATGTCCGGGTGGTACCCGGTGCGGCGGGCGGCCCCAAGTGGCTCGTGCTGGCGGAACTGGACCGGTTCATCTTCGGGAACTGGCTGAAAACGTCGGGGGAACCGGTGGACCTCGTGGGCGCTTCAGCCGGAGCGTGGCGGTTTGCGGCTGCTGCGCAGCAGGATCCGGCAGCCGCCCTCGACCGCCTGAAAGACGCCTACATTCACCAGAGCTATTCGGCGAAGCCTCCGCTCGCCGAAGTGACGGCCCAGTGCCGGAAGATCATCGGTTCGTTTGCGGGCGAACGTGCGGCGGAGGAGATACTCTCGAATCCGCACCTGCGCTTGCAGGTGGTGACGGCGCGTTCGCGCCATCTCACGGGCAGCGACGCCAAGCCCGTCGCCGCAATCGGTTTCGGAGCTGCGGCTGCATTCAATGCGCTTTCACGCAAGGCGCTCGGGCTGTTCCAGGAGCGGGTCGTGTTTCACCATCCGGAAGCAGCACCGGTGATGGACGAAGGTGGCGGGCTCGCGGTGACTCGCGTGATGCTCACGGCAGGAAATCTCCAGGAAGCGCTGCTCGCCTCTGGAGCGATTCCGTTCCTGTCGGAGCGGGTGGCGGCCCCGGCGGGCGCTCCGCCCGGCTGGTACCGGGACGGCGGGCTCACGGACTACCATTTCGATTTCGCCTGGCGGGTCAAAGAGGGCGAGGCTGTGCTTTATCCGCATTTCTCGCACGAGATCGTGCCCGGCTGGCTGGACAAGACGCTCTTCTGGCGGCGGGCCGGTGCCGAAAGCCTGAAGGATGTTCTTCTTGTCTCTCCGTCGGACGAGTTCGTCGCCTCCCTGCCGATGAAGAAGATCCCCGACCGCAGCGATTTTTACACCTTCAAGGGCAGGGATGCCGAGCGGTTCCGCCTCTGGGAGGAAACCGCCGCCCGCTGCCGAGAACTGGCGGACGAGTTCGCCGAAGCGGTGGAAGGCGTGAAGCTGAGAGAGTGGGTGGAGCCGGCTTAGCCCAGGCATCTTGCACCGGTTAAGGTTGGGGAATGGCCGAAGCGACCGGAGACAGAAAGCTGAAGGCCGCCCGGCAGTTCATCGTCCTGATGGGCGTCGTCAGCCTGTTCGGCGATTTCTGCTATGAAGGGGCGCGGAGTATCGGCGGACCGTACCTCGCCCTGCTCGGGGCGAGCGCAGCCACTGTCGGTTTTGTCGCCGGACTGGGCGAGTTCATCGGGTACGGACTCCGGTATGTGGCGGGCCTGGTGGGCGACCGGACCCGGCGTTACTGGCCGCTCACGATCTTCGGCTACTCCCTGAATCTCATCGTTATTCCGGGAATGGCGTTTGCCGGGAACTGGCAGGCGGCCATGGTGCTGTTCCTGCTGGAGCGGTTCGGCAAGGCCATCCGGAGTCCTGCAAGGAGCACGCTGGTCTCCCACGCGGCGAGCCAGGCCGGAGCGGGCTGGAGCTTCGGTCTTGAGGAAGCACTGGACCAGATCGGGGCGGTTGCGGGTCCGCTGCTCGTGGGGTTCGCCATGTTCCTTCGACAGGATGCGGCACCGCTGGAGCAGTACCGCCTTGCGTATCTGCTGCTCGCCCTTCCTGCGCTTGCGACGATCGGCCTTGTCGTCGCGGCCAGGCTCCGATTCCCTGATCCGCGCGAGTTTGAGCCTGATGTGGGCCATCCGGGCGATGGACCCGGCCGCGTGTTCTGGCTCTATCTTGCCGCTATCGGGCTTCTGGGTGCGGGGTTCGCGGACTGGGCGGTGCTGGCGTTCCATCTCGTCAAGACAGACATCGTTGCAGAGGGGCTCATTCCCGTATTCTATGCCGGCGCGATGGGGGTGGATGGTGCGGCGGCCCTATATTTCGGGAGGCGCTATGACCGCGATGGGCTTCCTGTACTGATGATTGCCGCCGCAGTTTCCGCCGCTTTCGCGCCGCTCGTCTTCCTCATCCACAGTCCCTATGTGGTTGCACTCGGCCTGTTTTGCTGGGGCACCGGGATGGGCGCGACCGAATCGATCCTGAAGGCGGTCATCGTCCGGCTCGTTCCGCCGGACCGCCGTAGCCGTGCATATGGCGTGTTCTATGCGGTTTACGGACTGTGCTGGTGGGCCGGAAGCGCCGTGATGGGATCGCTCTACGACCGGTCGATTCTGGGGCTCGTGGTCTTTTCGGTCTGTACCCAGCTGGCGGCGATACCGCTGCTCATGCTGGTCAACCGGCGGATGAAATCGTTCTAGACCGGCTGAGAGGGGTTTCCAGACGCCGCCTATGCCGGACCGTCGCCCCTGTGAGCCGGCTATCTGACCGGGTGTGCGCGGGTGTGATTTGCCATTTCTCGGTCGATCACCAGAATGTGCTGCTCCCACCAGTGCTTGAGGTAGGCGAGCACCTGCTGGCTGACCCGGTGGTCCCGGATGACGTTCATTTCCAGGGTCGCAATGTTCTCGCGATAGGAGCGGTGGGCCGCGAGGTGGGCTTCGGCGCCGGGGAAATCGGCATGGATCATCATCGCTTCCTCGACCCTGAAGTGGTAGTCCCCGTACTCCCTGAGGCGGTGGAAAATCCGCACTAGCACTTCATCGTCGAGATGGGATTCAACGGCGATATGGAAATCGTTGATCAGTTCCACCAGATTCCGGTGATGGGTATCGATGGGCTCGAGTCCCAGTTCGAACACGGGGCTCCAGACGATATATTTCGGGCCGTTCTTCATGGATACCGGGACCGTCCGTCCCCGACAATACCAGAACTTCCGGACAGGTACCTGACGCACGGCATACGTGGTTAGAAAATTCCGGCCCTGTGCGAAAATCAGGGTGGAAACTGGGGGCCTCATGGGTTGAGGTCACGGTTGCGGTGGGAATTGGTCTGCTTCTGCTCCATTTTGATGCGGATCGTTTTCCCCGATGTAATATCTCCGGTCACTGGAAGGGTTTGCCCGTCAGGATTTCCGTAAAACTTCGGCTTCCACATAATGGCTCACGAGGTCGGCAATCCCTTCGCCGACCTGTTCGTAGGTCACGGGCGGGTTTTCCGCCGAAAGCTGACGGAGCACGACAAATATTCCGGCATTGATGAGAATGTAGGCCAATGTCGGGATATTCCGGATCTTCATGTATTCGGGATGGTTGCTCAGGTACTGGACCAGAAGGTCCATGAGCGCCTTGCTCACCGGTTCGATGCTGTCCAGCGGCTCGGTTCTGATGAGCTGCCGGGCGACCGAGAGATACCGGCCGTTGTTCCGGGTGAGGAGTTCGCCGAACCGGGCGACGATCAGGCGGATCGCTTCGCGAATCTCGAGCTTAACGACCTCGGGGGTGAGTTCCCGGATCAGGACCACCACATCGTCCGAGAACTTGCGGTTCATGGCGGCGAAGAGGTCTTCCTTGTCCGCAAAATATTCGTAGAGCGAACCGACACCGATCCCTGCCGCATCGGCAATTTGCCGGGTGGTGGTATCCGAAGGGCCGTGCCGGGCGACACAGATAAAGCCCGCCTCAATAATGGCCTCAACCGTGGCCTTTGACCGTTTTTGAGTAGGTTTACGTGGCATGTTCCAATCCGAATTGAACCCGAACAGTTGTTCGGATTATCATAAAGACAACGGTGGGAGCAATGGCTCTAAGCTGATAAAGGCAGGAGACCCCAAGAACATGAACACCACTGAAGTCCGGCAGGCGATGGAAGCGGAAGCCCGGAAGCTGAACGGTGCCCGGGCCGGCGTGCCGGTGAGGCACATGGATTTCATTCATCCGGCGGACAAGCCCCGGTTCTTTTTCTATGACCGTAACCCGCTGGCGACGTCCCTCTTCGCGGTGTTCTCGGCGATCTTCCCTCCGGGCGAGCGGTTCTTTGTCGAATCGGTCCGCCGCTTCCGGGACCGGATCGGGGACGAGACGCTCAAGGCTCAGGTTTCGGGATTCATCGGGCAGGAATCGGTCCACGGGCGCGAGCACGAACGGCTGAACGAATGGTTCGTGGCGCACGGGTTCGACATGGCGATGCCGGACCGCATGATCCGGTTCAGTCTGGGACTTCTGGAACATCTGCCGCCGTCCCAGCAGCTCGCCTGCACGACTTTTATGGAGCACTTCACGGCGCATCTCGCCGAAGCGTGGCTGACCGACGTTCGGTTCCGGAAGGGTGCCGACCCCGAGATGCTCCGGCTGTGGAGCTGGCACGCCCTTGAGGAACTGGAACACAAGGCGGTGGCGTTCGACGTTCATCGGGAAGTGAGCCGTCACGAGCATCTGGAACGGGTGCTCGCCGGGCCGCTGGTCGTTGCGGCGCTGCTGCCAGGCATCGTGTTCAGCCTCGTCTGGCTGGTGGTGAGGCAGGGTGAGGCCGCCAGTTTCCGGGAACACGGCCGGGGGATCCGGGCGCTGATCGGACCGGGCGGGTTTCTCACGAAAATCTTCCCCCGGATGCCGGCATACCTGAAAAGGGATTTTCACCCGGACCAGCATGAGACGAAGGCGATCGAAAAGGCCTGGCGCGAAAAGCTGTTCGGCCCGTCCGGCGAACTGAACGGGATGTTCAGAAACCGCGAGGCGGCCGAACGGGCGGCGGCACAGGCGTAAACAGCAGCAGCTTTGTTTTGCTCGCGGAGGATATGGAGCATGGGTTTCGCAGGTTTCGGTCCGTCAAAGATCCAGTTCAACACTTTCTCGTTCGAAAAGTCCGCGGACGAAGCCCACCGGTTCACCAGGTGCGAGAACATCTACCACAAGGGGCAGGATCTCGCCTGGGACGGCAAGGACGTCCTGAAGATGCTGCTGAAGGAGCATGGCGGTATCCATCTCTCCGAAACGAAGAAGAAGGCGCTCGAACAGGTTTTTCTCGGCACCATGTGGGGCGAGTTCGCTGCCTGGCGCATCTCGCTCGAGATCGCCGACGGTCTTGCGCCGATGGAAGCCAAGATGGCGGCGACGAGCCAGGCGTTCGACGAGGCCCGGCACTTCTATACGATGCACGACTACCTGACGGCGCTTGGCGACGTGCCGGACCACCGCCGGATGGACCGGGCCGTGCGGGCGCTGCTGGATCTGCCGCTCGACACGGAAAATCTGGCACTGAAACTTCTCGGCATGCAGATTTTCATCGAGCCGATGGCGCTCACCCTGTTCCAGTTCATCCGGGAGAGCCGCCCCGAGCCCGTGATCGCCGAACTGATGAAATACTACGAGCGGGACGAAGCCCGGCATGTGGGGCTCGGGATGCAGTATTTCCCGGTCATGGCAAAGCGGATGAACCCGTTCGAGGCGCTCCGTACGATCATGTTTCAGGCAGAACTGATTGCAATCGGTATGTATGAAATGAAGGTTCTGGAGCCGCATTTCGAGGTGCTCGAACTGGATCCCTATCGCATGATGGAGAACGCCTGGTCGAAGCAGAACATCGTGCTTCAGGACACCGTCCGGGCGTTCGGGCTGAATCCCGCGCGCGTCAACCGGGCCCTCAGCGGTATCCTGGGGGCGATTCAGGCGTACCTGTTTTCTCCCGGCGCACGGCGCCGGTCGCAGCTCCGCCGTATCCGGGATGCCTGGGGTGCGCTCCATGCAGACATGCAGGGCGAACTCAATTATGATCCTGACTCGATCGCCGCTCACGACCGCCACGACATCCTCACCGAGAAGGGAATGGTATCGGGCGCATCCGGCGGGACGGGGATCTGGGACCGATAAGCGGCCTTGCGGGCGGATTTCGAAGCGGGGGGCGGTAATGACGGCGATGAGCGGACGGCCCGTGACGGTCGCGGTGATCGGCGCTGGCATGTCCGGCCTCAACATGGCGATCCAGCTCCGCAGGGCCGGGATCGAGAGCTTCACCGTTTTCGAGAAGGCCGCCTCCGTCGGCGGCACCTGGCGCGAGAACCGTTACCCGGGGCTCACCTGCGACGTTCCGGCGCAATGGTATACCTATTCCTACGAACCCAATCCTGAATGGACCCACCGGTTCGCGCGGGGCCCGGAAATACGGCAGTATTTCGAGCGGGTCGCGCGCAAGTACAACCTTCTTCCCAAGATACGCTTCGGCACGGAAATTGTGGAGGCGTCCTTCGGCGATTCCAGATGGACGCTGAAGACCCGCACCGGCGAGGTTCATTCCGCCGACGTGCTCGTCGCTGCCACGGGCGTCCTTCACCACCCCAGCGTTCCCCAGATCGAAGGGCTCGATGCGTTCGGCGGCGATTCGTTTCACAGTGCCCGCTGGCCGGACGGTCTCAGCCTGAAAGGCAGGCGGATCGGAATCATCGGCTCCGGTTCCACGGCGCTCCAGATATTGCCGGCGATCGTGGAAGAAGTCCGGAACGTGCATCTGTTCCAGCGTACGCCGTCGTGGATACTCCCGGTCCCCGACCGCAGGTATTCCGGCCTTGAGAAGGCCGTACTCCGCCGGGTGCCCGCGCTTTCGCACCTTTCCTATGACGTATGGGACCGGATGTTCACGGTCTTCGCCGATAACAGTCTCGGCACCAAGGACGGAAGCAGCCGGCTCCAGCCGTACGTCCGTTACCGTTGTCTTCAGTACCTCAAAACGGTGAAAGACCCCGGTCTTCGCCGGAAGCTCACCCCCGATTACGCACCGATGTGCAAGCGGCTGGTGATTTCCACGAGTTTCTACGAGGCAATCCAGCATCCGAACGCCAGCCTGGAGACCGCCGGTATCGAGAGGGTTCTCGAATCCGGCCTCCTGCTGAAAGACGGCAGGAAAATCGATCTGGACGTGCTGGTACTGGCCACCGGCTTTCACGCGCACAACTACATCCGCCCGGCAAGGGTGACCGGGAGGGACGGCGTCCGGCTCGATGATGTGTGGTCCGGCAGTCTGCGGAACTACCTCTCGCTGGCCATCCCGGGCTTTCCGAACCTGTTTTTCATGATCGGGCCGAACAGCCCGATCGGCAACTAGTCCCTGATTCCTCTGGCGGAGCGGCAGGCGAAGTACGTCCTGAAGTGTATTGCGCGGCTCCGGTCCGGAACCGCGTTGACGATCGAACCCACGGAGCAGGCCGCCGACAGTTTCGGCAGCCGGATGAAAGAAGCCATGAGGGGAACGATCTGGTCCAGCGGCTGTTCGAGCTGGTATCAGGACGATCAGGGGATTCCGACACTCTGGCCGTATTCGCCGAAACGATACCTGCAGGAGCTGTCGGCTCCGGACTGGGGCAACTTCGCGTTCGGCCCGCCTCCTGCTGGACCGGATAAGCTTCACCTGACGGGGAGATGACCGAATGCAGAACGTGACCCGAGAGTCCGTCCGAGAACCCGCCGTTTTCACTGGCTCCCTCACGCCGGAGCAGGTGGCCCACTATGACGAGCACGGTTACGTCGTCGTTCCCGGCGTGCTTTCCCCGGAAGAGATCGAGCGGTACAAGGCGCGGGCCCGGGAGATCGTCCTCGGCGCCTATCCGCCGGAGGCAAAATCCCGGATCCTGCGCGACGTCCGGATCCACAACGGTTTCCTGCCGCCGTTCGAGGACCCCGAGCACAACATGTGGAAAATCCTGAACCCGGATGTTTTCGATCCCGTGTTCGAGCGGTACCTGACGACACCGAAGCTGCTGGATGCCGTGGAGAGCCTGATCGGGCCGGATATCCTCGCGTTCCTCCTGATGTTCATCTACAAGCCGCCACGCCTCGCCGAGGCGGTCCACCCGTTCCACCAGGATGCCGTCTATTTCCCGTTCTCGCCGCACAGCCTGTCGGTGGGTACGTGGCTCCCTCTGGACGACGCCCACGAAAAGAACGGCACACTCGTCGTCATCCCCGGTTCGCACAAGGAGGGGATGCGCAAGTACGAGATCCCCGAAGGCGGCAAATTCGGCGTCGCGCTGGGCCTCGAGGCAACCGGCGCGAAGGCGCTGCCCAATCAGGTGGCGCTCGACGTGAAAGCCGGCGACTGCGTGCTTTTTCACACGCACCTGCTTCACACGACGCCGGGCAATGTGACGGACGGACACCGCCGTGTCATCACGGTGCACATTGCCAGCGCCCGCTGCCGCCCGCTGGGCAACATCAGGGAGTTCGGTTTTACGCTGGTGCGGGGGCAGACCTACGAAGGCTGCCTGAAGCCCCAGGAACGGGCCATCGGCCTCAAGTTCGTTTGAGCAGGCGCGCCACCGCGCTCACATGCCGGGCTTCATCGCCCGGTGCATCACGTCGTTGAAGATCCGCATGGTGAGCTCGTAGGCAGGAGCAAACCGCTGCTGAAACCAGTGGCCGATCCTGATATCGGGCGAGGTAAAAACAAGATATTCGTTCTTCCGGATGCCTTTCAGGATGGCCGCCGCTGCCTGCTCGGGGGTCACGGCGCGCCGCTGGAAACCGCCGACGAGCTTCTGGATGCGGGGGTTGTTCTTGTCCACGCCGCGAATGTCGATGGTCCGAACGAGTCCGGTGTCCACGCCGCCGGGGCAGACGAGGCTGACGCCGATCCCGTGGCGGCGAAGGTCGAACCGGAGGACTTCGGAGATGCCCCGCAGGCCGAACTTGCTGGCGCTGTAGGCCGAATGCCAGGGCAGGCCGAACAGTCCCGCCGCCGATGAGACGTTGACAAGGTGCCCGCCGCGGCCCGCGCGGATCATCTCCGGCACGAAAGTCTCGATGACGTGGATCGGGCCCATCAGGTTCACGTCGATGGTCTTCTTCCAGTGGGCGTGCTCGAGGTTCTCGACGGTGCCCCAGATCGAAATGCCCGCCACGTTCATCACGACGTCCATCGTCCCGCAGTTTTCGTGGATCTCGCGGGCGAACTCCCGGACACGGTCGTAGTCGGAGATATCCATCGCCACGGCCCGCGTGACCTTGCCGCCGGAGCGGCGGATTTCCTCGGCGACGGCTTCAAGCTGTGCCGCGCTGATATCGGTGAGATAGAGGTCCGCGCCTTCACGGGCGGCGGCGAGCGCCACCGCCTTTCCGATGCCGCTCGCGGCGCCGGTGATCAGGCATTTGCGGTTCTTCAGGTTCCTGATTCCCATCGTGTGCCTCTCTTCTGTCGCTCGGACGGCCATCCATTCCCGGCCCCGAAGCGGCGAAGTGGTGCCCCGGCCCGGACTTGAACCGGGACGGCCGGTTAGGGCCTGCGGATTTTAAGTCCGCTGCGTATACCAGTTTCGCCACCGGGGCGTCGAACCCTCTACGTGTAGCCGGTAGCCTTCGGCCGGGGAAGCGGGGTAGGGTCCGGGCGCAGGGTCGCGGAGGCCCTCTCAGGCTAACGGTTCGCGGGAGCGGCGGATGCCCGGCTGGCTCAAAAGGCAGATCGAGGAGATCGCGGGGGACCGGATTCTCCGGTATTACGGCGCCGCACTGGCGGCCGTCCATGTGGTTACGTTTCTTCACTGGCGGTTCCGGCACGGCATCTCGAAATTCCTGAAAGACAGCGACAACCCGATCTGCTGGCCGTTCTGGGAGAATTGTCACGAATGGCGGGTATTCTCGGCCGGAGAGATCGACGCCGTTCTGTGGGGGATGCTCGTCCTGGCGGTGGCGGCGGGCGTGCTTTTCCTCCGGGAGCGGTGGGCGCGGTGGGGCTACTGGCTGCTGCTGGCGGCGACAGCGGTGCGGCTCCTCGTTTTTGTGCAGGATTTCCGGCTGCGCCTCAACCAGCACTACATGCTGAACTGGGTGATGCTGGCGTTCCTGCTGCTGCCGAAGAAGCGGGCCGTGATCCCCTGGCTGATCGTGTTCTTCTATTTCTGGGCCGGCATCCTGAAGCTTGATATGGAGTGGCTCTCGGGGGCAGCCCTTTATAACCGGGACAAGATCTGGATTCCCGAAACGCTGATTCCAGCGAGCTGCATCTATGTGGTGGTCCTGGAAATCGTTATCGTCTTCGGACTCTGCTCGCGGCGGGCGTGGCTGTTCTGGAGCACCCTCGCGCAGCTCGTCCTGTTCCATATCGTTTCGTGGGCGGTGGTGGGCTTCTATTATCCGATGCTGATGTTCGGACTGATCTCGATCTTCGTGACCGGGCGGCTCCTGGCCCCGGAGACGGAATGGATCTCGCTGGCCCAGCTCCGGGACGTATCGCTCCGGCCCCTGCTGCCGCTCGTTCTGGGAGTCTTTTCGGCGTTCCAGTCGGTGCCGTATCTCTTCCCCGGCGACACGGCGATCACGGGCGAGGGGCGGCTCTTTGCCCTCAACATGTTCGACGCCCGGGTCGTCTGCGAGGCATACGCGACCATTCACAAGGAGGACGGGACGACGAAGGACGTCCCGATCCGGACCGACCAGCTTGCCCAGCGGATCACCTGCGATCCCATCGCCTACTTCAATCTCGCCCGGAGCAACTGCCGGAGATACGAGGAGAAGGGGAAATTCACTGACTTCGACCTGCACCTGCGGTCTCGGCGTACCAGCGACCGGGAGTTCCGCGACGTGATCGACGTGAAGAACTTCTGTTCCGCAAAGCCCACGTACGACATGTGGCGGCCCAATGGCTGGATCCTGAAGTAGCCGGTGCTCACCGGGTTCCACTTGCGGCAGCAAGATGGTAAAGCACGTTGCCGTGAAGGAACACTTCCGCACGCTATCGTCCTGGGCCTTGTTCAGCGCCGCCGCCGGTGTGGCCTGCGGCGTGTCGTCAGCAGTTTTCCTGCTGTCCCTGGACTGGGCGACCAGATTCCGGGAGCACCACGGCTATCTGGTCTACTGCCTGCCGCTGGCGGGTCTGGCGATCGGGTTTTTCTACGACCGGTTCGGAAAGACCGTCAAAGCGGGAAACAACCTCCTGATCGACACCATTCACGATGGCGGAGAGCGGGTTCCGCTCCGCATGACGCCGATGGTGCTGGGCGGGACAGTGCTCACGCACCTGTTTGGCGGGAGTGCAGGACGCGAGGGAACCGCCGTCCAGATGGGCGGCAGTCTCGCCGACCAGATTGCCCATGGATTCAGGGTGAGCCCGGAGCTCCGGCGCGATCTCCTGGCTGCCGGGATGGCCGGGGGATTCGGAAGCGTATTCGGGACGCCGGTGGCGGGGGTGATCTTCGGCCTCGAGGTCGTCAGTATCGGGAAGATGAACTACCGGGCGCTGCTCCCCGCACTCGTCGCAGCCCTCACCGGCGACTGGGTGTGCCGGAGCCTCGGTGTCGGACACACGCACTACCCGGAACCGCCTCGCTGGGCGCTCGGGCCCGTGGAACTCGGTAAATGGATGGTGTTTGCTGCCGCCGTTGCTGCCGCCGCCTGGCTGTTCATCGAGCTCACGCATCTCCTGAAGCGCGGGCTTGAAGAGCATGTGCCGAAATTGCCGCTACGCTTGTTCATCGGTGGCCTGGCCGTCGTCGTTCTCTGGAAGCTTCTTGGCACAAACGACTATCTGGGGCTCGGTGTGCCGGGGATCGTGAATGCTTTTACGGATCCGGACCCGTCACCGTTCGCGTTCTTCTGGAAGATCGTGTTCACGTCGGTGACGATCGCTAGCGGATTTATCGGGGGCGAAGTGACTCCGCTGTTCTTCGTCGGGGCGACGCTGGGAGCCTATGCGGGGCTCCTGCTCGGCATACCACCGGAACTGGCGGCCGGGGCAGGGCTGGCCGGAGTGTTCGCCGCCGCCGCAAACACGCCGCTTGCGCTTTCGGTGATGGCGGTCGAACTGCTTGGCACGAATGTGCTGCCGCATGTCGTCATCGTCTGTGTGCTGGCTTATCTGTTCACCGGTCACCGCGGGATTTACCCCTCGCAGCGCCTGCACCGGATGAAGACCGGAGGACCGCTGGGCGATGCACCGGTACGTCTCAAGGACCTCGGGTAGTTTCCGGGCTCTGCTCCCCGACCGGAATATACGTGACACATCCTCCGGCAGGTGTGTTCCGGCAATCGAGCGATCTTTTCGGATCGGACAGGTAACTGATGCAGGGCTGGACATTGTTCTCGGGGCAGTCGCGCTCGACGGCGACCGGGATCGGGTGGCGATAGACGAATTCCGCAGCCTTGGGTTCAGGTACCAGCAGAGGAGGCAATGGCAGCTTGTCCCCGTACCGGATAAAGCCGCCCGCCCTGAGGATTTCCTCTTCGTGCTGCTTCATCTGCAGATAGGTATCGGTTCCGACCTTGCCGGTGGCGGCAAAAAACTCCCGGTCCAGGGGCCAGTGCCAGAGACTAACGCCGGCCCATGCAAGAGAGAGTAGCCCCAGCGGGATCGTGGCCTTGGGCAGCCGGGCCGTCACCAGTGTCCAGAGTGTGCCGCCGGCGATCAGCAGGCCGGGCGCAGCCGAGTATCCATAGTGAGGCGCAGGGGAGCCACCATTTGCGTAAACCGGAAGCAGGGTGAAGCAGATGAACCAGGCCAGCCCGAACTGGACTCTCCGATCGAAAAACCAGAATAGTACCGGCAAAGTCAGCAGGATGCACGCGGCAGTCGCGGCGATCCAGGCATCCGAGAATATCGCGTAGTACCGCGTCACCGGTAGCAGCGACCAGACGGCGTAATTTCCCATCTGGCTGGCGATATATAGAAACACGGAGCCCACTGCGGGCATCGTCAGGCCCTTCGAGTGGTCTCCGTAGATACCCGGATTCAGGACCGCATTCAGGGTGAGCGTCCCTGTGACCAGTGCGATGAGCGCCAGAGGAGCCAGATTCTCCCGGAACTTCCCTCCGAACGGTTTTCCACTGTCGATCCAGATGACGTACAGAAACAGCACCGGTCCCAGAACGACGGCTGTCGGCTTGCACATCATGGCCAGCGCAGCCGGCAGGGCCGCCCATTTTCGTATGACGGCCCCCTCGGTCCAGATCCGGAACGCAATCAGCACGAAAGCCGTCATCAGGACGTCTTTCAGGGTCGGTGCCCAGAACAGGGCCGCATTGCCACCCCGGTAGATCAGGAACAGCAGGGCCAGCGCAATGCGCATCCTCCGCGGGGGGAAGAGGTGCAGGAGTGCTGCATAGACAAAGACCGCGTTCAGGATGTGAACACCTGCTGCGACAACCCGGACGGGTCCTGACGGAGGTGTATCCGTCAGAGGCAGCAGGAGCTTCCAAACGGCGAGGTGCAGCGGTGCCGGTATCCCCTGAAAGGTCAGCAGTTCCGGCCAGGAGATTTCCCGGGCGACCAGCGCCTCCCAGAAATCGTCACAGTGAAGTCCGAGCGGATAGGTCAGAAACGCAAGAGCGGCCCACGCCAGCAGCATGCTGCCCGCTGCCTTCAACTGGTGCCGCGCGGGGATATCCAGCCACCGTTCGATGACACCTTGGATTCCGGCCATGACCGAGTTTTGCCGTGACCGCATAAGTGAAGCAAATGAAACGCCCGCCGGTTCCCATCGGAACGGGCGGGCGTCCGTGCGGCGCCGGAACGGTCAGTCCAGATGGCCGGTCAGGTTCTTCGGCGAGAAAACTTCCTTGATCTGGGCCTCGGTAAGGATCTTCTGCTCGCGGATGATGTCGAACACCGATTTGTTCTCCTTCACCGACTGCTTGGCGATCTCGGCGGCCCGCAGGTAGCCGATGAACGGGTTCAGCATCGTGGCCAGCGAGGGGTTCATGCCGAGGTAGCCTTCGCAGCGGGCCTTCTGGGCCTCGATGCCGTCCAGGCAGCTCTGCTCGAACTGCGGCAGGTAGTTGATCAGGATTTCGAACGAGAAGTTCAGCTCGAACGCCATGAGCGGCATCATGACGTTCAGTTCGAGTTGCCCGGCCTGCACGGCGTAGGCGATCGACGTGTCGGAACCGAGCACATGGAAGCAGACCATGTTCAGGCATTCGGCCATGACGGGGTTCACCTTGCCCGGCATGATCGAAGAACCCGGCTGCACGGCCGGCAGGCGGATCTCGTCGAAACCGGTCGTCGGACCCGAGCACAGCATGCGCAGGTCGTTCGAGATGCGGGTGAGCTCAAGGCACAGGTCGCGCAGCGCGCCCGAAACCGACGCCACCGGCTGGTTCGACTGGATGTGCTCGCGCGGATCGGCGGGAACCTTCACGGGGAGGCCCGAAATCTTGGCGATGTTGGTGATGGCCTGTTTCTGGAAACCCTTCGGGGTGTTCACGCCTGTGCCCACGGCGTTTCCGCCGATGGGGAGTTCCTCGAGCTCCTCGAGGGCAAGCTCAAGACGGCGGCGGGAGCGTTTCAGCGCCGAGGCATAGGCCCGGAACTCCTGCCCAAGGGTGATCGGAACCGCATCCTGAAGATGGGTGCGGCCGGACTTCATGATGTCCTTCCAGTCCTTCGCCTTGCGCTCGAACGCCTTGATCAGGCTGTCCAACACCGGCAGAAGGCGGCGGCCCTGCATGAGACCCGACAGGCGGAGCGCCGTTGGCATGGTGTCGTTGGTCGACTGGCCGAAATTCACGTGGTCGTTCGGGGAGATGCTCTTGTAGTCGCCGCGCGGCTTGCCGGTGTGTTCGAGGGCGAGGTTCGCCAGGACCTCGTTCGTGTTCATGTTGAAGCTCGTGCCGGCGCCGGCCTGGAACACGTCGATGATGAAATGGTCCTGGTATTTTCCGGCGAGTACTTCGTCGGCGGCCCAGAGGATCGCCTTCGCGGCCTCGGCAGGCATTCCTTTGTCCTTCAGCTGCTGGGCGGCGAGGACGCAGGAGCGCTTGATCATGACGTAGGCCCGGATGAGCTGCTCGTTGGCCGTGAACCCGGCGACGCGGAAGTTGTTGTAGCCGCGGAACGTCTGGACGCCGTAGTACGCCTCAACGGGAACCTGCACTTCGCCGAGCGAATCCTTTTCGACCCGGGTCTTACCGGAGAGCTTGAGCGGTTTCGGAATGCCGGCGGCCGGCTTGATCTCGAACGCTTTCAGTTGTGCGGGTGCCTTGGAGGATTTGCTGCTAGCCATGGTGTGCTGGGTTCTTTCTGTATGGTTTCCGGTTTTGGAGGCGCGGTGGCCTGAAACGGGCGGCGAGCGTAGCCACGGGGCGGCGGGAAGTGAAGTTGTGCCGCAAAAAGCAGTTCCGCCCGGTCTCTGGGAGACACCGGGCGGAATCTGTCGCCGTTCCTGACGGCGGCCGGAATCAGGCGGCGTAGGAGGCGAGGCGGCAGGCGTCGCCGACCGTGCGGAGCCGCGCGGCCCGCTGGCCGTCGATTTCGACTCCGCAATCCTTCTCGATCGCCATGAGGAGCTCGATCACGTCGAGGTCCGAGCCCCGGAGATCCCGCTTCAGTTCGAGGTCGGGACGGAGCTTTTCCGGCGCCACGTGAAACTTGCGGCTGATGATATCGATAACCTTCTGTTCAAGGTGAGCCATGGTGATTGTATCCCCCGGATAAACGGAGCCCGGGTGTTTTGCCCGGGCCCCTTTTTATCTTGTCGGGGCACTTACCAGCACCATCCATGCCGCGCTCGATCTTCATTTGTGACAAAAATATGTCAATTATTACAGATGGTTATGGATGCTGTGGATTAACAGATTCGTGAAAAGTGTTCTCTTGGAGAACACCACTACGCAGTTTCGGGGTGCGAAGTGCGTAGTCGATTACGCGCTTTTGGGGCTGTCTGGCTCCTCACTTGTACCCGTGCCATTCTCGGCGCGGTGAAACCGGTCAATAGAGAACCTGACCCGCAGGGCGAGCTCGACCGGCTGTCGAAAGCCTGGGACGCGGAACGGCGGGGCGCGCGTCTTCAGTACCAGGAGCAGCGGCGGCGGCTCTCACTCGCGGAGCGGGTTGAGCGCGGGCTCGCGCTCCGGGATCTCTCCGTGACGGAGACCGGAGCGGCGGCGGGCGGACGTACAGTGCTCAGACTGAAGACCCGCAACGAGGGTGCACTGCGCGACGTGCGGATCGGGCAGGGCGATCCGGTTTTACTCTGGTGGGAAGACCCCGCCGAACCGGAAGCGCTCCGGGGAGTGGTGTCGCGGGCGGGTTCCGGCGCCCTCGACGTCGTGGTCGAGGGCGATCCGCCTGACCGGTTCCTGGACGAGGGCGGATTCCGGCTCGATACCGAGGCGCCCGAAGTGACGTTCGACCGGGGCCGCCGGGCCATCGAGGCATTCCGGAACGCCCGGGGTGCTCCGGCGAAACTGTGGAAGATTCTCTGCGGGGAAGATCCCGCCATCTTCAACCGCGAACGCCCGTGGGCGGCGTTCGACAGCGAACTTGAAGAGCGGCAGCAACAGGCGGTTACGAGGGCGCTGTCGGCGGAGCATCTCTCGCTCGTCCTCGGCCCTCCGGGAACGGGCAAGACCCGCACCCTGACCGAAATTGTCCGGCAGTTCGTGGCCCGCGGCGAGCGGGTGCTGATTACGGCGGCGAGCCACACGGCGGTCGACAACCTCGTCGAGCGGCTCGCGGATGCCGGAACCGATGTCGTGAGGCTCGGCCATCCGGCACGGGTCTCGCCAGCGGTGGAAGCCCTCACGCTCGATGCCCGGCTCGAGTCCACCGACGCCTGGCGGCTCGCCCGAGAATGGCTTCGCGAGGCGAACGATCTCAGGCGGCAGACTTACAAACGGTCGGACCGGGGCCAGCTCTCCCGCGACGAACGCCGGGCGGCTCTGGACGAGGTCCGACGGCTGATCCGTGACGCACGAAAGGTGCTGGACAGCCAGAAGTCGCTCATTGCCGGGGCCAAGGTGCTGGCCTCCACGGCGGCGGGGGCCGACGTGGCACTTCTGGAAGGGGAGCAGTTCGGCGCCGTCGTACTGGACGAGGCGACCCAGTGCCCGGACCCCGTGGCGATGGTGGCCCTGCTCAAGGCGCCGAAAGTCATCATGGCCGGGGACCCGCACCAGCTTCCGCCGACGGTGGTGGACAGTGAAGCCGCCCGCATGGGACTAGGTTCCACGTTTTTTGAGCGGCTTGCGGCCAGGGACGAACTCGTGACGCGGCTCCGGCTCCAGCACAGGATGCACCGGGACCTGATGGCATTTCCGTCGGCGGAGACATACCGGGGCGAACTCGTGGCGGCGCCAGAAGTCGAAACAGCCCGGCTGGAAGAACTGGACGGTGTGACACCCGACGAACTCCGGCCGGGACCGTTCATCCTGATCGATACGGCCGGCCGCGGCTGGGACGAAAAACGCACGGGGGACGATCCGAGTACGTCCAACCCCGCACAGGCGGAGCGGACCGCGGCGGAGGTCAGGCGGCTGCTCTCGCGGGGAGTTTCGCCCGCCAGCATTGCGGTCATCACGCCGTATTTCGCGCAGGTGAGGCTCATCCGGGATATTCTGGCCGGATCGCTTGAGCAGGGCCTCGAAGTCAGCACGGTCGATGCTTTTCAGGGACGCGAGAAAACAGCCGTTGTCGTCGATCTCGTCCGCAGCAATCCGGACGGGGAAATCGGCTTCCTCGCCGACATCCGCCGGACGAACGTGGCGATCACCCGGGCCCGCCGGTTCCTGCTCGTCCTCGGCGACGGAGCGACGCTCGCGGGCAGCCGGTACTATGCCCGCCTGATCGAACATGCCGAAGGCACGGGTGCCTGGAAAAGCGCCTGGGACGACGAAGGCTGAAAATTCCGATCCGTTCCGGGCCCGCCTGTCAACGCTCTGCCCCGGTTTTTCGTTGGCCAGCCTGTCCCGCCGGTATAAAATGCCCCTGACTGTCAGGGGGAGGAGCCGGGCCGCGGTTCCTGTGGTGAAGGCAGTGTCCGGTAACGGAAACGACAGCGAGACTATCGAGCGGTTCGCCCGGAACCAGGCGGTCCTGCTTGCACTGGCGAAGCGCGACTGGGTGCGCGAGGACAGCTCGCTCGAGCGTTCATTCGCCGTCATCACGGAAGCCGCCGCCGTGGCCCTCGATGTGGAGCGGGTCGGCGTCTGGCTGTTCACTCCCACGCGCGACGCGATTCTGGCATCGGACTATTATCACCTCTCCATGGATATCCACTCCCGGGGGTCTCTGCTCCGGTCCGATTTCTATCCTTCCTATTTTGCCGCACTCGAGGAAAACCGCATGATCGCCGCCGACGATGCCCGCAGCGATCCGAGGACGCGAGAGTTCAGGGAGCGGTATCTGGATCCGAATGGCATTGTTTCCATGCTCGATGCCCCGATCCGCGCGGGCGGGCGCATGGCCGGAGTGCTGTGCCACGAGCATGTGGGCATTCCGCGGGTCTGGTCCCTGGACGATCAGACGCTTGCGGCTTCGCTTGCTGACATCACGGCGCTGGTTATCTCGCTCTGGGAGCACGAGCAGACGGCGGTCCGGTTGCAGTCGCTCGAGCGCAAGATGCACGAAGCCCAGCGGTTCGAAACCCTGGGCGTGCTCGCTGCGAGCATCGGACACGACTTCAACAACCTGCTGAACCCGATCCGCGGGTGGGCCCAGCTCGCACTCGCGGAACTGCCGGAAGGCTCCGGCGTCCGGGAGGCTATCGAGGAGATACTGAAAGCCACCACCCGTGCCCGGACCGTGGCCGGGCAGATTGCCGACTTTGCGAACCGGGGCGGCCGCAAGCCCGAGACGGTTACGGTCGCGGAGATTGTGAGCGAACTCGCTTCGCTGATCCGGGTGACGGTGCCCCGGAACGTCCGGTTCGAGATCGGTCCGGTGGATGCAGACCTCAGGATTACCGGGGACCGGGTTCAGTTACAGCAGGTGATTCTGAACCTGATTGCCAATGGCGTGGATGCCATCGGGAGCCGGCAGGGGACGGTTTCCATTTCGGTCCGGGCCGCCGATGCGGGTAATTTGCCGGAGGGTGCCGCCAGGGAACTCGCTTCATCGGGCCGGCATGTGCTCGTCAGCGTGGCCGACAGCGGTCACGGCATGAGCCCCGGCACCCTGCAGAATGTATTCAAACCGCTGTTCACGACCAAGAAGCTCGGCCACGGTCTCGGTCTGGCAGCGGCGCGGGGGATCGTCGAGAACCACGGCGGCTGGATCTGGTGCGAGAGTGAAGCGGGCCGGGGTTCGGCCTTTCATGTGCTGCTGCCTGCTGCGGGCAGCGGGGTCAGAAGCGAGAACGCTGTGGCCTAGCGGAGCGGTTACCGGATGCGGGTTCCGGATTTCAGCTGTCCCCGGCCTTGCGTTTTTCGAGCTCTTCCCAGCGTCCGAGCAACCGGCTCAATTCCGCTTTGGCCGCTTCCAGCTCGGCCATGAGCGGCTGGATCCCCTCGCCCCGGCCGGAGTAAAGCGCAGGATCGGCCAGCTTTTGTTCGAGCTCGGCGGTTTTCGCCTCAGCGGCAGCGATCTTGTCCAGGATTCCGTCGAGTTCGATCCGCTCGCCGTAGGTAAGGGCTTTTTTCTTGTTGCCCGCTGCCGGTTCTGTTTTCGGCGCGGACGCCGGCGCTGGAGCAGGGACGAAGGCTTTCGGCTGCTCACGGGCTCCTGTTTCCCTTGCCGCGGCCGCCTTCCGCGCCCGGTAGTCGGACCAGTTGCCGGGATAGAGAACCACCTCACCGTTCCCTTCGAAGGCGAGCACCGACGTGCATATCCGGTCCAGAAACCAGCGGTCGTGGCTGACGACCATGACCGTGCCCTCGAAGTCGAGGAGGGTCATTTCGAGGGCGCCGAGCGTCGAGGTGTCGAGATCGTTTGTCGGTTCGTCCATCAGGATCAGGTTGGGTTTCCCGGCGAGCATCTTGGCGAGTGCCACTCGCGCGCGCTCGCCGCCCGAAAGGAGCCCGACCTTTACCCGCTGCTGGCCGCCGTCGAACAGGAACCGCTGGAGATAGGTCTTGGCATCGACCTCGCTGCCCCGGTCACCGATGACGTTTTCCAGCACCGATTCGTCCGGCTTCAGCGCCGAGCGGTTCTGGTCCAGGTAGGCGACGACGGTATTCTTGCCGAGGAGAATCTCGCCGCGTGACGGCGGGATTTCGCCGAGGATCGCACGGATCAGGGTGGTCTTTCCGGCACCGTTCGGTCCGACGATGCCGATCCGGTCACCCTGGCAGAGCCCCAGGTCGAGTTTTCGCACCAGTGTCTGGCCGCCAAGGTCGATGCCTGCTCCGCGCAGTTCCAGAATTGTCTTGCCCGTGCGGGAGGCCTCCACCGACAGATCCGCCACCTTGGCCTCGGCCCGGGGGCCGTTCTGGATCACAGACTGTGCCCGCTGGACGCGGGCTTTCTGCTTGGTCTGTCTTCCTTGCGGCTGACGGCGGAGCCACTCGAGCTCCCGCCGGAGGAAGTTCTGCCGGTTCATCTCCGCACGCTCGGCGTGGGCGACCCGGTCCGCCTTCTTCTCGAGATAGATCTCGTAACCGCCCTCGTAGTCGAAGACCGTTCCGCCCTCGACCTCGAGGGTCCGGTCCGTTACCCGGTCGAGCACGTACCGGTCGTGGGTGATGAGGAGCAGGGCGCCCGTGTATTCCTCGATCAGGAACTTCTCGAGCCATTCGATCGTCTCGAGGTCCAGATGGTTTGTCGGTTCGTCCAGCACGGCGAGGTCGGGATTCGCCACGAGAATGCGGGCAAGAGCGACCCGGCGGCGCTCGCCCCCCGACATCTGGCCGCAGGGCGCTTCATGCTTCGTTACGCCAAGATGGTCGAGAGTTTCCTCCGCCCGGTGCATGAGATCCCAGCCCCCGAGGCGCTCGAGGTCGGCGGCTGCCTTCGTCTGCGCTTCCAGCAGTTCGTCATGATTCCCGGTGGAGCGCTCCAGCGCTTCGCTGGCCGTTTCGTAACGGTGCCTTGCAGCATCCCATTCCGTCAGTCCCGACAGCACGGCGTCACGGGCGGTCATCTTGGGGTCGAGGGCAGGCTCCTGTTCGAGGTAGAGCGTCCGCGTGTCGCGGCGGCGGCGGATTTCGCCCTGATCGGGCTGCTCGATCCCGGCGATGATTCTGGCGAGGGTCGATTTGCCCGCGCCGTTCAGGCCCACAAGGCCGACTCGCTCGCCCGCACGGATGCTGAGCGACGTGTCCTTGAGGACCGTGCGGAGCCCGTAGGCTTTCTGGATATGGGAGAGGGCGACGACCGGCACGGGGGCGGAGTTAGTGGCTCAACCCCTGCGATAGCAAGCCCCTATTTGCCCCAGATTTTTTCGAGCCAGACGGCGAACTTCCGGATCGCGTCCACCGATTCGGGCACGAGCGGTGCGGCCCCATGCCAGACGTGGATCATTTCCGGCCACACCTCGAGGTCGCTCTGGACCCCGGCCTTCTTCGCCCGGTCGTGGAGCCGCGTGGCGTCGTCCAGCAGGATTTCGTCCGAGCCCACCTGGATAAAGAGCGGGGGAAGTCCCGTGAGATCTCCGAACAGGGGGGAGGCGAGCGGGTTTTTGGGGTCCGCTTTGCCGAGGTAGCACCCGGCGAAGTGGAGCAGGTCGTTCTTCGTCAGCATCGGGTCGGCTTTCGCCTTCGAGACGATGGAATCGCCCGTGAGCGCGAGATCGGTCCACGGCGAAATGCACACTCCGGCTGCCGGGAGCTTTTCACCGAGCGCCTTCAGCTTCAGCATGAGCGCCACAGTCAGGCCGCCGCCCGCCGAGTCTCCGGCCGCCACGGTGCGCTTTGGGTCTGCGCCGTTCGTGAGCAGCCATTTCCATGCGGTCACGGCGTCATCCACCGCCGCCGGGAACGGATCCTCGGGGCCCATCCGGTAGTCGATAAGGAGCACCTGGGCGCCAGATTCCCGGGAAATCGCCGCGGCGATGTGCCGGTGCGTGACCGGCGAAAGGTACACATAGCCGCCGCCATGCATGTAGAGGATGGTCTTGTCACGGGAGGCCTTCTCGTGCCGGACCCACAGGCCAGGGACGCCGCCGGCATCAACCTGTTCGGTCGAGCAGTCCTTGGCAGTGGGGATACGGGCGAAGTCGGCGATCTGCGCCGCACGCTTCTTCGCCACCGGCTGGTAGGTTTCTACCCGAAGTTCCTTGCCCCGGAGCCGGCCGATGAGGCCTGGACGCTTCGTGTAGGCCACCATCCGGGCGGGGAGCACCCGGAACATTCCCCTGAAGATCCTGAACTGGACTGACGGCATTGTCGTCACCCTCCTGACGGACCGGTCAGTTAACCGGCTCCGGCGGGGGTTGGCCAGTGGGAGACTGACTTTCCTCAGTTGGGCAGGATGCGGGTGTGGGCTAGAAAGAGAGGACGAAGGGGGACATCTCAATGGGGGAAAAACGACTCACACCGTCGGATGCCGTGTTCCTGTACGGGGAAACGCGCGAGACGATGATGCACGTCGCTTCGATGCTGATTTTCTCGCCGCCCAACGGGGTGAGACCGGATTTTCTCCGGAAGATCGTGGAGGAGATCAAGGAAACCCACGACGTCTATCCGCCCTGGAACCTGAAACTGAAGACGCCGGAATTTCTGGCAAACCCCTTCCATTCATGGGTCGAGGATCCGAACGTGGATCTCGACTATCACATCCGCCGCTCGGCGCTTCCCGCGCCGGGGGACGAGCGGGAACTCGGGATTCTGGTGTCCCGGCTGCACAGCCACGAGATGGACTTCCATCACCCGCTCTGGGAGGTCCACCTGATCGAAGGGCTCGAGGGCGGCCGGTTCGCCCTCTACATCAAGATTCACCACTCGCTGGTGGACGGGTTCACCGGTTCGAAAATTCTTGCGCGCAGCCTTTCAACCTCTCCGAATGATCTCGAAAAGCCGATGTTCTTCGCGCTGCCGCCGCCGGAGGCGCGATCGATCACGGACGCAGACGGCGACCTCACATTCAGATCTGTGCTGAAAGCGATGAAGACCCAGTACGATTCGGCGAAGCAGGTCGGCCGTGAAATGCTCGATTCTTACCTTGGACATGAAACCGGCGTGGTCATGCCGTCGGACACTCCCAACTGCATCCTGAACGGCCGCATCAGCCGGAACCGCCGTTTTGCCACCCAGCAGTACGCGCTCGAACGGCTGAAAGTGCTGGCGAAAAAGGGCGGATGCACGCTGAACGACATCGTGATGGCGCTTTCGTCGGGCAGCCTGCGCCGGTTTCTGCTCGATCTCGGCGAGCTGCCGGACAAGCCGCTGATCGCCATGGTCCCGGTGAACGTCCGGCCCAAGGACGATCCCGGCGGCGGTAATGCCGTGGGATCGATGCTGGTTTCACTTGCCACGGATGTCGCGGATCCGGAGGCCCGGCTGAAGGTAATCGTCGAGTCCGCCCGTCATGCAAAGGCGCAGCTCAGGAAGCTGACCCGCGAAGGAATCATCCAGTACAGCGCGCTGCTTCTGCTGCCCGCAGGCCTGCAGGCGGTTGCTGGCCTGAGCGGTCGTATGCGGCCGCCGTATAACGTGGTGATTTCCAACGTTCCGGGGCCCGAGACCCCGCTTTACTTCCGTGGCGCACGGCTCGAAGCCGTCTATCCGCTGTCGATCCCGATTCATGGACAGGCATGCAACATCACCTGCACCAGCTATGCGGGGACCATCAATTTCGGGTTCACTGGCTGCCGGGATACCTTGCCGCACATGCAGCGCCTTGCCGTCTATATGGGCGAAGCCCTTCTCGAACTGGAAGAGGCGATAGGGACGTAAGTATCACGCGGGCTATTCCCAGGAAGTTTCTGATTGGGCACACTCCGCCATCCGGCTGAAGCCGGGCGGAGGACGACACCCATGGCGGATCTAGAGAAATTCCGGAAAGAAACACGGGACTGGCTGGAGGCGAGCTGCCCCCAGAGCATGCGGACGCCGATGCCGGAGGCGGAAACCCCGTGGGGCGGAAAACGTGCCGTCTGGGCGAATCCCGATTCAAAACTCTGGCTGGAACGGATGGGCTCACGCGGCTGGACCGTGCCGCTCTGGCCGAAGGAATACGGCGGCGGGGGACTCACGAAGGAAGAGAACCGGGTCCTTCAGGACGAGCTCCGGAAAATCCGTGCCCGTCCCGCACTCTACAGCTTCGGCGTCTGGATGCTGGGGCCTGCACTGCTCGAGTTCGCCACCGAAGAGCAGAAAAAGGAATACCTGCCGCCAATTGCGCGAGGAGAGGTCCGCTGGTGCCAGGGCTACAGCGAGCCGGGAGCGGGAAGCGATCTCGCGGGGCTTCAGACTTTCGCTGAGGACAAGGGCGACCATTACGTAGTCAACGGCCAGAAGATCTGGACCAGTTACGCCAACTACGCCGACTGGATCTTCTGCCTCGTGCGCACGGACAAATCGAAGAAGCACGAAGGCATCAGTTTCCTCCTGTTCGACATGACTTCGCCGGGCGTGACGACCCGGCCGATCAGGCTCATCAGCGGCAGTTCGCCGTTCTGCGAGACGTTCTTCGATAACGTGAAGGTGCCCAAGCGCAATCTGGTGGGGACGCTCGGGGGTGGCTGGACCATCGCCAAGGCACTCCTGCACCACGAACGGACCATGATCTCCGAAATGGGCCTCGGCGGACCACTGGGCGGCGGAGCTTCCGAAAGCATGGGTGAACTGGCCAAGCGGTACGTGGGCGACAGGGACGGCCGTCTGGCCGACGGTTCGCTCCGTGACCGGATTGCCGCCCACGAGATCAGGGGCCGGGCATTCTCGCTCACGGTCCGCAGGGCCGACGCCGAGGCAAAGGCGGGGTCGAATCCCGGCGCCCTCGCGTCGATGTTCAAGTATTACGGCACCGAGCACAACAAGAACCGGTACGAACTGCTGGTCGAAATTCTCGGCGCACAGGCGTTCGGCTGGGAAGGCGAGGGATATTCGCAGCGTGAGCTCGATATCGCCCGCCAGTGGCTCCGTTCCAAGGGGAACTCCATCGAGGGCGGCACCAGCGAGGTGCAGCTCAATGTCGTGTCGAAGCGTGTGCTCGGCCTCCCGGAGGTGAAGTAACCATGCCGCTCGTACTGAATACCGACCAGCTCCAGCTGAAAGACCAGGCCCGAAAGCTCGTGAAGGCGAAGCTTCCCGTGGAGCAGCTCCGCAAGCTCCGCGACACGAAGGACGAGCGCGGATTCTCCGTCGACACCTGGAAGGAAATGAGCGAGCTGGGCTGGGCCGGCATCCTGATCCCCGAAGCGTTCGGCGGTGCGGGGCTAGGCTACCAGGAACTGGGTGTGCTGCTGGAGGAAACCGGACGTCACCTCGTCGCCTCGCCTCTCTGGAGCACGGCGCTGGCCGGTGCAACGGCACTGATCCGGGGCGCGGACGACGCCGTGAAGAAAGAACTGCTCCCGCAGGTGGCGGCGGGCAAGGCGCTGCTGGCGCTGGCGGTGGATGAAAAGCCCCATCACGACCCGCTGGCTGTTTTCACGAAAGCAGAACCGGCAGGTAGCGGGTTCCGGCTGACCGGAAAGAAGATTCTGGTCGCTGACGGTCATGTGGCCGGCTGGCTGGTGGTATCCGCGGCGGCTCCATCGGGACTCACCGTGTTTCTGGTGAAGGCGGATGCTCCGGGCGTGAAGCGCTCCCGCCGCTGGACTGCCGACAGCCGGGGCTGGGCGGAGATCGAACTCGCGGGCGCCGAAGCCCACGCCGTGCTGGGCGAGAAAGGCAAGGGAGCCGCACTGCTGGATTGGATTCTCGATGCGGGCCGTATCGGCCTCGCGGCGGAAATGCTCGGCGGGATTTCCGAAGCCTACGAACGCACGCTCGATTACCTCAAGGTACGCCAGCAGTTCGGCGTTCTGATCGGAAGCTTCCAGGCGCTTCAGCACCGGGCGGCGCAGATGTTCTGCGAGGTCGAGTTGTGCCGTTCGCTGGTGCGTGACGCTCTCTCGGCACTCGACGAGGACCGCAAGGACCTTCCTCAGACCGCCAGCGCCGCGAAGGTACATCTGTCGGAGGTGTTTCATCTCGTGACGAACGAAGCGGTCCAGATGCACGGCGGTATCGGCGTGACGGACGAGCACGAGATCGGGTTCTTCCTGAAGCGCGCCCGTGTGGCCGAGCATCTTCTGGGTTCCGCCGGTTTTCACCGGAGCCGGTACGCCGCCCTGTCCGGGTACTAGCGGACGCCTGCTCCCACAGGAACCGCGTGTTTTGATGACGGCCGTGTCAGGGTTCATAATGCGAGGCGTGCAGGGAGGTGCGATCCATGTCGCGCAAGAACCTCTATGAAATCCGGTGGCGGCGCGGTTTCAAGGCGCTGCTCGACCTGCTGAAGGACCCGGACGATACCGCCAAGTTCGGTACCGTCGTGGAGTCTTTCCAGGGAGAATCGGCGCTGCGGTTTGAGAAGCGTTTCCGGGCTCATCCGGTCGGCGCCCGGCTCATGCGCGAAAAGCCAAGCCTGCTGGCGGCTCTGAGCGATCATCGCCGGCTCGAACAGCTGCCTGAAGGGACCCTTGGCCGCATTTATCTCGACTACTGCCACCGGGAAGGAATCTCCGGCGCAGGTCTCAAGGAAGTCCTGGAGAAGGGGCTGTCTCAGGAGCGGCTCGCCCAGCTTACGCCGTCCCAGCGGTTTATTGGCGACTGGATGCGGGACAGCCACGACCTGTTCCACCTCGTGACCGGGTACCAGACAGATCTCATCGGCGAACTCTGCGTCCTTTCGTTCACGGCGGCCCAGACCCGGAACCGTGGCGTGATGGTGCCGGTTTCCATGGCGCTCGTCATGTCCAGCCTGTTTTATCCGAGAGGCCGGAATCTCGCGGTGCAGGCGATCCGGCGGGCGCTGAAGGCGGAGCTGTTCCCTGCCCAGGACTGGATCGCGCTTCTGGAACTTCCGATTGAAGAGGTCCGCCGGCGGCTGAAGGTCGGTGATCCGCCCGTATACGAGCCTCTCTATACCCCGGGCCGGGGGCCGTCGCGCTTCGAAGCAGCTGCATCTGCCTGACCCGTAGAACCCCACATTCCCCGTTGTGCCGGATGGCGGTTATGGTAGGTTTTCCGCAGGGACGGGAACGGAGTATCCATGACCGACATCAAGCCGGACCAGAAGCCGCTTCCAGTCCGGGAACTGTGTTTCGACCTGTCTAGAGGGATCGTCATCGCGCTCGTGGTGATGCATCACCACCGGAGCCACGGCCCGGACGGCCCCAGTGTGTACTGGTACGCGATCAGCAACTACGTCATTCCGGTGTCGCTGTTCGTTTCGGGGCTTACGGCCCGGATCAAACCCCCGCTCCGGACCTTTCGCGACCGGTTCCGCACGATGATGTGGCCCCTGCTGGTGGGCACCCTGCTCGTGATGCCGTTATGGGCGGCCATCAGCGGTAACCCGCTCGCCTACGTCACCACCCAGATTCCCCGGATCCTGTATTCCAGCGGGTGGAGCATGGTCTTTTATGCCGCCTGGTTTCTGCCGGTGCTGCTGCTGGTATCGACGATTACCGCCGCATTCTGGCCGGCGGCGAAGCGGCTTGTGCCGGATCTCCGGTGGCACCTGGCGCCGGCTTTCCTGTTGCTGTTCGCCGGCAGCCTGCTCGTCGACTATGCCGGCACGATTCCCGTGCCGCAGGCGCTCACGGATGTCCTCGGTTACCGGCCGGGATTCATCAAGACGTTCGCCCGGCTCGGACTCCCCTGGGGCGTGGATATCGTTCCTCTCGGGATCGCCCTTTACTGGGCCGGTCTCGCCTGCCGGGAAATCAGGGACATGCGCAAGCCGCCGTCCGGATGGCTGGCCGCCGTTCTGGCTGCTGGCGCGGTGGGATTCTCGCTGGCCTTCCCGAACCGTTTCGACCCCAATTCCCACGCGATGGGCTTTTTCCCCGTGATGGCCACCGGGATGCTGATCAAGATCGCCGCTGTCGTTATGGGAAGTGCGTGGCTGGCTGAAAATGCCTCGCGAAAGCTGCTGGCCCCGCTGGCCAAGTGCGGGCGGTACTCGCTCCTGATCCTTCTGTTTCACACGCCGGTGGTCTGGGCGGGGCCGCTAATCACCCGCCCTGCGGAAGACACCCTGTTCCATATCCCCGCCATTGTTCTGGTCTGGCTGGCGGGCGTCATCCTGCCCATCCTCCTGAACGACTACGTGTTCAGCCAGGTGCCGCGGCTCGCCAGGATTTTCGGCGCGGTCCCCGAATGCGAATACCGGCCCGCCGGGCGCTGGAGCGGGGCCCCGGGCGAAGGCTCCGCCGGGCAGGGTCAGACGGTTCCGGCCTGACCCGTTTTTGCGGCCCGTTTCGCCCGGTCTTCGGCGATCAGCGTTTTCTTGGCGACTTTCTCCAGGGTGGCGCGGGGGAGTTCGTCCCGGAACTCGACTTCCCGGGGCACCTTGAACGAGGCCAGCCGCCCCCTGCACCAGTCGATCAGTTCCTGCTCGCACGGTCCGAAGCCCGCATTGAGGATCACCACGAGCTTGGGCACCTCGCCGAGAATCCGGTCGGGGATCCCGATAGCCGCCGCCTCGGAGACCGCCGGATGGGTCATCGCCACCCGCTCGATCTCGCTCGCCGCCACGTTCTCGCCGCCGACCTTCAGCATGTCCTTCTTGCGGTTCACGTAGGTGATGTAGCCGTCCTCGTCCGCCACCACGTTGTCACCCGTCTTCAGCCAGCCGTCCGGCGAGATTGTTTCGGCCGTCGCCTCCGGGTTCTTGAGATAGCCCTTCATGAGGGAAATCCCCGGCACGCCCCACACCTCGATCTCGCCCGTCTCGCCGGGGCCGCACGGGCGGCCGCCCTCGTCCAGGATCCGCACCCGGTAGCCCGTGTTCACCCAGCCGATGGCGCCGTTCCTGCCGGCGTCGAGGGGGCTCGTCGCCACGGGGACGCTGATGGTCTCGGTCATGCCGAACCAGCCGATGGTGCGCACGCCGAACCGCTTTTCGAGGCCCGTGGCCCGCGCGCCGCCGCCCCAGAGCCGGAAGCCGTGCTGGCGGTCCTGCGGGCCGGGCGGCTCCAGGTAGAGCATCTTCGTCAGGGCCGGGACGAAGCTCGCCACCGTCGGGCGGGTCTCGGCGACGACGTCCCAGAAGCGGGTCTTCGTGAACCGTTCCATGAGCACGATGCTGCCGCCCGCCGCGAAGACCGGGACCGTCGAGTAGGACTGCGCGTTGATGTGGAAATAGGGGAGGCACACGAGGTAGCGGTCGTCGCGCGTGAGCGACTGGGTGCGGACCATGACCTCCGCCGCCCAGACATAGTTCCCCTGCGTGATCATCACGCCCTTGGGGCGGCTGGTGGTGCCGGAGGTGTAGAGTACGGCGCAGGTGTCGAGGGGGCCGAGCTCCGGCCGGGTGAACTCCGGCGGCCGGGCGAGCACGCCGTCGAAGGACAGATGGCCGCCGGGACCCGGCGGGCCCGTCAGGGCGACGGTCTTGAGGCCGGGGCAGCGCGGGAGCGCGGGCTCCACGCCCTCCAGGTGCTCGGGGTGCGTGACGAGGACCTTCGCCTCCGAGTGGGTGAGGTAATACTCCATCTCGTCGGGGGCGCTCTTCAGGTTCGTGGCCACCATCACCGCCCCGAGGCGGGCGATGCCGAACCAGCAGTAGAGGAACTCCGGGATGTTCGGCAGGTGGACGGCCACGGTGTCGCCCCGCCGGATGCCGGTGGACTCCAGCCACCCGGCGACGGAGGCCGAGCGCCGGTCCAGCTCCGCGAAGGTGATCCGCTCCGCGACCCTCTGGGTCCGGTCCACGAACGTGACGGCCGTTTCGCCGGGAGTTTCCCGGAACCGTTTTTCGAGAAGCCCCGCCAGCGTGCGGTTGCCCACGGCGTCCAGCTCGCGGGGCCAGTGAGATGCCTGATCCATGGGGCGGAAACTGCCCGCATCCGGGGGTCCGCATCAAGGGGGCGGGAGCCGCCTCCGGTCCCAAAGGACGCCGGTCAGAGCGGCTACAGGGAGGGCGCGTCCGCCTGGAGATCCGGGGCGAGCAGGGCGATCTGGTCCCGGCAGGCCTCGATCAGCAGATAGGTCGCCCCGGCCTCGCGGGGGAGGTCGGCGGCCGGGAGCGGCCAGGAGCCCAGCTCCGATGCCGACGCGGCGAGCTCGCGGGCGAGCAGGGCGAGCCTCGCGATCCGTTCGCGGCGGGCGGGGTCCAGCGCCACCACGCGGTTCAGGTCCAGGGCGGCGGCGGCGAGGTCGCGGCCCAGGCGGGCGAGACGGTCCCGCGAAGCAGCAGAGGACTGCGGGTCCTGGATAAACGCCCGGGCCTCGCGCGAGGTCTCCTCCGACAGCGACTCCAGCCGCAGCGAGAGAGCCGCCGAACTGCTCCGGCGGAGGTAGTCCCGCTCCGGACTGTACGACGAGAACCGCGAACCGCCCACCGTGGCGGCGACGGCGATGCCGAGCGCCACCATGCCGGTCAGGGCGAGGAGCGGCGTCAGATACGCCGACGGCTCGCGCGAAACGCTCCGCCGCCTCAGTTCGAGGGGGGCGGCCGTCGTCGCCGTTGTCAGGGAAGGCTCCACGCCCCCGGTATCGCAAGGACGGTGCCACGGCGGAAACCGGCGGACTGACACCGCCCGCCCGGCAAAATCGGCCCGAAAGACGTGAAATTGACGACAAAATCGCCCGATAATCCCCCGGATACCGCCCAAAGGCGTCAAAACGGCGTTTCAATGTCAAAAATCCGGCGAGCCGGGGATTTTCCGGCGGAGGGCAGGGGCCTCCCCCCCCCTGTTTTTTCGGACTCTCCCCCCCCTCACCCCCTCCCTATTCACAGGGAGGGGGAACCGGGTTCCGCTCAGGGTGGGCGGCCCCGGCGGGGCGGGTGAGTCCGTTCCGTGTTTTTCCGTGCGGATGTGAGGCGATCCGTGCAGGAGGGGTACCCCCCCGCGGGGCGGGGGGGGGGGGGGGGGGGGGGGGGGGGGGGGGGGGGGGGGGGGGGGG
>CAZUMS010000016.1:0-87445 GCA_964621525.1 uncultured bacterium
TGGCGGAGAGTGAGGGATTCGAACCCTCGGTACGGCAATTAAACCGTACAACGGCTTAGCAAGCCGCCGCCTTCAACCACTCGGCCAACTCTCCGGAGCGGACGGTTCCGCGGTCCCTGCGGGATCCGCAGGAACGGATTTCTTAGTCATGGCCGCCCGGAAGGTCAATTGCGGGACCGGACCGGCCGTTCTGGACAAGGAAGGCATCCGGCCGGCGGAGGGCATGACCCGGCGGCAGATGGAGACGGTGATCAACTTCTCCCTGCTCCCGTACTGACCCGGCGGCCCCTGCACCACGAAAAACCCCGCCCTCACCGGCGGGGTTTTTCTTTTTTTTTGGGGGGGGGCGCGGCGGTTTCAGACCACCAGGTTCAGGATCTTGTCGGGGACGAAGATCACCTTCCTGAAGGGCTTGCCCTCGACGGCGCGGGCGACGGCCTCGTCCTTCGCGGCGAGCGCCTTCACGGCTTCCTCGGAGGCGCCGCGGGGCACGTCGAGACGGGCCCGGACCTTGCCGTTCACCTGCACGACGATCGTGACGTTCGCGTCCACAAGATGCGCAGGGTCGTAGGCCGGGAACGGCTCGTGGGCGAGCGTACCGGTGCGGCCGAGCCGCTCCCACAGTTCCTCGCCGAGGTGGGGGGCGAACGGGGCCAGCATCAGCACAAGAGTCTCGAGCGCCTTCTTCGGCCGTTCCCTGCGGCCCGTGAGATCGTTCACCAGCTCCATGAGGGCGCTGATGGCGGTGTTGAACCTCAGGGCCTCGATGTCCTCGCCAACCTTTTTCACGGTCCTGGAGAGCAGCCGGGCGAGGTCGTCCGGAACCGGGACGTCTTTCGCCGCGTCGTGAAGTTTCCCGGTCCGGTCGTCGATCACGGCGCGCCAGGTCCGGTCCAGGAACCGGCGGACACCGGTAACGCCCGACGTGGACCACGGCTTCATCTGGTCCAGCGGGCCCATGAACAGCTCGAACAGGCGCAGGCTGTCGGCGCCCACGTCGTTCACCACCGTCTCCGGGTTCACCACGTTGCCGCGGGACTTGGACATCTTCTGCCCGTCCTCGCCCATGATGAGCCCCTGGTTGAACAGCTTCTGGAACGGCTCCTTCGTGTGGACGAGGCCGAGGTCGAAGAACACCTTGTGCCAGAACCGCGAGTAGAGGAGATGCAGGACCGCGTGTTCGGCGCCGCCGATGTAGAGATCCACCGGCATCCAGTAGTTTTCGGCTTCCTTCGACCACGCCTCGCGGTCGTTCCGCGCGTCGATGAACCGGAGGAAATACCAGCTCGAACCGGCCCACTGGGGCATCGTGTTCGTCTCGCGGCGGAACGTCACGCCGTCCTTCGCGAAATGGAGCCATTCCTTCGCCTTCACGAGCGGGCCCGAGGGGTCCCCCGTCGGCTTGAAGTCGGCGAGCTCGGGGAGCGTGAGCGGCAGGTCGTCCGGTGACATGGGGACGAGATTGCCGTTCTCGTGGTGGAGCACCGGGATCGGCTCGCCCCAGTATCGCTGGCGGCTGAACAGCCAGTCGCGCAGTTTGTACCGGACGGCCTTCTTCCCGAGGCCCTTTTCCTCCAGCCAGCCGGCGAGCTTCGCCTTGGCGGCCGGGACGTTCAGCCCGTCGATGAGCGGCGAATTCACGAGAATGCCGTCCCCGGTCCAGGCTTCCTTCTGCACGTCGGCGCCGCCCGAGACGACCTCGACGATTTTCAGGCCGAACTTTTTCGCGAACTCATGGTCCCGCGTGTCGTGAGCCGGCACCGCCATGATGGCGCCCGTGCCGTAGCCCATCATCACGTAGTCGGCGATCCAGACCGGGGTCTTCGCGCCGTTCACCGGATTGATGGCATAGGCGCCCGTGAACACGCCGGTTTTCTCCCGGGTGTCGTCGCCGCGGGTGATCTCGGTTTCGCTCTTCGTCTTCTCGGCGTAGGCGGCGACTTCCGCCTTCCGGTCCGGCGCCGTGATGCAGGCGACGAGCGGGTGCTCGGGCGCGAGCACCATGAAGGTCGCGCCGAACAGCGTGTCGGGGCGTGTCGTGTAGATACGAAGTTTCTCCGGGAGCCCGGCCGCCTTCGCCCTAGAGGCGGCTTCGGCGTCGAGGGAGAAATCGACTTCGGCTCCCTCGCTCCGGCCGATCCAGTTCCGCTGCATCAGCTTGATCGGCTCCGGCCAGTCGAGGCCGTCCAGATCCTGCTCCAGCCGGTCCGCGTAGGCAGTGATCTTCAGCATCCACTGGCGGAGCATCAGCTTCGTGACTGGGTGCTGGCCGCGTTCGGATTTTCCGTCCACGACCTCCTCGTTGGCGAGCACGGTGCCGAGCGCCTCGCACCAGTTCACCGGGACCTCCGCCATGTAGGCGAGTCCCTTCTCGTAGAGCTTGAGGAAAATCCACTGGGTCCACCGGAAGTAGCCGGGATCGGTCGTGTCGATCTCGCGGTCCCAGTCGTAGGAGAACCCGAGCTGGCGGATCTGGCGGCGGAACACCTCGACGTTCCTGGCCGTCGTCTCGCGCGGGTGCGTGCCCGTCTGGATGGCGTACTGCTCGGCCGGAAGGCCGAAGGCGTCCCAGCCCATGGGGTGCAGGACGTTGAACCCCTTCATCCGCTTGTAGCGGGCGACGACGTCCGTGGCGGTGTAGCCCTCGGGATGGCCCACATGGAGCCCCGCCCCCGACGGATAGGGGAACATGTCGAGCACGTAATACTTGGGCTTCTTCGGGTCGAAGCCGGGTTCGCCGGGATTGAACGCCTTGAAGGTGCGGTTTTTGAGCCAGTAGTCCTGCCACTTGGGCTCGATGGCTTTGGGATCGTAGGGGAAGTTGTTGTCGCTCATGGTTCGGGTTCCGGGCCTGCGCTGAAGGGCGCCTGCCCGGCTGTTGCGTCAGTCCGATAGGCGAGCCCCGCCCCCGGTGCAAGCACCGGGCGGGTGCACCGCCCGGGTCAGCGGGTGACGTTCACGCAGTCGGTGAGGCTCGCGTTGCCGGCCACGTCCAGCGCCCGGAAACAGAACGCGCTCGTGATGCCCAGCTCGATCGTTCCGCTGTAAGTCCATGCGGTCGAGCCGGGGACGTATCCCGAAACCGGGGCGAACGTGCCCGCGTCGATCTGGACCTCGATGGCGTTCGTGTCCGCCGCCGTGGTGCCGTCGATCACGAAGGCGCCGACGATCACGTTGAAGTCCGCGCCGCCGTTCGTCGTGATGACCGGGTCCGCGGGCGGCGTGATATCCACGGTGACGTCGAGGCTCTGGTTGTCCGTCAGCACCGTGTCGGTGGCCGAGAGGTTCAGGGTCGCCACGGTGTCGGCCGAGCCGGTCAGCGTGACCGAGACGGTCGTGCTGGCGGTCAGCGTGCCCGAGCAGTGGAGCGTGGTGTCGCAGGTTCCCGTGGACGGGGAACCCAGCGTGGCGCCGGCGTCGTTCACGAGGGCGGCGTCCCAGGTCACGGTGGTTCCTTCGACCACATAGACGAAGAACGAGAGCACGCTCGTCGTCGCCGTCACGGGCGGCGTCGCCAGCGTCGTGTTGATGCCGGGCCGGGGGGCCGAGTGGGCGACGATCGTGACCGAATCTCCGTCGAGATCGGCCGTCACGAGGTCCGGCAGCGCGTCGGCGGTGAGGCTTCCCGAAGTTACCGCCACGGGGCCGTCGCCTGCCGCATAATCGAGGCGGGAGAGGAACTGGCCCGGCAGCGCCGGGTCCGTGAGCAGCAGCGACACCGAGTCGGAGCCCCGGTTGGCGACGAGGAGATCCGGGTACGTGTCGCCGTTGATGTCGGCGGCGGAAATGCCTGCGGGGTTGTCCTGCACCGTCTGGCCCTGCCGTGTCCGGAAGGTACCCATCGTGATGGGCGGCGAGTTCTGGAGCAGGATCGAGACCTGGTCGTCGGCCGGGTTCGTCGTGACGATATCGACGCGGCCGTCCTGGTCGAGATCGGTGAGCACCAGCCCCGTGGGGTCGTTGCCCGCCTGATAGTCGAACTTGGGCCGGAAGTGGCCGGGATCCGCCGGGATACCGTACTGGAACAGGATCGAAACGCGGTCGATACCGGTACTCGTCACGGCGAGATCCGGACGGGTGTCGGAGTTGATGAGGCCGATCGCGATAGCCGACGGCGCGGAGCCGGTGCCGGTCTCGTAGTTCACGGCCGCGTCGAAGGTGCCCGCCGTCGTGACGTTCTGGAGCAGCACGCTCACGTTGCCGGAGAGCTGGTTCGCAACCGCGAGGTCCGGAAGGGTGTCGCCGTTCAGGTCGGCAACGGCCACGGAAACGGGCCCGTCGCCTGCCGCGTAGGTCACGGCCGCGGCGAACGTGCCCGCCGTCGTTGTCTGGAGAATCACGGCGACCGAATCATCGTCACGGTTGGCGACAATGAGGTCGGGACGGGTGTCGGCGTTCACGTCGGCGATCGCAACGGCCATGGGCGCGGGGTTCGCATTCCCGCTCACCGGGATGGCGGTCCCCGCCAGCAGGGTGCCGGGGACGGCCGGATCCTGGAGCTGCACGAAGACGTCGTGCGAGAGGCTCCGCACGGTCACGAGATCCTGGAAGGTGTCGTTGTTCAGGTCGGCCACCCGGACGTCCACCGGGCCGGTGGTGGCGGTCACGGTAGTGGCCGGGGCTTCGTAACCCAGCACCGCCACGACCACCGTATCGGGCGTCGGGTCGGCGAGCCCCTGATTGTCGGTGCAGGTGTAGGTGACGGTGAAACGGCCGGGGCTCGGGAACCGGATTTCGCCCGGCTCCTCAAGGGTGCTTGCCGGGGCGGCGCCGCCGAAATCCCAGGCGTGGGTCCGGAGCGCGGCGACCGGGTTGTCGTCCGTGCAGCTGCTGGCGAATTCGACGGTGTCGCCGGCCGCAATGGTCACGCTCGGCGGGAGGGCGATCTCGCCGGCCGGCGGCAGGTTGCCGGTGCTGGCGACCGTCACGGTGGCCGTTCCCTGACCGGCGCGGTTCGAGCAGGTCAGCGTGTAGGTCGTGTCGGCCGAGATCGTCACGAACTTGGCTTCGCCGTTCAGGACGACGCCGACGCTGTTGTCGATGGTGCAGCTCGGCGGCGGGTTCATGTCGTTCAGGTAGCGCCACGACCACTGGACGGCGGTCGGGATGCCGGGGTTCAGGGGCGACGGGGTGGCCCGGAAGTCGAAAATGCGGGGAGCCGCAATCGAGCGGTCCAGCGTATCCACATTGTCCTCGCCGCAGGCGGTTACAACCATCACGACGGCCAGGGCCACAACGGCCCGGCGGAACTGAGCGAAATTCACGTTTTGACTCCCCCTGCGGACTATCCCCAAAAACATCCGCGGTGCTCTTTCAGAGCAGAGTTTCTGGGCCGACAGACTGCCCTGAACCCGCGCCTCATTCAACCCGTCAGCCCAGACTTTCACACGGCCTTACGAAAACCGCCGTAACCAGTCAACCATGGCCTTCTGCCCGTGTCTCCGGCCGGTTTCGTAGTCCGCTTCAAGATGTTCCCTTTTCTGGGTGGTCCGGCCGGTCCTGAGGGCCGTTTCGGGCGCAATTTCAACGATTTCACAACCTTCCGGCGGGTTCCGGATGAACTCCACCGCCCGGCGATAGACCTCCGCCTGCCGCCGGATGGCCGCTGCCAGCGCCGGGTACCGGGCGAGGGCCCGCTCCCCGACCCAGCTTTCCAGGCCCGGCGACTTCACGTAACTCCCCGGCCGGGTCCTCACCACCAGAATCCGGCGGGCCCCCCGGCGCCAGGCTTCCTCCACCGCGATGGGGTCGGCGACGCCCCCGTCCACGACCTGCTCCGACCCCACGGAAACCGGTCCCCGGTAGAGAACCGGTACGGCGCTGGACCCCTTGAGGGCTGCGTTGAGCTCTTCGGCCTGGGGGCGGAAATAGACGGGTGTTCCGGTACCGGCGCCCGTCGCCGCCACCACGAGTTCGACGCCGGGCCGGGACACGGCGGCGGCCACGTCCAGCCGGTCTTCCCGGTCCAGCGTGTCCCAGAGCCAGTCGAGTTCCATGAGGTGCCCGCCCCGGAGGTAGCGCCACACGCTGATGAATTCCGGGCGGCTCATCTGGTTCGTGAACACCCTCCGGTTCCGGCCGGTCTGTCCGGCAAGATGCGAGGCGAGCGTGCACGCTCCGGCGGAGGTGCCGATGGCGAGGTCGAACGGCTGAAACCCGGCATCGGCAAAAGCATCCAGCACTCCGGCGGTAAAAATCCCCCGCATGCCGCCACCTTCGGTCACGATGGCCGTTCTGCCCTGTGAGGCCTTGCCGGTGTGTCTCAGATCACTCATCCGTCAGCGGTTCGGGCACAAAATGGTGATGCCCGAAAGGTCACACGATAGACCGGAAAGATTAACAATGCTCAAGTTGTCCTCATTCGCGGAAAACCGCCAGAATTATTTCATGCTGCTTCCGGCACTCATCCTCGCCCTGCAGATTCCTGCGGCTGACGCCGCCGTCACCCCGGCGCCGCCGTCCATGACCGCCATGGATCCCGCAGCTGCGGGCAACGCACCGGCAGTCCCATCGCCGCCAGAGCTCGCGGAGACGCCGCCCGCTCCCGCGGCCAGCAGTCCCTTCTATTCGCCGGAGGCTTATCCCGAGCTCATCGCCGGGCGCGATCTCATCCTGAACCGCCAGTACGACGAGGCCCGGGCCCGGTTCCGGGCTTACGGGCGGGAACACCCGAAAGACGTCACGGGCCCTGTCGGCGTGTGCATCGCCCTCACCGCCCAGTATCTCGAGAGCAAGTCCGACGACCTGCTGGCCGACCTCCGCCAGTCGGTGAAGGAAGCAAAGTCCCGGTTCGATGGCCCGGCTCCCGAAGGGAAACGGCGCGCCGGCTGGCACTTCCTCCGGGCGGTCGTTTACGGCAACGAGGCGCTGCTCGAGTTCTGGGACGACAGCCATTTCGCCGCCTACCGGCGGGCCCAGGACGCCCTCTCGGAACTGGATTCCGCCAAGGATGTGGCACCGGAGTTCGCCGACCCCGAACTGGGCTTCGGGCTCTACCAGTACGTCCTCAGCGACAAGCTGGGAAAGATCCTCTTCTTCCTGCCGGACAACCGGAAAAAGGGCATAAAGAAGCTCGAGGAAGCCGCAGACGCCGGACAGTTCGCCGGACCCATCGCGGAGATCTCGCTCATGTGGATTTACCGCAAGGAGCGGCGCACGGACGAGGCGGACCGGACGGGCGAATCGATCGAGCGCCGGTACCCCAAAAACATCATCGCCATGATACTCCGGGCTCAGACCCAGTCCGACCGGGGCCGCCACGACGAGGCCGCCCGGATCTTCACCCGCATGGCGTCCGCAGCGCCCGATTTCCCCAAGTCCTGGTTCTACCGGGGCGAGCAGTATTTCGAGATGGAGGATTACACGAGCGCCCGCGAGGATCTCGAACGCTACCTCGCCGCTTCGCCGGTGGACCGGAAGAAGATCGCCGAAGCCCATGTCATGCTGGGCCGGATCAGCGAACTGACCGGCGACGAAACGGCCGCCGACCTACATTACCGGACGGCGCTCGTGAGCGACCCGAAGAACCCCCGCGCGAAGCGGGGGCTCGGCCGCTAGATCATTCCCGCCTTTTTCAGGATCTCGTCGAGCTGCCGCTCCTGGTCCGGCGTCGCCGGAACCATCGGGAGCCGGTGCTCGTTCGTGGCGAGCAGCCCCATCCGCTTCATCATGTATTTCATGGGAATCGGATTCGTGTCGAGGAAGACCGCCTTGTTCAGCTCGAACAGGTCGTAGTGGAGCTTCTTCGCCCCTTCGAGATCGCCCGCGAACACCCGGTTGCAGATCTCGGCCACTTTCCGGGGGGCGATGTTGCCCACCGCGTTCATGAGGCCCGAGGCGCCGACGGCCATCATCGGGAACGAGAGACTTTCGAGTCCCACAAACACGCGGAACTCCGGCCCCAGTTTCACGAGCAGTTCCGAGACGAACTCGAGATCGTTCACCGCGTGCTTGATGCCGACGAGGTGCGGAAGCTGTGCGGCGATCTTCGCCACCGTCTCCACGGTGACGTTCACCACGGCGCGGCCGGGAATGTGATAGATCATGAGCGGCAGCTTCGTCTCGCGCCCCAGGGCGAGGTAATACTCGACCAGCCCCCGCTGCGGCGGCTTGATGTAATACGGCGTGACGATCAGCAGGGCGTCGGCCCCGAGCCGTTCCGCCTCGCGGGTCAGCTCGAGCGTCGCGGCGTAGGACTCGCAGCCCGTGGCGGCGACGACCGGCACCCGTTTTTTCGCCTGCCTGACCGCCGCTTCCAGCAGCTTCGCCCGCTCCGCCACCGTGAGCGTGCTGGGCTCGCCGGTGGTGCCGGTCACGAGGATGCCGTGGGTGCCGTTCGAGATCTGGTACTCCACCAGTTCGGCGTATTTCGCGTAGTCCACCTCGCCGCCCCGGAACGGGGTCACGACCGGCGGGTAGCTGCCCTTCAGAAAGCCCTTGTCCAGCGGAATCATCAGCTCACCTTCGTACGGTTGGTTTCAAAACCTCTGGACGATCCGAGCATCGAGTACGGACGGCCGAGATCCTCCTGCCACATGAGCGAATCCATGGCGAGGTTCAGCGGACTGTCCTGGATCGTCAGTTCGTAGACCGGTTCGTCGTGGGAGGCGTGATTGTGCACGGCCCAGCCGGGGGCGGTGAGCATCAGATCGCCGGCCTTCCACTGGTACCGGCGGCCGTCCACCTGGCTGTGGCCCGTGCCGCCGAAAAAGTAGTTGATCGCCGACGAGGAGTGCCGGTGCGGCCGGTCGACGATCTTCGGCGGCCGGATCGTGATCGTGGCGAAGAAATTGGGTGCGGTGCCGTTAAAGCGGCCCGTGGAGGGGTGGTACAGCAGGTAAAGCCGCCGCCCCTTGTAGTCCGGCCCGAGCGCCGCGAGCTTGTCCAGCTCGGCCTTCACCTGTTTCCAGGGCCAGTGAAGGACGGGCCACTCGACGACGTCCGGGTTCACCAGCTTCTCGTAGGGCATGAGATACGCCCCGTCTTCGGTCAGCCGGAACGTCCCGTAGGGGTTCACGTCGGCGTGGCCGTGACCGGCGCTCCGGGTCTCGTCCCAGTTCTTGGGGCCGAGCGGATCCTCGTCCACCACATGGATGTTCAGCTTTTCGAGCAGCGCCGCGTTCGAGTAGCAGAGCCGCACCTGGATGGCGTCCGTATCGTTGAAGTGCGAGTAGACCGCGTTCGACGGCGTGTTCCACACGTCGTAATGCCCGAACACGACCGTTTTGCCGCCGATCTCCGACCGCCCGCCGCCCCGGATGCAGAAATTCACCTGCGAGGAATTATGGCGGATCGGCTTCGTCGATTCGCCGGGAAGCAGCACGTTCAGCGTCACCTGCGTGCCGGGGGCGAGGCCGTTCCCCGTGCCCGTGTCGGGGTGCGAGATGACCGACTGGCGGCGGCCGTTCGCCGGTCTTGGCAGCGCGGCCAGCCGCGCCGCCTCCGCCTCGATATCTTCCTTCGGAATCAGCAGCGGGCGCATCAGCTCGAGCGCCGGAGCCGGCTGGCCGGTCCGGTCGATAAAGACCGCTTTCGGATTGTCCGTCACCATAAAAGGGTTACTCCTTTGGCCGCCGGTTCAGGCGAACCGGATCCCGGCCCGCTCCGGCATCGGCAGCTCGCGGCCGAGGCCTTTTTCGCGGGCCGCCTTGAGAATTTCGATTCCCACCGAGAGGTCGGAGATCCCGACGCCCATGGCCTTGAACACCGTGAGGTCGTCGGAGGGCGTCCGGCCCCGGCCGCCCGCGACCACCGAGGCGAGCGTCTCGACCCCGTTCCAGCCGGAGGGGTTCTCCCCCAGGTGGTCCCGGAACTCCCGCGAGAGCTTTCTCACCTGCTCGACGCTGTCGGCGACAAGACGGCCGGCTCTGGGGAAAAGATCCTGATGAAACTCGGCACGTTCGGGAGTAATCGCCCCGACGGCGTTCACATGCGCGCCCCGCGCCAGCATCGAGGCGCCCAGGAACGGCTCCGTCGCCCGCGTGACGAGCGTGACGATCGGGGCGTCTTTCACGCAGTCCGCAACCGTGGAAGCCCCGGCGACTTCGACCGCCGGGAACCGGTCACGGAGATTCGCGGCGAACGCGGCGCATTTCGCCGGGTCCCGGCTGAACACACGGACCCGCCGGAGCTTTCGCACGGCCGCCACCGCGCCCACCTGCGCCATCGCCTGCTTGCCCGCGCCGACGAGGGCGAGTTCGTCCGCACCCTCCGCCGCGAGCCACTTCGTCGCGACGCCCGAGATTCCGCCCGTACGGAGCTGGCCGAGGGCGAACGCCTCGACAATGGCAAGGAGCGCACCCGTACCGGCGCTGAACATTACCAGGAGCGGCATCGCTCCGCCCGGCGTGTGGGCCCAGGTCTTGGTGCCCACGACCCCTCCGTCCGGACCCGTCTCGAAGGCCGCTCCGATGGCATGCAGGTTTCCGTGACCGCCGAACTCCACATGGGTCTTCACCATGTTCCGGGCGCCGCCGGAGGCCTCGGCCCTGAGACCCGCTTCGAGGGCGCGGATCGCGTCCGGCATGGCCATGACGGAGGACACTTCCCGTTCGGTGATCCAGAGCGGCACTACCCGTTCCCTCCGTCCGTGAAGATGCTGCCCACCGGCGGAGCGAGCTCGAGGGAGTTCACGAAAATGGCGTGGGTGAGGTAGCGGCCGGCGAGCAGCAGCACGGCGGTGGCCTGACCGGGCCCCACGGCCTCCACGACCGCCTCGAACTCCGGCGCACAGCCCAGCCCTTTCGTTTCGATCGCCTTGAGCGTGAACCGCTGGACCGCCGTTTCGGCCGGCGTCATGTGCCGTCCCGGCATCTTCAGGGACATGACTTCCAGGATCCAGTCGCGGGAGTAGCCGAGCTTTTCGGAGAGGCGTTCGTGCTGGTGACGCTCGTAGGGATTTTTCGCGGCGGTCGAGACGGTGAGCGCGACGGTTTCGGTGAGCCGGTCGGGCAGCGCTTCCTTCAGGGCGTCGGTGAGTTCCATGAACGCCGCGAGCACGCGGGGCTGGTTCGCCGCCACCTTGAAGAACTCGCCCAGGTAGCCGAGCCGCTTCACGCGCGGCTCCAGCCGCCGGACGAGATCCTCCGGCATGTCGGCCTGTTCCAGTCGTCTGATCTTCCGGCTCATCGAAATCCCATATCCGCCACGGGCCCGGAGCCTAACGGTTCCGGCGGCGGGGTCAACGCCGGGTTTCAGGGAGCCGTGAAACTACTTCGCGGCGGCGGGCTTGCGCTGGGGCTGCTCGCCGGGATTGATCCGCAGCTTGTAGAGCCCCGTGGCGGCCGCCTGGGCGCGCATGTGGAGAATGTCGAGGGCCTTCACGAGACTCGCGATTTCCGGATCCTTGAACCCCTGCAGGAATTCCCCCACCGCACCGGCCAGAACCGCATGCGCCTGCTTGTAGCGCGAGCGGCCCGTGGCCGTGATCTCGATGAGCCGGACGCGGCCGTCTTCGGGGTTGGTCTTGCGCCGGACAAGGCTCTGGGACTCCATGCGGTCGATCAGGCCCGTGACGTTGGCGTTCGAGACCACCAGCATCCGCGAGATCTCCGACAGGCTCACGGGGCCGGACTGGGCGGCCAGAATCTGCAGCACCTCGTACTGGGCGTTCGAGAGCTCGAAGCGGCGGAACACCTGCCGGTTCGAGACGGTCTCCATGAGGCCCCCGATGCTCATGAGCTGCGCCATGAGCCGCTCCCTGGGGTCTGCGATGCGATCGATCATGGGCGGCAATGTAACACGGCGGGCGGCCATCCGAAAGCCGGGCGGCCGCCTGCCGGTGCGCCGGTTCATTACAGGCCCGGACCCCCGGCGGGCCGGGGGTTCTCCCCACGCGCCGCTTACTGCGGGCTTCCGTACGAATGGAGGCCCGACAGGAACAGGTTCACGCCGAGATAGGTGAACATGACGATGCCGAATCCGGCGACGGCAATGGCGGCGGACTTGCGCCCGCCGAGACCGCCCGCGATCCGCATGTGGATGTAGGCGGCGTAGACGAGCCAGGTGATGAGCGCCCAGGTCTCCTTGGGATCCCAGCTCCAGTACGACCCCCAGGCGTTGTTCGCCCAGATCGCCCCGGTCACGAGATTCAGCGTCATGAGCGGCAGGCCCACGAGAACCGCCCGGTAGCTCCAGTCATCGAGCAGGCGGGCCGCCGGGAGCCCGGCCGAGAGCTTTTGCGCCCGCCAGCCGACGAGCAGCACGAGGAGGCTGCCCATCCAGACCAGCACGGAAAGGCCGATGAGGTAGGAGTTCACGTCCCACTGGAGCAGCGTCAGGTGAGGCCGCATGGGGACCGGCCGGATTCCGGCGGCATGCTGGATCGCGACGGCCGTACCTGCCGTGTGGGCGAGGAAGCCCGTGAGAAACACCGGCAGGTCGTAGGCTCTCAGCCGGGCCAGACGGCCCGATTTACCGGCAAAGAAGAGTGCCGCGGCCGCGGCGTAGGCCGCGAAGGCGAGCAGATAGAGCTGGCCCGTATAGGGCACGGGCTTCAGACCGGAAGATACCTGCCCGTCGGGGGCGATCACCGGCCAGTTGAGCGGAAATTCCGCGTACCGGACCACGTCGCCGAGCCCGTAGCTCACGAATGAAACAGCCGCGAACACCGCATACAGCGCCCGGAGGAACGCCGGAGAAACGCCGTCCTTCACAAGGAAGAGGATCGCAAATCCGAAGGCGGTGAAGAATGCCGCGTAGGCGATGCAGGCGAAGGTGACGTGGATCTTGATCCAGCCGCTCTGCAGGGCGGGCATGATCTGGGGGATTTCCTTTGTGTGCGGGGCGGAGATCGCCGCGACGCCCATCATGAGGACGGCGACGGGGATGACGAACGCACCGGCGGTCCGGTTCCCGGTACGCCACTCGAACGCCGCGTAGACGAGCGCCACGCCCCAGGCGAAGAAGATGAGCGATTCATACAGGTTGGTCCACGGCGGCTGGTGAAGGCCGGAGATGCTCCAGCGCACCAGCAGGGCGGACGTATGAAGCGCGAGTCCCGTCCGGGTGAGGAAGCTGCCTATTCGGGAGGCGGTCTCGCCGTCCCGCGCGAGATGGACGAGATACGAGGCGAAGGCGGCGAGGTAGAGGAACGCCGCCGCCGACAGCAGGCCCGAGGCCCACTCGAAACGGGCGGACCCGAGTCCGGCCGCCGGCAGCGTCACGCCATAGGCAAGGGTGCTGATGCCCGCAAGGAGGGCGGCTCCGCCCAGCACCTTCCAGGGCATGGACGTTACTTCTCGTGTGGTTCCAGTCATGACAACTGCCGGGTTCATGGGGTGACCTCCGTGGCTGGGCCGTTGGCGGCGGTGGCTCCCGACGGCCTTGCCGCCGGGAGTTCCCGCTCGAGGGTTTCGCAGAAAGCCGCAATGCGGTTTTCAAAGGCCAGACGATGCTTGTGGACGGCCCCGCCGAAGCAGATGCCGTCGGATGTGATCCGGAGCCAGGACTGCCGGTGAGAGACGAAGAAGGCGAGACACATGCCGAAGATCATGAGCGCCGAACCGAGCCACACGACCCAGACGCCCGGATCGTTCGCCACCTGGAGCCCCGTCCTGAACCCCTGATCGACGCCTTCGAGCATCAGGATATGGGCGGCGCCCCGGCCGGCATCGAAGGCGGGCAGGTCGCGGAAGATCAGGAACCGGACCGGATGCTCCTGCCCGCCGCGGTTCACCGTGGCGAGCTCGCCGTCCTCGCGGAGCATCTCGATGCCGACGGCGGGGCCTGCCGGTCCGGAGCCGGGAATTTCGAAATTGTCCTTGGAGCCCCGGACCACGTAACGGAATTCCTCACCCGGAAGCTGGAACGGCTCGTTAAACCGGGCGTTCACGGGGTAGCGCTCGCCGCTCTTGCGGGAGACAGCCGTAATCCGGATCAACGGGTCGGCCTGGTCGTAGTTCTCCTGATAGAAGGTGTAGCCCTTGTACCGGAGCGGGTCGTTCACGAAGATATCGCGGGTGAGCACCTCGCGGCCGTTCTCGAGGACCGTGAGGCGGCTTCGGAACAGGCTCGGTTTCTCCGTCGGAACTCCGGTCTTGGGATCGTTGTAAAACTGCGCCTCGAAGTCGTCGCAGCGGAGCTCGAACGGCAGGTGGTGGGTCTTCGCCGTCGCCTCGCCCGTGGGCGAGATGCCCTCCAGCAGCTCGATGCTGGAGGTTGAGCCGCCCTCGGGAATGTAGATGTGGGCGCGGGTGAAACCCGTAAAGTTGCCGAGCACGGCCCCGGCGGAGGTGATCAGGATGCCGGCATGGACGAAATAGACGCCCAGGCGGGTCCAGCGGCCCCGGTTCGAATAGAGCACGATCTCTTTCGGGCCGATCCGGGACACCTGCGGTGTGCCGAACTGCTTCGCAAAAAGGGCGTGGAGATCGGTAAAGCGCGAATGGGCGAATACGAGCACCCAGCTCCGGGAGAACGGCCCCCGGAACCGGGAGGCGGGCGGAACGGGATCGTCTTTCGAGAACTCCCCGAAGATCCGGGGCCAGCGGTCGATGCTGGCCGCCGCGATGCTGAGGCACATGAGCGTGAGCACCGTGACAAACCACCAGGAGTGGTAGACGTTGAGGAGCCCCAGTTTCGCATAGAGCGCGGCCCGCTCCGGCCCGAGCTTCGCGACGTAGTTCTGGAAAGTATCGAGCTGCCCGGTGGTCTGCGGAATGATCGTCCCGATCGCCGACAGGGCGGCGAGCAGAATCAGCCAGAACACTCCCAGCTTCACGCTGGAGAGAAGGCGCCACGCGGCACCCCCCAGACGCGCCAGCGCCGCCGGTCCTTCAGAACCGGCGGCGGCGGCGGTGAACATTCTGTTCTGACTCATTCTGGAACCCGGAGCGGCGGCGGATATCCCGCCGCCGCCCGGTCTTCAGGTCAGAGTGTCTTGAGGTACTCGATGATCGCGAGCCGCTCCGCGTCCGTGAGGACTGCGTTGAAGTCGTGACCTTCGTTACCGTGACTGTAGAGGATGGTATTCATGATCTTGCGATCTTCCATCTGTCCGTCAGTCAGGATCGGCGGGAACAGGATGTTCCACACGAGGATCAGGTTCGAGAAGATCGGGTTCAGGATCTGCTGGATCAGCGGATCGTTGAACTCGTCGTTCGGGTCGCAGCTGATGTAGGGCGTGACCGCCGGATTCAGGAGCGAGCGCCACTTGCAGGCGATGACGTCGTACTTCCACCCCAGCTTGGTGGCATCGTACGAACGGGCGAAGTCCGTATCGAAGCCCATGATGGGGTTCTTGTACTGGCCGAACTGCCAGGAGGGAGCCGGCTTCGACTTGCGGCGCCAGATCGCGCGGCGGTCGGAAGGCTTCAGCACTTCCCACACGTTCGGGATCGAGCCGTTGTGCATGTAGGGAGCCGAGGCCCACACGCCGTAGAGCGGCGGTGCGAGGTAGCCGAGTTCGCGGCTGCCGCGCAGGCGCTCCTGGTTCTGCGGTCCGCAGTCGTTCGCCGTGCCGTAGGTCTGCGGGTACCCGAAGAAGTTCTTCGCACCCGCCTTCTGGACGGATTCGTTGTTCGTCTGCCACCGGACGGGATCGGCCCTGATGATCCGCTGCGGGGTGATGTAGCTGGCCATGCCTTCGAGCTCGGGGCTCGCCAGGTACGCCGGATCGTTCACGTAACGGGGCGAGTAGGCGCCGTGACAGCTCGCGCAGGAGCCGTTGCCGCCGGCCGGACGCGGGACCGAGTTGTTCCGGCTCGGAGCCCACATGTCGAGCGTGTGGAAGAGCGTGGCACCCTGTTCGGCCAGCGTCTTGTTGATTGCCACCGGGTAGGCAGGAGCCTTCAGGCTCTCGATCCAGCTATTGAGGGGCGGACCGTTGGCCCGCATCCAGTCCTGACCGGCTTCGCTGATCGGGCCGCCGAGGCCGCCGAACAGGCCGAAGAACGGCGTATAGAACACCATGTCGACGCGGGGAGCATCGATCGGGAACACGCCGTCCACGAACTTGAGCGGACGGTGGCCCATGTTCCACCAGGCCGGCGTGTCCATGCTCGACGTCGAGCCGGAGGTGATGACCCCGGCGATCTCGCTGAGCGAGAGCAGCTTCTCGTCCGGGAACAGGAAGGCAAGGTTGATGTCGCTGGCGTTGTTGGTACCGCGCGTGTGATTGAGGTTTGCAATCACGGCGAGCGACGCCAGATAGCCGAGCGGGAGCATGTCGCGCAGGAACAGGTTCAGGTCCGCGAGGCTGCTGCCGCCGCCGTAAGTCAGCGTCGAGCCGACGACACCGCTGTGGCACGCGTGGCAGGTGATGCCGATCCGGCCGGTCCACTTGCCGGTGGCCGGGTCACGGAGCTGCGTGAACATCTCGGGGAGTTTGCCCGTGCCGCCGTTGGTGCGGTTCGGGTCCTCACCCGGCTTGGGGTACGGGTTCGGCGTGGGGCCGAAGCCGGAGCCGTAACGCTCGCCCACATACTGGTCGAATTTGTCGGGCCGCCAGAGGAAACCGCCCCAGATCTTCCAGAGGTCGTTGTACTGGCCAGCCGTGAACGTGGCGATGCCGAGGCCCGCCTCGACGGACATCGGCTTGTCGCCCGAGAACAGCGCACCAACCTTCGGACCGCCGGTTTCCAGCAGTTCGTTGCCGCGATTGAACCTCTGGCGCAGCTCGCCGCAGGTCTTGGGAGCGCCGGCTTCCTTCACAGATGCCGGGTCCACATGGCAATCCTTGTAGTAGGCATTGAACTGCACGGCCCGGCCGTCGCTCACGCCCGGCTGAACCAGGCGGCGGGGGTCGGTCGGCAGCGCCGTGCTGTCGGACTTGCCGTAGCAGTAGTCCCACAGGGGTGCGCCGCCGCGGCTGCTGCCGAGCAGCGCGGTCGGATAAGCCGCCGCCGTGTAGGCCGTGCCTTCCGGCTTGGTCAGCTCATCCGCCATGATCATCTCGGCGCCCTCGGTGAGGGTTTCGCCTTCGCTTCCGCTGCCACTCCCATTGCCGCAGCCCGGCATAAATGCCGTTATAGCGGCGAGCAGCGCGACCTTCAGTAACCCGTTCCTCTTCATTGTCTCCTCCAGTAACCTGCTGTTTTTTCAGCTTTTCCTCCCCCTATTGGTAAGGGGAGAAATATAATTTCGTTTTGATTACTGATACAGGCGACATTGAGAAATGTCAATAACTTTTTATTACTCCCATAACCCCCTAGAAATACTGGTATTTTTTGGTTACTCTCCATGGTCGCTAATCTGATAACCGGAGTTTCGCCCATGCCCAGACCTGCGAAGAAGAAATCCACGGACCTCACGCCCGCGAATGCCCCCGACCCTAATTCCCCGGTTCGGGCCCGGATTCTGGAGGCCTTTTCCGAAAAGGCACGCCGTTCGGGTATCCGGGCGGTCGTCATGGGTGAGCTCGCGACCGAGCTCCGCATGAGCGCCATGACTCTCTATAAGTATTTTCCGTCCAAGGACGAGCTGGTTAGCGCGATGATCGACGCCTGGGCCCACGAACTGGCGGCGCTCGATGCGCTGGAGTGGGACAAGGTGCAGGACTGCAAGTCCGCCCTCGAAATGCTCGCCCGGTGGGCCGACGCCTGGACGTCGAGCCTCAGTAACGTAAGTCCGGCGTTCTTCGGCGACCTGCACCGGGACCACCCGGTCGCCTGGAAGCAGTTCCAGGCCCGGCTGGACGGCAGCAAATGGGCCGTCGCCAAATATTTCATGCCGCTCCTCCGGCAGGATGTCTCGCCGGTCGCGTGCCTCATGATGCTGGACCGGCTGGTGACGCAGGCAGCAGACCCGTCCTTCGTGGAACAGATCGGCATCTCCCGGCAGGAATCGGTCCGGATCGCCCTGTCCATCTGGGGCGGTGGCGCACTGAAGGAGCCGACAATCCTGCCGGTCTCAAAGCCGAACTTTCCGAGGGCGATAACGCCGGGCTTCACGCCGCCCGGTATCAAGTTCTGACCGGCTGCCAGACATTTCGCCCCCGCCTTCCGGTCCTGGAAGCGGGGGCGGAACGTTTCTCCCTATATAGAGGATCAGTTCGCGAGGATTCCCATCAGTTCTTCCTTGGTGGTGGGGCCGCTCATCACCCGCATCGCCACCTTGTCGATGGTCTTCGGGTGGCGGCGGAGCAGTTCCTTCCAGTGGATGCCGTATCCGTCCACCGCCTCGGTGAGCGCCTTCGCCTTCTTCTTGAGAAGCGGCATCTTGCCGAAGCTGTTGATGACGGTCTCGGTGGTCCGGCTGTGACGCATCCAGTCGCCGGTGCTCATGTCGGCGAGCGAGCCCGAGGGCACACCGACGGCCGCACGCGCCTCCTCGATGGGTTTGCCGATCAGCTCTTCCCAGTAGACGCAGGCGAGCGGAGTGTTCCTGCGCGTCCCAACCCCGCGCTCGTACGCCTCGTCCAGGAGTTCCTTCCACCGGGTCCGGCCGATCTTCGGCGTCATCGACAGGGCCGCGAGACCGAAGAAGGTGAGGTAGGACAGCCGCCTCGAGATGATCCCCGACCAGCCGGCCGTGAACATGGCGTTCAGCGCCTCGCCGCACGGGTCGGGGCCGTAGCCGCCGATCACATGGTGAAGGTCGTGGGCGAAGAAGAACCGGTGAAGGAGGAAGTCCATCTCCTCGTCCTTCTGTACGCGGTCGTAATAGCCGTTCATCATGAAGAAGCCCGGGATCATGTAGCCGGGGATGATGTAGTCGTCATTGTTGAGGAAATCGTAGAGCTGCCGGCCGAGCGTCTCCGGCGGCAGGCCCTTCAGGTGCGCGGTATCCAGCACCGCATTCTCCAGCGAGGGCCGCTCTTCGAGGATCCTCCGGCCTGTCGGGTCGGCCTTGAACTGCCGCCGGGCGGTCTCGAACTCGGGGCCGATCACGTTGAACGTGATGCGGGCCACCCGCATGCCGCCCTCGCCGCTGATGGGGTCTTTCATCCACCTGAAAAAATCCCGGGGAATGTCACGCAGGTTCCGTTCCGTCAGCACCGTTTTCGCCATGGCTCTCTTGCTCCTCGCCGGCGTTCCGCCGGGGCTTGGCGGTGCCGCTTTCAGTTGATGGGACCATCATACGTAGCATGCTACGTATTTGCAAGCGGAATCTTTTCTCTGTGAATCTCATGCCCTGAACTGGATTCAGGGTATCCCATGACTGACAGAAATCTTTTGTCGTCAATTCGTAGGATGCTACATAATAAGGACGAAACAGGTATCCGCATGGTCGAAACCGGTAAAATCACAGACACGGAGAAGCCCCGGCGCGAGGCGTCCACGGGGATCGACCTCATCCTGGATCAGGCGCTGAAACTGGCCCGGAAGTTCCGCCGGCGGCAGGACGAAATCGCCAGAAAGCGCGGCATCACCCTGCTCCAGTATTCGGCCATTCAGGTGCTCCGGCGCGAGGGGCCGCTCACGGTCACGGAGCTGGCCGGCCGGCTGCATTTAAAGCACAGCACCGTCAGCAAGCTCGTGGACCGGATGGAACGCGACCGGCTGGCGGTCCGCGTCCAGAGCAGCGAGGACCGCCGGGCCTCGCGCCTGCGCCTCACGGAACTGGCGCTCGAACGGGTCGAGGGGCTCACCCTCTCGGCCGCCGACTTCGCCGGGCGCGTGATCGCCCGCCTCACCCCGAAGGAACAGGCGCAGCTCATGGCCATCGCCCTCAAGCTCGCCGCAGGATTCAAGAAGGAACTGGAACGGCTCCCGTCCTGACGGAGGAGCCCGGAGACAACCATGATCTCGGTACAGGTTCAGAAGGACTATTCGGAGAAACTTAACCACGCGAGCGCGCACCGCCGCGCCTTCCCGTGGGAAACCGGCGTCATCGACTGGGCGGTTCCCATCAACGACAGGCATCTCTACATGCCGGATGCCTACAGCATTCTCTACGGCACGCCGCTGTGGGAGAAGCTCTCCTTCGCCCAGAAGAGTTTCGTCACCCGCTGGGAGTTCACCCAGCTCATGCGGAATGCCGGCGCCGGCGAGCACCTGCTGAACCAGGCGATCCTCTCGGTACTCCACCACGCGAATCCCTACGATCCCGGCTGGCGCTACATGCTCCACGAGGTCGCCGAAGAGTGCCAGCACATGGCCATGTTCAATGAATGGGTCCGCCTGAACCCGGATATCCGGACGAAGGGTCTCAACGACGACAAATGGGGACTCATCGCCTCGGTGCTGACGCCCGTGTTCGCCACGCAGTTCCCGGTGTTCTTCTGGACGCTGACGATGCTGCTCGAGGTCGTCGGCGACGACCTCGGCCGGGCGCAGGCAAAGAACGAAACCGGTACGCTGCACCCCATCGTGCAGCAGCTCGGGAAAGCCCATCAGCTCGAGGAAGTTCGCCACATCGCCTTCGCCCGCGTGTGGGTGGAGAACGCCATGCCCAAGATGTCGAAGGGCCAGCGGACGGCGCTCTCCGAAACCGTCGAGCGGATCACGACGTTCATCCTTAAATTCGGTCTCCGGCTGCCCTACAGCCGGCAGATTGAGCCGTACGTGAGCTACGGCGAGTTCAAGGACGCCCTCCGGTCGGAACACCGGCGGGTCATGTTCCAGAAGCAGGCCCGGCCGTGCGTGAAGCAGCTCGTCGAACTCGGGATCGTGCGGGAGAAAACCCGCCGGGCCTGGGAGCGCAGCGGGCTCATGCCTGAAGCGGCGCCCGGCCTCTCCGCCTGAACGTCAGGCGGGCTGCGGCGCTCCGCTGCCTCCGGAAATTACCGGAACTTTCAGACGTCGCGCGAGATCCGGAGCGTGCCGATGGCCGTCGCCAGCGAGTCGTACTGCCCCACGAGCATGACGATCTCGATCATCTGCTGCTCGCTGTAATGGGCTGAGAGGGCATCCCATGCGTCGTCGCCGAGGTTCTTCGTACCGACGAGGGAGTCGGCCGCCTCGAGGAGGGCCCGGTGCCGGGCGCTCCAGCCGTCCGCCTTCGGACCGGCGACGATCCGCTTCTGCGTCTCGGCATCGAGACCCGCCCGGCGTCCGAGCCGGGTGTGGTGATCCTGCTCGTACTGGCACTTGCGCAGGTGGGCCACCCGCAGGATGACCATTTCGGTTTCGTACCGGCTCAGGGTGCCGAACGGCATCATCTGGGACGAGTAGGCGAGCCAGCCGCGGAACAGGCCCCGACGGCGGCCCAGAGTCCGGAAGAGATGGACATCCGGCACGCCGATGGAGCGGGCGGCGAGCCGGCAGAACAGCCAGTTGACGAGGCCGAGCTCACGGAGCCCGCCGGGGGCGACACGGGGACTGCTCATGGGATCACCTCTTCGCTGCAAAGCCGGCTGTCATGTGCCACTGAACTCTTCCTCCGGCCTTCGCTCCGGGAGCAACGAAGCCCTTCCACCACAACCAACGTACCCTCTTCTCCTCGGGTCGCGCAAACCGTTATCCCCCGCCCCGCGTAAACAACGGGGAAAGCGGCTGGCATCGGGGCCAAGGTGAAGGCAGGATGGATGCCGGACCCGAACCTACGGAGAAATCCCATGCGAGCCATCGTGTTCCATAAGATCGGCGCCCCCCTTACCCTGGAGACCGTGCCGGACCCGTCCCCGAAGGGGAGCGAAGTAGTCCTGAAAGTCTGCAATTGCGGCATATGCGGCTCGGACCTGCACGTCGCTTCGCTGCCGCCGGGCCTGCCTCCCAGAACGGTGATGGGGCACGAGTTCTCGGGCGAGATCGTCGCCGTGGGCCCCGAGGCGAAAGACAGGTGGAAGGAAGGGGACCGCGTGTGCGCCCTCCCCTACATCGGCTGTGGAAAGTGCGAGGCCTGCCTCGCAGGCGACGGCGTGCGCTGCGGCCGCATCAGGAGCACGGGACTCGGCCAGATCCCCGGCGCGTATTCGGAGTTCGTGCTCGCGGGCTCGAACGAGCTGGTCCGCCTGCCCTCTAACGTGAACTTTCAGCAGGGCGCCCTCGTGGAACCCCTGTCGGTGGGCCTCCATGCCGTGAATCAGGCAGAGCTGAAGCGGGGCGAAAATGTCCTCATTATCGGCGCGGGGCCCGTCGGCCTCGTGACGGCGCTCTGGGCCCGGTTCTTCGGAGCCCGGCACGTTATCGTCAGCGAGAAAGCCCCCGGCCGCCGGGAGCTCGCGGCGAGGTTCGGCGCCACAGGGGTCGTGGATCCCGGCAAGGAAAGCGCCGCCACCGGATTCCAGAAGATCGCCGGGGCGCCTCCGGACGTCGTGTTCGAGTGCGTGGGCGTGCCCGGCATCATCCAGCAGTGCGTCCAGACCGTTCGGCCCCGGGGCCGGATCGTCGTCGTGGGCGTCTGCGCCCAGCCGGACACGATCCTGCCGCTCCTCGCCATCGTGAAGGAGATCCGGCTCGAATTCGTGCTCGGCTACCGCAAGCAGGATTTCCAGTTCTGTCTCGACATGATGAGCGCCGGCCGGATCGACCCGGCCCCGATGGTGACGGGAGTGACGGGGCTCGCCGGATTCCCGGCGGAGTTCGAGGCGCTCAAGAAGCCGGACCAGCAGTGCAAGATCCTGCTGGATCCCTGGAAGAACTGATCAGGCCCAGGCGCGCTTCAGGAGCACGAGCACGTCCTTTTCATCCGCCTCGACCGGGTTGTAGGACAGGGCCCCGTCGTCCTGCGCGAGACGGGCGAGCGCCGCCAGCTGGTCCTCACGGACCTTGCCGGTCTCTTTCAGCGTTCTCGGCAGCTTGCACTTCTCGAACAGCCGCTCCCGGAGACGCTTGACCGATTCGATGGCCGCCTCGGCCCGCCGGTCCGGCGGGGTCTTCGCATAGACGTCCGCCCCCTCAAGGTGAAGCAGAAGCTCGCCGATGGGCTCCCGGCGCGAGGCCAGGTTGTACTCCAGCACGTAGGGCAGCATGAGGCTCATGCAGGTGCCGTGGTGCAGGTGGCACACGGCGCCGAGCTGGTGACCGATGGCGTGAACGAGCCCGCACATGGAGTTCGAGAACGCGATGCCGGCCATGGTGGCCGCCTGGGCCAGTTCGAACCGCCCTTCCGCGTCCGAAGGATTGTCCACGACCTTCACGAGGTTCGCCGCAATCTTGCGGATCGCCGCCGAAGCGTAGGCGTCGCTCACGGGGTTCTTGCCGAGGCAGATGAAGGCCTCGATGGAATGGGTGAGCGCATCCATGGCGGTCGCGGCCGTGAGGAGCGGCGGCAGCGACAGCGTCATGCGGGGGTCGATCACCGCCCAGGCAGGCAGGAGATACGGCGACGCGAAGGCGAGTTTTACTCCCTTCGCCGGATCGGCGACCACCGCCACCATCGTGACCTCGGAGCCCGTGCCGGCCGTCGTCGGAATCACGGCAAGGGGGCGGAGCGGGCGCTTCAGGGCCCCGGCACCGGCGTACCGGTGCAGGTCGTCACCGCCCTCGGAGACCAGGATGTTCATTCCCTTGCTGGTGTCGATCACCGAACCGCCGCCGATCGCGATGATCGAATCGCAGCCGTTCTCCCGGTAGATCTTCGCGGCGGCGGCCACGACCGCCGTGCTGGAATCGGGCGGCACGCCGTCGAACACCGGCGGATTCGCGATACCGGCTTCTGCGAGGGACTTCAGCACGATATCGAGGAGCCCCGCCGCCCGGACGCCCTTGTCCGTCACGACGAGGGGTTTCCGGCAGTCCCGCGAGCTGAGCTCGAACGGCAGGTGGTCCAGCGCGCTGAACCCCGCGATCATCTTCACCGGACAGTAGAATTCGTAAAATGAGCCGCTCATGGCTGCGCTCCCTTCAGGGACATGGCGAGTACATCGCCATAGATTTTCAGGGCGAGGCGGCCCTTGTCCTCCACCGGAGTGAACCGCTTCACGGCGAGGCGGGCCACGCGGTCAGGCAGGATGATCGACTGGAGCCGGTCCAGGATGCGGACCATCCGCATGGCGTAGGCGATATCGCCGTCCACCACCATGCGGTTGTTGGCGAACGCCCGCACCGTGCCCTCGCGGAAACTGAGCACCGTGAAGGCGTGCCGCAGGTGCTTGAACTGGATCGAGAGGTCGGGCCGCGCGGCGGAATCGTCGGGTTCGAACTCGCCGCCGATGTTCACCCGGAGCCGCGTCGAGGGGCCGTCCGGCAGCGTGATCATCTCGAACCGGAACCCCACCGGGAACCCTCGCATCTCCCGCCGCACGGGGCCGTCGAACCGGGAGATCGCGACCAGTCCCCGGCCCATCACCGTCATCATCAGGTCCACATAGGTCCGGATCTTTCCGGTGTCGGCGGAAAAATCCGCCGTCAGGCCGCGGAGCCGGTGGTTCAGGGTGTCGGTGAACTTCATCCGGGACATCTCCCGTCTACTGTGCCCGCTGCCGGATGCGGCCGTCAGTCCTGGCCAATCCGGAAGTGGCGCTTTTTCGGCTGGGCCTCGAGGAGCCGCCGGGCCTCGGCGACCATGACGAGGTCGGGAACATGGCTGTTGCAGTGCTGCTCGCAGAGATCCTTGTCGGCGAGGGCTTCTTCCTCGGACATGTACCGGGCGATCAGCGGCCGCTGGCCGCTGCCCGGCGGGATCTCCGAAGCGGTACGCAGGTCCCAGCCGATGTCACCGCTTCCGCGGACGCTGATCTGGATCCTGAACCGTTCGGACATCACCCACTCCGGCGTCCGGCCGGGGCGGTCCCGGCCGGTATCAGCCGCCTGCTGCTACAGGAGCTTCTTCAGCCACTTGGTTTTCGATTCGGTGTACGGCGGGTACAGGATCGGCGCGTCGAAGGCGAACGGTTTCTTCAGCACCGATTTCCGGTGAGAAAACGTGTCGAACGACGTCTTGCCGTGATAGGCGCCCATGCCGCTCGGGCCGACGCCGCCGAAGGGAAGCCCCGGAACCGACAGATGGACGATGGCGTGGTTGATCGCCATGCCGCCGGAACTCGTGCGGCTCGCGACCTTCTTCTGGTTCTCCTCGTTCGTGGAGAAGATGTAGAGGGCCAGCGGCTTGGGACGCTTGTTCACGAACTCGATGGCGGCATCGACGCTCGGCACCTTGAGCACCGGGAGGATCGGCCCGAAGATCTCGTCCTGCATGACGGGCGAATCCTCGCGGACGTTCCGGAGGATTGTCGGCGCGAGGTAGTTCTGCGATTCGTCGTAATCCCCGCCGAGGGCGACCTCGCCGCTGCCCAGCAGCTTCGACAGCCGCTGCACATGGCGCCGGTTCACGACACGGGTCAGGTCCTTGCTCTGCTTCGGATCCTCTCCGTAGAACTCCTTCACCGTCGCCCGGAGCTTGTCCACCAGACGGCTCTCGATCGCTTCATGGGCGAGGATGTAGTCCGGGGCCACGCAGGTCTGGCCTCCGTTGAAGAACTTCGCCCAGGCGATACGCCGCGCGGCGACGTCCAGATCCACATCCTTGTCGACGATCGTGGGGCTCTTGCCGCCGAGCTCGAGGGTGAGCGGCGTCAGGTGCTTCGCCGCGGCCTCCATGACGATCCGGCCAACGGTGCCGTTACCGGTATAGAAGATGTAGTCGAACTGCTGCTCGAGGAGCGCCGTCGTTTCCGGCACCGCGCCCTCGACCACCGCGAAGGCGTCGGGATCGAGGAATTCGGGCACAAGCCGCGCGATCAGCGCGGAAGTGTTCGGCGTGACTTCGGAGGGCTTCAGCACGGCGCAGTTGCCGGCGGCGATGGCGCCGGCGAGCGGCGACATGCAGAGCTGGAAGGGGTAGTTCCAGGGGGCGATGATGAGCACCACGCCGTAGGGTTCGCGGACGATCTGGCTCTTGCCGGGCTGCACGGGCAGCGGCGTCGATACCTTCTCGGGCTTCATCCAGCCGGGAAGTTTCTTGCGGAACAGGTCGGCCTCCTGGGCCATGAAGGACACTTCGGCGACCAGCGCCTCGATGGACGGCTTGCTCATGTCCTTCTGGAGGGCCGCGACGATATCGTCCCCGCGGGTCTTCACCATCGTCTTGATCCCCTTGAGCTGGCGAAGCCGCCATTCGAGGGGCCGGGTGCGTCCGCTGTTGAACGTCCCCCGCAGCTTTTTCACCAGTCCCGGAATCTCCTTCACGCTGTCCATCGCCGCTCTCCTCAATCCGGGAAACAGTCCCGCCGCCGGACACGATGTCCGGCGTCGCCTCCCGGTACCGGGAGCCACTCTAGAACGGTTTTTCCACAAACCCCAAGGGTTGCCCGCCGAAACCGGACAGCCCCATGGAGGGCTGTATTTTATTGCAGACGGGATTGACGGCTCGGCCCCCGAAAGGCCAAATCTAGGCCCATTAGGATGCTGAACCGGCGCTTTCCGGGGGCCCGAAGCCCCCGCCGGTCCATGAGGAGAGACACCGGGGTGTTTCGTTCACTTGTCGCCGCGGGGCTTGTGGTCTCCTTACTCGCCGTTCCGCCTTATGCCTTCGCCACTGACAAGAAGGACATTGACGAGTTGTCGCTGGAGGATCTCCTCAAGGCGGAGACCAGCGTCGCCTCGGAAAAGCCCATGACGATCCGGGAGACTCCCGGCGTCATCACGATCGTCACCCGGGACGAGATCGTCCGCTCGGGGGCGCGCGACCTGATGGACGTGCTGCTCATGGTCCCCGGCTTCTATTTCGGCGTCGACGTGGAAGGCGTCTACGGGCTCGGGTTCCGCGGGAACTGGGGACACGAGGGCAAGATCCTCCTGCTCGTCGACGGGCAGGAGATGAACGAGCTGGCTTACACGACCACCCAGTTCGGCAACCACTTTTCCACGGACCTGATCGAAAAAGTCGAGATTATCCGGGGTCCCGGCTCGGCGGTCTACGGCGGCGCCGCCGAGCTGGCCGTCATCAACATCACGACACGGATCGGCGCGAACTACTCCGGGGTCACGGGCGGTGCCACCTTCGGGTTCACTCCGGACGCCTTCATGCGGCGGAACTATCACCTGGCCGCCGGAGGATCGCCGGTGGAAGGCGCCTACGCCGGCGCCTCGCTGTTTCTTGGCTACGCGAAGCGGTCGGACCGCGACTACACGGATTTCTACGGCTCGAAGGTGAATCTCGAAGACAGCTACCTCATGCCGGTCAACCTAAACTTCAAGGGAGAGTACAAGGGATTCCGTCTGCGGTTCATGACGGACGTCTACCGGACGGAATCTCCCGATGCCTACGACGCGATCGTGACGCCGCCGGAAAAGGTCGACTGGATCTCCTACTACGTCGACACTTCGTACGCCTGGAAACCGGCGGACACGCTCACCGTGACACCCCTGTTCAGCTTCCGCCGGTCGCAGCCCTGGAACGCCCCGACGTCCAGCCCGCTCATGTCCCAGTATTTCGAGAGGACCTTCGACCGTTACCTGGGCAGTCTCAAGGCAGCCTGGCAGGCCACCGACGAGCTGCACCTCACCGCCGGGACCCAGCTCGACTACCTGCGGGCCGAGAATGAGTCGTGGTACGCTCCGACGCCCTTCCACAACGGAAAGCTCAACATCACGTACCACAACTTTGCCGCCTTCGCGCAGGGGCTCTTCCGGCACGAAATCGTCAACGTGACCGCCGGCGCGCGGTACGAGAAGCACGAGCAGTACGGCTCTTCATTCGTGCCCAGGATCGCGCTCACGAAAGTGTGGGGCCGGTTCCACCTGAAGGGGCTCTACAGCCGGGCTTTCCGGGCTCCCGCCGTCCAGAACATCGATCTCTCGCTGGGCGTCAAACCGGAGAAAACCGACGTCTTCGAGGCAGAGGGCGGCGTCCAGATCACCGACGAACTGTTCTTCACCGCGAACTTCTACGACATCACGATCCGCAAGGCGATCGTCTACGACTACGACCCCGTCACCGACACCGAGAGTTATCCGAATTTCCCCAAGACCGGTTCCCGGGGCGTCGAGGCGGAACTGAAATGGCACGGCAAGCGTGTCTCCGCATCGGCCAACTACTCCTTTTATCACCCGGGCGGAAAGAACCGGGTTCCGTCCTATCAGGTTGCCGGACATGATGATGTGCTGCTCGGCTTCCCGGCGCACAAGATCGGCGTGAACGGCTCGATCGTGCCGGTGAAGAACCTTTCGGTCAGCCCTTCGCTGGTGTTTCTGAGCCCACGTTACGGCTACGGCGTCGCAACGCCGGGCGGGGCCCAGTTCATCCGGAAGTACAACGAGGCCTGGCTGCTGAACCTCTATGCCCGGTACGACAACCTGTTCCTGCCGGGTATCTCCGCCGGAGCCGGGATCATGAACCTGCTCAACGATAATGCCGTCCTGCTCCAGCCCTACGACGGCTACCACGCTCCCATGCCGGGCCAGTCGCGGGAGTTCATCTTCCAGCTATCCTACGACCTCGACGCATGGAGCCGGGACGGCGCCGCCGCTTCCGACGGCGAGAGCGGCCAGAATCTGTAACGGCATCGCGCTTCACCGGACTGTCCGGAGCCGCTAGGATTCCACATCCGAAGCAGCCGGAGGCTTTACTCCATGTCCGACAAAAAGCTGGAAACCATCGTCAGCACGGATACCTTCCGTGAGGAACGCATTCCCCCCGGCCAGCGCGAGACCCACGCCTGGCCCGTGCTGCACTACGGAGACGTGCCCAGATTCGACAAGGGCCGGTGGGATTTCCGGGTGTTCGGAGAGGTGGAAAAGCCGTTCAGGGTGAATTTCGACGAGTTCCTCGCCCTGCCCCGTATCCAGGTGAAGTGCGACATCCACTGCGTCACGACCTGGAGCAAGCTCGGCATGCTGTGGGAGGGCGTCTCCGCGAAACACATCATGGAACGCGCCGGGGTGAAGCCGTCGGCGAAATACGTCCTCGCCCATTGCGAACAGGGATTCACCGCCAACCTGCCGATGGAGAATTTCCGCGAGCCGGACGTGATCTGCGCCCTCAAGGCGGACGGACAGGAACTCTCCCCCGATCACGGATACCCGCTCCGGCTGCTCGTGCCGAAACTCTATTTCTGGAAATCGGCCAAGTGGCTGCGCGGCCTGGAGTTCCTCACGAAGGACCAGGCCGGCTTCTGGGAGCAGAACGGCTACCACATGCGCGGCGATCCGTGGACGGAAGAACGGTACCGGACGTACTGAACCCTACCCCTTCACCGTCCTGCCCCGGACGATCGCTGCGTCTCCGAACCGGGCCCTGAGCTCGTCGATGGTGCGGTCCAGTTTTGCGGGCCGCTGGTCGGGCTTGCGTTCGTCGAAAAGCGACGCCTGACGCACGGGGCGTTCGCCAAGACCGCTGCAGGTGACGCCGACGAGCCTGACGGGGCGGGATTTCGGCCAGTTGGCCCGGAACAGCTCCCACGCCTTTTTCGTGATCGTGTCGTCGGAGTCGGTGGGGTCATCGAGCGACTCCGCCCGGGTGATGGTCCGGAAGCGGCCGTCCCGGATCTTCACCGTAACGGTCCGCGCTTTCGTGCCGTGGTGGCGGAGCCGGGAGCCCACGTCCTCGGCCAGTCCGGCGATGACCCGTTCCACTTCGCGCATGTCACGGACGTCTTTTTCGAAGGTCGTCTCGCGACCCATCGACTTGGCCTCCTGGTCCGGTACCAGCTCCGCCGAGCCCCGCCCGAGACCCTTTTCGTGGATCCATGGACCGAGCGAGCCCAGTTTCCGTTCGAGCTCGGCCGGGTCCCGGCGGGCGGCGTCGCCAAGCGTGAAGATTTTCTCCGCGTGAAGCCGGGCCGCCGAGGCAGGACCCACGCCGGGCAGCATCTCGACGGCCAGCGGCCCCATGAACAGGGATTCGGAACCGGCGGGAATCCAGAGCAGGCCATTGGGCTTCGCGAGCCCGGAGGCGATCTTCGCCACCGTGCGGTTCGTGCCGAGCCCTACGGAGACGACCAGTTTCGTCGCCTCGTAGACGGCGTTCCGGACCCGGTGCGCCGCCTCGAGCGGCGGCCCGTAGAGCCCCTCGCAGCCGGTGAGGTCGAGGTACGCCTCGTCGATGGATACCTGCTCGATCACCGGAGCGTATTTTTCGATGACGGCGAACACCTTGTGCGACCATTCGGAATAGGCGCTCCGGTGGCCGTCGAGCACGATGGCCTCCGGACACAGTTCCATCGCCTGCCGCATGGGCATGGCCGAACGGCACCCGAAGCGCCGGGTTTCATAGGAAGCGGCTGCGACGACCGAGCGGGCGGACTTGCCGCCCACCAGCACCGGCTTGCCGTTCAGGGAAGGGTCGAGAAGCCGCTCGACCGCCACGAAGAAGGCGTCGAGGTCCACATGGGCGATAAGCGGCGGCGGGGACATGGGGACTCAGTGCCCCTCAGCGGTACTTGCGCAGTACTCCGACGACAACGCCCTGGATCTCGCACTCCTCGGCATTCACCCGGATCGGGTCCATGCGGTGGTTGGCGGGCTCGAGGCGGATCACCGACTGGCCTTCGCGGTAGAAGCGCTTCAGCGTCACCTGATCGCCGCGGATGAGGGCGACGACGGTTTCACCCTGGACGGCGACCTCCGATTTCCGGCAGATCACATAGTCGCCGCTCATGATGCCGTCCTCGATCATCGAGTCGCCGCGCACCTTGAGGACGAAATGGTCGCCACGGCCGAGAAGATCTGCCGGGACGCTCACCTTTTCCTGCTGCTCGACGGCCTGGATCGGAAGACCCGCGGCCACGATGCCGAGCAGCGGCAGGGCGACGGCCTTGGGCACTTCGGGCCGGTCCAGCAGCTCGATCGAGCGGTTGTGGTTCCAGGATTTCGTGAGGTAGCCCTTGCGCTGAAGCGCTTCCACGTGCTGCTGCACGGTGGACAGGGCGTGGATCCCGAGAATCCCGGCTATCTCCTTGTAACTGGGGGGATAGCCGTTCTCACGGGAGAGCCGTTCAACAATATCGAGGACTTCTTTCTGGCGTTTGGTCAGCATACGTACTATATTATACGTATATTTCCCGAAAGGACAAGACCACGCCTAACTTATTGTTTTCTCTATGATATTCAGGGCCTCGTTCTGGTAACTACTGGCCCGGCCCCCATTGCCCGGCTTACTTTGAAAGCGCCTTCTCCAGGATGCACATCCGGTCGTTACCCCAGAAAAGCCGCCCATCATAAACAAAGGTCGGCGCACCGAATGCCCCGGCCTTGATCGCCTCGTCGGTCACAGCCTTCAGCCGGTCCTTGATCCCGGGGGTCTCGGCGGCGGCGAGGAGCTTCGCCGCATCGAGGCCCGCCGCCTCGCACGCGCCCGTGATGACGGCAGGGTCTTCCGGCTTGCCGCTCCGGCCCCAGAGTCGCTCGTAAAGTTCCAGCGCGAGCTTCGGAACAGCCTCCGGTTTTTCCACCGACGCCGCCGTGAGAATGCGCTCGTACTTGAGCGAATTGAACGGGAACTGCCCCGACGGAAAGCCGAGCTTCACGCCGTAGTAGTCGGCCCAGTCCTGCACGTCGCGCATGAGCCACTGGACCTTGGGCGGCACGTTGTTCATGAGCGGCGGCTTGTTGCCCGTCGCCTGCATGACGCCTCCGAGGAAAAACGGCTTCCAGTTGCACACGGCCCCCGTGCGTTTTTCCAGCCCCGCGATCTGCGTCGCCGCCAGATACGAATAGGGGCTCACGATGTCGAAATAGAAATCGAAACTCTTGCTCATGACCGGTCACTCCCGCAGGCGGAAGCCTGTCACACCCCGCGGGGGATGGGTAGCGGAATTACCGGAACTGCCACGCCAGCCGCGCCGCGCCGGCGAGGGCGGCGTCGTCGCCCAGCTTCGCCTTGAGGAGCCTGGCCCGGCTGCCGGGGTACCGGAAGCTGCGGGCCTTCATCGTTGCTTCGGCCTGCCTTGCAAAGAGCGGCCAGGCGCGGGCGATCTTGCCGCCGATCACGATCCGGTCCACGGAGAACCCCATGACGAGGGCCGAGAGCAGCGCCCCCAGTGCCTGGGCAAGCCGGTTCCACGCCTCGCGCGCCGCAGGGTCGCCGCCGCGGGCGGCCCGGGCGATGAGTTCCGCGGTGATCTTGTCCGGCGGGACGTTCGCCGCAAGACTCGAGTGGATCCCCGAACGGACGGCCTCGAAGTAGCTCGCCGTGACGCCGGTGCCGGAGGCGATCGTCTCGTAGCAGCCGGTCTGCCCGCAGTTGCAGAGCCGTCCGTCCGGATCGTAAAGCCAGTGTCCGAATTCGCCCGCCATCCCTGACGGGCCGTTGAACAGGCGGCCGCCGATAACAAGTGCGCCACCGAGCCCCGTCCCCATGAACACGCCGGCAAGCGTGTCCGTCCCCTTCGCGGCGCCGAGCCACTGCTCGCCGAGCAGCGCGCAGTCGGCGTCGTTGGCAACCGCGACCGGGAACCCGAGCGCACGGCCGAGATCCTTCCCCAGTTCCAGATTCCGCCACCGGTGAAACTGCGGACATTGCGTCACGAGTCCGCGGTGGGCATCGACGCCGCCGGCGATGGCGACGGCTCCGCCCCGGAGCCGGTCCACCGGGACTCCGGTTCCGGCACAGGCTTCCCGCACGAGATCCGCCAGTGCCGGAGCGACCGCCCGGGGAAATTCCAGGACACGGGAGGAGCGCTCCACGCGGGCCAGCACCTCTCCGCCGGGCCCCATTACGGCCGCCCGCATGTTGGTGCCGCCCACGTCCAGCGCAACTACGGCCGGGATGGCTCTTTTTGCGGCAGTTTTCTTCACGCGGTTTTTCATTGCCGTTGGTCCGTTCGCGGTTCAAACTTCCGCGACCAGAATCAGATCCGGGGAGCTTTGGGACTTTATGGCCAAGATCGACATGTTTCTCAAGAAAACGGTGGAGATGTATGCGAGCGACCTCCACATTTCCGTCGGCGCGCCGCCTGTCGTACGCCAGTTCGGCCAGCTGAAGCGGTTCAAATTTGCCGACCTCACGGCAGCCCAGACCAAGGCGCTGCTCTACGAAATCCTGACGCCCGACCAGCTGAAGGTTTTCGAGGAAGAGTACGAGATCGACTTCGCCTACGACATCCCCGGCCTCGCCCGGTTCCGCTCCAACGCGTTCACCCAGCGCAAGGGGATCGACCTCTGCTTCCGGACGGTCCGCACGAACCTGGGCTCGTTCGAGCAGCTCGGCATCCCCGAGGTCATGAAGAAAGTCAGCGAGAACCACCAGGGGCTCGTGCTCATCACGGGGGGCGCGGGCACCGGCAAGTCGACGACGCTCGCCGCGCTCGTGGACTACATCAACACGACACGGGCGCACCATGTCCTCACGGTCGAGGACCCCATCGAGTACGTCCACCCGATCAAGAAGGGCGCCGTGAACCAGCGCCAGCTGGGCATGCATACGAAATCGTACGGCAACTCGCTGAAAGCGGCCCTCCGCGAGAACCCCGACGTCATCATGGTCGGCGAGCTCCGGGACCTCGACACGATCTCGCTGGCGATCAGCGCCTCCGAAACGGGCCATCTCGTCATCGGCTCGATGAACACGTCCTCCGCCCACAAGACCGTGGACAAGATCATCGACAGCTACCCGGCCGGGCAGCAGAACCAGATCCGGGCGATGCTCGGCGAATCGCTGAAGGCGGTTTTCACTCAGCGCCTGATTCCGCGTGCGGACGGCATGGGCATGGCGCTGGCCTACGAACTCCTGCTCGGCAGCATCCAGCTCGCCAACCTCATCAAGGACGGAAAGACCTTCCAGATCCCCAATCTCATGCAGACGGGCAAGAGCCGCGGCATGCGGATGATCGACGATTCGCTCATGGAACTGCTGAAGGCGGGCCGGATCACCCCCGAAGCCGCCGTAAAGAACGCGTCGAACCCCAAGCTGTTCGCCCAGTTTGCGCCGCAGGCCGCGGCGGCAGCTGCGGCGGAGGGGGACCCGCAGGCCGCCTCCCAGCCGGGAGGCAAACCCGGCGCCCCGGCTGCACCCGGCCAGCAGCCCCGACCGCCCCTGAAACCGGCGGGCCGCTGACCGGCCTCGGACGCATCCAATTCCGGAGAGAGCTTCATGCCCAACCAGATCGACACCCTGCTCAAGATCATGATCGAGAAAAACGGCTCGGACCTGCACATGTTCATCGGCAAGCCGCCGATGCTCAGGCTCCGGGGCGATCTTGTTCCCATCGAGGGCCAGCCGGTCCTCACGGCCGAGGTCGCGGAAGCGGTCCTGACGGAGTTTCTCACCCCGCCGCAGAAGGAGCAGATCAAGAACTATCTGGACCTGGACTGCGCCTATGAACTGCCGGACGGCAGCGCCCGCTTCCGCGTGAACCTGCTGAACCAGCAGCGGGGCATCGGCGGAGTGCTCCGGATCATCCCCACAAAAATCCTGACGCTCGACCAGCTCAACATGCCGCCCATCGTCCGGAAAATCTCCGACTACACCCGGGGCATGGTGCTCGTGACGGGACCCACGGGATCGGGCAAGTCGACGACGCTTGCCGCCATGATCGACTACATCAACGACACCCGCGAGGCGCACATCATCACGATCGAGGACCCGCTCGAGTTCGTCCATCCGATCAAGAAGTGCATCATCACCCAGCGCGAGGTGAAGTCGCACACGAAGTCGTTCGCCGCCGCCCTCAAGATGGCGGCCCGCGAAGACCCGGACATCATCCTTGTCGGCGAAATGCGCGACCTCGAGACGATCCGGCTGGCGCTCGCCGCCGCCGAACTGGGCATCCTCGTGTTCGGCACCCTGCACACGAACTCCGCCGCCAAGACCGTGGACCGCATCATCGACGCATTCCCGGCCGACGAGCAGCCGCAGGTGCGCGTCATGCTGGCCGATTCGCTCAAAGCCGTGATCGCGCAGCAGCTCTGCAAAACCGCCGACGGCAAGGGACGCTGCGCTGCCAACGAGGTGCTCGTGGCGACCTCCGCCCTGGGCAACCTGATCCGCGAAGGCAAGATCAACATGATCAACTCGACGATCCAGACCGGCGCGGGTCTCGGCATGCAGACCATGGACCAGGCGCTGATGAAATACGTGCAGGAAGGGAAGATCACGCCGATGGCCGCCTACGAGAAGGCCATCGACAAGGAGATCTTCGTCAAGCACATCAAGGATTCGGGCGGCGAAGCCCCGGCCGAGCACTGAGGCGTGGACGATACTTCCGCCGCCCATCTGGACGGCCTGAAAGCCCGCGCCGTCAAGGCGTTCCGGGCGGCGCTTGATGCCCTGAGTCCGGACCGCCTCGTCCGGGAAGCCCTCTCGCTCGAAGGAAAATTCCGCAACCAGTACGATCTCGTCGAACTGATGGATAGCGAAGGGCCGGTGGACGTGTTCGCCTGCGGCAAGGCGGCTCCGGCCATGACGCAAGCGGCGCTCCGCATTCTGAAGAAACGCGCCGGACGGGTGCTCTGCATCGCTTCTTCCCCAAGGCCCGCAAAATTTCCGGCGGAAGCCGAATGGCTGGAGAGCGAGCATCCGCTTCCGGGGCCGCTGGCGGAGAAGGCCGGACGGCGGGCCCTCGACTGGATGGCCGCCGCATCGCCGGACGGGAGCGTGAAACTGCTCGCCCTGCTTTCGGGCGGCACGAGCGCCCTGCTCGGCGCCCCGGCGGCGGGCCTCTCCGGAGCGGACCTCGCCGCCGCCACGAATCTCCTGCTCAACTCCGGCATGACGATCCGCGGGATCAACACCGTGCGCAAGCACCTCTGCCCGGCACTGGGGGGCGGCCTGTTGCGGGCGCTGCCCCCGGACGCCGAACCGCTGGTGCTGCTCCTTTCGGACGTCCCCGGCAACGACCTGACGACGATCGGATCCGGTCCGCTGATCCCGGACCCGTCGACAGCCGAAGAAGCCCTGGAGTTCATCCGCGAGTACGGACTCGAAGACCGGTTCCCGGCCCCGGCAAAAAGTCTCCTGACCGGCACGGAATCGTCACCGCCCGCCGTGACCCTGAAGCCGGGCGAGCGGCCGACGCCGAGGCATCTCGTCCTTGCGGACAACACGGAACTGATCCGGGAAGTGGAACGGCAGTTCCGGGACGCGCGCTACACCAGGGTCATCGGCCTGAACGAGCAGATGCCGGCCGCAGACGCCCTGCGGCTGCATCTCGCCGAAATCTCCCGTATCCGGGAAGAGGTCCGGGAGGGCCTCACGGTACTGGTCTCGGGAGGGGAGCTGGCGACGAAAGTCACTGGCGGCGGACTCGGGGGGCGCAACACCCACTATGCGCTGGCCTTTCTTTCGGAGGCACGGCGGTTGCGGCTTGGTCCGTGGGTGCTACTCTCCGCCGGGTCCGACGGCCGGGACGGCCCGGCACCGGCGGCCGGGGCGGTTACCTGCTCCCGGTCGGCGGCACGGGCGGAGTCGATGGGTCTCGACCCCGTCCGTTATCTGGAACGGTCCGACAGCTGCGCCTTCTTCGAAAAGCTGGGCGAGCTCGTCGTCACCGGTCCCACGGGAAACAATCTGAACGATATCAGGATGGTGCTCCTTGCGTAAGCTGCTTCTGGGTCTCTTGCTGGCAACGATGGTCACGGGGGGATGCGCCTCCGCCTACCGGGCGACGGCCGAAAACCAGTACGACTGGACGGACCGGTATCACGGCGTGGGCCGCCTGAAGGAAATGAAGCGCCGGGTGCTACCCATGCGCGAGGTCTCGGGTCTCGCCTGGGACGAGGCGGGCAAGGGACTCTGGCTCGTGAACGACGGACGCCGGCTCTCGCTGGCCTTCCTCAAGGATCCCCTGGGCGCGGACATGTTCGACGCTTCAGCCCAGGACCTCTCGAAATTCTCGCTGCCCAAGAGCCGCGAACACGCCTGGGCCGAGTGGCCCGACTTCGAGGCCGTCGCCGTAGAGCCGTCGCCCGAGGGCCCCCGGCTCTGGCTCGCCTCGGAACTGGAGCGGCAGGCCTGGCGCCTCGATGTTGAGAATAAAAAGGTGGATGAGGTCGTGAGCCTGCCGGTGCCCGTCGGCCAGGAAGGGACCCAGGTCGAATGCACCGGCGGGCCGTCCAACCGGTCCATCGAAGGCCTCGCGGTGACAAGGGCGGGCGAGAACCGCGTGTTCTATGTCGCCAACGAGCGGTGTCCGGCCGAAATCATCCGCAAGGAAGCAAAGCCCGACCGCCTCACCCGCATCACCCAGTCCCAGTTTGAACGGATGGTCACCGACTACATGCTGAAGCGGTGGATGCCCCCTGTGCAGCCGGAAGGCGGCAAAGCCCGCATCTCGCCCGGCGAGCGGCTGCTCTGCCCCGGCGTGCCGAGAGCGGAAGCCCTTGGCGGAGAGCAGACCTGCCGCACGGGCTCCATTACGGATCTGGTCTGGCAGCCGGAACCGAAGCGGCTGTGGGTTCTGCTCCGTCACTCCCGTCTTGTCGCCGCCGTGGACTGGTCCGACCAGCCCCGGATCGCCGGTCTGTGGAGTTTCCTCGGCAAGATCGACGAGATGGGAAGCTCGGTCCGGTTCGGCAACGCCGAGGGGCTCGCCATCCAGCCGCCCGATCCCGCCAACGGAGGCAAAGGTGCGCTGTACGTCGTTTCCGATCCCGGCGACAACGTGGATTCGGAGCTGATCGGCTTCGAGCTGCCGGAGATCGAGAATTACGAGCCCGCCGCCAAAGGTGCCGCCGCGCCCCAGAAATAGTTCCGGTTTCGTCCGGAACCTGCTCGGCTGGTTCGACCGCAGCCGCCGCGAGCTGCCCTGGCGCAGTTCGCGCGACCCTTACGCCATCTGGATCAGCGAGGTCATGCTTCAGCAGACCCAGGTGACCACGGTCATCCCCTACTACGAACGCTGGCTCCGCCGGTTCCCCGATGTAATCGCCCTCGCCCGCGCCCGGCCCGACGAAGTCCTCGCCGGCTGGCAGGGCCTTGGCTACTACAGCCGCGCCAGGTCCCTGCACCGGGCGGCCATGACAGTCGCCGGCATCCACGAAGGCCGTCTCCCCCGGACGAGCGCGGGGCTCAGCGAACTGCCGGGGTTCGGGCCGTACACTTCGGGCGCCGTGGCGAGCATCGCCTTCGGCGAAAGGGTACCCGCCGTGGACGGCAACGTGGCGAGGGTGATGGCCCGCCGCCTCGGGCTCACCGGCCATTCGGGCGACCCCGCCCTGCGGGCGAAAGTCACCGGTATCCTCGAAAGCGTGATTCCGGCGGACCGGCCGGGCGACTTCAACCAGGCGCTCATGGAACTCGGAGCGACCGTCTGCCGGCCGCGGAATCCGAAGTGCGACCTCTGCCCGGTGGCCGAAGGCTGCCGCTCGAAGGGCCGCGCCGGGGCATCCGCGCCGAAAGCCGGGGGAAAGCGCCGGGAGCCCGAAACCCTTTCGTGGAATGCCTACGCAGTGACCGATACGAAGGGACGGCTCTATCTACACCGGCGTCCCGAAACCGGACTGTTCGCCGGTCTGTGGGAGCTGCCGACCGACGAAACGGGGAAGAAACCCCCGAAGGGTGCTGAGTTTCTCGGCGAGATCCACCACCGGCTCACCCACCGGATTATCCGGCTCAGGGTGTTCCGGCTGAAGAAACTCCCGGCGGGAGACGCCGGACGCGGCGCGAAGCCGTTCGACAGACTTCCTCCAGTGAGCACGCTCACCCGGAAGGCGCTCGCCCTGGCCGAATCCTGATTGTCCGGGGAACGGTTACCGGGATGTGCGCTTTTCGTCGCCGCCGGCACTGCCGCGGCCCGCGATGACCGTGATCTGATAGCCGCCGGCGGGACCGCCTGAAACCCTGACCGCGACCGGCTCGTTCACAACAGAGGCTGCGCCTTCGAAAAACCCGCGCAGGTAGCCGGCACTCCGGCGGTCCGGCAGGCCGGCAAAGACGATTTCCCGGTTCTGCTGACGGCCGTTCCAGATCACGGCGGCCGCTTCTTCCGTTACGGTCGGGAAGAGGATCGAGTAGTCGATCGACACGGCCGTCTGCGCGAAGGCCGGGGTCGTCACCAGCGTGCGAAAGGTCGTCGGATAGGAAGTCCTGAGAATGCCGGCCACCGAACGGCCGAGCTGTTCCAGAAACTGCTCTTCATCCTGACGGACGGAGACAGCCAGTTCCGACACCAGCTTGAGGAGCGAGGCCTGATCGACCCGGTGCGCGACGGAAAAAGCGCCGCCGCCCGCACACTCGCAACCGGCTTTCTCGCACGCGGCGGCGAAAGCCACCTTTGGATGCTCGCTTTCGCTGAAGCGCCTCAGGATCGTGCAGAGAATTCCACTGACCTTCGACATTCGCTCGTGTCCCGCCGTCATTTCCGGAGAACCTTTCCCTCGGCTCTCCTTCACCTTCGATCATGGTCTCAAGCAATCCAGGTACCGTTCTGAAACGGCAAATCCATCAAAGCTCAAGGGACCCAAAACCCTGTGTTTTCATGAATTTTAAAGAGATGCAGGGCAGAGCCGTCGCCAGTCTGACGTTTTGCCTAAGAAATCAGGTCAAATATTTGACGGGGTGTCAGATTTTCTGACGATTTTCACCGGGATCAACCGGGCAATCCCCCGGGTTATCCCTGAAGAATGTGTCGCCTTCACCGTCATAGTATTCGGGCGGACCCAGCATCTGCTCGTAATACTGGATTGTCTGGCGGAGGAAATGCTCGAGACGGAGCTGGTTGTAGACGATCACTCCTGCAAAAAGAGCGAACAGCATCGAGAGCACCACGAGCCATCGGGTGAGCTGGCGGACCGAGCGGGCCAGTTCGACGGACGCGGCTCCGGATTCTGCCTGAGCGCGGACTACTTCCTTCAGGATTTCCGTACCGATCCCGGCGGACGGCGCGGCGGCGTGAACTGCCGGAGAAACCGGTGATGGAATTTCGTCGCTCAAGGGGCCTGCTCCCTGTCTCCGGCCAAACTAACTGATCCGGCCGGAGGGGACAAAAGTCCGGCTGGCCCTTGCGCGGTTGGATATCGTGGACACCTTATGCCAGAACCCGCGGGTGGCCGCCGGGCCTTCAGGAACGGATTCAGACTGTGGAAGAACGGCTCCAGAAACTGCTCAGCAACGCCGGCGTCGCCTCGAGGCGCGAGGCCGAGGAGCTTATTGCCGCAGGCCGTGTGACCGTGAACGGCAAGGCCGTGACCGAAGCGGGCACGAAAGCCGACCCCTCGAAGGACGATGTGCGGCTGGACGGCGAACGGGTGTTCTCCGGGCGTCCCGAATATTACGTCCTCTACAAGCCGAAGAACGTCGTCACCACGCTCGACGACGACAAGAACCGCCCCCACGTGGGCCAGTTCCTCCAGCGGCTGCCCAAGCGGGTGTTCCCGGTGGGTCGCCTCGATTTCGATTCCGAAGGGCTGCTTCTCCTCACCAACGACGGCGAGTTCGCGAACCGGGTCATGCACCCCCGGTACAAGGTGCCCAAGACCTACCTCGTGAAGATCAAGGGCCGGCCCGACGAGAAGACGCTCTCGCGCCTGCGCACCGGCATCATGCTGGACGACGGTCCGACGCTGCCGGCGCGGGTGGAAGTGGCGCGGCCGACGCGCTCCAACACCTGGCTGAAGATCACGGTCTTCGAAGGCAGGAACCGAATCATCCGTCGCATGTGCGAACGGGTCCGGTTTCCGGTCATCAAGCTGCACCGGGTCGCCGTGGGGCCGATCGGCCTCGGCAGGATGGAGCCGGGGGATTTCCGCAAGTTCACCCCGCGGGAGCTCGACTACGTGAAGCGGCTTCTCAGGCAGGAAGCCGACCGGACGGGCGAAGCCCCGCGCATCGCCCCGACACCGGTCGGCCAGCGCAAGCGTCTTCGTCACCGGGACGTGAAGGCCGGGCGCAACGTGCGGCCCGTCCGCAAGAAGCCTCGCCCCGGCACCTGAACGGACGCTGTCCGAATCCCCCACCGCTATTGACTCCCCCGCCGGGATGGTTCATCCAGTGCGTGCGGGATGGAGCAGTTGGTAGCTCGTCGGGCTCATAACCCGAAGGTCGTAGGTTCAAGTCCTACTCCCGCAACCAAAGAAAACGAATGCGGGGCCGGTCGAAAGACCGGCCCCGTTTACTTTGGCTCCCGAAATCCGGTTTCGGGCGGCGATGAATCACTCCTCGCCCGTAAACCTCGAGACAAGCCCCATGGTGAAGCGGGTCATGCCGGGGATCAGCCGGTTCGCCTGGTAGCCGAACTGAGCCGGAGCGCCGAGAACCAGCAGCTCGCGGCCCTCGATGGCCGCCTCGACGATCGCCTTCGCCGCCTTCTTCGCGTTGTAAACGCCGGGCACTTTCGAGACGACTTCGTCAATTTTGCCGTCCGACGGGTCAAGTTCAGATCCCCGGAGTTTGCCCTTGATCGAGAGGTTCCTGACGAAATTCGTCTCCACAGGGCCTGGGCACACGCACACGACGCTGATTCCCCGGTGGCGGAGCTCGACGCTGAGCGATTCGGAGTAGCCGACGAGCGCGTATTTGGTCGCGCAGTAGGGCGCCGCGAACGGCATCGGCGTGAGTCCTGCGGCCGAGGACACGTTCACGATCGTGCCCCGGCGGCGCTTCAGCATGGAGCCCAGCACCGCATTCGTCGCGTAAACCGCGCCCATCAGGTTCACATCCACGATCCGCCGCCAGTCCTCGTTGGTGAACGCCTCGGCCCGGCCCACAAGGCCGTAGCCTGCGTTGTTCACCAGAATGTCCACAGGCCCGAATGCCTTTTCGGCGTCTGCGATGGCACCGGTGACTTCCTTCTCGCCGGAGATGTCGCAGGGAGCCACGAGCGCTTCTCCGCTTCGTCCGCGGATTTCCCCGGCGACCTTCTCCAGAAGATCCTTCGACCGGGCCGCGAGGGACACACAGGCCTCCTGGTCCGCGAACAGGAGCGCCATTTCGCGGCCCATCCCCTTCGACGCACCGGTGATGAACACATGACGGCCCTTCAGTTTCGGTTTCGGCATGACAGAATCCCTCCAGACCGGGGCTCGTACGGCCAATTACGGGCACCGTCAAGGGCAGCTTGACCCGGCTGCCCGGCCCCAATCACCTTGACCCCGTGGCAGCCGGAGCGGGACTTTCCGCCTGCCGTTCTTCAAGGATTTCCGCCCCCACAGCCGTGAACGAACCCCAGAACTCCCTTTACGCCTTCTACCTGAAGAAATTCCGGTGGAAATATTCCATGGGACTCGGGGCCCTGCTGGTCGTGGACGTTCTCGACTGGGTTTCGCCCCTCGTTCTCATGATGGCCGTGGACAACATCACGGCCCGGCTGAAAGGGGAGCCCGGCGGCAGCCATTCGCTCTGGTACTGGGGTGTGCTGTATCTGGTCATCCAGTCGTCCATGGGCGTTTTCAGGTGGGTCTGGCGCGAGGGGTTCATCTCCACCAGCCACCGCGTCGACCGGCATCTCAAGCGCACCTTCTTCCGGCGGCTCCTCACCTACAGCCCGGCGTTCTTCCAGCGGCATCCGACCGGCGACATCATGTCGCGGGCGACGAACGACATGGAGACCACCCGGCTCGCCCTGGGCGTCGGATTCCTGATCTTCCTTGACGCGATCTTCTTCCTCGTGGGCGTGCCTCCGATCCTGCTCTACCTGGACTGGAAACTCGCCCTGCTGGTGTTTCTGCCTGCGCCGCTCCTGCCGTTCTTCATGTTCCGCATGGGACGGCTCATCGACACGCGCTCGACCGCCGCGCAGGAGTCCTTCAGCGGGATGAGCGAAGCCGTCCAGGAAGCGGTATCGGGGATCCGTGTCCTCAAGGGTTACGCACAGGAGCCGCTCGCCCGGCAGCGGTTCGAGGCGGCGAGCGACAAATACCTCGACGAGAACATCCGGCTCGCGTGGCTGAACGCGACCTTCATGCCGGTGCTCGAATTCACCACGGCGATCTCCACCATCCTGCTCATCTTCTCGGGCGGAATCAGCGTGGTTCAGGGGACGATGACCCTGGGTACCTTTATCGCCTTCCGGCAGTACATCACGAAACTGGTGTGGCCGATGACCGCCCTCGGCTGGTCGCTGAACCTCCATCACCGGGGCCGCGCCTCTTCACGGCGCATCCTCTCGGTCATGGAGGAAAAGCCGGACGTCCGCGACCCGCTTCCGGAAGCCGTACTGGAGCAGGAGCGCACCGGGATCATTCCGCCCGAAGACCTGCTTGTTTTCGACCAGAACCGGTACGAAAAACTCCGCGGCGAGATCGAGTTCCGGAACCTCACGTTCGGCTACTCGCCGAACGGGCCCCCGGTGCTGGACCGGATCAGCCTCAAGGTGCCAGCCGGTTCCTGCGTGGCTTTCGTCGGACGGATCGGCTCCGGAAAGACTTCGCTCCTGAACCTGCTGCCGCATCTCTACCCGGTGAAACGGGGCGAGCTGCAGCTGGACGGCCGGGATATCAACGACGTTCCGCTCAAGCAGCTCCGGGGATCCATCGGCATGGTGCCCCAGGACCCGTTCCTGTTCTCCGATACCATCGAGAAGAACGTGCTGCTCGGCATCGACGCCCATGAGCCGGTACCTGAAGGGTTATCCAGGGAAGGTCCGGACCGGGCCGATACCCGCGTGATCGACGCAGTGAAGCGCGCCCACATCGAGGGCGAGATCGCCCGGATTCCGAACGGCTACCGGGCGATGCTCGGCGAGCGCGGCATCAACCTGTCGGGCGGCCAGAAGCAGCGCCTCACGATCGCGCGCGCGCTTCTGCGCGACCCGTCGATCCTGATTTTCGACGACACGCTCTCGGCCGTGGACGCCTCGACCGAACGGGAGATTCTCGGCGAGATCCGGAGTGCCATCCGGGGCCGGACCTCGATCCTCGTGAGTCACCGGCTCTCGACGGTCCAGCAGGCGGACCGGATCTACTTCCTCGAGAACGGCCGGATCGCCGAACAGGGCACCCACGACGAGCTGATCGCCCTCGGGGGCCGGTATCTGGAGCTGTACCGCCGCCAGCAGATCGAGGAGAAACTCGAGGTCGCATGAGCGAAACCCCGAAGAAGAAGGATACGGTCGCCGACGATCTGGTCCAGCTCGGCTGGAGCGATTCCCGTCTTGCGCTCCGGCTGCTGTCCTATCTGAAGAACTATCCGCTCGCCGTGGCCGGGGCGGCGCTGCTCACGCTGGCCGCCACCGCCGTCCACCTGCTGGCGCCCTATCTCGTGGGCCGGTTCATCGACGATGTGCTCGGTCCCGGCTCCGGCCAGAAGGCCGTACAGCACGGCTGGTTCGGCAACCTCGTGGACGGGCTGATGGGCGGGCTCAGCTTCGGAACCCCGCAGGAAGGGGTCCGTTTCTACGGCATCGCCCTTCTGGTCGTTTTCGCGGGCGGCCTCGCCATCAGCGTCGCCATGACGTTCGTGCTCCAGTGGATCGGGCAGCAGGTCATGCGGGATCTACGCAAGGAGATCTTCTCCCGGGTCATGGAACTTCCCGTTTCCTATTTCGACCGGAATCCGGTGGGTCGCCTCGTCACGCGGGTAACGAACGATATCGGCAGCCTGAACGAACTGCTCTCGGGCGGTTTCATCACCCTGATCCAGGACGTGGTGACGGTGACGGCCATTGTCGGCGCGATGCTGCTGCTCGATTTCCAGATCGCGGCCCTGTGCCTCATCACCTTTCCGGTGCTGATTCTGGTGGTGCGGATCCTCACCCGGAAGGTCCGGTTCCTACTCCGCGAGGTGAAGCGGCTCATCGCCGTCATCAACTCGACCATCAACGAGAATGTCACGGGCATCAAGGTGACGCAGCTCTTCGGCCGCGAGGATTACCAGGCGGAACGGTTCGACCGGCTGCTCGACGAGTACCAGCTCCGCCAGATCCAGATGGTCCGGGTGACGAGCTACTTCCTGCCGACGGCGGCCGTGTTCTCCGGCGTGCTGGTGATGATCGTCATCGGCCAGGGCGGAAGCCGGGTCCTCGCCGGCGCGGCCTCCATCGGCGTGCTGGTGACGTTCCTCGCCTATACGCAGCAGCTTTATCTCCCGATCCGGACCTTCACCGACAAGTACAACGTGCTGCTCCTCGCAATGGCGAGCGCCGAGCGGATATTCACCCTGCTGGACGAGCCAGCCGAGCCGGATGCACCGGCTGGAGAACCCCCGAAGGCCGACCCCTCGAAGCCGCTCATCGAGTTCGACCGGGTGACGCTCGACTACGGCGGCGGCGTCCGGGCGCTGGACGACCTCTCGCTATCCATTCCGGCCCGGCAGGCGGTGGCCGTCGTCGGTCCGACCGGCGCCGGGAAAACCACCCTCATTTCGATGCTCGCCCGCTTCTATGAGCACAAGTCAGGTACGGTCCGCCTCGGCGGCGTCGACACGCGGCTGCTGCCCAAGGGCGATCTCCGCCGCCGCATCGGGGTCGTCCAGCAGGATGTTTTCCTGTTCTCCGGATCGCTGGCGGACAACCTGTTCATTCCGGCCGGACTTCCCGATGCGGAGCGGATTGCTCTCGTGGAGAAGGTGTTCCGGGATCTGGGGTGCGAGCCGTTCCTTCGCAAGCTGCCGGACGGCCCCCGGACACCGGTCCGCGAACGGGGATCGAACTTCTCGGCCGGAGAGCGTCAGCTCATCGCCTTCGCGCGGGTTCTGGTGGCGAATCCCGAGATTCTCGTCCTCGACGAAGCCACGGCGAACGTGGATACCGAAACCGAGCAGCTGATCCAGAAGGCTATCGAGAAGCTGACCAGCGACCGGACGTCGATCATCATCGCGCACCGGCTGTCCACGATCCTGCACTGCGACCGCATCGTGGTGATGAGCCGCGGCAAGGTGGCCGAGGATGGGCCCCATGCCGAACTGGTCAAGGCGGGCGGCGTCTACGCCCGCCTCTACGAACTGCAGTTCAGCAGCCAGGCAGCCTGACCATGTTCCGCAACCCGTTCCGCCGAAAAGAGTCCCGGATACCCGGGATCGACGTTCCGCGCGGGCTGACGGTGGAGATCACAAGCCACTGCATGTACGACTGCGGCCCCTGCCCGCTCAATTTCTACACGGAGGACGTGAAGCGGCGGCATCTGGATCTCGACCGGCTGGAAACGAGGCTGAAGGAACTCCCTCCACTCGAAACCATCGACCTCACGGGCTGGGGCGAGTCGTTCCTGCATCCCGGGTTCGAGCGGGCCGTCTCCCTTGCCACATCGGCGGCGAGCGATGTTTCCATCACGACGACCGGACTTTTCCTGGATCAGGGCCGCTCCAGGATCCTGATCGATCAGGGGGTGTCCTACGTGATGATCTCCCTCGATGCGGCCAGCCGGGACGCTTACCGGGCGCTCAAGCACAAGGACGATTTCGAAAAAGTGGTCTCGAACATCGAGGCTTTCCTTTCCGAGCGTTCGCGGCTCGGGCGCTCAAGACCCCGGCTCGCGATCTCCTGCATCCTCATGCGGGAAACCCTGCCCGAGTGGAACGCCATCGCCGCGCTTGCCGGAGCCCTCAAGGCCGACCAGCTCGTGTTCAAATCGCTCGTGCCTATGAGCGGCGGCGAGCTGAAGTCGTCCCTTCACCACCGCTTCTATGCCGAGGTCGAGGCCCCGGCACTGGACCCCGCCGAAGAACTGGACCGGGCGGTGCAGACCGCCACGAAGGCAGGCGTCGAGGCCGCCATCTTCAACGACTGGGACGGCGGCGCGCTGCACCCGTGCATGGCGTACGGCGAGCAGCGGCCATACCTGAAAGCGGACGGAATGCTCGCTCCCTGCTGCATGCTGGCCTACCCGCTCGAACGGCCGCTCCGGGACGGGGGAAGCGTCCGGAGCGCCCCTCTTCTCTTCGGTAACTGGTTCGATGAGCCGCTCGAAACCCTGTGGAAAAAGCCGGAGTATGCCGTCTTCCGTGAGCAGCTCGCCGCAAAGAATCCCGGCACAGCTTGCCGGGACTGCCCCGTCAATCACATCTTCAGGCTGACGGTCCACGCACCCGGACCCGCTGCCGGCTGAACCCGATGAAGCACACCCCGACCGAAGCCTCCGCAAATACCTGGGGAGGCTACCTGGAAATCTTCACCTGCACGGTGATCTGGGCCGGCTTTGCCGTCGTCGCCAAGCTCGCGCTGACCGGAGTCCGCCCGGAAGTTCTGGCGAGCTGGAGATTCCTGTTTGCGGGGATCGTCCTGCTCCCCTGGCTCGCCCTCACCCGCCGCCTGCCGCGAAAGCCCGAAGGGCGCGAGTGGCTCGAGATCCTTCGCCTCGCCTGCTTCGGCGTATTCGGCCACAATCTCTGTCTGCTCTTCGGCCTTTCGTGGGCAAGCGCCTACGAGAGCACGCTGATCACGAACACCCTGATCCCGGTGCTCACGCCCGTGCTGGCATCCGTACTGAAGGTGGAGGAGTTCGACCGGTCGCGGATCTCCGGCCTCGCCATCGGGGCGGCCGGCATCGCGCTGATTTTTGCGGGTGCCCCGGTGGAACTGTCGCTGAAGGACGGCCGGTTCACCGGCCTCGTGCTGTTCCTCTGCTCGGGGACCTGCTGGACGACCTACACCGTCCTGTCCCGGAAGGCCCAGCGGAGCTGGAAGCCGAACGACCTGTCAGCCTGGGTGACCTGGACCGGGGCGCTGCTCCTGCTTCCGTTCGGGTTGTGGAATCCGCTGACGGCGGGGTTTCCTGACCCGTCGTGGGCACTCGCCGGGAAACTCGCCTACATGTCGGTCCTGAATACCGTGGTCGCGTTCTTCCTGTGGGGGAGCGGCGTGTCGAAGATCGGTCCCGCCCGGAGCGCCGTCATGGTCTATCTGGTTCCGGTGTTCACCCTGGGGCTCGCAGCTCTTGTGCTGGACGAGCGCCCGACATCCCTCCAGATCATGGGCGGAGCCTTCGCCATGGGCGGCGTGCTGTGGGCGAACCGCCGGGAGCTGCTCGGCGGCTGGTTCCGTTAACCCGCGCGGATCACACCATCGCGAAGCCGCCGTCCACCGACAGCGTCTGGCCCGTCACCCAGTCGGCCCGGCGGCTGGCGAGGAACGCAATGCCGTTCGCCACATCGCGGGGTTCGCCGAGACGGCGGAGCGGATAGAGCTTCGCCCACTGCTGTTCCATTTCGGGCGTCACGAAGGCAGTCATCGGTGTCCGGATCGTTCCGGGACAGATGACGTTCACGTTGACCCAGTAGCGGCCCATTTCCTTGGCGAGCGCCTTCGTGAAGGCGATAACGCCGCCCTTCGCCGCCGAGTAGGTGACCATCGTCTTTTCGCCGATGCGGCCGGCGTCCGAGGCGATGTTCACGATCTTGTTGTGCTTTTCCTTCTTGAGGTGGGGAATCGCTGCCGAGCACATGTTGATGGTGCCCATGAGGCAGACGTCGATTTCGAGCTTCCAGTCGGCCGGGAGCGTTCCCTCGAGGCCTCCGCCCTTCAGCACGCCCGCGACGTTGCAGAGGACGTTGATTCCGCCAAAGTCGCGTGCGACGGCGGCAAGCGCATCCGTGCAGGAGCCGAGATCGGTCACGTCGCAGGCGTAACCCTTCGCCGTGGCTCCCGTGGGCCGGATCCGCTCCAGGGTCTTTTCGAAACCGGCGGGGTTCTTGTCGAGCAGGGCCACCGTCGCGCCCTCTTCCGCCAGCACCAGTGCCGTCTCCTGGCCGATGCCCGATGCTGCGCCTGTCACCACCGCTACCCGGCCCTTGAATCCGTAATCCATCGTCCGTCTCCTGCCGGTGCAACGTCACCGGAAGCCGTTAGGTAGCCGGACCGTCCCAAAGAGCAAAGGGGCCGGGACGTTTTGGATCACGCCCCTTTTCCGCAGCGTCGGCTATGTTGGGGCCATGAAGCTGTGGATGCTTTTCGTGGCCGTCTTGCTGACGCTCGCCGCCTGTTCCAGTGACCCCGGTGCCGGGGCCCCGCTCGGCCGGTGGCTGTACCAGCTTCAGGATGCCGACCCTCCGGAAATCGAGGGCTGGAGCGGCGCGGTGATCGACTATTCGGCCGATGGTACCGACGACGCCGCGTACACCCAGTCGGAGATTACCGGTATCGCTTCGCGGGGAACGACGCCGCTCGCCTACCTCTCGATCGGCGAAGCGGAGAACTACCGGTTCTACTGGGACCCGGACTGGGTCGAGACGCCGGGCAGCAACGATTTCACGGACGACGCCCCGGACTGGCTCGGTCGCACCAATCCGGACTGGGCCGGAAACTACAAGGTCCGGTACTGGGACGAGGACTGGCGCGTCAACTACCTTGAGCCTTACCTCGACCGGATCGTCGGCCAGGGATTCCAGGGCGTTTATCTCGACATCATCGATGCGTTCGAATACTGGGCCGATCCCTCGAGCTACGGAGACAGCGGCGAAACGGTCGCGGGGGGCGATCCGGTGAACGATGAACAGGAAGCCGCCCTGCGCATGATCGAACTGGTAGTCTGGATCGCGGACTACTGCCGCACCCACAGCGCACTCCGGGACCGGTTCCTCGTATTCCCCCAGAACGGCGAGCGGATCCTGGATTACGACACCGATGGAATTTACCTCGAGACGGTTTCCGGTATCGGCGCCGAGGACCTCTGGTACGACGAAACGGATCCCCAGCCGGTGGACGAAGTGCAGTTCCGGCTGAACTATCTCCGGGAGTTCCGGGCCGCCGGAAAGCAGGTGCTCTCCGTCGACTACGTGGACGACGGTTCCGGCTATGACGGCGGGTCAAATATCGACCGGATCGATAACTATTTTTCGGAATGCGGAGCCGAGGGGTTTTTCTGCTACGCCGCCCGCTCCGACCGTGAGCTTGACCGCATCAACCGGATCCCCGGCTACCAGCCCTGAACAGGCGCACGGAGCTGCGTCTTCACGCCAGAGAAATCATAACTTGTTGTAATTATTATACTTTTACCCGCCTTATATAATTTCCAAAAACCCCTGTTATTCCGGATAGTTCGGGGAAATTCCCCGATCTTTCGCCTTGACAATCCTTCGTAACCTTGGATAATTACAGGATAATTGGGTAGTTGGTGGAATGAATAAATCCGAGCTCATCCAGACGCTGGCTGAGCGGCACAACCTGCCGCTCATCAAGGCCGAGAAGGTCGTCAATCTGATTTTCGATCAGATGATCGAGGCGCTCAAGCAGGACGAGCGCATCGAGATCCGCGGCTTTGGATCGTTCGAGAACCGCTACTACGGCGCCTACGTGGGCCGTAACCCCAAGACTGGCGAAGCCATTAACGTCGGCAAGAAACGGCTCCCCTTCTTCAAAGTGGGTAAAGAGCTGAAAGAACGGGTGAATTCGGGACACACGATCAACCCGACACTCGATGACGACGACGATGAAGACGACGATGACGTCGCCCCGTCCTCCGGCTCCAAAGAATAAATCCCCGTAGTTTCTGATAGTTAGCGATCTTCATCTGCCTTTAGGCCCGGATGAAGTTCGCCGCATGTCGACCTCCCTCCAGTTCGGTCTATCCGAACTCCCGCATCAGCGATATCCTTTATTTTTCAGGAGAAAATCCATGCGCAGACCAGGCAATTCCATACTGCTTTGGGTCACGAGCTTCATCCTGTTCGGTCTCGTACCCGAAGTATGGTCTGCCCGTGAGTCACCGAAACTGACCGGTACCTTTAGCGACCTCGCTTACCATGATGAAGCGGGTGACTTACTGGGCACAGAAATCCGTATCGTCAGAACCCGCGAAGGTTATCAGGCTGCTGTTCAGATTGCCGAGGGCTCACCCAGCGCTCTTTATCTGACCGATGCGACGTTCCGGGAAAACCAGATCGCATTCACGTTGAAGGAAGCAGGGCAATACAGTGGGGGTACCTTCAACGGAACAATCGCTCCAACCGGACTGACCGGGAGCCTCAAGTTTCCATCCGGCGGAGAAATGAAACTGAACCTGAAACGCGGGAGAAGTTACTGGGACTGACCTGCCGTGTTCAGCAATAAAGCACAAACTGCTTTCGTTTTCCTGCTGTTGGCAGCATTAACCATTAGTTGCAACCGGCATTCTCCATTTTCGTTTCAGCAGGAAAGCGACACCTCGCCCCTCAGGAACAGTCTCATAAATGCAAACAAACAAGAACCCAAGATTCGAAAGTGGAGAACCATCCTCAAATCCAAAAGCCCAGACGCTTATCTGATTGCCCTCACCAATGGCCTTTATCAATACATTCAGTTCGATACCACGCCCATGACTGACCGCCCCGACTTGAGACCATACACGGAAGAAGTTTGCCCGGAACTTGTTGAATCCGCATCCAGGCTTTCAACTGGAATATTCAATGATCCTTCCGGACCCTACGCCTGCGACCATTATGTTTGGACGGACAATTCTGAAATCGCCATTCTTTCCCTAAAAAAAATGAACCGGTCTGCTACAGAGATCGAATCCTACTGGTCGCTGGAGGAGCCTGCTTATATCGGGTTAAAGCTAGTCTACAAACAGGGCGATCAGATTCAGAACCTGAAAATTCTGGAGGGTGGCAAGAATTATCCCAATACAGATTTTCCTTGGGCCAGTATTTTGATTGTCGAAATACTGCCAGACCGGGACCGGATATTCATTCGATTCTACGACCACGGAGTAATGACAACTCTCGTATATGACGTAGGGCCCAGTATCCCGTTAGCTTATGTGACGACTGTTCCGGCTGTACCATACTGAGGAACCAGGGCCCTGTTACGCTTCCCGTCTCAGCACGATGATGTTCTGGTGAGCGATGTTCGGCACGAATGCCTTGGGGTAGCCATAGGGGCGCAGCCGCGTGCCCGGGACGTACCAGATGAACTCGCCCTTCTGGACCCAGCCGGATTTCTCCGCATCCGAGGCGGCTCTAGCGGCCACATTGATGAACCGGCCGTCCTGGTAGGCGTTTCTCAGGATGACGGCCGCATAACCGCCCGGCTTCACCGCCCGGCCGAGCAGGCCCACGACTGTCCGCAGGGCTTCGAAATACGCTTCAAAGCTCTCTGCGTTCGAGAGGTCGCCGCCGTCGCTCGAATAGGCCCCGAAGTCCGAGCGGCGGAGCGAATGCTTCGCCGCCCGGCTCTCTTTCTCCGGCACGCACATGGTCCGCTCGAACTGAAGTCCGTAGGGAGGATCGGTGGCGGCAAAAGCGGCGAATCCCTCGCCGCGCTCTTCCAGAAGTCCGGCCAGCACCTTCCGGGCGTCGCCCTCGAGGACCGGAAACCGCTCAAGACCGTTTTCCTCGCACACCTTTCCGTACAGCCCGATCCACTCCGGATTGATCTCGATGCCGAGCGCCCGGCGGCCCGTAATCGCCGCGCCGATCAGCGTGCCGCCCGCACCGGCAAAGGGATCCAGCACGAGGTCGCCCGGTTTCGTGAACAGCCGGATGAGATCGGCCATGAGCCGGGGCGGCTTGTTTCCGCCATGCCGCTTCCGCAGGACGTGGGAGAATTCGTGCGGATAGGGTTTGTCGATCAGCGAGCGGGACCAGTAGAGCCATTCCGCTCCGGTGAGATCGTTGAGGGTGTTTGACGGATGAACGGCCGGTTTGCCGGACGGCGCGGGCCGGGTCCGCCCCGGCCTTTCCGCTGCCGGTTTTTTGCCCGTCCGCTTCGACATACGGTCAGGCCACCCGGTTTCCCGGCTCCCGGCCTTCGAGCACGTCGATGATCGCCTGCGCGCATAGTTCGCCCATCCGGGCCCGGGTTTCCCGGGTGGCGCTGCCGATGTGCGGCGCGAGAACGGTATTTGCGAGTCCCGCAAGCCCCGGCGCCAGTGCCGGTTCCTTCTCGAAAACGTCGAGACCGGCGCCGAAGATTTTCCCGGCCCGGAGCAGCTCGACGAGAGCCGCCTCGTCGATCACCTGGCCCCGCGCCGTGTTGATCAGGATGGAGTCCGGCCTGAGCAGCGCCAGCCGCTCCCGGTTCAGGAGCCCGTTGGATTCCGCATTGAGCGGCGTGTGGACAGATACGACGTTCGACGTCCGGAGCAGTTCCTCAAGAGACAGTTTCGCCGCCCCATGCTCCGCCGCAAACGGGGAGCTGTTCCGGTTGAAATAGACGATCTCCATGCCGAACGCCCTCGCCCGCCGTGCGAAGGCCGAGCCGATCCGCCCGAGACCGATAATCCCGCACCGTTTTCCGGTCAGCTCCACCCCGAGCAGCATGTCCGGCGCCCAGCCGTGAAATTCCCCGGCCGTCATCATCCGGTGGCCTGCGACGATTCGCCGGGAAACGGCGAGGAGCAGCGCAAAGGCCAGCTCGGCGGTCGCCTCCGTGAGCACGTCGGGCGTGTTGCAGACCCGGATTCCCCGCTCGCGGCAGACGGCGATGTCGATATTGTTGAAGCCCACGGCGTAGGTGGCGAGCACCTTGAGCCGCGGAGCCGCCGACAGCACGTTGCGGTTGAAGGAATCGGACAGCATACCGAGCACGGCGTCGGCTTCTGCAATGGCGGCCTTCAGTTCCGCGTCCGGGCGCAGTCCCGCCGGCGGCAGTACCGTCACCCGGAACCGCTCTTCGAGCATGGCGATTCCGCGGCCCGGCACGCGGGCGGTCACGACTACACGGGGTTTTTCCGGACTCATCGTACTTATGCCGCGCCTTTACGGCGCAACCCTCTCGAAGATCGGGACTGGACCGGTATAGCACAGGCGGGCGGCAAGGACGGAGCGTGAATCAGTGTAATGACCCTAATGAACGCCCTGCCGGCGAGGCCTGAGCGGTTCCGTAAAGTCTCAGAACAGGCTCCCCTGGACCGGCCGCCGGGGCGGAGCCCTGCGGGGCTCTTCGGCCATGTCGTCCGTGTTGATGCCGAGCTTGCGGCAGGCGGTGTTGAACAGGCTCTCGATGAGCAGCCACCTGGGTCCGGTCCCCTCCATCCTCCGCCCGAAGCTGCTGTCGTTCAGGGCGCCGCCGCGCATCTCCCTGATCCCGTTCACGATCTTGTTCACCCGTTCGGGCGGAAACTGCTCCGAGATCCGCTCGAGAAACACCGGCAGCACCTCCCCCGAAAGCCTCACCAGCGTCGTGAACGCCCGCCGGGCGCCGGCCTCGCGGGCGCGCTCCAGCGTTTCGACGATGGTCGAATCGTTGAGCCCCGGAATGAGCGGTGCGAGCGACACGCCGCACGGGACTCCGGCGTCGTTCAGGAGCTTTACCGTTTCGAGGCGCCGGAGCGGAGACGGCGCACCCGGTTCCATCTTGCGGGCGACTTCGGGATCGATGAACGGGACACTCACGAACACGCCAGCCCCGGCCGCAGCCGCCAGCTGCGCCAGCACGTCGATGTCGCGCCGGATCAGCAGGCTCTTGGTGATGATCGCCACCGGATTGTCGTATTTCCGGCACAGTTCGAGGCACCGGCGAGTGAGCCGGTAGTTCGCCTCAAGCGGCTGATAGCAGTCGGTGTTTCCTGAAATCACGATCGTCTCCGGTTCCCAACCGCGCTTCCGGAATGCCTGTTCGAGCAGTTCCGGCGCATTCACCTTGACGACAATCCGGCGCTCGAAATCGGTCCCCGCCCCGAAGTCCCAGTACTGGTGGGATCTACGGGCATAGCAGTAGGCGCAAGCGTGGTGGCACCCCCGGTAGGGGTTCAGGCTGAACCGGAAACCGACGTCCGGGCTGTCGTTTTCGGACAGGATGGTCCTGGCCCGCTCCTCGTAGACGTGAAGCTCGGCCGGAGGGGGCCCCTCCAGCCATTCGACATCGGTGGTCCGCCAGGGGTTCGGAGGGTTCGATACGGGTTTCAGCATGTTCCCGATATACCGTACATAATACGTATATCAAGCTCGCCCTCCTTGTCCCACCTAGGCCCGGCGGGGCGGCCGGTAGACTTCCCCAATACTTCCGGGCTATTAGGGCTGTCCTGATATGGCGCGTCCCTTACTTCAGATCAGCGTCGTCGGAGCCGACAAACGCGGAGTGATCGCCCGGTTCACGGGAGAGATCTTCAAGGCCGGCGGCAACATCGAGGATCTTGAACAGCACGTTCAGGATCAGGTGTTCGCCATGAGCGTCCTCGTGGACGTCTCCGAGCTGAAAATCCCGCGGGAGCAGTTCGAAAAAGCCCTCCAGCAGGCCGGTGCCGATCTCCAGATGGAAGTCCGCCTGGTCCACAGCGACCGGCCGCGGCGCCAGCGTGTCGCCGTCCTCGTCACCCGGGAGCCCGCCTGCCCGGAAGCCCTCATCCGGGCGTGGAAGGACGGCCGGATCAACGGCGACATCGTTACCGTCATCGGCACCGCGCCCGCCCTCGAAAAACTGGCGAAAGACGCCGGACTGCCGTTCCATCACGTCGAGACGGGAAACCAGTCCTCCAACGAAACGAAGATCCTCGAACTCCTCTCGGCGGCCGACGTGGACCTCGTCGTGCTGGCCCGTTACATGCGAATTCTCTCGCCCAAGTTCGTGCTGCGGTACCCGTCCCGGATCATCAACCTGCACCCGTCGCTGCTCCCCAGCTTCCCCGGCGCGTCCGCCTACCGGCAGGCGCACCAGTTCGGGGCCCGGGTGATCGGCTGCACCGCCCACTATGTGACGACCGACCTGGACCGCGGGCCCGTGATCGCCCAGAGCGCCTTCACCGCCGAGCAGAACGGGCCGGAAAAGATCGAAGACCTTATCGCCCGGGGCCAGGCCCTCGAGGGCGAGACGCTACTCCGGGCGGTGCAGCTCCATCTGAACGGCCGGCTCCGCGTCATCCGGAACAAGGTCGAGATCCTCGCCGGATAGCCGCAACCCGGATGACAGCGAAAAGGGGGAGCGCCTGACGGCCCTCCCCCTTTTCCGCCACGACACGGATCGCGGGGTCAGAAGTTGATCCCCACGTATCCGCCTGCCGTCAGGTAACTTGTGTGCGTGTCGGCGTGGCCGAGATCCTTCGTGAACCGGAGATCGGCACCGGCGCTGAGCTGGTCGGTCACGAGAAACTCCGCGCCGCCCGCGAAATGCAGTCCGAGGTCGAGGTAAGTTGCATTGTCCGAGGGCGGGCTGTTCACAAGAAACGAGAGACCCACGGGGATGATGTACGGCCGGACAGGGCCCATCGAATCGAGCCGGAGCTTGGGCGCGATGGTCACGTTCAGCTCGCTGACGCTGACCTTACGGGTGGCAGTCGACGCCAGAAGGAAATTCGTGGTCGGCAGGACCTTCTGGTCGGAGAAACGCGAATACTCCACGAAAATTTCGCCCAGCAGGGTGTTGCCTCCGAGCTGGTCAGGCTTCGACAGTGCGAGGTCGAGGCCCGCACCGACGGCGTATCCGTTCTGCTTGTCGTTGGCACCCGAAGCGGCGGCGGTATCCGTGAACACGGCCGTGCCCCGGTCGTCGAGCAGATAGGACCACGCGCCCCGGAAGAACACCTGGTTGCGGGGCTTGTCATCGGCATTCGCGGCGGATGCCGCCAGTACCAGAACTCCCAGTGTAATTCCTGAAATCAATCGACTGCTCTGTCTCATCTTTCACCTTCCTTATTCCTGCCCGGAAAATCGTCCTCGAATCCCGGGCAGCCGTTTCGTACGCCGTCCGGAGCAAGTTGGTGATGAGAAAACTCAGGTTCGGGAGCCAGCCGAAACTTTCTTCCGGACAAAAGGATCCGAATGCTGACGATTGTCAGTTAAGAGCCGCCTGGCGGCCTCCCCGGGTTGATTTCCGTCATGAGTGGTGGCTCACTGACGGCGCAGGAGAGACCCGATGAAAATGCTCCCCGAAGGTGCCGAACCCTACAAACGGACCGCCACGTTCACCGATGCGAGCGCGCCCTCCGCGCTCCGCCACCGGCATACGACGAAGGATGGCGCGTGGGCGAAAATCGTCGTCGTCTCGGGCAGCCTGCGCTACCAGATTCTTGAGCCGCTGCTGGAAGAACATCTGCTCTCGCCGGGACGGCCCGGCATCGTGGAGCCCGCGGTCCCGCATGAACTCCATTTCCACGAGAACTGCGAGTTTTACGTTGAGTTTTACCGTGAAGCCCGGCGCAGATCGGCCTGACCAGGCGGCTGCCTAGACTGCGGCACCCAGCGGCCTGTCGATCATCGCAATGGCATCGCGCACTTCATCGAGCTGACCCACCAGATAAACGACGTCACCCGGAGCGAGCGGCGTGGTTGCGGCCGACGGGAGAAGATCTTCTCCGCGCCGGACCGCGACGACGAGCGCGCCGGTCTTCTGGTGCGTGCCGAGTTCCTTGATCGTCCGGCCGACTGCGTTGCTCTCCGGCATCAGCAGGATGTTCTCGATCTTGAGATCGAGCAGGGCCGCGTGCTGGCCGAGGGTCCGCCGGGGCACCGTCTGCGTCCGGTCGGAGGACTGCGTCGCCAGCCTGATCTCGTGAATCTGTCCGTCGATCACGTTGCGGGGCACTTCCAGCAGCCGGAGCAGGCGGGCGACGATCTCGACCCCGCCTTCCACTTCTTCGGCTACAACGTCCGTGGCCCCGAGCCGGCGAAGGGTCGCGCACTCGGTGACATAGTGGGTCCGCATGATGACCGGCAGGTCCGGTGCCACCCTCCGGGCGGTGGCCACCACGCGCTCGGCCGCCTGCTGGTCGTTGATGAGAATGACGAGCGCCCGGGCGGAAGCGATATGGGCGTGAAACAGGGCTTCCTCGCTGGTCGCATCTCCATAAAACGCCGAAATCCCGTCCGCTCTCGCCCGGCGCACGGATTCCGCGTTGATCTCGAGCACAAGATAGGGTGCGCCGCTGGCCGAGAGGGCACCCGCAACGGTCCGGCCCGCAAGCCCGTAACCCACGATGACCACATGGTTCAGCATGCCTTCGCCGTGTTTCTCGGTGTCTTCCTGGTCGATACTCCGGACTCCCAGCAGCTTTTCGAGCGGGGCCAGCAGTTTTTCGCCGGCGGTGAAATGCGGCGCTGCCCGGACAAGCACCGGCGTGAGGAACATGCTGATGATGCCCGCCGTCAGAAGCGGCATGCTCGATCCTTTGTCCACGATGCCGTTCGATTCGGCGACTTTCACGAGCACGAAGCCGAATTCGCCGAACTGGGCCAGGCCCACACCCGAAAGCCACGCCACCCGGGCCGGAAAGCCGAGCGCGAGGGCGGCCAGCGTCGCGATGAACCCCTTGGCAAGCAGAAAACCCGACAGGATGAGGGCTTCCTGGATGGGATGGTCGATGACGGCGTCGATGTCGAACAGCATGCCGAGTGAGACGAAAAAGATCGTGACGAACAGGTCCCTGACCGGCAGCATGTCACCCATGGCCCGGTGTCCGTATTCGGTATCCGCCACGACGACGCCGCCGAGGAAAGCGCCGAGCGCCAGCGAGAGTCCCGTGAGCGAAGTGATCCAGGCGGTGCCGATGCAGAGGCCGATCACCGCCATGACGAACATTTCGCGGCTCCGCGCGGCATCCACCCAGGCGAGCACCTTCGGGACGACCCATTGGGCCGTGACGACCGTAATGACGACAACGATGCCGGCTTTTCCGAGGGCCTGCGTCACGCTCCAGAGCGCCTGCACAGGGTCGTCGAGCCGCCCGAGGAGCGGCACGATCAGCATCATGGGGACGACGCAGAGGTCCTGGAAGATCAGGGTTCCGACGATGAACCGGCCATGGGGCGCATCCAGCTCGCGCCGCTCGGCCAGCGCCCGGAGCACGATCGCCGTGCTCGAAAGGGAAAAAACGAATCCGTAGAGAATCGCCCGGCCGAGCGGCTGGCCCAGCCCGATGGCCACTGCGGCGGTCGCAGTGGCCGTGAGCCCCACCTGTAGAAGGCCTCCCACCAGCACCTGCCGGAAGATCGTCCGGATCCGCTGGAAAGAGAATTCGAGCCCGATCGTGAACAGGAGGAGGACCACACCCACTTCGGCAAGGACTTCGATCGATTCATGGGAGCGGGCGAGGCCGAGGCCGTGGGGGCCGAGCAAGGCGCCGGCGAGCAGCAGCCCTGCCACGGTGGGCAGTTTCAGGCGGGAAAGCACGACCGTCACGATGACCGCGACGGCAGCGATCACCGCCAGTTCGTCCAGTAACGGAATATGCCCCATAGGACGGGAGTTCCCCCGGTTCAGGCTTTACTATACGGGTGAGCGCCGGGGGAAGTCCGGAAGCGGCGTCAGGACGAAAAGAAGCGGGCGGGAATAACCCCGCCCGCCCCGACCTGAAGGAAACCGGTTCCGCTCAGCTGCACGATTCGAGCAGAAGCTCCGAGATATCCTTGAGCTTGAAGCTCTCCTCGCGGTCGGTGGTCTTGATGCCGTCCTGGAACATGACCATGCAGAACGGGCAGGCGACGGCGGCGGTCTTCGCACCGGTGTCGGCCGCCTGATTCACGCGAAGCCGGTTGATCTTCTCGGTCTCGTGAACCTCGTACCACATGTTCGCGCCACCGGCGCCGCAGCAGAACCCCCGCTCGCGGCTCTTTTCCATCTCGACCAGGGACGCGCCGGCCGCCTGGAGGACCTCACGGGGCGCATCGTAGTTGCCGTTGTGGCGGCCGAGATAGCAGGAGTCGTGATAGGTCACGGGCTCGGTGATCTTCTTCGAGGGCTTGAGGCGGCCCTGCTTCACGAGTTCGTCCAGGAACTCCGAGTGGTGAACGACCTCGACGTCCTTGAGGCCCAGGTCCGGGTACTCGTTGTCGAACGTATTGAAGCAGTGCGGGCACTGGGTGAGGATCTTCTTCACGCCGGTCATCTTGAACATCATGATGTTCTCGACGGCGAGCGTCTGGAACAGGCCCTCGTTTCCGAGGCGGCGGGCCGTATCGCCCGTGCAGCCCTCTTCCTTGCCGAGAACGGCGTACTTCACGCCCGCCATCTCGAGAAGCTTCAGGACCGCCTTGGTCACTTCCGTGTTGCGGCTGTCGTAGTTGCCGGCGCAACCGATCCAGTAGAGGACTTCGAAATCCGGGCGCTGCTCGACCGTCACCGGCTTCACGGGCGAATCGCTCACCCAGGCCATGCGGTCGCCGCGGGCCATGCCCCACGGGTTCTTGTTGTTCTCCATCTTCTTCATGGTCTCGACCATGTGGGCCGACTGGTTGCCCTCGTTGGCCATGTGCCGCCGCATGCCCATGTACATGTCCACATGCTCGATCATGACCGGGCAGGCGGTGACGCAGGCGTTACAGGTCGTGCAGGACCAGATGGTATCGGCGTGGATCGTCTCGTCGGAGATGAGCGACGGCCGCTTGTCGAGCGGCAGATCCATGTATTTCTCCGAATAACCCGCCACGTTCCAGACGAAGTGCATCGGCGAGAGGTCGCGCCCGGCCGCCGTCGCGGGGCACTCGGTCGTGCAGCGTGCACATTTGGTGCAGGCGTCGGCCGAGAGGAGCTGCTTCCAGGAGAGATCCTCGATCTTGCCGAACGACCCGGCGAAGAACTCTGACTCGTCCATGTCCTCGCGCATCTCGAACTCTTCATTGCCGTCCGAATCCTTCTTCCAGGTGAAGAGCTGGAACGGCGTCGTCATCTTGCCGGTCGGCTTGCTCATGCGAAGGAAGATGTTGAGCGGGGAGGTGATGATGTGAGCCAGCTTGCCGTAGGGGATGTAGGCGATGAAGCCGAACACCACCGCCATGTGGACCCACCAGATGGTGTTGTGGAAGTAGCCGAGGCCGTTGTGGAAGTAGGGGGCCTGGTCCCAGTGGCGGAAACCTGTGGGCTCGCCCGGCCCGCCGAACACGGCCGCCAGCATGTCGGCCGTCAGAGCGCCAACCGGAGACCAGGCCCGGAAGGGCTCGTTGAGGAGCGCCATGCGGGCGCCTTCCACGAGGAAGCCCGTCACGGCAATTACGCCGAAGAGGCCCAGAATCCGGAGGTCGTCGACCGAAGTCTCGAGATGCTTGGGCTTCAGGATGAAGCGCCGGTAATAGGCGATGCCGAGGCCCGCGATGAACACGAGGCCCATCAGGTCCAGAAACAGCGAGTAACCGAGATAGAAATCCCCGTGCCAGAAAGCGAGGTTCGTTCCGAAGTGCTCGTCCAGCTTGCGGGTGAGATCGTATTCGATCGCCACGATCGTCGTGCCGATAAACAGCACCACGAAGCCGTAGAAGATCATCTTGTGCATCATGCCGGCGAGGGCCCGTTCGCCGACCTTCTTCTGCAGCATGCCGTTGACGAGGAAATCCTTCACGCGGCCGCCGAGGTCGTCGAGCTCGAACTTGCCCGTGCCCTTGCGCCAGCGGTTCACCATGGCGGCAAAGCCCTTGATAAAAAACACCATCGAAATGACGAGACCCAGATAGAGTCCGCCCTTGACCGCGAGGAGGCCGCCTTCGGTCGTGGCGAGGTTGAAGAATTCCGGTTTGGAGATCGCCTTCTCGCCAATGAGGGCCTGCGGCGGAAGCTCTTTCACGCCTTCCGCGCCGAGCCGCTGCTCGGCGTCTCGGAGGGTCTGGGCTTCATGTTCGCCGTAGTGTTCGCTGGAGTAGTTGTTCGCCATGGTTTTCTCTGGTTGCCTCCGGGAATTCGAAGTGGTAGACACCGTGCTCAGGGAGCGTTTGAAAACGCCCGTATTCCGGCAACTTGGGCGGCTTTGCCGCCTGTGCCAGACGGCTCGTTATCACAGGCCCCCGGTACCGTCAACGAAGTTTCGGACTTGACGGTATCAAAGGACGCGGCAGACGCCAGGCCATCCCCCGGGACGGCGGCAAAACCCTGACGGTCCTCGCAACTGACCCGGCTTGAACCCGGACGAGAGCGGAACCCGAACAGTCGTGAACCGGCCACTGGTGCCGGAGCGGACGTTTCCCTCCCAGCCTGAGGCCGGTTCATACGCAGAAAAGAGTTTTCTCTGAAAAAACACGATGTTTCCCAGATACTGGTACTGGCGGTGGCCCTGGTGGCCCTGTCGGGTGCCGTCGCACTGGGCCGCGTCCTGACACCGGAGGCTGTCCCGGGCTTCGCAGTGCCGCCCTACTGGCAGCAGACCGAAGACGGCCGTGCCCTGCTGAAGTTCCAGACACGGGATGCGGTTGCGGCCGAGATCCGGCTGGAGCCCCCCGTCTCCGCTCCACTCCAGATCCAGCCCGCAACCGGCCTCGTATCCATCCCGATCGAGGGCCTCAAGCCCGGCGTCCGGTATGCGGCCGCTATCGATCTCAAGGACGGCCACCGGGCGCTTGCATCGGTAAAGTCCGTGGATCCGCAGGCCCAGGAAGTCCGGATCCTCGTCGCCGGCGACAGCCGGCGCTATCCCGACCGGGCCCGGCGCGTCGCCCAGGCGGCGGCGAACGAAACCTTCGACCTGTTCCTGCACACTGGCGATCTGGTGAACTATCCGGGCGAGCGCTCACAGTTCCCCCGCTACTTCTTTTCGCCGCTCGCGGGGCTTCTGTCACGGGCCGAACTGATCCCCGTGATGGGCAATCACGAGGATGCCTCCACCGAATACCACGACTACTTCGACCTGCCGGGCAACGAGCGGTGGTTCCGCACCGTCCGGGGCCCGGTGGAACTCATCGTGCTGGCCACCGACGAGTGGCTGGAAGAGCAGAGTCCGCAGCTCCGGTGGCTGGACGGCGTGCTGAAAGATCCGCTCCGCCCGTTCCGGATCGCTGTGTTCCACCGCCCGGCGGTTGCATGGGCCGGCAAGGAACCGTCCGGTTCCGGCGCGAAGCTTCTGCCCGCACGGCTCCGCCGCGCCGGCGTCCAGCTCGTGCTCACGGGCCACAATCACCTGTATGAACGCGCACTGAAACTGACGGAACCCGAGATCCTCTACGTCACCGTGGGGAACGCCGGAAGCAACTGGCACTCGGGGCTCCGCGAGCGCCCTGCCGACGTCGTCGGCCGGGCGGTGTTCGAGACGCTGGGGTATGCTTCGGTCCACGTCTCGGGCGATAACGCCACACTCGAAAGCAAAGACACCCACGGCGCGGTCCTGGACCGCTGCCAGTACCGGGAGGACCGCTGGTCGTGCGAAACGAACGACTGACCGGCAGGGCCCTCCCCACACCCATGGAATGAAAGGAATCCCATGAAACGCATGCTCATCAACGCGGCCGAATCCGAAGAGGTTCGCGTCGCCATTCTCGACGAGGACCGCCTCGAGGACCTCGACATCGAGACGGGGGAAGGCAACTCGATCAAGGGCAACATCTACCGTGCTCAGATCATCAACATCGAGCCCTCGATCCAGGCCGCCTTCGTCAACTACGGCGGGGACCGCAACGGATTTCTGCCCCTGGACGAAGTGAACCCTAAGGCGCTCTGTTTCGCACCGAAGGAGGGCAGGAGCCGCAAGAATGCGCTTCAGCCGATCGGCGACGACGGAATCCGTCCCCGGCAGGAAGTTCTCGTGCAGGTCACCCGCGACCCGATCGGACAAAAGGGTGCCGCCCTCACCACCTATGTCGCCCTCCCCGGCCAGTTCCTCGTCTACCTTCCGCAGACGGAAGGTTCCGGCGGCATTTCCCGGCGGATCGAGGACTCGGGTGAACGCTCGAAGATGAAGGACAAGATCGCCGGGCTGAATCTTCCGGAGGACGTGAGCGTGATCGTCCGGACGGCAGGACTCGAACGGACGGCGACCGAGCTCAAGCGGGAACTCAAGAACCTGGAAAAGCTGTTCAAGGCGATCCAGAAGGCCTTTTCCGGCCGCAAGGAGCCGGGACTCCTGTACCGCGAAGAGGGTGTCGCCCTCCGGATGGTCCGCGACTACTTCAACGACGAAATCGAGGAAGTACTGGTGGACGAGGCCGGGACGTTCACGGCCGTCCAGGCGTTCTTCCAGCTCACGCTGCCCAAGTTCGCTGACCGGGTGAAGTTCTACGACGGCCGCGTGCCGCTGTTCACGCGCTATCACGTCGAGGAACAGATCGACCACACGATGCACCGCCACGTGCCGCTGCCTTCGGGCGGCTCCATCGTGATCGACCAGACCGAGGCGCTGGTCGCCATCGACGTGAACTCGGGCCGCACCCGCCAGGAAAAGGGCATCGAGGACACGGCCCTCAAGACCAACCTCGAGGCCGCCGAGGAAATCGCCCGCCAGCTCCGGCTCAGGAACATGGGCGGCATCATCGTCTGCGACTTTATCGACATGCGGGACCGCAAGAACCGCACGAAGGTGCAGTCGGCGCTGTCCAAGGCCCTCGCCAACGACAAGGCCCAGACCACGCTCGGCCGCATCGGCCAGTTCGGCACCATCGAGCTTCTCCGCCAGCGCATGCGCACGGCCGGGGGGCTCGCGGGCTGGGTGCCCTGTCCCCACTGCGAGGGCGTCGGCCGCGTTCGCAACCCCGTCCGGGAAGCCATGGCGACGCTCCGCCAGCTCGCCCTCGAAGTCGCTTCCTCGAAGGAGGGAACGCTGATCGAGGCGAAGGTCCCGATGCAGGCGGCGCTCTACCTGCTGAACGAAATGCGCTACCAGCTCCGGGCCCTGGAACTGGACGGCCGGGTGAAGATCCACCTGATCCCCGCCGACATCAATGAAGTTTCCATCGTCCGTACTTCCGAGGCGTTCCGCTTCGTCGAGCGCAAGGACGAAGTTGTCACCCGCGAAAAGATGCGGCCGGGTCCGTCATCGGGTGCCGTGACCCTCGCCGACGCGCTCCAGAGCGAGCCAGGTGAAGAGGAAGAAGTGGAAACCGAGGAGCCCGAAAGCCGCCCCGAGGAACCCCGGCAGTCCGGCCGCCAGCGGCAGCAGCAGGAGCGGGATCAGGGCCAGCAGCAGCACCGGCAGAATCGCGGCGGCGAAGGCCAGCAGCGGGAACAGGGACCGTCCCGGCGCCAGAAGGAGCTGGCCCGCGAGCGGCGCCGCCGGCTGCGCCGCGAGAGCGAGCAGCGGATGATCGGGAAATATGCCTCGGATGAGGGTGGAGACCCGATTTTCGACCCCTTTCCTTCGGAGCCTGTGCGCCTGCCCGGCCAGAAATTCAACCCACCGCCCCAGCCCGTCACGGAGCCGAAGGATATCGTCGAAGTCTCGCACCAGCATCTCTCGGAGGCAGGTGACGGCTCGATGGTGGACGATGACGAGCCGGTCCCGATGTCCGACGAAGCCAGCGACGAGGAACCCGGCCGGGGAACTCCGCCGGATGCCGAACTGCCCGCTGACGAGGAGAGCCGGGAAGACGGCGGTCGCGAACCTCAAATCCCGGCCGGAGACGCCGAAGACGACGGAGGGGAAGATGAGGACGACGGTGCAAGCGAAGATGAGGAAACCGACGATGAAGCGGTCGACGATGCCCTCGACTCGGCCGTGAAGAAAGCGGGCGGCAAGCCCCGCCAGAACCGCCGGGGCGGACGCCGCCGGCGCGGCGGCAGGGGCGGCGGCCAGGGCGGCGGCCAGGGGCGCGCCCAGCAGTAACCGGGAACCCCGAAAAGGCAGCGGGGCGGGATCGGCTCCCGCCCCGTTCCTTTTTCCGGCACAAACCTTACTTCTTCTTTTTCGGCATCTTCGACAGAAGGAGCGGCGCCCGGAGCACCATCACGTGAACCGGCGATTCGCGAACAAGCCGCTCGGCCACCGATCCGATCAGGGCATGAGCGACACCGGTCCGGCCGTGAGTCGTCGTGAGGATCAGGTCGGCCCTCACCTTCTCGGCGACCCGTTTGATCTCCTGCACCGGAAGCCCCGGCACCACGCGGCCCTGGATCTTTATTCCCGCCTTCTCCGCGCGCTTCGCCACCGGTGCGAGAAACTTCTTCATCTCGTCGCGGGCACCTTCCTCGATGCGGCCGATGATGTCTTCATCCGCCGCGAGGCCAGCCATGGCGAGGGTGTAGCCTGAGACCGGTTCCACGATATGCAGGAACGTCAGGTCCGAACCCCACTGCTCGGCAAAATCGACAGCGACATCCCGCAGAAATGCGGAAAAATCGGAGAAATCGACCGGGACCAGGACCTGCTTCGGTGAAAACGTGCTCATGGCTTTAAAAGCTCCTTCAATCGTGGAGATTATCTATCGCAAATCCGCACCGGTGGGAAATGACCTGGGTCAGAAAGCCGCACTGGCCCGGACTGGCCATTTCACCTAAAGAAACCCCGGCCATGGCGATATCCACGTTCAACTTCCAGCTCGAACTGACCCACGACTACCAGGTGGTCTACCGGGGGAAGGTCGTCATGGGCCGTAGCGCCCCCGAGGAGAGCGATCTCCATATCCTGCTCAAGTTTCTCGGCTGGTGCCTGTTCCATCACGAGTATCTGGCCGTCGAAAAACAGGACGTAGACCCGGATTACCGGCCGGATCTGGTCGTCCAGCGGCCCGACGGCTCCGTCCGTGCCTGGATCGAGGTTGGAAACACCAGCGCCCGGAAGATCGACAAGGTGACGCGACGGTTTTCCGACGCGAAAGTCTATGTCCTTCACCAGAACGCCCGGTCCATCCACAACGTCGCCGAGCAGATCCGGCGGCATGTGGAACGCAACCAGAAGGTCGGGCTGGTCTATTTCGAGGACGGCTTTTGCGACCGGTTCCTGAGACTGCTCACCGACAGGAACGAAGTCGTCTGCAACATCATGGAGAACGACGGCCTGCTGGAACTCACCATGAACGGCGACTGGGCCCAGACGAAAATTATCCGCCGGAAGGTGATCGAGGCGGACTGAAGGGCTTCAGGCGGACAGGGCATCTGCGAGCCGGGCCAGTTCGATCTCGCGTTCCGTACCATCGGCCATCGTCTTGAGCTTCGCCCGGCCCGAGTCCAGCTCCGAATCGCCGATGACGACCACGTATTTCGCCTTGAGCTTGTCGGCATAGCGCATCTGGGACTTGATGCTTTTTGCCTCGTAGTCGATCTCGGCCCGGATGCCGCCGCGGCAGAGGTCCAGCATCCGCTTCGCCACGTCCGCCTTCGCCCGGTCGCCGATGGCCACAAGGAACAGGTCCGGGGGAAGCGGCAGAATCTGCTGCTCCGCTTCGCCCGCTGTGATGAGACCGATGAGCCGCTCGGCTCCGGCGGCAAACCCGACACCCGGCGTCGGCGGCCCGCCCAGTTCTTCCACGAGACCGTCATAGCGGCCCCCGGCGGCGACGGTGCCCTGCGAGCCCAGATGTGTCGTGACGAATTCGAACACCGTGTGGCAGTAGTAGTCGAGCCCGCGGACGATCCGGGGGTTCACCGTAAAATTCACGCCCGCCGCCGCGAGCCCCGCCTTCACGGCCTCGAAGTGGGTCCGGGACACCTCATTCAGGGAGTCCAGGCCGACCGGAGCGTCCTTCGTTTTTTCCGCATCGACCTTGCAGTCCAGGATCCGGAGCGGGTTCGCCTCGATCCGGCGCTGGCAGTCGGCGCAGAAGCCGGAAATCTTCGGGCGGAAGTGATCCTGGATGCTTTTCCGGAAAGCGAGGCGGGATTCGGTATCGCCCAGCGTGCTGAGCTCCAGCGTCACCTTGTCCCGGACACCCAGCTCCCTGAGCAGGGAATCCACCAGTGTGATCAGCGTGACGTCGATGGAGGGCTCCGAACCTCCGAGAATCTCTGCCCCTACCTGATAAAACTGCCGGTAGCGGCCCTTCTGGGGCCGCTCGTACCGGTACATGGGGCCGTAGTACCAGAGCTTCCAGCGCCGGTCGTTCGCATAAAGCTTGTGCTCGATGAACGCCCGGACGACGCCTGCCGTGCCTTCGGGGCGCATCGTAAGGTCTTCGTCCGACTTGTCCCGGAAGGAGTACATCTCCTTCTCGACGATATCCGTAGCCTCGCCGACGCCGCGCGAAAACAGCCGGGTCGGCTCGAGAATGTTCGTGCGGATCTCCTGAAAGCCGAACGAGCCGAACACACGCCGGGATTTCTCCTCCAGCAGCTTCCAGCCCCGGCCGGCGTCCGGAAAGACGTCGTTCATGCCGGTGACAGAACGTATGGATTCGGCCTTGTCGGTCATTTTACTCTCGTCCGGCTCCGGTATCTCCCCGAGCGGGCGGCCGGGTAACTACTACGGGCGCCTCGGTTTTCAAAACAGGCTCGGCGTGCCGGTCATCCTGAGCCCCAGATGCTTGTACGCCCTCTCGAGCGCCACGCGGCCCCTTGAAGTCCGCTCGATAAACCCTTCCTTGAGCAGAAACGGCTCGACCGAGGCTTCCAGCGTCTCCACCTCTTCCGACAGCGTCGCGGCCATCGTGTCGACGCCGCGCGGGCCGCCCTGGAACCGGGTGATCAAAAATTCGAGATAGCGCCGGTCCAGGGGGTCCAGCCCCACGGCATCGATGTCGAGCCGCCGGAGCGCCTTGTCCGCCAGCGCGAGATCCACGCGGCCGTTGTTCTCGGCGTCGGCGAAGTCCCGGACCCGGCGCAGGAGCCGGAGCGCCACGCGGGGCGTGCCGCGCGAGCGCCGGGCGATTTCGTGGGCCCCCTCGCTGTCGATCCGGGTTTTGTACACGTCCGCCCCGCGCTCGACGATCCGGCGGAGTTCGTCCACATCGTAGAAATCGAGCCGCATCTGGATGCCGAACCGGTCGCGGAGCGGGGCCGACAGGGCGCCGAAGCGGGTCGTCGCTCCGACCAGCGTGAACTTCGGAAGCTCGATCTTCACGCTCCGGGCACCGGGCCCTTCCCCCACCATCACGTCGAAGGAAAAATCCTCGAGGGCGGGATAAAGAGCCTCCTCGATCGGGCGGGCGAGCCGGTGGATTTCGTCGATAAACAGCACGTCGCCGGATTCGAGGCTCGTCAGAAGCCCCGCCAGTTCGCCCTTGTGCTGGATCGCCGGACCGCTCGTCTGCTTGAGCTGGCCGCCCATCTCGTGGGCGATCAGGCGGGCAAGCGTCGTCTTTCCGAGGCCCGGGGGCCCGTAGAACAGCGCGTGATCGAGCGGTTCACGGCGGTTACGCGCCGCCTGCAGGTACACCCGCAGGTTCGAGATCACTTCCTTCTGGCCGACGTAATCTTCCAGCGTACGCGGGCGCGGGTCCTCGGACTCGGAACGGCCGAGATTGCCGGTCACTTCTTCCGGATCCTGGCGGTCGCCGGAGACGATCCGTTTCTTTTTGCCCGCGTCCTTGCTCATCCGTGCAGCTTATCTCGCGGGCCGGAGGGCAGCCAGCGCTTCCTTGAGTAGATCGCCCGTCTTCGCCCCGTCGCCGAGTTTCGCCTCGGCCGACTGGACGGCCCGGACCGCGTCAGCCTCGCGGTAACCCAGGTTCATGAGTCCCGAGACCGCCTCGGCAGCGGGGCCGGGCTTGGGCCGGACGGCGATGCCGGAGGCCGCCGCAAGCGCCCCCTGCGTAAGGAACGGCACCACCTTTTCCTTCAGATGATGGCAGATGTCCCCGGCCGTCTTTTTGCCGACGCCCTTGATGGCCGTGAGCCTCGCCGCATCCCCGGATGCGATGGCTGCGGCGAGCTGGGCGGCGGAGCCTCCCGATAAGAGCGCCGACGCGACTTTCGGGCCCACCTTGTCCACGGTGATGAGCAGCAAAAAGAACTCCCGGTCCGTGGCGTCCAGGAATCCATACAGGTCGATCGCGTCTTCCCGGACCGCCGTGTAGATCCAGAGCCGCGCCTCGCCGCCCGGCGGCGGGAGGGTCTCAAGCACCCGGGCGGATACCCGGACGCCGTAACCCACGCCGGCGCAGACGATCACGGCCCGCCCGTCCGGGTGAGCCTCGAGAAGCCGGCCTTCGAGATAGGAAATCATCGCTTCACCGGTTTGTAAGGCGGCAGGCGGCCGGGCTGCAAGCGGCGGCGGCTCAGCCGGTCCATTTCTCGACATCCGAGGCGTGGTCCGTCAGTTCCACACCCTTGCGGATGCACTGGCCCTCCACGAACTGGAGCATCCGGTCGAGCAGCGCCGTGAGCGCCAGTGAATCGGCGCCGACGAAAACGAACGTCAGTTCCGCCTGGCTGTGATGATCGTGGAGGTCCGTTTCGGAGGCGGCGCATTTAAAACGTCCCCGGGCCTGCTCGAGAATGGAGCGGACGACCTTGCGCTTGTCCTTGAGCGACTCGAACGACTCGAGCCGCAGCCAGACCGTCAGGATGCCGATGTGGGCCGCCATTTATGCAATACGGTCCGGCCTTGCGGACCGCCGGCCGTCACGCTCTCGCGGACGGGGTGTTGTCGGTGGGCAGCTCGATGCGGACCTTGATGTTCTCCACCTCGAACGCCTCGATCTGGTCGCCGGGCTTCAGGTCCGGATACCCCTCGATGCCGATACCGCATTCGTAGCCGGCCACGACCTCGCGGGCGTCGTCCTTGAAACGCTTCAGCGACGAGAGCTTGCCCGTGTGGACGACCTTGCCGTCCCGGACCAGCCGCACCTGGGCGGTGCGCGTAATCTTGCCTTCGGTCACGTAGGAGCCCGCGATCGTGCCGATCTTGGAAATATTGAACACCTCGCGGACTTCGGCACGGCCCAGCGCCTTTTCGCGGCGGTCGGGCTCGAGAAGCCCTTCCATCGCCTGACGGACGGCGTCGATCAGCTCGTAGATGATCTCGAAGGTCTTGATCTCCACCTGTTCGCGCTCGGCGGCCTGGGATGCCTTGGCGTCCGGCCGCACATGGAAGCCGATCACGACCGCATCGGAAGCCGCCGCCAGCATGACGTCGCTCTCGGTGATGCCGCCTACGCCCGAGTGGATCACCTTCACGGTGCACTTGTCGCGCGGAATCTTCGCCAGCGAGGCGAGGATGGCCTCTTCGGAACCCTGAACGTCTGCCTTGAGGACGATCTGGAGTTCTTTCGCCCCAAGCTGGATCTTCGAGTAGAGGTCCTCGAGCGTCATCTTCGAGGTCTTCTGCATGGCGGCGACCTTGACCTTGGCCGTGCGCTCGGAAGCGATCTCCCGGGCGGTGGCCTCGTCCTTCGTCGCGATCAAGGGATCGCCGGCCGCGGGAACGGCCTCAAGCCCGATCACCTGCACCGGCGTCGCGGGGCCCGCTTCTTTCAGCTTGTGGCCGCGCTCGTCGAGCATCGCACGCACGCGGCCATAGACCGCGCCGGTCACGAACGAATCGCCGACGCGGAGCGTTCCCGACTGGACGAGCAGCGTGGCGACGGGGCCGCGCCCCTTGTCCAGATGGGCTTCGACGACGATACCGCGGGCCTTCTTGTCCGGGTTCGCCTTGAGGTCGAGCACTTCGGCCTGGAGCGCCAGCATTTCCAGCAGCTTGTCGAGACCGGTCTTCGCCTTGGCGGAGACGTTCGAGTAGATCGTCTGCCCGCCCCATTCTTCCGGCAGCAGGTCCAGTTCGGCGAGCTGCTGGCGGACGCGGTCGGGATTCGCTTCCGGCTTGTCGATCTTGTTGACCGCCACCATGATCGGCACCTTGGCCGCACGGGCGTGGTCCACCGCCTCGCGGGTCTGCGGCTTCACACCGTCGTCGGCAGCGACGACCAGCACGACGATGTCCGTCACGCTCGCGCCGCGCGCACGCATGGCCGTGAAGGCTTCGTGGCCCGGCGTATCCAGGAACACGATATCCCCCTGCGAGGTGTGCACCTTGTAGGCGCCGATGTGCTGGGTGATGCCACCCGATTCGCCGGCGACGACATTCGTCGCGCGGATCGCGTCGAGCAGCGACGTCTTGCCGTGATCAACATGTCCCATGATCGTGACGACCGGGGGACGGCGCTTGAGGGATTCCGGCACGTCTTCCTCTTCCTTGAGGGCGACGGTTTCCTGGAAACCGGTCTTCACGATCTCGTGGCCGAATTCCGTTGCGACGAGCTGCGCGGTTTCGAAATCGATGGGTGAATTGATCGTCACCATCGTTCCGAGACCCATGAGCACCTTGATGATCTCGGCCGCCTTCACGCCCATTTCGGTCGCGAGGTTCGACACGGTAATGCTGTCTTCCACCTTGATAGTCTTCTTCTGGGCCGGCTGCGCGGCCTGTCCGTCGCCGCCCTTTTTCTGTTTCTTCTGGGGACGGCGGCGGCGGAGCCCTGTATCGGCCGAGCGGCTTCCGGGGGCGAGAATTTCAGCCTCGACGAACTCCCGGCGGGCGCTGAGCAGCCGCTTGGTTTCCTGCCATTCGGCCTCGCGGAGATTTTCCGTGCGGCCGCCGCGGCGTTCCTTGTTGCCCAGGTGATCCCGTTCCGTTTCCTTTGCCCGGGGCGGACCCAGAGGAACGGGCACCTTGGGTTCCGGCAGGCCCGGTTCGGACCGGCGCACCGGGCCCCGGTCGGCGGGCACCGGCGTCGAGGTCCTGACCTTCACCCGCTCCACCACCGGCATGGCGGCGGTCTTCAGCATGGGCTTTTCAAGCAACGGACCCGCGTCGGGGCGCGGCTGCAGATAGGGCGATTCGCTTCTGGAAACCGGTGCCGAGGGCCGCGGCACTGCGGCCCTCGGAGCCGCAGCGGGCGAAACAGCAGGCGCGGAAACTTCGGCCTTTGGGGCCTCCGGCGGCGGCGCCTTGCGGAGCACAGGCGCTTCAGGGGTCTCGAGCACGGAGGTCCGCAGCACGCGCTTTTCGGGAGCCGGGACAGGAGCTTCGGCGGCTTCCTCGGCCTCGACCGGCTCGGGTTCCGGAGCGGGCACGTCCTCGGGGATGGCGGCAGGCGCGGGGGCGGGAGCCGGAGCCGCCGGGGCCGCGTGAACCTCGGAGGTCGCACGGCGGCGGATCACACCGCCCTTGCGCGCCTCGACCGTGGTGGTCTGGACAATCTGTCCCTCGGCGACCTGGGTGCTCGTGGTCTTGGTGACAACGACCTTCGGAGCCTCGCCGCTCACGGGAACGGGTTCGCTGCCCTGATGGAACAGTTTCTTGTAACGGATCCTAAGCTGTTCGATCTGCTCGTCGGTGACACCAAAGCCCGTGGTCTGGGCCTTGATGCCCATCTCAATGAACTTGGCCTTCAGATCCGCCGGATCGACATTCAGCTTCTTCGCCAGATCGGCGATGCGCGTCTTTTTCACGGATGATGACATCTCTCGTTAAGCTCCGGACTCTCTGCCGCGGTTTCACGCCGCGCCGCCTTCGGTGCCTTCCGCCGGGGCGGCAGGCTCCTTTTCTTCCGGCAGCTCGATCACGAGCTTGCCTTCGGCCTTGAGATCGGCGGCTTTCGTGGCGCCTTCCCAGATCTTCTTGGCCAGTTCCTCGTCAAAACCCTCGATGGCGGCCAGTTCGTCGATCGGCGTATCCGCCACTTCGTCGACGGTCCGGTAACCGACCGAGTACAGCAGCTCGGCCTGCATGTCGGTGATGTTCTCGATGGTCCGGAGCTCGGCCTTGGCCGCCGCCTGGAGCTTGGCGAATTCCGCCTCGCTCTTGATGTCGATCTTCCACCCGAGGAGCATCGACGCGAGCCGCACGTTCTGGCCGCGCTTGCCGATGGCCAGCGAAAGCTGGTCGTCGGCGACCAGAATCTGGAGCGTCCGGGTCTCGGGGTTGGCGATCACCTTCAGCACTTCCGCCGGGGCGAGCGCATTGATGGCGAAACGGTGGATCTCGTCGTCGTACACGACGATGTCGATCTTCTCGCCCCTCAGTTCCTGCACGACGGCCTGCACGCGGCTGCCCTTCATGCCGACGCAGGCACCCACCGGGTCCACGTCGCTGTCGCGGGAGCGGACGGCAATCTTGGTCCGGGCACCGGCCTCGCGGGCGATGGCCACGATCTCGACGGCGCCCTCTGCGATTTCAGGCACCTCGTTCTCGAACAGCTTCTTCACGAATTCCGGGGAAGCGCGGGAGAGTTCCACGATCGGGCCCCGGTTGTTCTTGTTCACATCCAGGATATACGCGCGGATCCGGTCGCCGGGGCGGTAGGATTCGCGCGGGACCTGCTGCTTGTGGTCCAGCACCGCCTCGGTGCGGCCGATATCGACGATGATGTTGCCCTTCTCGAACCGGCGGACCACGCCGTTCACGATCTCGGTCTTGCGGTCCTTGTATTCGTTGAACACAAGCTCGCGCTCGGCGTCACGGACCTTCTGGAGAAGAATCTGCCGGGCGGCCTGCGCCGGAATGCGGCCGAGGTCGTCCGTCTTCAGCTTGATGCCGATGGAATCGCCCTTCTGGGCTTCGGGGTCCAGTTCGCGCGCCGATTCCAGAAGGATCTGGGTGTCCGGATCCTCGATGGCATCGACAACGTCCTTGAACTCGAAAATCTCGATCTCGCCCGTTTCCTCGTTGAACTGGGCTTCCAGCACGCGCTGGCGCTCCGGTTCGCCTTCCTCGGCTTCCTCGTCTGCCGGACGGGCATCGCGCGAGCTGATGCCGAGCTTCTTCTTCGCCGCTGCGAGCATCGCTTCCTTCAGAGCCTCGATCACGAGCTCCTTGTCAATGCCTTTTTCCTTGGCAACCGCATCGATAACCCGCGGCAGATTGGTGTCGAACATGTGAGCCTTACCTCGTTGTACCCGCCCGGAACTCCTTCAACTCCGTTGCGGCCGCTTCGTCTTCAGTCTTTCCACTCGATCTCGAGGTTCGCCCTCGCGATCCAGTCGTACGTCAGTTCCAGTTCCTTCTCGATCTCCGCGGGACCCGAAGCGCCTTTCGGACGCTTCTTCTCGATCCCGAGGACGATCCCCGTTTCGCCGGTCCGGAGGAGACGCCCGGTATACTTGCCGGGCTTCTCGTGCGGCGGCCGGGTCACCGCCGACACCAGCCGTCCCTCGGCCCACCGGAAATCCCGCGGTTTTTTCAGGTCCCGCGTAAGCCCCGGCGACGTGACTTCCAGTTCGTAGGCCCGCTCGATGGGATCCTCCACATCGAGAACCGCCGAATAGGCCCGGTTGAAACCGGCGATTTCCTCCAGCGTGACCGAGCCGCGCTCCCTGCGATCCTTGCGGTCGAGGGTGACCCGCACCTGGGAAACCTGCTTCCGGGGGATAAACTCGAGATCCACGAGCTCAAGGCCCAGGGATTCCAGAACCGGCAGTGCCAGAGATTCGAGTCGTGCGACCAGCGCCTGCTCAAATCCGGAAGCCATACCGATTCCCGTCCACCACCACAGAAGAAGAAGCTTCGGCACCAACAAAAGAGGCGGGGTCTGTCGAACCCGCCAACTCAGATGAGGCCAAATTCTGGCCCCCGAATAACACAGTGCACCGGGAAGGGCAAGGCGGCTGGAATCGCGGGCTCCCGGAAGCCGAGAAACTCCAAAATTCACAGTAGTTTCGGATAGTTACCAGGACTCCGAAGGTCAAAACATAAGGCCCCGGTACCGGAGCCTTACGTTGACTGAAAACCCCTTGGGCTCAGATCACATGGGGGCCAGGAGCATGCCAGCCGTCATGGCAAGGGACATGTCGCCGCCCAGGCGGATCTTGCCGGCCATGAACGCCTGCTGCGGCGGCATCTTCGCGTCGCGCATCTCGTTCAGTTCCGCTTCCGAAGTCTCGATCGTGCAGCGCGGGTTCACGAGATCCGCCGCCCCGCAGAAGCCGATGCCGATGAGGGCGTCGCCATCGTCGGTTGCGACCTTGATCATCATGGTGCCGGAAAGCTGCTGGCGGATCATGTCGATCTTCGCCTGGTCGGGAGCCATCTTGAGCATCATCTCGACCGGACCGGCGATGTTCTGGTCCAGTTCGCCGCCCGCCCGCTTCATGCCCATGTCATAGGCGGCGCGGTTCGTCTTCAGCGTAATCAGGGGATTCTTCGCCCCGCCGGCACTGATCTGGGGCTTTCCGCCCACAGTACGGATCGCCCAGACACCGCCGCCATCGCCCTCGATGGTCACTTCGAACTCGATGCCGAGATCCGGGAAACTCACATCCTTGAGCTCGGAAAGTTTCTTAGGGACGAACTCTTCGACGAGCTGCTTGGGGGACATCTTCGCTACCGACATGATTTTTCCTCCTTGAGGCCGCCGCCATCACGTCCCGTCTTGACCGGGTGCCTGCGGCGGTGCTTCATGAAACAACCTGTTATTATGGGGCCGGAGCGGTACCTAACACCTTCCCGCCGGGACCGGCAAGGAAAATATGCCGTTGAGACGGCCTCGAAAAAAACGTAGGGTTCGGTCTGCATGAGATACCTCTCCCTCACCGCGCTGGCCCTGACGCTGGCCGTCATGGCGGGTTGCGAACCGCCGCAGATCCCGAGACCCGCGAACGAGATGTTCGTGACCCTCGGCGGCTTCAAGACCCGGTACCGGACCCGCAAGGGGACCGAACCCTGCAACATTCTCTATCTCCACGGGTTCGCCGCCGACGTCGATACCTGGAACGAACTGTTCAACCGCCAGCCCGGCGGCTGCACCGCCTGGTCGCTGGACCATATCGGCTACGGGATCGCCGACCGGCCGGATCCCCGGGATTTTCCGTACGGTCCCCATGGACATGCGAGCTATGCCCTCAGGTTCATGGAGGAAATGGGAATCCCTTCGGCCTACATCACCGGCAACTCCATGGGCGGCGCCATCGCCATGACGATGGCCCGGCTCGCCCCCTCCGTCGTGGACGGCCTGATTCTGATCGACCCCAAGTACACCGGCCTCATGGGCCCGATCCGGCAGGAACTGATTGGCCTGCCGTTCGGAGCCGAGTTCGCCTTCACATTCATTACACCGGCCGCGCTCAAGCCCATGCTCCAGAGAGCCTATTACGACAATCGCCTCGTCACGCCCGAAGTCGTCGAGCGATATGCCCGCACGAACCGCTATCCGGGGACCATCGCGGCCTGGAGCGCTTCGGCGCGGGTACTGATCTCCGAGTGGTCCGTCGGCTGGGCACCCAAAGAAGTCCCCGGCATCAGCCGCCCGGCCCTGATCCTCTGGGGCGCGCAAGACCTTCTGCTCCCGGTATCGGACGGGTACGCACTGAACCGGGCGATCCGGGACAGCGAACTGCACATACTGGATGAATGCGGACACGTACCGCAGGAGGAAAAGCCCGCAGAGACGGCCTCCCTGATCGACCGGTTCATCCGGAGAACGAAGCTGGGCGGTACCCCGCAACCCGAATCCCGCCTCGCCGCCTCCGGTCAGGTGCAAAGCAAAAGGCCATGAAAGCACTTGTCACCGGCGCGACCGGTTTCGTCGGTTCGAACCTCGCCCGCGAACTCCTGCGCCGGGGTGACGAAGTCACGATCTTCCACCGGAAGAGGTCAAAGCTGGATATCCTGGAGGGCGACGGCTCCCGCATGAAGCACGCCATCGGAGACCTCGGCGACCGGGACTCCTGCGTGGCCGCCTGCCGGGGGCAGGATGTGGTCTTTCATGTTGCGGGCGACGTGGATCAGGGGGATTCGGACCCCGAACGCCAGTACCGAATCAATGTTCAGGGTACCCGCTTCATGTGCGAGGGCGCGCTGGAGGCGAAAGCACGGCGGTTCGTTCACACCTCCAGCGTGTCGGCCATCGGCTACCCGGAAGCCGGCAAGATCTGCGACGAAACGAGCCCGTTCAACTTCGGCCCGCTCGGCCTCACCTATATGGAGACGAAGAACCAGGCGGAGCAGGTGGTGCAGGAGTTTATCCGCCGGGGTCTCGACGCCGTTTTCGTCAATCCGGCGACGGTCTACGGCGCCGGGGATGACAAGTCCCCCATGGCGGAAGGCATCCGGAACATGGCGAAGGGGCGGCTGCCGCTGGTTCCTGCCGGAGGAATGAACGTCGTCTACGTGGACGACGTGGTGTCCTGTCACCTTCTCGCCCTGGAGAAGGGACGCACGGGAGAACGCTACATTTGCGGCGGCGAGAACATGACCTATCTCGACTACGCCCGGCGGATCGCGAAACTGGCAGGAGCGAGACCCCCTCTGGGAACCATACCGGGCCCCGTCGCCGTCACTGGTGTCCGGATCGCCCGCCTTGCAGGCCGTCTCACCGGATGGACGCCGCCGATTTCGGTCCCGTCGGCCAAGCTCTCCTCGGTCAATCTCTTCTACTCATCGGATCGCGCCGTCCGGGAACTCGGCTACCGGATTACTCCGTTCACCGACGGCATGCGCCGCACGCTCGAGTGGATGCGCGCCACCGGATACCTGAAAGGATAAGCCCTGTGGGTTTTCTCGCCGACGCCGACGACCTGCGGACAGAACTGCTGAACGCACTGTCGGCAGCCGCAGGGCGCCTGGTCCCCGGCGGCCGGGAAACCGCCCTCGCCCTGCTCGAGAGCCGCGGCCGGCTGGTCTCGCTCCGCGTTGCCCATCCCGGCACCGGCGGGACCTGTGTGGTCGAGTTTTCGGTTTACCCGGAAGGCCTGCCGCTCACGGCCGAATCCTGCCAGTTCCGCCTGAAACTTTCCGGCCGGGAAGCGACGGTCTTCAACTGGACCCGCCGCGGCCGGACGCTCGCACTGCCCGCGACCGGCGTGGCCCCCGGCGACAGCTATCCGCTGTCCATGCAGCTCCCCGGCACGGATTTGCTCATCGCTCTCGAAGCCCGGCTCGTCTCGCCCCGGAGCCGGTATCCCCGGCGGCTCAAGATCTACCTGGAACCCCTGCGCTCGGACGACAGGCCACTGGTGGACGTGGCCGTCTCCGGCACCGGAGCCTGAGCGCGGTGCGCATCCTTCATCTCGTCCAGCGTTACCCGCCCGCCATCGGCGGTTCAGAGCTCTGGGCCGCCGAAGTCGCCCGCCATTCGGTGAAAGCCGGCGAGCAGGCGACGGTGATGACCCTCGCGATCAATCTGGAAGACGAATACTGGGCGCTGCCGGAACCCCGGAACCGGACAATCGATCTCGGTCCGCTCGACATGGATGCGGGAGTGAAAGTGCTGCGCTACCCCCGGACGCTGCTCAATCCGTTCAAGATCAAACGGTCCACCAACCCGGTCCTGAGCCGAAAATCGCTCGATCCGGTATTCGACCTGTTCTTCTCCGGCCCGCACTCCGTGCCGCTCTATGCCGATCTCCCGTTCCGGGCGGCGCAGCAGGATGCGATCCACGTCCATGCCTTTCCCTACCCTCACAACCGCGCAGGAATTCTCGCCGCCCGGACGTTCAGGAAACCGGTGCTCGCCACGCCCCATTTCCATCCCGGCATTCCGGGCTTCGAATCGCGCCGGAATCTGGACCTCCTCGACCGGTGCGACGCCGTGTTCTGTGTCAGCCAGTGGGAACAGGACTACCTCGCCTCGAAGAAGATCGCCCGGGACCGCCTCGTCGTAACCGGCAACGGCCTCGACCGGACCGGCTACGAAGCTCCAAAGGACCCGTTGTTCCGTGTCCGGCTGGAGCGCAGCCACGGCATCCCGGACAATGCGCCGCTCATCGCCGTTGTGAGCCGCAAGGTGCCGCAGAAGGGGATCGAGTTCCTGTTCGAAATCGGTGCCGAGCTCTCCCGCCGGGGAAGCCCCGCGAAGATCGCCATCGCGGGCCCCCGGAGCGCCTGGTTCGAGGACGTGTTCCCCCGCCAGCACGCCGGCGTCCACAGCACCGTGTTTGACCTTGGACCCCTGTCAGCATGGGAAAAGATCCAGCTTCTGAAGAACAGCCGCGTGCTCGCGCTCCCGTCACGGCATGAAGCGTTTGGAATCGTCATTCTCGAGGCCTGGGCCGCCGGGATTCCGGTCGTCACGACGGACGCAGGCGCGCTCCCCTCCGTCACCGGCAAGGGCGGCCTCACAGCGCCCTACGGAGACGCAAAAGCGTTCGCCGATTGCCTTGAAACCTATCTCGCCCATCCCCGGCGGGCCGCCGAAGCGGCCGCCTGGGGCAGCCAGCAGCTCGACTCCGTCCACCGCTGGGACCGGATCGGCGATATCGTTCTGGAGACGGTGAGAGCCCTTGCCTGAGCGTTATTCCTCGAACACCTGCGCCTCGAAGCGCATGAGTTTCGCCGACGGCCAGGCGTCCGGCGGAAGCCCCGCCTTCTCGCAGGTGGCTTCAAGGAACGCGAGCGAGTCGAACTTCCACTCGGTCGCCACCTGAGGGAGCAGCAGCCCCCGGTTCCAGCCCTTCTCGACAATCAGACCGTCCCGGCCGATCACGATGTCCTCAGGTCCCGAGACGGGAACCGGGTGCGTCAGCACAGACACCTCCAGGTGCAGGTCTTTCAGTTCCGGTCCGCGCACGGGCTCGAAACGGGGATCCTTGAGTGCCGCCGAAAGCGCGCATTCGGCCACCGTTTCGTGGAGCGGGCGGTCCCAGCCGAGCGTGCCGATGCATCCGCGCAGGCTGCCGTCCTTCGTCGTCAGCGTGACGAACGCCGAGCCTTTTTCCCGGAGCAGCGGAGTCAGGTCCGGCTGGAACGAGCCGGCATGGCCGAGGAGCTTCCTCTCCAGCGTCGTCCGGGCGATCCGGAGCAGCGTCCGGCCTTCGGCATCGGAGAGGCGGTCAGGAGCGGACGCCACGGACATTCCTCAGCGGTGCTTCGTCCGCACCGAGCCTTCTTTCGAGCCCCGGGGTTTTCCGCCGCGGTCGGTTTTCCGCATCGGTGCACCCGATACCCGTTTCAGGGTCTTCATCCAGCGGAAGAGGATACGCCTGCGGGACAGGCTGGCATCGACGGCCTGCACCCGGACCCGGTCCCCTGCGGCAAAAGTCTTGCCGGTCTTGGAACCGGCGAGCGCGCCGCCATCGTCGGTCAGGGAATACCGGTCACTGTCGATCCCTTCGAGCGGCACGAGCCCCTCGGCCCCGAAGCCGTCAATGGCCACGTAGAATCCGTGGCGGGCGATGGAAGTGATCGTCCCCTCGAATTCGGCAAAGAGATGGGTCTGCATGAACTCTGCGGTCTTGATGTCGTGGTACGCCCGCTCCGCCGTCATGGCCCGGCGCTCGAGTTCCGAGGATTTCGCGCAGATCTCGGCGAGCTTCCCGCCCCGGGCGCGGATCGCGGCGAGATCGTGCCTCAGGAAAAGCCGCACCAGCCGGTGCACTTCAAGGTCAGGATACCGGCGGATCGGCGAGGTGAAGTGCGTATAGTCCTCGAAGGCGAGGCCGAAATGACCTTCGTTCTTCGGATCGTAGCGCGCCTGCTTCAGGGACCTCAGGATCAGCATGCTGGCAGCGCGCTCGACCGGTTTCCCGCGCAGGCTCTCCACCGCATGCTGCACGTCCTTGGGCCTGACAACGTCGCGGTATTCGATGGCGACGCCGAACGGCGCGAGGATCTCGTTCACCGCGTCCACTTTCAGGGGATCGGGCGATTCGTGGATGCGGTAGACGAACGGAAGTTCTGCATCGGTGAACACCTCCGCGACGGCACGGTTCGCCGCCAGCATGAACTCCTCCACGATCCGGTGTGCGAACAGGCGGGGCTTCAGCGACATGCCGACGCAGCGGCCCTCGCCGTCCAGGGCGAAGTGGAGTTCCGGCAGCTCGAGGTCGATAGCCCCCTTGCGCATGCGTTCGGCGAGAAGCTTGCGGGCCAGCTCTTCCATCAGCCGGAACCGGTCCACATGGTCGCGGTAGCGCTCGAGCACTTCCGTGCTGGTGCCGTCCAGCACCTGCTGAAGCCGCGTGTAGGTCATGCGGGCGTGGTTGTGGATGACCGATTCGTAGAGTTTCTTGGAAACCTGACGGCCCTGATGGTCGAACTCGATCTCGCAGGTGAGCGTCAGCCGGTCCACGTCGGGCTTCAGCGAGCACAGTTCGTTCGACAGCCCTTCCGGCAGCATCGGGATCACCCGGCCGGGGAAATAAATGCTCGTTCCCCGCTCGACCGCCTCCGCGTCCAGCGCCGTCCCCGGCCGGACGTAATGGGAGACATCGGCGATGGAAACGATCAGCCGGTAGCCCTGCGGGGTCTTTTCCACATAAACCGCGTCGTCGAAATCCTTGGCGTCCTCGCCGTCGATCGTGACGATCGGAAGCTTGCGCAGGTCGGTCCGGCCTTCGAGATCGGACGGCCTGACCTTCTCGCCGTATGCAGCCGCCTCCGCGTTCACCGCCGGGGGGAACTCTTCCGGCAGCCGGAATTCGGCGACGATCCACTCGAACTGGACCTGCGGGTCTTCGAGATCCCCGAGCACCCGCCGGATGCGTCCCTGCAGCATGGCGTTCGGCTCGTCCGGCGAGGCCTCGAACGACACCAGCGCGATGCTCCCTATGTCCTTGCGGAACTTCGCATCCAGCTCGCCGAGCTGGACCACCGGCAGCCGGTCGTCCAGCGGCTCGCAGAAAAGTGCGCCGCGCTTCTCGACGAGCGTCCCGGCGATATACCGGCGGCCCCGTTCCTCGATGCGCACCACGCGGCCCACCGGGCGGCCGCTGCCGCCCACCCGGACGTCCACCCGCACCCGGTCGCCGTGAAGCGCGCCGCCCTGGAGACCTTCGGGGATCACGATATCGAGAACGTCCTTGCGGGGCGGCCAGGGCGTCACATAGCCCACGCCGGTCCGGGTCTGGGCGTAGACGCCGAGGATGGCATTCCCCGAGGGGACTTCCTTGCGCGGGGCCCCGGGTCTTTCAGGAGCATGGCGCCCGCCGCCCGGCGGACCGCCCCTCTGGGCTCCCTTTTTCGCAAGCCGCGTACGACGCGGGCTCCCGGCGTCCTCGAACGGGGATGACTGGCCCTTCCCCTTTTCCTTGCCGGTTTCCCGGCCGGGTCGTTCGGTCTTTTCGGCCTTCTGCTGGTGGAAACGGTACCGCTTGTTGCCGATCCGGATCGCCTCGCCGCTTTTCACGAGCCGGTCGAGCTGGTCCCTGAGGGCGCGCTTGTCGAACCGGCTGAGGCCGATCGCCTGCGCGAGATCGTCGAGAGTGATGGGGGCTCCGCGCCGCTTGAGTTCGGCGAGGAGGTCCTGAACGAGATTGGAATAGTCGGCCGCCAATGTGGGAGTTCGGTCCTTTACCCTGCGTGTGATACGATGGATCACCCGCATGGAGATTGCCAGTTCAGAATACCCGCCACCGGAGGCCCGGACGCTGACGGTCGTCATTCCGGCCCGCGACGAGGCCCCGCATCTCGCCGCACTGGTGACGAGTGTGAAAAAACTGCTCCCTGAGGCGGAAGTGATCGTCGTGGACGACGGCTCCGTGGACGGCTGCGGAGAGACAGCCATCACGGCGGGTGCCCGGGTGATCCGCCACCCCTATCCGCTCGGTAACGGCGCCGCCGTCCGCCGGGGCATCCGGGCCGCGAGGCGGGACTGGGTGCTCGTGATGGACGGCGACGGCCAGCACCCTCCGGGGGAAATTCCGAAGCTGCTCGAAGGGGCCGCGCCGTATCGCCTCACCGTCGGGGCGCGCCCGCTCTCCCGGCAGCCCCTGATCCGGGCGGCCGGCAACCGGGTGTTCAACGGCCTCGCCGGCTGGGTGTGCAACGTGGAGGTCGCCGACCTCACGAGCGGGTTCCGGCTCTACTACCGGAAGGCCGTGCTCCCGCTGCTGCCGCTCTTCCCCAACGGGTTCTCCTCCCCCGCCACCGGCACGCTGGGCATGATCCGGTCGGGCCTTCCGGTCCGGTTCGTGACGATCGAACCCGGCCCCGCGCAACGGGCCTCGCACCTCAGCCCCTGGGCGGACGGCGTGCGGTTTCTCGTCATCATCTTCCGCATCGCGACCCTTTACTCGCCGCTCAAGGTGTTCCTGCCCCTGTCGGTGCTCCTGTTTTTTGCGGGCGGCACGTATCTCGGGTTCCACATCGTCCGCTACCAGACCTTCCCGCCGGCCGCCCTGTTCACGCTGACCTCGGCGGTCCTCGTGCTCGGGCTCGGCCTGATCTCCGAGCAGATCAGCCAGATCCGGTTCAGCCGCACGGAGGAAGACATCCGTGAGTGAGCGCCGGGATCCGCTGACCGGGACGATTCCGAGAAGCCCCGCCTCGAAGGGGGCGGGCGGACTCCTGAAAGCCCTCTGGAACCGGTCGCTGCACGTCTTCACCCGCAACGCGCCCCTGCCGGCGACCCTGCGGGCGGCGCTCCACCGGATGCGGGGCGTGCGGGTCGGCAGCAACGTCTTCATCGGCGCCGAAGTGTTCATCGACGATGCCGAACCCCAGAGCATCGTCATCGAGGACGATGCCGTGATCCTCGTGAGGTCCACGCTGCTCGGCCACGCCTACTACCCGGACCGGTTCCGGCCGTTTCTCGGGGATGCCGCGGACCGGCGCGGCATTGTGATCCGCCGGGGCGCCTACCTCGGCGCGAACGTCACCGTGCTGCCGGGGGTCGAGATCGGCGAGAACGCCATGGTGGCGGCGGGATCGGTGGTGACGAAGGACGTCCCCCCGCGGACCCTCGTTGCCGGAGTCCCTGCCCGCGTGGTACGCGACCTCGCGTGACCGAGACCTACACACCGGCGCCGCCCAACCCCAAAGCCACTCTCAGAAACCCCTGGGTGCTCATCCCGCTGCTGCTCGCGGTGGCGGCCGTCGTGGGAATACGGCTGTCGTTCACCAGAGAGACAGTAGGGATTCTCTACCGCCCGGCGGGGCCCGTGGAGTTCCACGGCATCCGGCTGCCGCCGCCCGAGACCGCCGGGGTCTGGTACGAATACCGCCCGTGGCTCGGCAAGGGACCGGACAATCTCAAGACCGTCTGGTCCAGGGGGCTTCACTACAGCGTTTTCTTCTCGCTCACGGACGAAGCGCCGGAGACATGGACCCGCCGCACGGAACTGGGCCGGATTCCGTTCTCGACCGGCGGCGCGCTGCCGCTCCCGGTTTCCAATCCGTGCGTGATCGCCGCCGGCGCGCACCCGGCCAAGCCCCGCCCCAAGGTGGAAGGAATGATCGCCGACCTGCTGCTGAAAGGCGGCGTGCAGGTGCAGATCAGCGGAAAGCTGGATCAGGCGGAACTGGAGCGGCTCATCGCCCTCGTGGGCTGCTGAACCCCGGCGGGTTTATTTCCCTGTCAGATAGTCGGCGAGGATCCGGACGCCCCAGCCCGTGGCTCCGCGCGGATGGTAGCCGTGCGGGCCCGAGAGCCACGCCGTCCCGGCAATGTCGCAGTGGGCCCAGGGGGTATTGGGATCGACGAACTCGCGGAGGAACGCCGCCGCCGTGAGAGAACCCGCGTCGGGACCGCCCGTGTTTTTCAGGTCGCCGATCTTGCTCTTCACGAGGTCGAGGTAGTCCTTGTGGAACGGCATCCGCCACAGGAGGTCGCCCGTACGCTCGCCGGACCGGCGGAGCGACTCGGCGAGACCGTCGTCGTTCGAGATCAGCCCCGCATAGGTGTGGCCCAGCGCCACGACACAGGCGCCCGTGAGCGTCGCCATGTCGATGATCGCCCGGGGCCTGAACTTCTTCGCGTAGTCCAGCGCGTCGATGAGCAGCATACGCCCCTCGGCGTCGGTGTTCAGGATCTCGATGGTCTTGCCCGCCCGGCTCGTCACGATGTCGCCCGGCCGGTAGGCGCGGCCCGAGGGCATGTTCTCGGTGCAGGGGGCGAGGCCCACGGCGTTGAGCTTCGGCTTCAGCTCGTTGAGCGCCGCGAAAAGCCCGATTACCGCCGCGGCGCCGGACATGTCGTGCTTCATCTCGTCCATCTTGGCGACGGGTTTCAGGGAGATACCGCCCGTGTCGAAGGTGACGCCCTTGCCGACGATGGCCACCGGGGCCTGCGAGGCGGGCGCGCCCCGGTATTCGAGGATGATGAACCGGCACGGCTCATCGGCACCCTGCGCCACCGCAAGGAAGCCGCCCATTTTTTCTTTCGCGATCTCCTTCGGGCCGAGGACCGTCGCCTTGAGCTGCTTCGAGCCCCGGGCGATCCGCACGGCCTCGTTCGCGAGGTAGGTCGGCGTCGCATAGTTGGCCGGGAGGTTCGAGAGGTCCCGCGTGAGGTTCGTGGCGCGGGCGAGAATCTCGCCGCGCGCGAGGCCGGCGGCGAACCCGCCCGTCACCTTGCCGCCGAACGGAACGACATGGATCTTCTGCGGCAGCCTGCTGCCCGTCGCCGGAGTTTTCTGGTCCTTGGGATCCTTCTTCTTGAACCGGTCGAAGCGGTAGCCGCCCAGCACGAGACCTTCGGCGACCGCCTGCCCGAACTCGGACTCGGAGGCCCCCTTGGGGAGGGAGAGCGCCACGGCCACCGTCAGGCCCTCGGCCTTCACGTCCACCGCCCGGCCGCCCGCCCGGGCGAGGGCCCGGCGCACGGCGTCCAGCGAATAGTCCTTGTCCGCGCCCAGCCCGATGACGAGCACCTGCCCGATGTCGTCGGAGCCGGAATCGGCCAGCACGAACTGCTCGCCCGCCTTGCCCTTGAACTTCTGGCTGCGCGCAGCCCTTAAGATCGAGTCCGCGAGCTCGCGCGAAATCCCCTTGAGGCCCGCGAGCCCCCGGCTGTCCGGAATGCCGGCCGTCACGATGGCCAGCAGCGGGGTCTTGAGGCCGGAAGCGAGCTCTTTTTCGACGATAAACCGGTTCACAGGTCGGGATTCTCCTTGGGCGGAAACGCGGGAAACCTATAACCGGCCCCTCAGCCCCCGTTCAATGGGGACGGCCCGTGTCCCTGGCGCTCCGGACGGCATTCATCCTGGCTTAACCTGTTGATATCTAATTCATCTTGACACCGGCGGCCCTGTTAGCGGTATGGTGGGGCCCGCCGGGAGCGGACCGCCGCCCCTGCATCCCAGGAATCCGGAGGAGGGCCCGGCTTCTGAACGCGCTCGACACGACCCGAAAGCACAAGCTGGAGGAGGCCATCATCCGGATGGCGTCCAAAGGCATCCTTGAAACACGCCAGTTCGACAAGAAGTTCGCGTCGCTGCTGGAAGAGTACGGCAAGCACGCCTACGCGGAACTGTTCCGGGTGCTGGCCCACATCGAGCTGAGCCCGTCGGCCGCCGAGGCCCAGTGGCGGGAAGTCGCCCGCCACCAGGCGGAGCTGTCCCGCAAGATGGGCCGCACCGTCGACATCCGCGTCGCGATGCTGGACCACTTCCTCTCGGTCCGGAAGAAGCTGAAGAACCCGACGATCCTCGAGTTCCGCGTCTACCAGGCGACCGAACGGTCCTCGATGCAGGACGAGCTGACGGGCCTCTACAACTACCGCTACTTCAACCAGACGCTGGAGCGGGAGTTCCGCCGCACGACCCGGTACGGCGGCGTGCTGTCGGTGGCGATCTTCGATATCGACAACTTCAAGCTCTACAACGACCAGAACGGCCACGTCGCCGGCAACACGGTCCTCTACAAGATCGCCCGGATCATGCGCTCCAAGGTCCGCGACGTGGACACCCTCGCCCGCTACGGCGGCGAGGAGTTCGCCTGCATCTTCCCGGAGACGACCAAGCAGGGCGCCATGATGGTCGCCGAGCGAATCCGACACGCCGTCGAGGCGGCGAGCTTCCCGTTCGCCAACCGGATGCCGGGCGGAAAGGTCACGATCTCCGGCGGCGTCGCCACCTGCCCGTTCGACGGGAAGACGGCGACCCTGCTCCTCGAGAACTCCGACCGCGCGCTCTACCTCGCCAAGGGCGAAGGCAAGAACTGCATCAAGACGTTCCTCACCGAGACCCGCTCGTTCACGCGGGTTCCGGCGCGGATCGTGGGCCAGTACCGGCTGCTCTCCCGCCACACGGGGCAGATCTCCACGAAGAACCTGTCCAAGAACGGTCTCCTGTTCGAGGCCAGGGCCCCCATGCCCATCGGCTCCATCATCGAGATGACGGTGAAACTCACCCCGCGCAAGTCGGTCAGCTTCAAGTCGAGCGTGGTCCGCGTGGAAAGCGGCAAGGGCGACCGGTACGACATCGGCGTGGTGATCACCAAGATCAGCGCCTACGACCGGAAGATCCTCGACCACTTCATCGAGGCCCACTCGGGCGAGGACTGAACGGGGCGAACTCATCCCGGCGCTGCTCGCGCCACCCTTCTCTACCTTCGTAGAGAAGGGACCGCTTCAGTTACCGGGGTTAGCTGGATGCTGGCCCTCTTTACGTCAGTAGAGAGGGCAGCCCCGAAGGGGCGGGTGAGTCCCCACGCGCATCGACTATTCAGTTTTCAAACAACAGTCGCGGCGTTCCGCCGCCTCTGCGCCTCCGGACTTCCACCCCTCAGCCCTCCGGGCAGCTCCCCTCAAGATGAGGGGAGCCGTCTGGAGCAGGCCTTCCCTGTTTACAGGGAAGGTGGCCGAAGGCCGGATGGGTCCGGAAACGCTGCCAGCCGGGGACGTCCGCCACCGTTTTTTCTCCACTCATCCCCTGCTCAGG
>CAZUMS010000017.1:0-83857 GCA_964621525.1 uncultured bacterium
GCACCTCCTCATCCGCATGGGCGACCCGATGACGTACGCCGACAAGCAGAAGGCCCGGGCCCGGATGGACTAGATCTACACGAAGCTGAAAGGCGGCGAGGACTTCGCCAAGCTCGCCGGTGCCTACTCGGAAGATGCCACCAGCGCGCCCAAGGGCGGGGATATCGGCATCCGGATGCACACCCAGCTCGTTCCTGAATTTACTGCCGCCATCTCGCAGCTGAAAAAGGGCGAGATGAGCGGAATTATCGAGACCGCCGCAGGCCTGCATGTCGCCCAGGCGCTTGAGGATCCCCAGTATTCCGACAGTCCCGACACCGTCCGGGCGCTGATCCGCAAGGAGTTCATGCAGGAGGGGTTCAAGGCCGTGGAAGATCAGGCCCGCACCCGGTTCCCGATCTTCGTGAACGATTCGGCGGCTTTTGCCGCCTGCGGTTTTGTCCCGGGACGGTCTGCTGCGGACGGGCTCTCCCTTGAAGAGCTTGCGGCCCAGCAGCAGATGCCGATGCCGCCTGCGGACGCGCCGCCGGCGCCGCCTCCTGCTCCCTGACCCGGTCAGCCGCAGACGGCCCGGACGACCCGCAGGTAGTTTCCGCCCAGGATCTTTTGGATCCGGGTTTCCGTCCAGTTCCGTTCCAGCATCAGCGCGGCCAGCTTCGGCAGGCCCGTGATGTCGTGCATTTCCCGCGGGAGCAGGATCATGCCGTCATAGTCGGAGCCCAGGGAGACGAAATCCTCTCCGGCGACGCGGATGACGTGCTCCATGTGATCCACCACCCGGGACAGGGGGCAGTCCGTCCAGCCGCTATCGAGAAACGCGGGATTGTAGATGATCCCGATCGTACCGCCACGGTCGGCCACGGCGCGGATCTGCCCGTCATCCAGATTGCGCCACAGGTCCCTGACGCCGCGGACGCCCGTGTGGGAAACGATGGGCGGAAGCGACGGATCGTGGACCTTCAGCGCATCGAAGAATCCCCGCCGGTTGATGTGGGAGAGATCCACGATGATACGCAGCCGGTTCATCTCCCGGACAAAGTCCCGCCCGAAACCCGTAAGCATTGCCTCCGGCTCGCCTGCCGCGCTGGACGTACCGATCCGGGACCGGGTGAAATGAACGAGGGTGATCCGGTGCAGCTTTTCGGGAGTTCTGGAGAGGTCGGCAAGATCCCAGTCCAGCGCCTGCCCGCCCTGGAGCGACAGCCAGCAGGCGGTTTTTCCGGCCATGCGGGCGGCCCGGTAGTCCGCCTCGGTGCGCACGAGGGCCAGTTCATCGGGGTGCGCCTTTATGAGGTCCGCCAGCGACCGGATATTCCGGAACGTCGTCCGGGGGCGCGACCACGGCGGCCGGAACGGATTGGTGGTGATATCCCAGACGACGCCGCCAAGAGCCGCTTCCCGCATCCGGGGGAAGTCCACCTGGTTCAGGAACGGCGTGCCGGGGATCCTCGACCGGTGAAGGCTGGCGAGGTCGTACCCAAAGACGCGGGTCCAGATAAACGAGGTGGTATGGAGGTCGATGACATCCGAGGCCAGATACAGATCTACCGCTTCCCGGGGGATTCCGAGTGCTGCCGCCCAGGCGGCGGGGTCCTTTCGGTGATCGGCGTACCGGAGTGGCATGCCCGAATCTAGATCACCAATGCGGCCGGGATCGAGCGGGGGTAAATCTTTATGCGCCGATATGTTAATAAATGGTTCCCCGGCCGGAGTGGCGGGTAAACTTCTCACGTTTCATCATGCGCTTCCGATTTCACACGATTCTCCTGATGTCGTTTCTGGCACTCGCTGCCGCCTGCGGCGGCGAGGGCAGCGGCCAGCCGGACGGCGATGGCGGCACCCTGCCGCCCCCGAATGCAGTGCCGGTGACGACGGACCTTTCCGCCGCGACGGTGCGCAACTTCAAGTATTCAGGAGTTCTGCCCGGCACGGACACGGACGGTCCGGTCCGCCAGTTCTCGATTGTCACGAACGGCACGCTGGGTACAGCGGTAGTCACGAACGCGGTGACGGGCGCATTCACCTACACTCCCGGAACGGACCAGACGGGCACCGACACGTTCACGTTCAAACTGAGCGATTCCGTCGATGACTCGAATATCTCCACGGTGACGGTCGGGATCCGGTATGACGTGGAGCTCAGGCGCGGCACGGTCGCGGGGGATCCGGTGGTGCTGGAGGTCCAGCTTCCGCCCGGCACGCTCTCGCCGTCCCTCATGCTCGCTCCGCCCGATGTACCTGGCGAGTTCAGCTGCACCCATGAACTTGTCCCGCCGTCGGCGTTCAAGATCACCTGTTCCCCGCTGTCCGATACGGCGGCGGGACCGTCTGTCGTGACTGTCACGGGTTCGGGAAGCACGGGGACGATCACGGCCGGCGAAATATCCGTTTCCGTCGCTGGCCGCTCGTCGGATATCGGGCTTGCTTTCGACCCCGATACGGATCTCACGATTATCGAGGATATGGGCGGCATGGACCGGACGCTGGATCTCACGCTGTCGGCGGGGCTCATCTCGAGCGGTTCGGGGCCCGCAGTAATCCGGGTCGCCTCCCTGCCCGATGGCGTCACCTGTGCCTTCGATACCGCCAGCCATGCGGCGAGCGGAACCGCCACGATGTCCTGTACGGCCGCCTCAGGCAGCGATTCCGGCACAATTGTCGTCGAGGCCGTATCCGTTTGCGGTGCATCGATTCTGTCCGCCGACGACCTGGGCACGGTGAAAGAGAAGGCGCTCGCCGCCTGCCCCGTCGCTTCATCGGATCCGCTGGCTCCTTTGCTCGGACGGACCGAACTGCCGGTCCTCACCGAAGCGCCGGAACTGGTGGTCCAGCCCGCGCCGCCAGCCCTGAACCTCGTGCGGGCCGGGGGCAGCGTGGATGTTGAACTGAGCGTATCCACTTACAACTCCGATGCCTTCTTCCCGGCGCTGGTTTCGGTCGCGGAGTCGCCCGGGGATGTCGTCTGCACGGTGACTGACGATGAACTGGCAACGGGTGCCGATACGGCGGAGCTGTCCTGCTCGGCCGGCAGTGAAGGCCTTGCGGGAGTGATCCGGATTCTCGTCGAGCCCGCTTCGGGCCCGCAAGTCTATTCGCGCCTGCCCGTCTCCGTCGGCGAGACCGGATTCACACTGGAGATCGACGCACCCGAACTGTTTCCGCTCGTAAACTCTGCTGCCACCGATAACTGGGCTTCGGCGGCGGTATCGGTCTCGCCGGGGAGCGTCTTCACGGGTCCGGCGGCGTTATCGGTGGTGTCCACCCCGTCCGGGGTCACCTGCCAGTTCGCCGGAGATGGCGATCTGGATGATGAACTCGACGAGGACCAGCTCGACTGCAAGGCGGCCGACGTATCCAGCGACGGTGACGTGGTAATTCAGGCGGTTGCCGTGGGCGGGGCTACAGCGAGTACGGTTACCGGTGTAGTCCGGGTTCCGCCGCTGCTCGCAGGGTTATCGTCGGCTCCGTCGCTGACGCTGCCCGGCACGGTCCAGCTGTCGATCGATCCTTCGAGCGACCCCGAAGTGGCCTATCCGGTGACGGTGGAGATCGTCTCGCAGCCGGCGGGAGCACTGTGCTCGATCAATGCCAGTTCATCGGGGGCCATCGCAGTACCTGCGGGCACGCTCACCCTGAGCTGCAACGGCAGCACCGAGGGCGTGACCGGCATCCGTTACACGAGCTCGAATGCCGTGCCGGTCGTGGACGAATTCACGATAACGCTGGAACTGCCCTGAACGGGCCGCTCAGGCGGCTGCTCTCTGCGCCTTGCCGCCCTTCATGCCGAACAGGACGCCCTTCTCGACGATCCGTCCGATCAGGTCCTTGCCCTCGCCCTCGATCCGCCGGCGGGCGTCGATGTAGGCCGGCAGATAGCGCACCCGCCCCGGAAGATTGCGGTAGACCGCGCCGATGGCGGCAATGGAGGCCTTGTACGCGGCCTCTTCGGCCGCGCCGTAAGCCATGCCGTACTGGTGCCTGATCCGCTCCGGCAGGAGTCCGGCCGTCATCAGGCGGTACCATTCCATGACCGGTTTCAGTTCGCGCCGGGGGGGCTGGAAGATGAAGTGGTAGAGCTCCGCAGCAGGTTTGCCGACGGCGAGAACGTCCGAGGCCCACATCTTCCGGTTGTATTCCAGAAACTCCGACCAGTTGGGCGGCAGCACCGAATCGGGAATGCCGAACAGGTAGGCAAAGAGCTTGGACTCCTCGTAGTACCGGTTCTTTTCCTCGAGGGTCAGGGGACCGAGGATCTGCTCGTAGCAGAGGATGGCCGAGTCCCAGAGCGTCGCATTGACCCACATGAGCGCGTCCACGTCGTTCGCTTCGTAGGGGCTGTTCCTGTTGAAGGCACCGACCCTCTCGGAGATGAGGCCGGTGATCCGGTCGTGAATCGCATGGACCCGGCGGGCCGACTTCATGGCCGTCTGCAGGTCGCCGTAGACCATCGAGAAGACGTTGAAGAACGTCCGCCGGAAGCGTCCCTGGGGATCGGTCTTGGTCTTGGAGTGCTGGTCGACGCCGTGGGCGACGAACGGATGTGCGGTCTGGAGGAGGGCGGCGCGGCCGCCGCCGAGGAACACGATCGATTCCTTGTTGACCTTCCAGAACACCGAACCCGGCCCGAAAAGTCCGTGTTCCGGGTTCTTCACCCTGGAGACAACGAGGTCCAGATGGCGTTCGAGGTCGGCTTTGGCTACGTTCGTCACGGAGTCTCCTTCGAAGCCGCGCCCAGTGAGGCTTCCGATAAAAGCTCGGGCGCAATGTTGACTGTGACTGATGTGTCAGTCAATAAAACGCGGCGTTTTTAGTTCCAATTCGGGTCCATTCAGCTCGTCCTGTATCGTTCGTGGACGAATAAATAACCAACTGAATGTAATCCGGATTCCGGCATTTTCAGAGGCACCGCGATATTGTAGGTTTTCTGGACGGGGTATGAGGTCCGGCTGCTGAACGGGCCTCAGGGAAAACGGGCGATGCCGGATGGGGCTGGGATCGCCGTCTTGGAAGTCAGCCGGGGCCGCAGGCCTTCCGGTGTGATGTTGCTGTTTGGAGTGATTCAGAGCGATGCCTCCGGCACCGAAACCGAAACTTGGAGACCTGCTGGTATCGGCGGGCATACTGGACGAACTTCAGGTGAAGGCCGCACTGGCCCGTCAGCAGCGCTGGGGCGGGAAGTTCGGCGAGAACGTCGTCGCGCTGGAGTTCTGTGACGCCGAGACGATCAACCGCGTGCTGGCAAAGCAGCTTGGCGTGAAGCCGGTTGAAATCCGCAAGACTCGGATCGACCTTACGCTGCTCTCCAATTTCCCCAAGCAGAAGGCTCTGGAATGGCATGTGCTTCCGCTTTCGACGGACGGCAAGTCGTTCACGGTCGCCGCCGAGAATCCCAAGGACAACGACGTGATGCGCGACGTGGAGTTCCGGCTCGGCAAGCGCCTGAACGTGTTCCTTGCCGACGGAAAGGCGCTCACCAAGCGGATCGAGCAGGCTTACCGCGCCATCGAGCAGGGTGACAGCGAGCTCGAACCGGATTTCGACGAGGCCGATTCTGCGGACATGGAACCCCGGATGGTGGAGCAGGCGCCGGCGTCTGCAGCGCCACCTCATGCAGCACCACCGCCGCGGGCCGCCGCTCCACGGATGCGGGTCGTGCCGCCGCCGAAGCCGGAAACCCTTCCGGAAGATCTTCTGCCGGAAGACGCACCGGAGCCGCCCTCCGGGGGCGGTGAAGATCTTCTGGGCGAGCCGGATCCGCCGCCGCCAGCGGCCAGGCCTGTGCCGCCACCCGCACCTGCCGCGATGCCTGCCGCCGCGCCCGTAGCGTCGGCAATCGCGGGGAAACTGATCCTCATCGTCGATACGGATGACGACATCCGCCGGGTCCTGCGTCTCGAACTCCGCCGCCACGGCTACAAGGTTGTGGAAACCGGAGACGGCCTGCAGGTCGTGGATCTCATCAAGAGCCACCGGCCCAATCTGCTCATGATCGACCTGTCCACGCAGGACGTGGCCGGCATCGAGATGTGCCGCAAGCTGAAGAGCTCGCAGTCCTTCGCGGACGTTCCGATCGTGCTGACCAGCGGACAGTTCAACGACTGGCGCTCCAGGGACGACCTCATGGAGCTTACCAAGGCATCTGCTTTTCTCCCGAAGCCGCTGGACCTGCATCTCGCCCGGGTGACGGTTGGCCGCCTGCTGGAACATGGTTCCAAGGACGTGCTGTCCGCGTCCGAACAGGAGGCCAAGCGCGTGGCCGAAAGCCTCGTGAAGACCGCTCTTGAGCTGTACGAGACCGGCGATTACGCCCGCGCGATTCCGCTCTTCGTCGAGGCGGCCGACTACAACGATTCGGACGGCAACATCTATTATTATCTCGCTGAGGCCTATACGGCAGCCGGGCAGAAGTACAAGTCGCTTGGCGCTTACGAGAAGGCCGTCGACCGGATGCAGGACAGCTTCCTCGTGCTGAAGAAACTGGCCGTCGCCTACGAAAAGCTCGGTTTCAAGCGCAAGGCCTATGAGGCGTTCGAGCGCTCGGCCCGGGTCTGCCCGAACCCCCAGCTCAAGCAGAAGATCCTCGCCTACATGAACCAGCTGATGTGAGACGGGGAGGCCCTTGCCCCCTCGCCATTCCGGTGAATAGGCTACCGCTTCACCAGCCGGCATGCGCGGCCGCTTGACTCGGGGCTTCACGCCGCCGATAACGCCCGGCAGCACTTTTAGGGGTGGCCATGGACATTCTCCGCGAACCGAAGATCACGCTCGTTGCCCGGCAGGTCTTTACCGATCATCCCGGCATCCAGTGGTCGACGGATACGGACATCGCGGCAGAACGGCTGACCGAGTTCGGCGGCCGCATCTGCTACATGAGCTACGGCAAGGGCCGCAAGACCAACAAGGACTACATCCAGCACATCCTGGAAAGCGGTCACGGCAGCGTTATCGAGCACGCCCAGTTCTCGTTCTGTTTCGAGGGGATCTCGCGCTCCCTCACCCACGAACTGGTGCGCCACCGGGCGGGTTTCGCCTACTCCCAGCTGTCCCAGCGGTACGTGGACGAGTCCTACGCAGCATTCGTGGAGCCCGACGACATCGCCAGCGACCCGGAGCTTCACGCCAAATGGCTGGCCTGCATCGAGCACTGCCAGAAAACCTACATCGAGCTCGTCGAGGGGCTCATGAAGAAGCGGGCGTCGGTGGACGAGCCGGCCACTTCCCGGCGCAAGCACTGCCGCCAGGCGGCCCGAAGCGTGCTGCCGAACGCCACGGAGACGAAGATCGTCGTGACGGGCAATGCCCGGGCCTGGCGGCATTTCATCGAGATGCGCGGGAGCGACGGCGCGGACGTCGAGATCCGGAAGCTCGCTCTCGGGGTTCTCAAGATCCTCCGCAAGGAATCGCCGAACCTGTTCGGCGACTACACGATCAGGCAGTTGTCCGACGGCAGTGAAGTCGCCGACACTCCCTACAGAAAGGTCTGAGCGGACGACGGCCACAGGGCAGTCTCCCGAACACGGATGAAAGTTTCCTCCCATGGAGCCACGGATGTCGGACGGCTCCGGGCCCACAACGAAGATGCGGTGGCCATGGTCCCGGAACGGGGCGTGTTCATCGTCGCGGACGGTCTCGGCGGCCATAACGGCGGCGAGGTGGCCTCACGGCTCGCCATCGACACCATCGTGGGCTTTGTCCGGATGGCGTCGGAACGCCCGGACATGACCTGGCCTTTTGAATACGTGAAGTCCCTGTCCAAGCCCGCCAACATCGCCATCGCCTCGATCAAGGTCGCGAACCTGAACATCCTGAACCAGGCGGCGAAGGCCGCTGAGCTCCAGGGCATGGGCAGCACAGTCGTCGTCCTGTATCTGGGCGACGACCAGCGGGCCTATCTCGGCCATCTCGGCGATTCGCGCATCTACCGGTACCGGGACGGCGTGCTCGAGCAGCTGACCGACGACCACTCGCTGGTGAACGAACAGATGCGGCAGGGGATCCTGACGCCGGAGGAAGCTGCCCGAAGCCCCTACCGGAACGTGATCTCCCGCGCCTGCGGTATCCGGCCCGATATCGAGCCGGACATCCGCGTCGAGATGCTGAAGAAGGGCGACATCTTCCTGCTCTGTTCGGACGGTCTCACAGGGCCCGTGAACGACGCCGAGATCGCCGAGACCCTCGGCGCGAAGAGCAACGACCTTCCGGGAGCGGCGAAGTCCCTCATCGACCGAGCGAACGAGCTCGGCGGCCCCGACAACATCACCGTCGGCCTCGTCCGCGTGGACGAGGTGTGATTCGGAGCGGCCGGCGGTGACTCTCCGTATCGGCCAGTCCACAGACTACCGGCTCATCGCCCGTGCCGGCATCGGCGGCATGGCGGAGCTGTTCCTTGCCGAACAGGAAACGGGCTCCCTGAGGCGGCGCGTTGCCCTGAAGCGGCTCCTGCCCTCGCTCGCCCGGGATCCGGTTCACCGCAGGATGTTTCTCGAGGAAGCCCGCGTGGTGTCGCGCCTCCGGCATCCGGCGATTCCCGCCATCTTCGGCCTTCTGGATGAACTGGATCCGCCCGCCATCGCCATGGAGTGGATCGACGGCGTGTCCCTCCGCGAGCTCGAGCAGCGGGCGGCTTCGGGGGCGGCGGTGCCGTTCACCCCGGCCGAAGTCCGCGAGCTGTTGCAGGCGTTGCTGGATGTGCTCGGATATCTCGCGGAATTCCGGGACGAAGAGGGGCGCCCATGCCCGCTCTACCACCGCGATCTCGCGCCCGAGAACATCCTGATCGGCAGCGACGGCCGCGTGCGGCTCGTGGATTTCGGCATCGCCAAGAGCGGCGATTCCCGGCTTGCGACGGAGACGGGAGTCCTTAAGGGCCGTCTCGCCTATCTGCCGCCCGAGACCGCCCGGGGAGAGCCGTTCGGCCCGACCGGGGACCTCTACAGCCTTGCCCTGATCGCCGTCGAAGCCCTCACGGGCCGCCTGCCGTTCGAGAGTTCCGGAGACGTGCTGGCGCTGCTCCGTTCCCGCCGGGACCCGCCGGAACTTCCGGTGGATTTCCCCGCCCGGCGGCTGTTCCTGGAAGTCCTGTCGGCAGAACCTTCAGAGCGCCCCCAGACCCCGGCCGAATTTCTCCGGCGGCTGGATGCGGAGTGGCCTCAGGGTGAGGGCGGAACTGCGGCGCTGAAAAGCCGGGTGCGGGATGTTCCCGCCGCGAACGCGGAACCGGGGGATGTATCGCTATACTGGGGCGAACCGACGCCGGTGCTTTCTCCGGCTGCTCCAGAGCGTTCCCGGCCTTCACGGCTTCGGCGGATCGGAAGCAAGGCTCTGGTGGCGCTGACCGTCGCGGTTGCCGCCATCTTTACCTGGACCTACGAAAACCGGGCTCGTAAATCCGTGGAAACTGTCGCACTGGTGCCGGAGCGGGTGCCAGCTCCGGCACCTGCCGCACTGCCCCCTGGGTCGGTCCGGGTGATTCCTCCGGTGAGCGGCGAACTGGTGATCGCCGGAGTGTCGAAGGGGCTCGTCTCCGGCGAGACGGTTCATGAACTTCCGTCCGGCTACCATACGCTTGAGCTCCGCGCGCCGCCGGACCGGTTCTACCGCGCCGATATTTTCCTAAAGCCCGGTGAACGGTTTGACTGGAAGCCGGGAGACAGTCCGGCCTGGAGCGAATAGGAGAGTTCAGGATGGCGGAACTCAGGATCGTTCTGTCGACAGTGGGTTCGGAGGCGGATGCCGGACGTGTCGCCGCCGTTCTCGTGGAAGAGAAGCTGGCTGCGTGCGTGAATGTGCTGCCGGTGACGTTCTCCGTCTACCGCTGGAAGGACAGGGTCGAGAAGGAACCGGAGTATCTCCTCGTCATCAAGACTCCGGCTGACCGTGCCGGGGCGCTGAAAGCGCGGCTCAAGGCGGTTCACCCGTACGAATCTCCAGAGATCGTCGAACTCCGGACGGAGAATGTGGAGCAGGCATATCTGGACTGGGCGGTTGCCTCCACACGTAACTGACGGTTTCTCCACAGGTTATCCGCACCGGACGTTTATTAATCCCCAGAAGGTTTGTGACAGTTCCGGATTTTCATTGACCCGGCGGGCCGGACTCTTTATATCTCGTTCCGGTTGAATCCTTTAACGCGGTCCAGAGAGGCCGGGAAGGTTCGAACAACAGATGAGTGAAACCGCGATTGCTGTGACCCGGCTGCCTGCGCATGCCGGATTTTTTTTGGCCCGCAGCGGCCGGGGAGGGTGCCGGTGAGCGAAAAGCGGACCCTGCTCCTCGATGAGGCGGGCATCAAGCGGGCGCTCACGCGTATCGCCCACGAGATCCTCGAACAGGGCGAGGACATCCGGTCCCTCGCCTTTATCGGTATCCGCACCCGTGGCGTGTACCTGGCCCGCCGCCTCTCGAAACTCATTGCCGAGATCAAGGCGATCCCCGATTCCGTGCCGGTGGGCGAGCTCGACATCACCCTCTACCGGGACGACCTCGACACGCGCAGCGACCGCCGCGTGCTTCAGGCGACCAAAGTGGACTTCGACGTCTCGGGCCACCGGATCGTGCTCGTGGACGACGTGCTCTATACCGGACGCACCATCCGGGCCGCACTCGACGCCATTACCGACCTTGGCCGCCCGCACAAGATCGAACTGGCGGTACTCGTGGACCGGGGCCACCGGGAGCTGCCGATCCGCCCCGACTACGTGGGCAGGAACCAGCCGACCCGCAAGGACGAAAAGGTGCGACTGTCGCTGAAGGAAGGCGAAGGGGTGGATCAGCTCGACCTTGTCAGCCAGGAGGCCGGGTCATGAAGGGCTTCCAGCGCAAGGACCTCGTCTCGATCGACAGCCTGTCGAAGGACGAGATCCTGATGATCCTCGACACGGCGGACTCGATGAAGCAGATCCTGCGCCGTGACCGCAAGAAGGTTCCGCCGCTCCAGGGCAAGACCGCCGTCATGCTATTCATCGAGGCCTCGACCCGCACGCGCACGAGTTTCGAGCTCGCCGCCAAACGGCTCTCGGCCGACACGATTTCGCTGACACCGGACGCCTCCTCGCTCACCAAGGGCGAGACGCTGTTCGACACGGTGAAGAACCTCGAGGCCATGCAGGTGGACTACGTGGTGCTCCGGCACCCCCAGTCCGGTGCTGCCGAACGGCTTGCGAAACAGGTGGACGCGAGCGTGGTGAATGCCGGCGACGGCTGGCACGAACATCCGACGCAGGCGCTGCTCGACCTCATGACGATCCGTGAGCGGTTCCAGAAGTTCGAAGGCCTGAACGTCCTCATTGTCGGCGATATCGCCCACTCGCGGGTGGCGCGGTCCAACATTTACGGCCTGAACAAGCTCGGCGCGAAGGTCATGGTCGCCGGACCCGGCACGCTGATTCCGCCGGGACTCGCCGGGGACAGCGAGTATCCGGTCGAGGTGTACAACCGGCTCGAGGACGCCCTTCCGAAGGCGGACGTGGTCATGATGCTCCGGATTCAGCTGGAACGGATCGGGCAATCGCTCTTCCCCTCCGAAGGTGAATATGCCCGGTTCTTCGGCCTGACCGCCGCCCGGCTCAAGCTGGCGAAGAGTCATGCCATCGTCATGCACCCCGGCCCCGTGAACCGCGGCCTTGAGATCGCCTCTGACGTCGTGGACGGCTCGAGCTCGGTGATCCTGCCGCAGGTGGAAAACGGCGTCGCGACCCGCATGGCCGTCCTGTATCTTCTGAACCGCAGTCCCGAAGCGGTCCGGGGGGAGGCCTGAGCATGAAGAATCTTCATCTCAAGAACCTCCGCCTGCTGGACCCCTCCCGCCGCTTCGACGGCCCGGCCGAGATCCTCGTCGAGAACGGCCGCGTACGTGAAGTTGTGGAAGGCCGGACGGCCGGGACTCCGGAAGGCTTCGAGACGGCCGACCTCGGCGGCCTCTGTGCCGCCCCCGCGTTCGTGGATGTCCACGTCCATTTCCGCGATCCGGGGCAGACCTACAAGGAAGATATCGAGAGCGGATCGAAGGCCGCCGCCGCGGGCGGTTTCGGCACGGTCTGCTGCATGGCGAACACGCGGCCGGTGAACGACAGCGTCAGCATCACGCGGTATATCCAGGACCGCGCCCGGCTCGTGGACCTCGTGAACGTGCGGCCCATTGGCGCCGTGACCGTGGGCCTCGAGGGCAAGAAGCTCGCCGAGATCGGTTCCATGGTCGCCGCCGGCGCCGTGGCGATCTCCGACGACGGCCGCTGCGTCATGGATGCCGCCCTGTTTCGCCGGGCCCTGGAATACGCCCGTGGGTTCGGCATCCCCGTCATCACACACGCCGAGGACGAATGCCTCTGCGGCGAGGGCTCCATGAACGAAGGGGCGCTATCGACGCGCCTTGGAGTCCGGGGCCGCCCCGCCGCGGGCGAGAACGTGATGACCTACCGGGACACGAAACTGGCGGAACTGACCGGTGCGCGGCTCCATGTCGCCCATGTGACGACGGCGCAGGCGGTGAAAATCATCCGCGAGGCCAGGGACCGGGGCGTCGCCGTGACCGCCGAGACGACGCCGCACAACCTGGTTCTCGATGAGCGGGCGGTGATCGGGTACAACACGAACGCCAAGATGAACCCTCCGCTAAGGACGCTGCTCGACCAGGCCGCGCTCCGCGAGGCGGTCCGGGACGGCACCATCGACTGCATCGCCACGGACCACGCGCCCCACTCGCGCGACGAGAAAGCCCGGGACTTCGACCTCGCCCCGCCGGGGGTGATCGGTCTCGAGACGGCGTTTCCGGTGGTCATGAAGCTGGTGCACGGGGGAGAGATCACGCTGCTCCGCGCCGTGGAACTGCTCACGTCGGGTCCCGCGAAGGCGCTCGGCCTGGACTGCGGCACGCTGAAACCCGGCGCGGCCGCCGATATCGTCGTGTTCGATCCCGGCGAGGAATACCGGATCGACGCCAAAACCTTCCAGTCGAAGAGCCGTAACTGCCCGTTCGACGGATGGGATGTGAAGGGCAGGGTGAAGGCCCTGTACCGGGAAGGACGCAAAGTATGGTAGCCGCCAGACGGGGCTCCGCTTATCTCGCGCTTGCCGACGGAACCTTCTTCGAAGGTGAGAGCTTCGGCGCCACCGGCGAGGCCTACGGCGAGGTCGTGTTCAACACGTCGCTGTCGGGTTATCAGGAAATCCTCACCGATCCGTCCTACAAGGGACAGATCATCACCATGACCTGTCCGGAAATCGGCAACGTCGGCGTGAACCCCGAGGATATGGAGTCGGAGAAGATCCAGTGCGAGGGGTTCGTGGTGCGCGAGTATCTCGAGCAGCCGTCGAATTTCCGCGCCAAACAGACGCTCGGAAAATTCCTCGAGGAAGCCGGTGTCGTCGGCATCAGCGGCATCGACACCCGCTCTCTCGTCAAGCACATCCGTACCGTGGGTGCCCAGATGGGCGTGATCTCGACGACGGATTCAAACCGGGAATCGCTCGCGGCGAAGGCGAAGGCTGCGCCGGGACTCGTGGGCCGCGATCTCGTGAAGGAAGTGACCTGCCGTTCGAAGTACGAGTGGAACGAGGGGACCTGGGTGCGCGGCGCCGGGTTCGCCCGGCCGAAGACCGATTTCCACGTCGTCGCCTTCGATTTCGGCATCAAACGGAACATCCTGCGGGGGCTTGTCAATTCCGGAATGCGCGTGACGGTGGTGCCCGCCACGGCGCAGGCCTCCGAAGTGATGGGGATGAAGCCGGACGGGGTGTTCCTCTCGAACGGCCCCGGCGACCCGGAAGCCGTGCCCTACGCCTACGAGACGGCCAGCTCGCTCATGGGCAAGGTCCCGATCTTCGGCATCTGCCTCGGACACCAGATGCTGGCGCTCGCGGCGGGCGGCGAAACCTACAAGCTCAAGTTCGGCCATCGCGGCGGCAACCAGCCCGTCATGGACCTCTCCACCCGCAAGGTGGAGATCACTTCGCAGAACCACGGTTTTGCCGTGCGGGAGGAGTCGGTCCTCAAGAAGGGATTCAAGGTGTCGCACATCAATCTCAACGACCGGACGGTGGAAGGCCTCGAGCACACCTCGCTGCCCGTCTTCTGCGTCCAGTACCATCCGGAGGCATCGCCGGGACCGCACGACGCGAACTACCTGTTCGGGCGGTTCCGCAAGCTGATCGAACGCCAGTGAGCGCGGAAGAATTCCAGAAGGCCCAGGAGCAGCTCGCGGCGCTGCTGGCCGACCGGCTCGGTGCCGGGCGCATGGCCGGGGCTCGCCGGGAGTTCGGCCAGCGGATCGGCGACATGCACGACGACGAGTTCGGCTATGAGCAGTGGATGAATCTCTGCCTCGAGGACCTGATCTTCTTTGTGCGCGACGCCGATGGCCGGACCGAATACGAGAAGCTGCTCGTGAGCGCTCCCGCCGACGCTGCCTGGAGGGGCATTGCGAACCTCCGCCGCTCGGTGTTCCGGATCCGCAAGGTGAAGGACGGCACCGTGGAGCTGGAAGACCTCTGGGAGGACGTGAAACTGAAGCTCGCCCAGGCTGATGTGCCCCGGCTCGAGAAGGACGAGGTGATCCAGGCGATCCTCGCCGACTGGAACGGCGCCACCCGGATGATGAACGGCGTGCTCGTTCACCTGCCCGACACGCGGGATCATGTCCTCGACACGGTGAAAAAATACAGGAAGCGCGAAGTCAGGCTGGCGAAGAAGGAAAAACGCCGTGACGGCCTCGACTGGAACCGGTTCGAACCCCTCCGGACCGAACTCGAGAAGGTCTGGGTACGGGCGGCGCGCTTCCGCAAGCTGTCGCCGGACCTGATTTACCGCGAAGGACTCGCAAAGCTCGTTGCCTGAAGATTCTGGAGAGTAGCCCCATGCCCAAGCGCACCGACATCAAGAAGATCATGCTCATCGGCTCCGGCCCCATCGTCATCGGGCAGGCCTGCGAATTCGACTATTCGGGCACGCAGGCCTGCAAGGCGCTGAAGGAGGAGGGCTACGAGGTCATCCTCGTGAACTCCAACCCGGCGACGATCATGACGGACCCGAATCTCGCCGACCGGACCTACATCGAGCCGATCACTCCCGACATTGTCGAGCAGATCATCGCCAGGGAGCGCCCCGATGCGCTGCTCCCCACCGTGGGCGGCCAGACAGCGCTGAATACCGCTGTCGCCGTGGCCAAGCGCGGCGTGCTCGAGAAGTACAACTGCCAGCTCATCGGCGCGAACCTGAAGGCCATCGAGACGGCCGAGGACCGCCAGCTTTTCAAGGACGCCATGCTCCGGATCGGCCTCGACCTGCCCAAGAGCTTCGTCGTCCACACGATCGACGAGGGCCTGAAGGCCGCCGCCGAGATCGGTTTTCCCATCATCCTGCGCCCCGCCTTCACGCTGGGCGGCACGGGCGGCGGCATCGCCTATAACGAGACCGAGTACCGCGAGAAGCTGGCGACGGCGCTCCGCATGTCGCCGGTCTCGGAGACCCTCGTGGAAGAGAGCGTGCTCGGCTGGAAGGAATACGAGCTCGAGGTGATGCGCGACACGAAGGACAACGTCGTCATCATCTGCTCCATCGAGAATCTGGACCCCATGGGCGTCCACACGGGCGACTCGATCACCATCGCCCCGGCCCAGACGCTCACCGACAAGGAATACCAGATCATGCGAGATGCCTCCCTCGCCATCATCCGCGAGGTGGGCGTCGACACGGGCGGTTCCAACGTGCAGTTCGGCCAGTGTCCGAAAACCGGCCGGCTCGTTGTCGTGGAGATGAATCCCCGCGTTTCGCGTTCCTCGGCGCTGGCGTCCAAGGCGACGGGTTTCCCCATCGCCAAGATCGCGGCGAAACTCGCCGTGGGCTACACGCTGGACGAGATCCCCAACGACATCACGAAGGTGACGCCGGCCTCGTTCGAACCCACGATCGACTACGTGGTGACGAAGGTTCCGCGTTTCACCTTCGAGAAGTTCCCGGCCGCCGACGCCACGCTGAACACGCAGATGAAGTCCGTAGGTGAGGTCATGGCCATCGGGCGCACCTTCAAGGAAAGCCTCCAGAAGGCGCTCCGCTCGCTCGAGATCGACCGGTACGGATTCGAGGTCCCGAGCGGGGCCCTGAACCGGGCGATCCTCGAGGAAAAGCTCCGGGTGCCGGGCGCCGACCGGCTCTGGTACATTGCCGAGGCCATGCGGCAGGGGCTTTCCGAGGCTGATGTCTTCAACCTGACAAAGATCGACCCGTGGTTCCTGCGGAACATCCGCGAGATCGTGGATGCTGAGAAAGAACTCTCCTCCGGCGACGCGCCGAAGGGAGCCGGGCTCCGGCGCCTCAAGCGGCTCGGTTTCTCCGACCGCCGGATCGCCAAGCTCACCGGCCAGACGGAGGCCCAGGTGCGGGAAGCACGCCATGCCGCTGGTATCCGGCCGGTTTACAAGCGGGTGGACACCTGTGCCGCCGAGTTCGAGGCGAAGACGCCGTACATGTATTCGACCTACGAACAGGAGTGCGAGTCGCAGCCCACGGGGAAGAAGAAGATCATGATCCTGGGCGGCGGGCCGAACCGGATCGGGCAGGGCATCGAGTTCGACTACTGCTGCGTCCACGCCGCCATGGCGCTCCGCGAGGACGGCTTCGAGACGATCATGGTGAACTGCAACCCGGAGACGGTCTCGACCGATTACGACACGTCGGACCGCCTCTATTTCGAGCCCCTCACGCTGGAAGACGTTCTCGAGATCGTGAACGTCGAGAAACCCTGGGGCGTCATCGTGCAGTTCGGCGGCCAGACGCCGCTGAAGCTGTCCGTGCCGCTCTGGAAGCTCGGCGTGCCGATCATCGGTTCCTCGCCGGAAGTGATCGACATCGCCGAGGACCGCGAGAAATTCGCCGCCCTCATGGAGCGGCTCAAGATCCGCCAGCCCCCGAACGGCACGGCCCGGAGCGCCGAGGAGGCCCTTCAGGCGGCAAAAAGGATCGGCTACCCGGTGGTCGTTCGGCCGTCGTACGTGCTCGGCGGCCGGGCCATGGAGATCTGCCACGAACCGTCGGCGCTGCTCTCCTACATGGAACGGGCCGTGATCGCTTCGCCGGACCACCCGGTGCTGATCGACCGCTTTCTGAACAGTGCCACTGAAGTGGACGTGGATTGCCTCTGCGACAGCAAGGAAGCGCTCATCTGCGGCGTGATGGAGCATATCGAGGAAGCGGGTGTGCACTCGGGCGATTCTGCGTGCTCAATCCCGCCGATGTACCTCGACCCGAAGATCGTCGAAGAGATCAAGCGTCTCACCCGGCTCATCGCCCTGGAACTCGGCGTCGTCGGACTGATGAATGTCCAGTGGGCCGTGCAGGGCAGCGACATCTACATCCTCGAAGTGAACCCGCGGGCTTCCAGAACGGTGCCCTTCGTTGCCAAGGCGACGGGGATCCCCTGGGCGAAGATGGGTGCCCGGGTAATGTCGGGGAAGACAATCCGGGAACTGGGCCTGAAGGAGATCGCCGATTTCGGGCACGTGTCGGTGAAGGAGTCGGTGTTCCCGTTCATCAAGTTCCCGGGCGTCGACACGATGCTCGGGCCGGAAATGAAGTCCACCGGGGAGGTCATGGGTATCGACCAGGACTTCGGCCATGCCTTCTGGAAGGGCCAGGTGGCGGCCGGTACCTTGCTGCCTTCCAAGGGAGCCGCCTTCATCAGTGTCCGGGATTCGGACAAGGACAAGGCACTGGAGGCCGCCCGGGGGCTTCATGAAGCCGGTTTCAGGCTGGTCGGAACCAGGGGCACGGCGGAGTTCTTCAAGGCGGGCGGGGTGCCCTGCGAAACCGTCAACAAGGTGGCCCAGGGCAGCCCCCATATCGTGGACAGGCTCGAAAAGGGCGAAATTGCGCTCGTCATTAATACCAGTTCAGGGGGCCAGTCGATCGCAGATTCCTATTCCATTCGGCGCACCGCTTTGGTGTATAATGTCCCCTACGCGACGACGATGGCGGCAGCTTCCGCGATGGTGACAGCCATCCGGGCGCTCCGGCAGTCGCCGGTAGCTGTCAAGTCGCTACAGGAATACCACCCGAGAGCCCGTACCTGACCGGCTCCCCGGAAGCCTCCGTTCCCGCCGCCCTCAGGACAGCGGGACGGGGTGCTCCCGTTTTTTGCGATGGTACGGCGCGGGTGGTGTGTGGTTCGGTCCGGCCTGGCCGGAGGGAAGAAATGCTATGGAACGGATACCGGTGACCCAGGCGGGCGCCACGAAGCTCAACGAGGAGTTGAAGCGGCTCAAGGCCGAGGAACGGCCGGCCGTCATCAAGGCCATCGCCGAGGCGCGGGCGCATGGCGACCTCTCGGAGAACGCCGAATACCATGCCGCGCGCGAGCGGCAGGGCTTTATCGAAGGCCGGATCAACCAGATCGAGGACCTGCTCGCCCGCGTCGAGATCATCGACACCTCCAGGCTGTCAGGTGACAAGGTCGTCTTCGGTGCGACAGTGAAGCTCATCGACGTGGATACGGACGAGAAAAAGACCTACACGATCGTGGGCGACGTGGAATCGGACCACACCCAGGGGCGCATCTCGCTCAGCACTCCCATCGCCCGGGCGCTCATCGGCCGGTCCAGGGGGGATACGGTCGAGATCAAGACCGCCAAGGGTGTTTCCGAATATGAAATCACCGAAGTGAAATTCCTCTGATGCGGACCCCTTACCGGCCAATACCGGCAGCAGCCGGAGTTCCTGCCCCGGTGCCTGTCCGGGCGCTGCTCCTTGCCGCAGCGGTTGGCTTTGCCCTGCCCGGCTGCAAGTCGGACCGGACCGAAGAGACCCCGCCGGCGGCCAGTGCGGCACCTGCACAGAAGGAAGCCGAGGCCGAACCGTCACGTCCGGCGGGTGACCCGAAACTCAGCCAGGAGGACCGGCAGGCCCTCGCCGAACTGGAAAAGGCGATCGACGGGCTCGACCGGAATGACGCGGCCAAAGAGAAGGAAAAGGAAACGGATCTCCTCAAGGGGGTGCTTGGCCAGGATTCGGCGCTCAAGGTCCCGGAAATGCGGGAATCGGGCGCGCCGCCCGTCTACGGCGCGAGCATCCCGCCGGGGCTGCTGCCTTTCGATGCCCGCAAGGCGCTAGCCTATCTGGACCAGCTCATCTCGTTCCGGCTCGACCTCAAGGTCGCCGACGAGCGGATCAACAAGGAGCGGCGGGTCGTTCTGGACATCTCTTCCTCCATCTGGCGGACGGCGACCGGCGACTTCGCTTTCGACCAGCAGATCATCCAGACGCCGACCGGTTCGGCTCCTTCGCACGCCTCCCTGAAGGCGGTCCGCACTCCGGTGGCGAACTTCCTGAAGATTTCCGAGGCTCCGTGGTGGCGATACGCACCCAACCAGAGCGTCCGGCTCGAGCGGTACCTGGACCTCCGGCTCGTCGAAAAGGTGCTCCAGAACTCTGCGCAACTCGGCGAACTGAAGGTTTCCCCGGTCACCTACCAGGGCCGGAGTGCGACCCGTTACCGGCTGGACAAGAAGCCGGGCGTGATTCCGCCGGCTTTCAGCACCTTCAATCCGAAGACGCTCGACATGACCTCCGAGATCACCGTCGACGGGGCGACTGGGCTCATGCTCAAGCTCGACTATGCACTCAGCTCCCGGTACGATCCGGGGCAGGGCGATACGGCGGAAACGGTTTCCGTCCGGCTCGCGGTTTCCGAGATCGGCGGCGTGCCGGAGATCGTCCCTCCCGAGAACTTCGTTGAGGGGCCGGCGCTGGGCGGCGGCAATCCCGAACGTCCCCGCTGATTTTCAGGTTTCAGGCCCGCCGGAAGTTCCGGCAAGAGGGTGAGATTGATGAACAGGCTGCTCAAGGTATTCGCGGTTTTTCCCCTGACGTTCTGGCTCTCCGGTTGTTTCGTCGGCAACACGATGGACCTCTCGCTCTTCCCCAAGGACGAGCCGCTCATGGAATCGGTCGTCCACGGGGATTCGTCGGCGAAGACCAAGATTCTCATGGTGGATATCTCCGGGATCCTTGTGGACCAGGAGGCCAAATCCGCTTTCGGCCTGATCGACATCGACAACAGCGTTGCGAAGCTCCGCTCGGTTTTCGAGAAGGCCTCGAAGGACGACCGGGTGAAGGCCGTTCTGCTCCGGGTGAATTCACCGGGCGGCGCCGTGACGGCGGCCGAGCTCATGCACCGCGAGATCGAGAACTTCCGCCGGGAACGGGGCATTCCTGTCTATGTGCTGATGATGGATATGGCTGCGAGCGGGGGGTATTACATCTCCATGGCCGCCGACCGGGTGTATGCGCTTCCCACGACGGCGACCGGCTCCATCGGCGTCATTATCCCGTCGATCAACTTCGCCGGTCTCATGAACCGGTTCGGTGTGAAGGACACGACGGTCAAAAGCGGTCCGCACAAGGACATTCTCTCGCCGCTCCGGGAGCCGACGGAGGACGACCGGAAGATCATCCAGAGCGTCATCGACGATTATTATGGCCAGTTTGTGGACCGGATCGCCGCGAACCGGAAAGAACTGACACGGGATCAGATCGTGAAAGCCGCCGACGGACGCATCTATACGGCGCGGCAGGCGCTTGAGCTCAAGCTGATCGACGGTATCCGGCACATGGACGAAGTGCTTCGCGAGCTGGAGAAAGCCGCCGGGGGCCGCGAATCCCAGGTGATCGTCTACCGCACGAAACTCAAGGTGAACGACAATATCTATGCCGATGCGGGCTCGGTACCGATGGCTCCGGGCGTGCGAGCCCCGGCTCTTTACCTGTGGGCGGGAGCCCTCCAGCCCGCCGACGCTTACGACCTGATGGGCCGTTCGCTTGCACCGCTCCTTTCGCGCTAGACTTCCGCCCATGAACCTTATCCGGCCCCGGACGATGGCGGCCCTGTCCGCCTGTCTCCTGCTCGGCGCCTGCGCCCTGTTTTTCGGGCCGGTCGAATCGACTCTCGCGCCGGATTTCGCCCGGCGCTGCCCGGTCCGGGTCGCGGTGCTGCCGGTGGCCAACGAGACGCTCTATACGGAAGGCCCGCCCCTGATACGGGCCCAGGTGGAGAAGCTGTTCGAATCGCGGGGCTACGAACTCGTGCCCGCGTCGAAAGTGGACGAGATCCTCGAAGACAGGCTGGAGATCGTCTATGGCGGCCAGACTGACGCGGTCGAACCGGCGCGGCTCGCCGAACTGCTCGGAGCCGACGGGCTCGTTTACACTAAACTTATCGAGTGGAGCCGGACGAGGATCGTCGAGCGGGACCAGATGGCGGTGGGTGCCGAGTTCGAACTCAAGTCCGCGGCATCGAAAGACCTGCTCTGGCGCGCCCGCCACGAGGTCTACCGGCGGGCGGAGCCCCGTTCGGTCTTCGATCCGCCCGAGCGGCGCGAGGACACGCAGGAGTTTCTTGCGCTCGTGAAGGATCTGGTCCGGGACGTTGGCGCGACGCTCCCCGAGCGGCCGCAGGAACCCGCCGTCCGGTAGCTCCCGATGCCGGTTGCCATTCTCGATGAAGGCTCGGGCAGAGCCGACCGGCTGTTTCGAGCGGCCGCTCCCGATTTACCCCGTACCCTGATGAAATCGCTCTTTGCGGACGGTCTTGTCCGGGCGAACGGCCGGCGCGTAAAGGCGGGCGCCCTGCTGGAGGCGCCGGTCCGGTTCGAGTGGCCGGACGCGGAGGCCGGAAGCATTCCGGACGCCGGCAGCTGGAGCGGAATCGCGGTGCTGGACGACAGCGGTTCCTGGTTCGCCGTCAATAAGCCCGCAGGGCTCCACACGGCGCGGCTCAAGGGCCGTGGCGGTGTCTCGCTCGAAGACTGGCTGGAGGAGCACGAGCCGGGGCTAGCGGCGGTCGAGGAGCACGGCCTAGTGAACCGGCTGGACCGGGAGACTTCGGGTGTCGTGCTGTGCGCACGGGACAGCCGGATGCGCGACCGCCTCCGGGAGGAAATCGCCGGTGCGGAGAAGACCTACTGGGCGGCCGTGACCGGAGAACCCCCCGATTCGGGAACGGTCGACTTCGAACTTCGCTCGGCGTCCCGGAGTTCCGGAACCGTTTCCCGGTATGGACGCAGGGCCCAGCGCACCGGCAGTACCTCTTACCATGTGACCGGCCGGAAACCCGGTTATGCCCTGCTTGAAGTCGATCTCGAAGGACCGGGAGCGAGGCACCAGATCCGGGCGCACCTTGGCGGCGAGGGGTTTCCCATCGCCGGGGACCCCCTCTACGGCGGGGCAAAGGCTGGCGGGCCGCCCCGGCTCGCACTTCATGCCTGGAAGCTGAAGCTGCCCGGCTGGGCGAAGCCCGTCGTTGCACCGGTTCCTGCGGATCTCCTCGCCTGGTGGAACGGATAACGGAATTGTCCGCATCCTGTGAAATTTCGTTTGCGGGTGACAGCCGGGTTTTCCCGCCGGTTGGGACGGTGCTAGGCTTTTCTTCCACTCGGGGAGCGGGAGAACGCGGCCATTTCTATTCTCGATAAACGACTGGCGATTGTCACCGGCAAGGGCGGCACCGGAAAGTCCACGGTCTGCGCCGGGCTTGCGCTTGCGGCCGCCAAGCAGGGCAAGCGCGTGCTGCTCGTCGAGTGCGACTCCCGGTCGGGTTCCAAGGCCCGGATCACGGAGATCTTCGGTACGCCCCCGGTCGAGGAAACCCCGCGTGAGGTCTATCCGAACATCTTCGCCGCGAACCTCTCGGGCGAGGCTCCGCTCAAATACTACGTGGTGAGCAAGGTCCGGTTCGAGGCAGTCTATAACGTCGCGTTCGCACTCCCGTTCGTGCGGAACACGATGGATTTCTTCCCGGCCCTCAAAGAGTATTTCATCATGCACCGGATCGCGAAGTTCGTCTCGGAAAAACGGGGCGGACGCTATGCGTGGGATATTGTCATCTTTGACGGTCCCACCACCGGGCACTCACTGTTCTACCTCCAGTCCCCCAAAATGATCTTCGACATGCTGAAGGTCGGTGCATTCGCCCGCGACGCGCGGTTCACTTACGACACGATCGTCGGCAAGGACACGACGACCTTCAACGTCGTGACGCTGGCCGAGGAAATGCCGGTGAACGAGACCGTGCAGCTTATCCGGAACGCCAAGGTGACTCTCGACGTGCCGCTCGGCATGGTCTTCATCAACATGATCAACCGGTCGCCGCTCGCGAACGGACTCGGTGAAAAGCTCAAGGAAGCCGCGGACGATGCCCGGTTCCGGCAGGCAGCCGGTTCGTTCCTGGGGTCGGTTCCGGCGGCGGAGTTCGCCCTCGAGGCGGCGGCTTTCCAGCGCGAGCGTGCCCGGCTGAACCAGCACTATGTGGACAAGCTGCTCAAGGAAGAGATGCGGTACCTGCAGCTCCCGTTCATCTACTCCCGGAACTTCGACGTCAACACGATTATCGGTATTTCCGAGGTGATCCGTAAGGGGCTCGCGTCATGAGATCGCTGGAAGCCCTCGTTCGCCGCAAGGAAGTGATCATCTGTGTCGGTTCGGGCGGCGTGGGCAAGACCACGACGTCCGCCGTCATCGCCCTTCATGCCGCCATCGCGGGCAAGAAGGCGGTTGTCTGCACCATCGACCCGGCCCACCGGCTCGCCGATTCGCTGGGCCTCAAGGAACTGGTGAACGAGCCGCGTCCGGTGCCGAAAGAAAAGCTGGAGACCCTCGGCTTCGACGTGAAGGGCGAGCTCTACGCCATGATGCTGGACGGCGGAAAGACGCTGGAGAAGATCATCCGCCGCTACACGGCTTCGGAGCGCGAGGCCGACCGCGTGTTCAACTCGGTTATCTATCGCGAAGGCGCAAGCTCCCTGATCGGCTCGCCGGAATACATGGCGGTCGAGGTGCTTTACGAGCTGACCGAGTCGGGGGATTACGATCTCGTTGTGCTCGATACCCCGCCCGCCAAACACGCGCTCGATTTCCTGACCGCCCCGGACCGGATGGTGAATTTCCTCACCGACAACAAGCTGCTGAACCTGCTGATTCGTCCGACGGTGAAGGCGGGCTCGCTCTCGAGCTCGTTCATGAACTGGGCTACGGACCGGTTCATGGTGATCCTGAACAGTGCGCTCTCGTCGGAATTCCTTTCGGCGGGATCGGAGTTCTTCACGGCGCTGAACGGCCTCTACGACGGCTTCAAGACCCGGGCCCAGCGAGTCCAGAAACTGTTCCGGGACGAGAAACTGGGCTTCGTACTCGTGACCTCGCCGAACAAGCTGACGCTGGACGAAGCCGCCTACTTCCACTCAAAGCTGGTGGAGTTCCGGATGCCGTTCTCGGGCGTAGTCGTGAACAAGGTCCACCGGAACTACCTGAAGGCCCTCGGCGCCGCCGAAGGTCCGCTCGGCGATCTCGCCCATGGCCGGAAGAAGGCCGACGAAGTCGCCCTGCATTTTGCGGCCGATCTCAAGTCCCTGGGCTACGAGGATCTGGCGCCGGTTCTCCTGGAGAATTTCGCCAACTACCAGATGCTCGCCGAGATCGACGAGAAAAACCTCGAGCGGCTCGCCTACATGGTTCGCGGCGAGGAGTTCATCGAGCACGTTCCCTACTTCGAGTCCGACATTCACGACCTCGCGGGCCTCCGCCGCATCAACGACTACCTGTTCGCGCCGCGGGCGTGATCCTGCAGGCGAGGCGATGCCGCCTTTCGGTGGCGGGGCACAGCCCTTTCCGCGGCCTCTCAAACCGCTTAATGCTTCTTCCGGTTACGGAGGTTCCTTAGTCATGGCTGATGGCCGTCTGTCCGTGGGAGAAGCGCAGCAGCGGATCGTATCGCAGATCCGGCCGCTTTCGGGCGAAAGCGTGGCGGCGCAGGAGGCGGTTGGGCGTATTCTGAGAGAGCCCGTCGTCTCTACCCGGACGATTCCCGGCCGGGACAATTCGGCCATGGATGGTTACGCCGTACGGTCGGCAGACCTCGCGGGCGCCTCCGAGGCGAACCCCGTCAGGCTTCGCCAGACGGCGGAGATCCCCGCCGGGGTGCTGCCCAAAGCCGCCGTGGGTCCCGGCGAAACCCACCGCATCTTCACGGGCGGCATCTTCCCGGATGGCGCGGACGCCGTGGTGATCCAGGAAAACGTCAAGGCCGAAGGGGGCGTGCCCCATTTCCTCGTGTCGCCCAAGGCCGGCGAGAACGTACGCCGGGCGGGCGAGGACGTGAAACCGGGCGACGTCGTACTGCCTGCGGGTCAGCGGATAGGCACCGGGTCGGTTGCCCTGCTGGCGCTCCTCGGCCGGTCGGTAGTGAACGTCTACCGTCGCCCTCGTGTGGCCATACTCTCAACCGGCGACGAACTGGTGGAGCCCGACACGGACCCCGAGGGCTGGAAGACGGTGAACTCGAACGCCTGGGCGATCCGGTCGGCGCTCCTGGAAGACGGCTGCGAGCCGCTCTATATCGGGCTTCTGCCCGACCGGCTGGAGACGATCCGCGACCGGGTGCTGGAGATCCGCTCCTCGGTGGACGCGGTCGTTTCGACGGCCGGGGTGTCTGTGGGCGATTACGATTTCGTGCACGATGCACTCACGCAGGCGGGTCTCGAACTCGATTTCTGGAAAGTGAAGCAGCGGCCGGGAGCGCCCATGACGTTCGGCTGGATCAAAGGGGCCGGGGAACCGAAGCCGTTCTTCGGTTGCCCCGGCAATCCGGTATCGAGCCTCGTCTGTTACGAGCTTTACGCCCGCCCGGCGCTTCGCCGGCTCCAGGGAGAGGACGCCGTGTTCCCGCCCCTTGTGAAAGCCCGGCTCGAGGGGCAGCTGAAAACAAAGCCCGGCATCACCTATTTCCTCCGGGCTGTGATCCGGCAGGGGCCGGAGGGCCTCACGGTTTCGTCGGCTGGCATCCAGTCCTCGGCAGTCGTCTCGGCGCTCGCCCGGTCGAATGCGTTCATGGTGATCCCGGAAAACCGGGAAACGCCCAAAACCGGTGAGATTGTCGAGGTTTACGTTACGGATCCGGGGGCACTCCGGCTGACGGAAACCCCGATCCGGCCCTGACAATTTTCAGCTATGAAGCCTCTTGCCCCCTGCCCGTTCCCGGTGTAGCTAAAGGGGCAACCTGCCCGGGAAACCAAAGGGTTCCGGCGGGTTATCCGTTGTTATTCAAGGGGAAGAACAAGACCATGTCTGCATCGAATGTGGTGAAGGTGCCCGGCGAACAGTTCGAACGGTTCCTTCCGGTCAGAAACCTCAAGCTCGGCATGTGGCTGTATCTGGGTTCGGACGCCATGTGGTTCGGCGGCCTGATCGGCGCCTATTTCCTGATCCGGTATACGCATGTGGCGCTGCCGCTGGAGCTCGGTCATGAGTTCTTCAGTGAAGTCGCCAACTGGTCGAACCTGTCCTTCAACTGGCCGGTTCCCCATTACGTTCTCGGCATCACGCTGACGTCGATCATGACGTTTATTCTGATCTGCTCCAGCGTCTCGATGGTCATGTCCATCGCGGCCATCCAGAAGGGCGATCAGAAGGGCCTCGTCAGGTGGCTCTGGGTGACGGTGGCAGGCGGCCTGTTCTTCCTCGGCTGCCAGGTCTACGAATACACGCACCTCATTCACGAGGGGATCACCCTCTCGGCCCACGGTTTCGGCGCGACGTTCTACGCACTCACCGGATTCCACGGCATGCACGTGTTCTCCGGCGTCGTGTATCTCATCGTCATCACGCTCCGGGCCATGAACGGAGATTTTACCGAGGACAATTATCAGGCAGTGGAAGTGGCCGGCCTGTTCTGGCACTTTGTCGATCTCGTCTGGATCCTCGTGTTCACGTTCGTCTATCTGATCTGATCCAAAGCCTTCTGTTGCAAGGAGAGAGTTCCGTGTCTGAAGCTCACGACCACGCTCACGAAAGCCACGACCACACCCAGACCTACATGGCCATCTGGGGGGTCCTGTTCGTCCTCACCATCGCGGAAGTCGCGGCGGCCGTCTACATGCACGGTGTGCCAATGATTCTCTCGCTGGTGAGCATGGCCTCGCTGAAGGCCGTGCTGGTGGCACGCTACTACATGCATCTGTCGTTCGAGCCGTCCAAGCTGTCGGTCATCGCGGCAGCACCGGTGCTGTTCCTGGCGATTTTCGCTGTATTCGTGACTATCGAATCGCGGGATATGCCCGTCGTCAGCATCCACACGGAAGCCGGTAACGCCGAAGTCGCCCGGCTGCTGGAAGAGAAGAAGTCCGGCGGAGCGGCCGCTCCGGCGGCCGAAGCCCCTGCCGCTGCTGAAAGCGCTCCGGCTGCCGAACAGGCCCCGGCCGCTTCGGAGCCTGCCGCGGCTCCCGCCGAGGCTGCCCCCGAAGGGCACTGACCCTCCCGGTCTTTGAGAATGGCAAACGCCCGGGTTTTCCCGGGCGTTTGTGCTTCGGCGCGGATTAGACGCGGTGCGTTAGCCATTTTCCTGCTTCCAGTCGCACTGAATGAACGCGAAATGGCTTTTAGACCTCTGTAACCCTGCGCATTTACAAGTTTTTCGTTGCCGGTCTGCTTTTCGGGCTCCTAAAGTTTACGGGTATTCATTCAGGTGTCTGACTTTTACCGCTGGGCGGCTTAGTCTGTCTTTCATCGGACAGAAAAGAGTGCGGTCGCCGCAGAATTCCGCAGGAGCGTTGATCGCTTCCTGCGGGTGAGCTGCGGAGCGGGTGGGGTTTTTAAGGCCAGTGCAGGACATGAACCGAGAGGAACGGCGCCAGCGTGGCAGCCGTACGCTGGCCGGAGCAGGGCGCGGGTCCCCTGTAATCCGAATCATTCTTCCGCTCCTGCTGGTAATTCTTTCCTTCACCGCCGCTAGCGCGCAGACGCAGCGCCGCCCGCTCGCCCCGAACATCAAGGGTACGGTGGGTCTCTTCCGCACGAATTCGGCCGAGATCATGCCGAAGGACACGTTTACGCTGGGCCTCGCGACGGAGATCTTCGTTGCCGACGGTTTCCTCGTCACCGACGCCAAGACCAAGCGCATGGTGAGCACGTTCCACCTGTCCTGGGTGCCGTGGTGGCGGGACCTCGAATGGAACGATTACGGCATCGGCGCCGAAGTCGCAGTCGCGCCCATGTGGTCCGCGGTGACGGTGAAGGGCGTCGATCCGAACCAGGTCGACCCGGCCAAGATCGCCCTCGTGCAGGTGACGGGCGTGAACGCAAGCCTCAAGTTCTCGTTCACGAACCCGAACGAGGATCATAAGCGCGAGTTCTCCGGTTACCTCGGCCTGTTCTACCACCTCCCGTCCGATGCCAACGACATCGCCCTCAAGTTCGGCGAGGCGTCCTACGAGGTGAGTATCGGCGGAACCTGGGATATCGCCGCTCCGAGCGACGTCGACCCCTCGAAGCGCAATATTCCGCTCCGGTTCCATCTGAATACGGGCTACCAGTGGAACGGCTACAAGGGTCGCAAGACGTTCCTCTCGGATACAACCCCGGGCGGCAACCCGAACGACCTCGCCGATCCGACGAACACGATCCTGCGGTTCGCCCTCGGGCGACCGGAATCGAACATCATCCCGGTGCGGATTGGCGGCGAGTACGTTGTCCGCCGGTTCCTCACGCTGTTCATGGAGTGGGGACTCGACGGCATCACCGGCGGCCCGCCGGGCTTCGGGTTCTTCGACTCTCCGCAGCGGCTCGGTACGGGCATCCGCTTCTATCCGACCAAACAGTTCGTCGCGACCGTGGGCGGCGAGTTCGCCCTTGTCCAGAACCCCGATCCGGATGTCTACATCGATCCGGACTGGAACCTCATCCTGCAGGTCGCCTATCTCGGCCTGCCCGAGCCGCCGCCGCCGCCGATCCCGCTGATTGAGCCGCAGGAGCGTGCAATTATCGCCGTCACGAAGGGCAAGATCGCCGGATACGTACGCGACAAGGAGACGTTCGAACCGCTGGGGCGCGCCGTCGTGCGCTACCCGGACCGCGGTCTGACCGACCAGATCACCGACAAGGACACGGGCGCTTTCACGAGCTACGAGTTCGACGCAGGCCCGGTCGAAGTCGAATGCGTGGCCGAGACCTACCCGTCTCCGGGCCGCATCACTGTGGAAGTGATTCCCGGCCAGACGACGCTGTCGGAATGTCTGCTCGAGCGGCCGAAGGAGGCCCCGCCGGCCTTCGCCGTATTCCAGGGCACCGTGCGCGACGAGGACGGCAACCTGATCGCCGGACAGGTGATCATCGAGGGCCGCCAGGAGCGGGCCGACACGGAAGCCGGCATCGGCGCCTTCAAGTTCACCTTCTCGCCGGGCAACTTCGCCGCGACGGCTTCGGCTCCCGGTCACTTCGACGAAACCTTCAAGTTCGAGCTTGTGGCTGACCAGATGCTGGTTCACGACTTCATCCTGAAGAAGAAACCCGTGATCCAGAAGAAGAAGTTCGTCGAGGTGAAGGAAGACCGCCTCGAGATCAGCCAGACAATCCTGTTCGTCACCGGCAAGGCGACGATCCTCGAACAGTCGTTCCCGATCCTGTCCGAAGTGGCGGCGGCCCTGCGCGACCGTCCCGAGCTCAAGATCGAGATCGGCGGCCATACCGACAGCCGCGGCTCCGATGCTGTCAACAAGAAGCTCTCGCAGGCCCGCGCCGATTCGGTCCGCAAGTGGCTGATCGACAAGGGCGGTATCGCCGCCGACCGCCTGACGGCGGTGGGCTACGGCGAGAGCGTTCCGCTCGTGAGCCCGGACGACACCGAGCTCAAGCGGGCCAAGAACCGCCGCGTCGAGTTCCGGATCCTCCAGTAAAAGTCAGGCAGGTTCAGGCCGCCGAAAGCCGCCGGAGAATCCGGCCGGCGCCTTCTTTCAGCACCGCTTCGGGCGTCAGCAGGCTGATGACCAGATACGCCCCGCCGGAACAGTCGTAGAAGTAGCCCGGCTGGACCAGCACGTGGTCCTTCTCGAGCAGTTCCAGCGCCAGCGCTTCATCGTCGTCCCGGCTGTGGATTTTCAGCATCGCGTACCAGCCGCCCTCGGCGGCCAGAAGCTCCGTGGTTTCGCAGGAACCGGTCATCTGGCGGAGGGTGGCCAGATTGGCGCGAACCCGCTCCCGGATGGGTGCCTGAAGCCGGGGCAGGAGGCCCAGGAGGCCTTCCAGTGCTGTCTGCACGGGGGTCCCGACAGACAGATAGGTGTCGGCGATCAGTTCCAGCCGCTCGAGGCATGAGGAGATCGCCGGTTCGGGGCCGCTGGCGAGAATCCAGGACAGTTTGAGCTGCGGCAGGCCCAATGTCTTCGACAGTCCGCCGAGGGAGAAGGTAAGGGCGTGCCGGGCGGCCATCGCCGACGCCGCGGCAGGTCCGGCCCCGCCCGAAACAGGATCGAGCGGATAGTCCTCGAACACCTCGTCCGCGACGATGGCGAGGCCCCGCTCCCCGGCGAGCCGGGCGAGTTGTTCGAGCTCTCCTGCCTTCAGATAGTTCCCGGTGGGGTTGTTCGGGCTCACCACCACGATAGCCCTGGCCTTTTGCCCTTCGTCGGTGGCGAGGGCCGCTTCGACCGAATCGAAGTCGATCTTCCAGCCCTTTTCGTAGACGAGCTCGTACGGGACGCGGACGGCGCATTCGAGCTCGATCAGATGGTCGAGCAGTGGGTAGCTGGGTTCGGGCACCAGCACGGCATCTCCCGGATCACACAGCAGCTTGAACAGGTACCCATAGGCCTCGCTGGTCGAGGCGGTGAGAAAGATCCGTTCGGGATCGATATTGTGTCCGCGTCCCGCAAGATGGCGGGCAAGTGCCTGCCGGGCTCCCGGCAGGCCGTGAGGGTCCGGCTCGTAATGGAGGTTAGCCGGGCTGGAGAGCAGCGGGAGGATGTCCGCCGTGGGGACGAGTCCCGCCCGTGCCGGATTCGAAACCGTCAGGTTCAGGAGCCCGGGGCGCGGCGTCGCTTCGAGGGCCCTGGAGAGGGGATTGAGGTCGAACCGGTGGGGTGTGCGTGTTGAAAACATCTCCGGACAGCTAAGCCGTCCGGACGGCGGACGGCAACCTGCTCCCCCTTGCGGAGGGTCCGGCGGCGGACCATAACAGGGGCCAATGGCAACTGACCCCAAACGGGTGGCGGTGATCATGGCCGGCGGTTCGGGAGAGCGGTTCTGGCCGCTGTCGCGCCGGCTCCGTCCCAAGCAGCTTCTGAAGCTGGGCGACCCGGACCGGACGATGCTCCAGCAGGCGCTGGACCGTATCCGGCCCCTGTTTCCGGCGGACCGGATTTTCATCGTCACGGGCGAGCACCTTCTGGAGCCCATCCGGTCGTCGAAACCGGGAATTCCGGATGAGAACGTGATTGCCGAGCCGGCGAAGCGGAACACCTCCGGCGCGCTCGTTTTTGCGGCGGCGACGGTTCTCGCCCGGACGGACGGGCCGCCGGACCGGATTTCGATGGCGATCTTCGCCGCCGACCACCGGATCGAACCGGACGACCTCTTCCGGCAGGATGTGGAGGCGGCACTCGGAACAGCCGGCACGGACGGCGGACTTTGCGTGATCGGGATCCCTCCCGCCCGGCCGGCTACTGGCTACGGCTATATCGAGACGGATGGCGTGGCGCCGGCCGTGGGCCGGGCCGTTACGGTCCGGTCGTTCCGGGAGAAGCCCGATCTCGATACCGCGAAGGTCTATTCCGCTTCGGGCCGTCACTACTGGAACTCGGGAATGTTCTTCTGGCGACTCGACGAATTCCTGAGGGAGCTGGCCGGGACGGCGCCGGAGCTGGCCGGTGCGGTTCCCCGGCTGGCAGAACTGATCCGGACGGGCGGCGCCGCAGAGCTGCGCCGCCGTTTTGAAGATCTGCCGAGTATCTCCATTGACTACGCCCTCATGGAGAAGGCGAAAACCGTCCGCATGGTTCCCGCCCGGTTCCGGTGGGACGATCTCGGCACCTGGGAATCCCTGCGCCGGGCCCAGGCGCCCGACAGCGAAGGGAATGTCACCACGGGAGATCCGGTCTTGATCGGAACGAAGAATTCCATCGTCGTGAACGAACCGGGGCCCGGGCGCATGGCGGTCGCCGTCGTAGGCCTTGAGAACGTCGTCGTCGCCGTCACCGAGGATGGGGTACTCGTCCTCGCGGCGGACCATTCGGAGGACGTGTCCAGGGTCGTTGCGGAGCTGAAAAGGCGTGGCGGAAAGCAGACCTGACCGTTTTCGGTTCGAGGCAAAAGAAAAGGCGGTTTGTGGCCGCCTTTTCTTTTGCGCGCGATCCGCGGGCTTAGAGCGGGATATTCCCGTGCGGTGCCCGTTCTTCGGAGCCGGTCGCTTCCAGCATGCCGAGGTAATGTACGAGCTTCTGCCGGGTCGAGTTCGGCTGGATCACTTCGTCGATCCACCCGCGCTCGGCCGCTAGACCCACCGACATGTAGTCCTCGCGGTACTTCTGGCACAGCTCGTCGAACCGGGCCTTGGGATCGGCGGCGGCTTTCAGCTCCTTGCCGTAGAGGATTTCCACCGCGCCCTCGGCGCCCATGACCGAGATCTGGGCCGACGGCCATGCGAGGTTCACTTCCGAGCCCAGGTGCTTCGACGACATGACGATGTAGGCGCCGCCGAACGCCTTGCGCATGATGACCGTGAGGCGCGGAACGCGGGCCTCCACGTAGGCGTAGAGCAGCTTCGCGCCGTGGACGATGATGCCGTTGTGTTCCTGCACCGAGCCCGGCATGAAGCCGGGGACGTCGACCAGCGAGACGAGCGGGATGCCGAAGCAGCTCATGGTCCGGATAAATCGTGCCGCCTTCCGGGACGAATTGATGTCGAGCACGCCGGCCCGTTCCTTGGGCTGGTTGGCGATGATGGCCACGGACCGGCCCGCAAGACGCGCCATGCCGACGACGACGCTCGGGGCGTAGTCGGGCTGGATCTCGAGGAAACTGCCTTCGTCGGCGACCTGCCCGATTACGTCGCGGACGTCGTAGGGCTTGCGGAAGTTTTCCGGAACGATCTGGGTGAGGGGGATGACCTTCGCCGGTTCTTTCGCCTCGATTTTCTGGTGGAGGAGGTAATACAGCATCTGCCGTGTCACCTCGATGGCGCCCTTTTCGTCCTTGCGGACGACGTGGGCGACGCCGCTCTTCTTCGCGTGGGTATTCGCGCCGCCGAGGGTTTCGCCGTCCACGTCCTCGAACATGGCCTGTTTCACGACCTTCGGGCCGGTGACGAACATGAGCGCATCGGCCTCCGAGAGGACGATGAAATCGGTGATCGAAGGCGAGTAGACCGCACCTCCCGCGCACGGACCCAGCACGACCGAGAATTGCGGGACTTTGCCGGAGAACTTCACGTTGCGGCGGAAAATCTCGCCGTAACCCGCGAGCGCGGCGACGCCTTCCTGGATGCGCGCGCCGCCTGAATCGAGGAGGCCGATCACCGGTGCGCCGATGCGGTCGGCGAGGTCCATGCCCTTGCAGATCTTGCGGGCGTGGGCTTCGCCGAGCGAGCCGCCCATGAACCGCCGGTCCTGCGCGAAGGCCACCGCCGGGCGGCCGTGGATCTTCCCCGTCGCCACGACGACGCCGTCGCCGCTGGCGCGTTTGCCCTCCATGCCCCAGCCCCGGGCCTGGTGCTGGACAAGGGCGTCCAGCTCCTCGAACCGGCCGTCGTCGAACAGCGACTGGAGCCGCCGGTACGGGATGTTCTCTGCCGGGGCCGGACCGGTCTTTGCCGGCTCAGCCGGGGTCAGCGGCCGGGGGATGGCCACTGCGGGAGCGGGCACGGGCGGGATGATCGCCGGAGCCGGCTGAGCGTGAGTTTCAACGGATGTGGTGCGGAGTTTCCATGCCATGACTGTGTTTCCTCTGGTTCTGCCTTGCTTGTCCCTGCCGTGCCCTCGGCCAGCCGGTTATGATTTGTCTTTCGCGTTGAGCGGAACGCCCATGCCCCAGCCGCGCGTGCCGCCGTCCTGTTTCCAGACGCCGCTCGGCGGGCGGATCGCCTCGATGACGGTGAGAATGTATTCGCCCGCGACCGTGAAGCGGCCGCTGAAGGAGGCGAGGTTCTTCTGCGCCCGGACGGTTTCGGCCTCGCCGGAAAGCCGGATCTCGGCCGTTCCGTTCGCAAGGTCCGGGAGGATTGCCACCTGGTCGGGACGCAGCCGGAGGCCAGTACCCAGGGTCTTCAGGGCGGCTTCCTTGAACGACCAGATGATCGTCGCCACCCGTCCGCGTTCCGGTCCGGCCGGGAGCGCCCGGCGCTCCTCGGCGGTGAAGTTGTCCTCAAGGAACGCTTCCGTGCGGTCGCCGATGCGTTCGATATCGACGCCGAGCTGCCGCTCTTCGCCGATGATATCGCGTTTCTCCCAGACGATCGCCGTCGCCCAGATATTCGAGTGCGAGATCGTGAGGCCGTACCGCTCGCCGTGGGCGCCGAAAAATTTCGGCTCGCCGGTTTCGTCGGCCTTTACGATGATGTGGCCGTCCACGCCGAAACCCCGGAGCGCCCGGCGGGCCGCAAGACGTCCCGCGAGCCAGTCGAGGCGGCGTTTCTCGAAGGTGATCGTCGCGTATTCGCCCTTCTCGTCCGCCGACAGCTCGGCGAGGACCGAGTTCGGATCGCGGTCCAGGTCCTTGAGGACCGTGCCGATGTCGAGCACCTGGAACCGGAGCCACGGGGCGTTGAGGGGCGAGGCCGGGACCGGCACTTCGGCCCGCTGGACCTCGGCGGCCGGAGCGGGAGCAGTGGCCGGAGCCGCCGTCTGGAGCTCCGCAGCCGGGGCGCCGCCCTCGGCGATCCGCTTCAGCACATAGTCCGTCAGCTGGTTCAGGGTCGGATAATCGCGGAGCTTGAAGTTCGGGTCCTTCTCGAGCCCGTAGTGCTGGCGCACCTGCGCAAACACCTCGGCCTGCTTCACCGTGTCGATGCCGAGATCGCCCTCGAGATCGGCGGCCGGGGAGATATCCGACGGCTCGTACCCGGTTTCACGGCAGAGAACCTCCATCACCACCGCAAAGACCTCGTCGCGGCCTGCTGCCGTCACGGGGACGTTCGCTGCCGGAGCGGGGGCCGCCTGCACCGGGGCCGGAGCCGCAGGGGCGGTCTGGACCGCCGGAGAATCCCTCAGGGCGGCAAGGGCGGCTGGGAGCGTTTCCACGGTTCCGGTGGTTACCTGGTCGTAACCCACAAGCGAGAGAAGCTCGCTGCCGTCGGTTCCGAAAACGCGGACGTTACAGCGGTAAATGCCGCCGTCCATCTTCGAGACCGGTGTGACCGAGATGGACAGGGCTTCGCCCGCTTCGACCGGCCGGTGAACGGCGAGCCACTGGATTCCGGACGGGAGCACGCTCGCGCCGGTTTCGATCATCGTGCGGAGGCCTGCCGCCTGGAACGCTGCCTCGATGGCGGAAGCCGTCGCATCGGCGGGCGCGACCGCGGCGCCGCCTGAGAATACAGCTCCAGCGCGGGCGCCGAACTGCCAGTTCTGGCCGGCTTTCTCGATGGCCCCGGTCATCACCTGGAATCGCGGGCCGTGGAAATAGACCTGATAGACCGCCTGCCGGAGCGCGCCGTTACCCGCGAGCATCCGCGCAGCGGCGCGTTCGGGCTTCACGCTGGGCACCGAGAAATGCCCGGCCCGGAAATGGATCTTGTACTCGGGGCCGCTGGGCGAGGGCTGGAGCACCTCGACTGAACCCGGGGTCGCCTTCAGATCGGCCGTCTTGCCGGTGAACACCTTGATGGCCCGCTCGAACTTCACATCGGTGACTTCGAACGGCTTGCCGCCGAAGCCGGCTTCCCGGCGCATCAGCTCGATGCCGCCGACGCCGGGCCACACGGCCGTTCCCGCGATGGCATGATCGGCCAGCCAGGGTTCGGTCAGGGTGGACACCTTGAGCTGGGTGGAACCCTTCGGGGCGGCCGGAACCTGGGGTGGCGGTTTTACCGCGCCGCTCCGGTCGAGATCGCCCAGAGTTCCACAGGCGAGAATCTCGCCGGCCGTTCCGGCCATCAGTTCCGCCCGGACGAGCGGGGCGCCAGTGGCCGGGTAGATGAGGTCCACACCGGTTTCCTTGAAAAAGTCTTTCGCGACGCCGCGCGAGGCCATGCCGACTTCGGCCCATGCCGACCAGTCGATGAGGAGCGGGCGGGCGGCCGGGTTGCCGACGGCGCTGAAATGACGGACGAGGCCGGTGAGCGCGCCGTTGGCGGCGGCATAATCGGCCTGGCCCTTGTTGCCGAACCGGCCCACGACGGAGCCGAACATGACGAACGCCTCCAGCGGATCCGTCCGGGTTTCGAGGGCCAGCGAGATCGCACCTTCAAGCTTCACGCCGAGGGTCGCCCGGATATCGTCCAGCGTCTTTTCGGCGGTCGAGCGGCTCATCTCGCGGCCAGCGCCGTGGATCACGACGTTGATCGTGCCGAAATCGGCCCGGACCGACCGGAGGAGGTTCTTCACGCCTTCGGGCCTGGCGAGGTCGCAGGCGTAGTAGCGGGCCTCGACGCCGAGCGCCCGGAGGGCTTCCAGCGCGCTGTGGATCTCGGCCGCGCCGAGACGGCGGCGGACTTCAGCTTCCAGCTCGGCGGCGGAGGGCTGCTGGCCGCTGGCCTTGGCGGCCTGACGGACTTCCTTGCGGATCGCCTTCTCGTCGGCGGCCTCGACGGGGCCCTGCGGGGCGGGCGAGGAACCGACGAGGGCGAACCGGCCGCCCAGATGACGGGCGAGGTCCATTACGATTTCCTTCGTGATGCCCCGGGCGCCGCCCGTGACGAGCCATACGCGGTCCTGGCGCGCCTTGAGGCCGTTCGCACCCTGGATCGAGGCAAACACGCCCTGAAGTGTCGCCCGGCCGAAGCGGGACCAGCGGCTCTGGACCACGGCCGCAGGATCGGCTGAGTCGATATCGATGCCGCGGGCCAGTTCCGTGTCGTTCAGGCCCGTGGACATGGTCCAGCGGACTTTCCAGTCCGGGAACTCATGGCTTAGCGTCAGCAGGAAGCCGCGCACGGCCGCCTGGAACATGGCCTGGCTGGGGTCGAGGTCGATACTGTGGGCGCCGACGCCGACGACGATCAGGTTCGGGCGGGCCGATTTCGCCAGCGCAATCAGGTCGTTCAGCCGGAGCGACAGGTCGGAAACGAACCGCTCGGGGTTCCGGCTCGAGGCGCGGGCGTCGATCACGAGGACGTCTGCGCCTGTGAAGTCGCTGCCGAATACCGCCGGTATGTGCACCGAGGCGCCGCGGGCCGAAAGGGCACGGGCCAGGTCTTCCGACTGGCGGCTCACCGACCAGATGGCGACGTTACGGCCCGACAGGAAATTCGTTTCACGGGCAGGGTTCGCCGAGGAGACATAGACCGGCACCTGACGCGAAATGGGGCTGGCCGCCTGCCACAGCTGCATCGGCAGGTTGCGGTTGGGGTCGGTGACGGGCCGGGGGGCCTCGTCGCTGAGGACCGGCATCTGCACGGCGAGCTCGAACCGGGGGACGGGCGTCTGGGCCGCTTCCGGCTGTACAGTTCGCACCGGCGGTTCGTCCGTCGCGACGGCCCACAGGTGGGCGACCATGTTCTCGATGGCGTGGCCGTTTTTCTGCCAGAACTTCTCCCAGCGCGGGTCGTTCATCCAGCGAGCGAACGGATTGCCGCCGCTCACCGCCGGAGCAGCACTCATGGTGGCCTTCGGAGCCGGGGCGGCAGCCGCCGGAGCCGAGTAGGCCGGAGCGGGGCTGGCCGGAACACGGATCTCGCTCACCGGTTTGGCGACTGCGGGAGCGGGGCCCTCGTCCACGATCAGTTCTGCCGACAGGTGTGCGAGCGCTTCGACGAGCGAGAGGGCCTCGCCGCGCTTGGGGTGGCAGGTCTGGATCGCCACCGAGGGACGGCCCTTCAGGTTCGATTCCACGAGGCCGGCGAGCGCGCGCTTGGGGCCGCACTCGATGTACACCTCGATGCCGTCCCGGTACATGTGCTCCACCGAGCCGATCCAGTCGACCGAAGCCGCGATCTGGCGGGAAAGGAGGTCGATAATCTCCGGCCGGGCGCCGGGGCCGGTGGGGTAGGGCTCCGAAGTGACGTTCGAGTAGATCGTCACGTCCGGTCCCTTGATCCCGAGCCGTTCCAGAACGCGGCGGAGCGGTTCCGAGGCGGGGGCGACGATCTTGGAGTGGAAGGCGTGGGAGACGTTGAGAAGCACCGTCTCGACGTTCTTCGAATCGAGGAACTTCTTGAGCGCCTGAACCGAAGGCGTCTCGCCGCCGATCACGGTCTGCTGCGGCGAGTTGCGGTTCGCCACGGCGATGTAGCCCGGAATCTGTTTCAGGATGGGCTCCACGTCGGCGACCGACAGCGGCACCATCAGCATGAGGCCGTTGTCGTCGACTTTCACGTTCGCCATCTCGCGTCCGCGGGCGGCGACTGCTTCAAGGGCGTCGTGGAACGACATGACTCCGGCGGCAACGGCGGCGCCATACTCACCGAGAGAGTGCCCGGCGACGGCATCGGGCCTGAAGCCCCTGGCGACCAGGTACCGGTGGATCGCCACGTCGGCCGTGAGGACGGCGGGCTGGGTGATTTCCGTCTGCTTCAGTTCGTTCTCGCACCGGGCCAGGTTCGCCTCGGAGGTATCGGACGGGTGAAGAATGCCGAGCAGCGAGCGGCCGATGAGCGGAGAGACCACCTGCTCGGCCTCCTCGAACGTGGCCCGCACTTCCGGGAATACCATCAGTTCCCTGAGCATGCCGACATACTGGGAACCCTGGCCCGGATAGACGAAGGCGACGCGGGGCTTTTTCGTCCGGATATCGCCCGTCTTCACGTTGAGCGCGGGCGGGGCCTTCTTGCCGGCCTTGAAGGCTTCCGCGATCTGGAGTGCCCGTTTCGCGCCGTCGGCGCGGTTCAGGAAACCAAAAGCGGCATACTTGCGGCCCGTGCCCGACTGGTGGCCGGTAGGGTTCGCGGCCCAGGCTTCCAGTGCGGTCACGACCGACGCCGGATCGGCGCCGCGAACCACCACATAGTCGGGGCCGTCCACAGGGGCTGGAGCAGGTTTCGGAGCCGCCGCAGGCTGGGGAGCGGGGGCGGCAGCAGCCGGAGCAGGCGCTGAAGCCGCAGCCGATCCCGAAAGGCGCCCGGCGAGGTAATCCACGATCTTTTCCACGGTGGGGTAGTCGCGGAGTTTCAGGTTCGGATCTTTCTCAAGCCCCCAGTGTTCGCGAAGGGCGGCAAACACTTCCGCCTGCTTCACCGTGTCGATGCCGAGATCGGCCTCGAGGTCGAGCTGGCGGCCGAGGTCTTCCGGCTCGTAGCCGGTCTGGTCGGCCAGCGTCTTGATGACGACCTTCTCGATTTCGCCCTTGTCGACGGCGGCACCAGCCGAAGCGGCCGGGGTGGCGGACGCAGCAGGTGCCGGGGCAGCCTGCATGGGTTCCGGTGCCGAGGCGGGGGCGACGTAGCCGACCACCGCCGGAGCTTCGCTCACCGAGCGGCCGGTTGTGGGGACGGCGACCTGCCGGGAGGCTCCGGGGAGGTACTCCTCGCAGAGCGCATGGAAGTTCGTGCCGCCGAAGCCGAATGCCGAAACGGAGGCGCGGCGGGGAACTCCGGCCGGCGGGTTCCACGGGCGGGCCTTCGTGTTCACAAACAGTGGCGAGCCCTCGCCGAGGCCGGTGCCCTGAGCCGGGGTTTCGAAGTTGATGGATGGCGGCAGGGTCTTGTGGTGCAGGGCCAGGACGATCTTGATGAGGCCCGCTGCGCCTGCGGCCGACTTCAGGTGGCCAATCTGGGACTTCACCGAGCCCACGGCGACCGCATGCGCCGGGACGCCGTGCTCCTGGAACCATTCCTTGAGGACGGAGGTCTCGGTGGCGTCGCCGAGTGGGGTCGAGGTGCCGTGGCACTCGACGAGGGTGACAGTCCGGGGATCGAGTCCGGCCATCTTGTAGGCCCGTTCGATGGCCTTGCGCTGACCCTGCGGGGAGGGAGCCGTGATGCCCCGTCCCGCGCCGTCGCTGGAGGCGCCCATGCCGCGCAGCACGGCGTAGATCTTGTCGCCGTCGCGTTCGGCGTCGGAAAGCCGCTTCATGACGAGCATGCCCACGCCTTCGCCCATGACGAAGCCGCTGGCGCGCTTGTCGAACGGGGCCGACATCTCGGCGGACAGGGCGCCCACCTTGCAGAACTTGATGTAGCTGTCGGCGTCCATGCCCCGGTCCACGCCGCCCGTGACGGCCATGTCGTATTCACCGGCAAGGAGGCCGAGGACGGAGGTGTGGATCGCGGCGAGCGAGGCCGCACAGGCGGCGTCACAGACGAAGTTGGGGCCCGAGAGGTCGAACACGCTGGCGATGCGTCCGGCGATGACGTTCGGCAGTTCGCCCGGCATGGAGCCGCCCGTGATTTCGGGCAGATCGCCGAGGAAGTTCTTTGATACATTGTCGACGATCTGCTTGCGCTGGGCGTCCGGCAGGGATTTCCAGGAGGGATCCTGCTCCAGCTTTTCGAGGATCATCGGTAGCGCGAGCCGGTAGGCATAGCGGTGGGTGTTCTCGCCGCCCTGTGAATTGCCGACGATCACCGCGCAGCGGGACTTATCGAACGGCCGGCTGTTGTAGTAACCGGCATCCTGAAGGGCCTCGCGCACGGCGAGGAGACTCACCCGCTGGGCGAGGTCCATCGTCTCGGCGACGGCAGGCGGGATCCGGAACGCCTTGGAGTCGAACTCGGGCTCCGTCAGGAAACCGCCGATGGCCGAATAGCTCTTGTCGGGGGCGTTCCGGTCGGCGGAATAGAACAGCTTCGTGGACCAGCGCTCGGCCGGGATCTCGCGGATTGAATATTTCCCGCTGGTGATGTTCCGCCAGTAAGCGGCAATGTCGCTGGCATCGGGGAAAATGCCGCCGAGGCCGACGATGGCGATGCCCTCATTGTGACCGTTCGGGGCCGCAGGCTGCGGAGCCGGGACGGGCTTCGAAGCAGCTACAGGCTGGGGAGCCGGCGTGACGGCTGCCGGAGCTGGGCGCGGGGCTTCGGGAACCGGACGCGCGGCCGGGCGGGAGAGTTCGGCCACGCGGGCTTTCAATGCCTGTTCGGCACGGACCGTGTTGTCGGCGATGACTTCCGCGATGGTCGTGATCTCGCGGCGGAGCGCGGCGCACATGCCGACGTGGAAGAGGCCGGCGTTCATCTGCTCGGTGTCGTTGAGGTCCACGAACCGGACGCCGCCTTCGGGCTTCTTCTCGATGCGCTGCTTCTTGGAGGCGGCGCGCAGGCCGCCGAGGTTTTCGTTCTCGTAGGCGTGCTTGCGGTGGTCGAGCGATTCGCCGGCTTTCAGGCCGGCGTATTCCTTCTCGCGGATGGAGAACAGCTTGGCCGTCGGAGCCATGCGGGCGGGGGTCATCACCGTCTCGCCGATGGTCTCGGTGCGGTCCAGGTCGACAAGGACCCGCTGGTACATGGGGGACGTCGCGCCGGTTTCGACCGCCTCGCGGGTGAAGAGGAACGCCGTTCCCATCTGGATACCGAAGGTATGGCCTGCCTGACGGGCGCGGGCGGCAATGGCCGCGCCGATGACGGCGCCCTTCACGTTGCCGAAGCCGCCGGCAAACACGACATTCGCGGCCTTGCCTGCCGCTGCCGGACGGTCTGCGAGGGCCTGAACGACGCTCTGCCACAGGATGAACGAGGTGAGCTTGCCGATGTGGCCGCCCGCTTCGGTGCCTTCGAGGATAAAATCGAGATGACCCTGGTCCATTGCCGAGAGCAGCAGCGTGTGAACCGGGGTGTGGAGGAACGAGCGGATGCCCGCGCCGGTGAGGTCCAGCGCCTGTTCAGTCGTCCCGGCAGCCACCACCGCGAGGGGCGGATGGAGCTGCTTCATGTGGGCGATATGCTGGTCGCGGAAGAAGGCATTGGCCTCGAGGCCGATGATGCCGCCGCCGAAGGGACGGCCCTTGGCGATCTCCAGCGTATCTTTCAGGAGCTTTTCGCAGACGTTGCCCGGCATGTTGCCGAGGGCGAGGTTCGCCACGATGCCGTGGTCCATGATCTTCCCGGCGAACGGCGCGACGTCGCTCGTCTGGGCCATGGGGCCCTGGAAAATCGGGAATTTCGCGCCGACGGACTTCGCGAAGGCCGACTGCTCGCGCCAGGGGAAATCGGCCGCGGCTTTGGCGGGGGCGGTCTTCATCGTGCCGATCACGGCCTCGACGATGCCGCCGGCGGTCTTCCACGCGTCGGCATAGGCTTTCGCCCAGCCCACTTCCTGACCTGCAGGGAACACTTTTTCGGTTGTGGAGGCGAAAGAGACGGCGGCGATCTTCTGGAGCTCGCGGTAGAGCGTCTCGGCGCGCTCGGAGCGGACGCGGGCAGCTTCGGGAGTCTTTTCTCCGGCGGCGGAGGCGAGCATCGCCTCTTCCGCCTGACGGAGCGTGCGCATGGCCTTGGCGCCCATCTTGCCGGAAACCCGGATGATGTGGCGGTCGGTGAGGCGCAGATGGACGGCATCCGTCCCCTGAAGGGAGAGGAGCGCCGTCTTCGCTTCCGCAGCGATGGGGAGTGAGCCCCAGGTCTGGACGTCGAGCACGACGCCGTGGGCACCGCCAGCGATGGCGCCCGCCGCCGTGTCGGGGCCGATACCGCCGCGAACGAGGACCGACAGGGCTGCGTCGTAGCGCTGGAGGAGGATGTAAGAGGACTCCTCACCGGCGACTCCGCCGGCTTCGAAACCCTTGAGGATGATGCCGGCGGGATTCGCCTTCGCTGCCTTCTCCCATGCGGGGCGTGAGGTCGCTTCGATCCAGACCGGCCACTGGCGGAAGGGGCCGGTGACAGCGGCGAGGTCGACCGACTCGTCCAGTTCCCAGTCCACCGGAACGATCACGGCCCGGACGTTCAGCCGGGCCAGTTCGGAGGGAGCGAGATCGGGAGCGATGATGACACCGGTTTCGAGGCCGACGGGAACCTTCGCAATGAGCGCAGCGCGGACGGAGGGGTCCGAGTAGGCGAGATCTAGGACGGGCAGCGCACCTTTCGAGGCGAGATCGCGGGCCTCGTTTTCAAAGAACTGGTTCGGGGGAAGAATCGAGAAACAAATCGTACCGGCTGCGTCGTTCACGCGGCGACTCCGTTCTGTACAGTTACCGGCCGGGGTAATTCACAGGTCTGTGTACGGCCGGTAGAAAAGCTGGAGGGGCTACAGATCCACAGTTCCCGTGGACCCTGCTTCTGCACCACTCCGTGCCGCAGAACAGCAATCGGGGTACCAAAGACCGGATAAACGGAAAATAAAGTATTTCACCGGAAAAATGGGGGTTTCTGGAGCAAAACCACCTGAAAACGGGCCGGCCTTTCCGGGTACACCGTTCGGCTCCGTGAAACGGGAAGTGCACTACGCACCCCCGTCCGCACCGGGTGCGAACCGGGGTATACAGCTAAAATCCTGAACTTATTGAGGTTTCAGGCCGGTTTGACGAGACGGAAGATGGCGACATTGGGCAGCATCCGCTCGTAACCCAGCACCTTGAAGCCCGCCTCTTCGAAGTGATCGGAGAGGATGTGCGGCGGAAAGTAGACGGCAACGTCGGAGAGCCCCCGGGGCCCTCTGAGCCCGGACGTAATCGCCGCACAGAAGAACCGTCCGCCCGGCTTCAGCACCCGCTGGATCTCCCGGAACGCCTTCACCTGCTCCAGATAGAAGTGGCAGGAAATGGTGTTCAGGGCGACGTCGAAGGTCCCGGTTTCGAATGGCAGTTCATAGACCGAACCCTGAACGAACCGGGGCTTCGGACTCCGCCCGGATGAGGCGTGGCGTTCGGCCTCGGCGAGCATGTCCTTCGAAAAATCGAGGCCGGTGAGGTCGAGGCTCTGGTGATCGGCCGCAAGGTTCCGGAGAAAAAGCCCCGTACCGCAGCCCACGTCGAGGACTTTCTCCCCCGGCCGTGGTTTCCAGGCGGCCTCGATCTTCCGGTGGACACGCCGGTAATAAAGCTGCTGCGGCAGCGGGTTGTCGTAAAACCGGCTCCAGAGCCGGAAGAGGAGCGATACGCTCCGGGCGTTGGCTGGCTGTGCGTTCATGCGGCGAGACGGAAGCTTTCGAATTTAGGATCTGAAGTGACCTTGCCGGCTTCCACAAGCAGCTCAAGGTGCTTTTTCACGTGCTTGCGCTCGAAATGGACCAGATGTTCCATCACCGCCAGGGTCTTGGTCCGGTAGACGACCTCCATCCGGAGCATGTCGTCCAGCCGCTTTTCGCCGGAAGCGAGGGCTTCGAGGATCAGCCGGTCGCGCCGCTCGAAATGGGCGTCGAAGGCGGCGATCTTCTCAAGGAACTGGTCACGGCCGAGCACTTCCTCGCCGTGGGACGTGAAGTAGTAATCGCATTTGAAGTCCCGGGCCCGTGCGATCGACTGGCGGAACTTCCGGATGTCGGAGGCATCGTTGCCGTACCAGGGGCCGAACGAAGTCAGGTCGATGTCCGTGATAAAGAGCAGCGACTCATCGGGGAAGAACAGCCCCGCATGGCCCGGCGTATGGCCGGGAAGGGCCATCAGCTTGCCGGTGCAGCCGCCGAGCTCGATCAGCTCGCCGTCGTTCACCTTGCGGGCGACCGGGCGGGGACCTATCTTGAATACCTGCTGGAGCATCTTGACCTGCCTCTGGAGCAGGCTGCCCGGCATGCTTTCCACCCGGCCCACGAACTCGTCCATGTCCGAGATTGCCGCAGCGTCAGGGGCGCTCGCCCACACTTCGGTTTCCGCAGGGTAGGCGCCTTCGGACGCCCGGTGGTCGGCGTGATAGTGCGTATAGAAGATGAGGGCGTTTTCCGCCGCAAACTCCTTGTGACGCTCGGGCTGCGCCGCCGGATCGACGACGATCTTGCGGGGCCCATGGAGCACCAGGGAGTTGGCCCTGAGAAGCTGGCCCTTCACGGCATTGCCGAACAGGATCTCCAGATCGCCGATCCGGTAGCCGTTGTCGGTGGACTGAATTTCGGTGGGCATTGAAAGGCCCTCGGATTGCGGCCAGCTCTCGCTCCGGCGGCTGACCGGATGCAATGCGGCGCGTCATGAGGGTAGACTATTTCCCGGCTCCATGGGAAACACCGTGTTTGCTTGATAGGGGTAACCCGGAACCGTCTCCGGATCCCGCCGCCGAGGCTATCTGAATGACTCTGGCCGAATATTCGATCGCCCTTTCGGACGCCCTGCTGGCCGAGGTGAAACGGCGGGGTGGTTCGGCGAAGTTTGTCCGGCGGACCCTGCCGGACCGCCGGATGCTGGCGGGCATGAGGTTCGAACTGCCGGAAGGCGGCGCGTTCGTCTTTTCCAGCCTCCCGGACGGTATTCGAATCTGGCCGGGTTCGGGCTACGACAGTCCATCACTTCAGCCGCTTCTGACGATCTCCGCGCCGGAGGAAGACGTCCCGGACCGGGTCCGGCAGATATTCGCCCTGATAGCCGGATAGTCCGGCGCCGGCTTACTGTCCGCCTGCCTTCTTGTGCTCGTTGTCGATGATGAGCCGCAGGAGGCGAGCGTCGGGCCGCTGGCGGAGCCGTCGGTCGTTAATGACCAGCGTGGGAGTGCCTTCGAGTCCGATCTGCGCACCCTTGTCCATGTCCGTCTGCAGGATCTGTTTCACCGCATCGCTCTTCACGCACTTGTCGAAGGCGTCCACATCGAGGCCCTTGTCCTTTGCGAGGCCGTGAAGCGACCGTTCGTTCAGGCCGGGGCCCTGCATGTCGAACATGGCATAGTAGAAGTCCCACATCTTGCCCTGCTGGCTGGCGCAGACGGCCGCTGCCGCGGCCTCGCAGGATCCTTCGTGGCCGCGTCCCTTCGGGATCCGGGGGTTGCAGTCCCCGTCCAGCGGATAGTTCCGGAAACAGACCCGCATCTTGTCCGAGTGGGTTTCAAGGAGCGCCTTCATCGTCGGGACGAAAGCCTTGCAGGCGGGGCACTGGAAATCGGCGAATTCGTACAAGGTGACTTTCGCCTGTGGATTGCCCTTGGGCTCGAGCGGTCCGCAGTCCATCTCCACCTGGGGCATCTGCTCCATGAATTTCGCCACGATTGCAGATGCCTGTTCCGGTGTGGGCTCCGTTCCCTCCGCGCCGGTATGCTCCCCATCGGGGCCGTGGTCTTGCCCCGTGTGCTCGTCCTGGCCGGTGCGGGTGTCCTTCTGGGTAACCGCTTCCGCGGGCGTCATGGTCTTGCCGACGCCTGCAATCACGAGGAGCACGGACGCCGTGATGCCGGCGGAAAGGCCGAGCGGCTTGGCAGCGAAGAAGCGGCCCATTTCGTCGGCGACCGTTTCGCCGGAGGAGTCCGCCTTCACCGCCTTGATACCGGCGAACAGCAGTACGCCCGAAAGCACATAGAGGAGCGTGCAGGCCGGGCAGACGGTCTTCAGGATGCCGTAGGAGATCACCGCCATCACGAGGCTGACAAGCGTCGTGAACGCGCCGCCCAGCAGCAGCAGCCGGGGGAACGCCTTCTTCGCTTCCATGAGGCCGAGCAGCGCCACGGCGGCGATGAGTCCGTAGGTCACGGCCGAGAGGTTCGAAATGGGGATTCCGGCCAGTTCCGAATATTTGGATTCGATGGTGATCTGGCAGTTGGCGACGTCGCTCAGCGTGCAGAGGGAACTCTGGAGTTCCTTCGTGTGCCGGAGCGTGTGCAGGTGCGTGAGGTAGAACGAGTCGATCACTGCGAGCAGCGACGCGCCGAGCGCCGCCGGATAGATCCATTTCGGGGTTTCCTGGTCGGACATGAGAGTTCAATCCCTTCGGTTTTGAGACGGGTGGAGCGTAGCCATCCGGACCCCTACAGGAAAGGGACCCCCGGAGGCATGGGATTAGCGGAACTTAACGCGAGGGCCACCCCCGCCGGGACGCCCCTCAACCGTCGAAGGCGGCGAGTCCCGTGACGGCCTGGCCCAGGATGAGCGTGTGCATGTCGTGGGTGCCTTCGTAGGTTTTCACCGTTTCGAGGTTGCACATGTGCCGGAACACGCAATATTCGTCGGTGATCCCGTTGGCGCCCATCATGTCGCGGGCGAGCCGGGCGGTGTTCAGGGCGATCTCGACGTTGTTCCGCTTGGCGAGCGAGATCAGCTGGGGCGTCTGCCGTCCGGCGTCGAAGAGGCGGCCGAGCCTCCAGACGAGGAGCTGCGCCTTGGTGATCTCCGACACCATGTAGGCGAGCTTTTCCTGGACAAGCTGGTAGCCGGCGATGGGCCGGGAGAACTGGATGCGGTTCTTGGCGTAGTTCAGCGCCTCGAGGTAGCAGGCCGTCGCCGCGCCGACCGCGCCCCAGGCGATGCCGTAGCGGGCGTGGTTGAGGCACGAGAGCGGCGAGCCGAGGCCCTTCGATTTGGGGAGCAGGTTCGCCTTGGGGATGCGCACGTCCTCCAGCACGAGCTCGCTCGTGATCGACGCCCGCATGGACATCTTGCCGTGCATCTCGGGAGCCTTGAAGCCCCTGGAGTCCGTGGGGACGATAAATCCGCGGATGTCCGACGAGTCGCTGCCGTCCAGCTTCGCCCAGACGACGGCGTACTGGGCGATGGTGCCGTTCGTGATCCACATCTTCGCTCCGTTCAGGACGTAGCTGTCGCCGTCCGTGCGGGCGCTGGTCGTCATGCCGCCGGGATTGCTCCCGTAGTCGGGCTCGGTGAGGCCGAAGCAGAACAGGGTCTTCGCCTTGCGCATCTCGGGCAGGAATTTCTGCTTCTGTTCCTCGCTGCCGAACTTGTTCATGGCGGTCATCGAAAGGCCGCTCTGGACGGAGGCGAACGACCGGAGGCCCGAGTCCCCGCGCTCGATCTCCTGCATGATGAGTCCGTAGGCGACTTCGCTCATGCCGGGGCAGCCGTAGCCCTTGATCGACGCGCCGAAGATGCCGAGCTCGCCGAGCTCGGGGATCAGTTTCACCGGGAAGGTTCCCGCCCGCCAGCTTTCGCGCACGGTGGGCATGAACCGGTCCTTCACCCAGGCGCGGACCGTGTCGCGGGTCATGCGTTCCTCTTCGGTGAGGAGCTCGTCGAGATCGTAGAAATCCAGCGCGTGCGTGTCGGCCATGGGGGTTCAGGGTCCTTTCGGGTGTCGTGTGAGGCCCGCCGGGCACAGGGGCCCCGCCGGGGCGCCCATCCTGACGGGACCGGCGGAGCGATGCAAAACAGGATGGTCCTTATGGGGCGGGCGGATGAAGCCCCTGTCATCCGCCCGTCAATCCCCGAGGTAGGCGGCCTTCACCTTTTCGCTCCGGGCGAGTTCAGGGCTGGGCCCCGAGAGGACGATCTCCCCGGTTTCGAGGACATGGGCCTCCTTCGCCAGTTCCAGCGCCATGCGGGCGTTCTGCTCCACGAGAAGCACCGTGGTCCCTTCGGCGGCGATCTCCCGGATGATGCCGAAAATCGCCTTGACGATGAGCGGAGCGAGACCGAGGGAGGGTTCGTCGAGCAGGAGCAGCCGGGGCCGGGACATGAGCGCCCGGGCGATGGCGAGCATCTGCTGCTCGCCGCCGGACAGCGTTCCCGCCCGCTGCGAGATGCGCTCCCGGAGCACGGGGAACGTCTCCAGCATTTTATCGAGATCGCGGGCAGCATCCGCCTCGCGCAGGTAGGCGCCGAGCAGAAGGTTTTCCCTGACGGTCAGATTGGCGAAAATCGCCCGTCCTTCGGGGACGAGCGAGAGGCCCCGCGCCACCAGCAGATTCGCCTTCAGGCCGCCGATTTCCCCGCCCTCCAGCCGGATGGACCCGCTGCCGGGGCGGATCAGCCCAGCAATGGTATTCAGCAGCGTGGATTTCCCGGCGCCGTTGGCGCCGATGAGCGTCACGATGGTTCCCGCCTCGACCGAAAAGGACACCTTCCGGACGGCCCGGATGGCGCCGTAGGAGACCTCGAGGTCGCGGACTTCGAGCAGGCTCACGCGGAGGCGCCTCCGCCGGACGGCGTTCCGGCTTCCCGTTCCGCCGCGAACACCTCGCTGACGGTGAGGTCCGGGCCGAGATACGCCTCGATCACCTTCGGGTTCGTGCGGACCATTTCGGGGGTGCCCTCGGCGATCTTCACGCCGTGGTCCATGACGAAGATCTTTTCCGAGAGCCCCATGACGAACTTCATGTCGTGCTCGATGAGCAGCACCGTGAGCCGGTGCCGTTCCTTGAGGGAGCGGATCAGCTTCGCGAGGGCGGCCTTCTCGGACGGATTCATGCCGGCGGCCGGCTCGTCGAGCAGGAGCAGCTTCGGGGAGGTGGCGAGGGCCCGGGCGAGCTCGAGCCGCCGCTGGGCTCCGTAGGGGAGGCTACCCGCCGGGGCTCCGGCCGCGTCCAGGAGTCCGGTTTCTTCCAGCACGGCGCGGGCGCGGGCCTCGAACTCCCGCTCTTCGCTGCGGAACGAAGGCCCCCGCAGCACGGAACCCAGGGGCCCGTAACCCAGCACCGGAACGTAGGCGGCCCGCACATTGTCCAGCACGGAGAGTTCCCGGAAGAGCCGGATGTTCTGGAACGTCCGGGCGATGCCGAGCCGGGCGCGGGCGGCCGGGAGCAGGCCCCGGAGCGGACGGCCGTCGAAGCCGATCGCTCCTTCGGTGGGCTCGTAGATGCCGGTGATGAGGTTGAAGATGGTGGTCTTGCCGGCCCCGTTGGGGCCGATGAGCGCCGTGAGGGAATCCCGCTCGATGCCCATGTCCACGCCCGAGACCGCCCGGATGCCGCCGAACCGGACGCCCGCGCCTGTCAGCTCCAGAAGGCTCATGCGGCCTCCTCCGGGCGCCGCTTGAGGAACGAGCCGATTTCGCGGCGTCCCAGAAGCCCCTGCGGGCGGAACAGCATCATGGAGATGAGGAGCACCGAATAGATGATGAGCCGCCATTCGGGGTCGCGGAGCGGCGTGTACCGGAGGCCCTCCAGCAGGAAGGTGAGCAGCACGGCAGCGGCGATCGAACCGGTAAAACTTCCCATGCCGCCCAGCACCACCATGACGATGATCTCGACGCTCCGGAGGAACTGGAACGAATCCGGGTGCACGAGCGTCTGGTTGAACGAGAGCATAGCCCCTGCGGCGCCGGCGAAGAAACTCCCGATGGCGAACGCCTCGATACGGACCCGGGCGGTGGAGATGCCGATGCTGTTGGCGGCGATCTCGTCCTCGCGGACCGACAGGTAGGCGAGTCCCCTTCCGGAATGGACCAGACGGTAGAGGATCACTATTCCCAGAACCGAAAGCGCCGCCGCCGGGAACAGGCTGCTGTCCAGCAGATAGCGCACCGGAACCGAGATGCCTCTCGCGCCGCCGAGCGCAGGCGTGTTCACGACCAGCACCCGGATGATCTCGCCGAAGCCGAGCGTGGCGATGGCGAGATAGTCGCCCCGGAGCCGGAGCGTGGGGATCCCCACAAGAAGCCCCGCGAGGAGCGCGCACACGCCCCCCGCCAGCACGATCAGGATGACGATCAGTGCCGCGCCGAGCCCTCCGGCCATTTCCCAGAACTCCCGGAACCAGGCGAGGGGCCCCAGTCCCGAGAGCGTCCCGGCGGCGAGGAACGCGCCGCAGGCCATGAAGCCGGCGTGGCCGATGGAGAACAGCCCCGTGACGCCGTTCACGAGGTTCAGCGAGGCGGCGAGCAGCGCGTTCAGCGCCGCCGTGATGACGAGGAGCTTCACATAGGGCGAGAGCCCCGAAAGGGCATAGCGGTCCAGCAGCCAGAAGGCCGCCAGCCCCGCCGCCAGGAGGGCGAACTCAGACCTTTTCGGGGGCGTCGTTTCCAAGGATTCCACCCGGGCGGTAGATGAGGATGAAGATGAGCAGGACGAAGGCGATGGCATCCCGCAGGTTGCTGGAGACGTAACCCGTCACGAGGGTCTCGCTGACGCCCATGATGAGGCCGCCGAGCGCCGCGCCGGGGAGGCTGCCGATGCCGCCCAGAACTGCCGCGACGAACGCCTTGAGGCCCGGCATGAGGCCCATGAACGGCTCGATCTTGGGGAGAAAGAGCCCGTAAAGGATCCCCGCCGCCGCCGCGAGCACGGCGCCGATGACGAAGGTGGCGGCGATCACCCGGTCCACGTCGATGCCCATGAGGGCGGCGGCTTTGGGGTTGAACGACACCGCCCGGATCGCCCGGCCGAGGCGCGTGCGGCTCACGAACAGGTGAAGCCCGCCGAGGAGAACGAGGCTCGACACGATGACCACCGCCTGGAGGTTTGATACCACGGCGCCCCCCATCGAAAAGAGCGGCCGGGTTTCGATGAGCGCGGGGAAGACCTTGGGGTCGGCGCCGAAGACGAGCTGGCCGAGGTTCTGGAGCAGGATCGACATGCCGATGGCCGTGATGAGGGCGGAAAGGCGCGGCGCGCCGCGCAGCGGACGGTAGGCGATGCGCTCGATGAGGAGCGCGAGCAGCGCCGAGGCCGCCGCCGAAGCGAGGAACAGAATCAGCATGGCCGTGAGCGGATGCGCCTGCCGGAACAGGCCGGGATCGGCGGCGTTCACGTAGAAGGCGGTCATGGCGCCCACCATGAACACCTCGCCGTGGGCGAAGTTGATCAGCTTCAGCACGCCGTAGACCATCGTGTAACCGAGCGCGAGCAGCACGTAGATGCCGCCCCAGGCGACGCCGTTCACGAGTTGCTGGAGAAAAACGTCCATGGGCCGGCAGGCAGGGGCCTTTCCGTTTCCTTATCCCTTCAGCTGCTCGCGGTTCCAGCCCGAGGAGGGATCCACGAGCCGGCAGAGCGTCCGTACGGCATAGCCCGTGCCCATGGCAAGATAACCAGGAGTGTCCGTGTCCACCCACGAGGGGCCGGCGATGTCCAGGTGCGCCCAGGGGGTGTCGCCGACGAACTCCTTGAGGAACAGGGCGGCGATGACCGCATCCCCGTACCTGCTGCTGGAGATGTTCTTGAGGTCGGCGATGGGCGAGACGATCTGTTGCCGGTAGACCGGGGGCAGGGGGAGCCGCCAGAACCGCTCGAAGGCGAGCCGGGAGGCTGCCTCGATCTCTCCGGCGAGGCGGTCCGAGTTCGAGAACAGGCCCGCAAACAGCTCGCCGAGGGCGACGACGCAGGAGCCTGTCAGCGTGGCGAGGTCGATGATGGCGTCCGGCTTCAGTTCCTTCGCATAGTGGAGGGCGTCGGCCAGCACGAGCCGGCCTTCGGCATCCGTGTCGCCGATCTCGACATGCTTTCCGCTGTAGGACCGGTAGACGTCGCCCGGCTTGTAGCTCGCTCCGCCGAAGGCGTTTTCCGCCGAGGCGATGAGTCCGGTGATCCGCACCGCCGGCTGGAGCACCGGGAGCGCCTTGAAGAGCGAGAGCACGGCGGCCGCGCCGCCCATGTCTCCCTTCATGGTGGGGAGGCCGGGATAGCGCTTGAGGTCGATGCCGCCCGTGTCGAAGGTGATTCCCTTGCCGACGAACACGAGATGGCCCGTGGCCGTACCTTTGGGCTCGTAATCCAGCCGGATGAACTGCGGGTCGTGCTCGGACGCCCGGCCGACCGCCGCGAGAAGGCCCATTCCCTCGGCCTCGATCGTCTTGCGGTCCCAGACCGTCACGCGGGCGCCGGTCTGGCGGGCGATGCGGCGCGCCTCATCGGCAAGATGCGGGGGCGTCAGTTCGCCGCCGTCCCGGTTCACGATCTCGAAGGCGTAGTTCTGCGCCTCGCCGATGGCGACGAGCTTGTCGAGACCGCTGGAATCCAGGGCCGATGCCGTCAGGATCACGCCCCGGCGGAGGTGCAGCTTTTTCGGCTTCTGTTTCCGCTGGAACCGGTAGGTGCCTGCGAAGAGTCCCGTCACGGCCGCTTCCGCCGCTCCGGGGACGACGCCGTCCGGAACCAGGAGCGCCACCGAGGGGGTCTCGCCCGCCACGATCCGCCGGACACCGCTCGCATAGGCTTCGAAAAGGTCGGGACCGGTGAGCTCGCCCTTCGAGGCAATGCCCACGAACACGACCGTCGGGGGCAGGAGGCCTCCGTCGGTTTCGAGGGCCGCCACGGAGCCGAACTCGCCGTCGATACCGCTCGCCCGGCGGAGCCTCTCGACCGCCTGATAGACGGGCTTCTCCAGCCGCCAGTGCAGGTGGGAGCTGTCCCCCCGGAATACGGGCACGACGAGGGCGTCGGCGGCACGGCCGATGGACCCCAGACCCTGAACGGATACCTCGATCGCCATGAATAAACCTCGAAACGCCCGGATTCGGGCAGGGCGGAGCATATATTGGGAAAGCGGCCCTTGGCTACCGCTCGTGAACCCTTGTGAACAGGGGCCCCATGGCGCTTCCCGTCGGGGGGTGGTAGCGGTATCCTAAGATCAAAACGGAAAAGGCCCGCGATTTCCGCCCCTTCCGGCCACCAGCCGGAGCTATACGGGGCCCTGCGGGCGGGGATGGTCCTTGTGATTGCTCTGATCCGCCGGGTGGCGGCAATCGTGCTGTCGATGCCTCTCGTGGCCAGTGCGGCTTCGTTCTCCCTGCTGGGAGCGGACGAACGCCCGGCTCTGGACGGCGCCCTGCCGGCGGTGCTGGAAGTCCGGCCCGCCTCGTCACTCGAGGATCCGGGTGAGCTCGTCTGGGGACCCGAGGCCGGCGACTGGGAAATCTCCCCTTCGTTCTCCTTCATGGGCGACAGTTATGACGTTGGCGAGAACACCACCTTCACGGGGCAGCTTTTCGCCGGCATGAACGTGACGCCGATCTTCCAGGTGGGCGCCAGCTTCCTCTACACCTCGGTGAAGGCCCGCGATCCGGTGAATCCCGGCCCGCCCGCTTCCATCGCCACGACCGGTCCCACGGCGACGATGCTCATCATGCCGACGATGCGTGTCCACTTCGTGTTCGACAAGGAAGCCCGCTTCGATCCGTATCTCCAGTTCGCCTTCGGCGGCGGCCGCGTTTTCCCGCGGGGTCCCAACGGCGGCGCCTTCGCGTTCGGGCCGGGCGGCGGTATCCGCTCGTTCGTGGTTCCGAAGGCCGCGCTCGATTTCCGGTTCGAGTACCTCTTCATCAGCTCCAAGGAAGATTACGAATCCGCCCGGTTTCTCCTGGGCGGCGTGTTCCTGTTCGACCTTTGACCGTCATTCCCCCGGCGGGTTCAGGAGGCCGGGCAGGACGTAGCGCTGGAACTCGGCGAGCTGCGTGATGCTGCGCGTGTCCTCGAGGCGGTCCACCCAGAGGATGCCGTCCAGATGGTCGCATTCGTGCTGGATGGCTCGGGCCAGGAATCCGTGGGCTTCCATCGAGCGGCGTTCGCCCCCCGGAAGCCGGTAGTTCACGGCGAGGTCCTTCCAGCGGGGAACGCGGCCCCTCAGGTTGTCGACGGAGAGGCAGCCTTCCCAGTCTTCCTCGCGGGCGGCCGTGAGCGGAGTGAGAACCGGATTCACCAGTACAAGCCGGCCGGCCGCCTCGATGTGCGGATAACGGGCGTTCGGCTGGACGTCGAGTACGACCGTCCGGACATTCTCGCCGATCTGCGGGGCGGCGAGACCCACGCCGCCTGCCGCCTGCATGGTCTCGAACAGGTCCTCAACGAGCGCGGCCAGCGCCGGATCCACGAGTTCGGCCTCGGTCAGCTCGCGCGAGCGCTCGCGCAGGGAGGGGGTTCCGATCTTGACGATTTCACGCACGGCCATGGCGGGTAAACGGTGACGTCTGCCCGGAGTCCGGGCAAGGGGGGCGGCCCGTTACCGTTCGATCACGGCCCTGTCGGTCGGGTGGCGGATTTCCTCGACGAATCCCCGGTAGAGGATGATCTCGATGGGGCCCTGCGGAGCCGTCCGCCAGGAGAGCTGCTCGCGGTGGTCCTCGAGCTCCACCCGGACCGGGGGTTCGCCAAGGGCGAGAATCACGGCTTCGCGCGGGAAGCCGTCGCGGACCTCGCCGCGCAGGATCGCGGCGACCATCTGGGGCGTCCAGCGTGGATTCGCACGGATCGTGCTCACCTTGGATGCGGCCTCGGCCTCCGTCGTGCGGGGCAGGAGCGCCATCTCGGTGGACGGGACATAGCCCAGCAGTTCGTCCACCCGGTCCTGCCGGCTGTTCCAGGTCACCTCGATCCACGCGCCGCCGTGACGGGTGGTGCCCGTCCGTCCGAGCCAGCGGGTCTTCACCAGTTTCGGCGGTTCGGGGGCCGACGGATACCTGAAGACCGGCACTTCGTCCTTGAGCAGCGGGTCCGTTTCGCCGGGGAGCCGCAGCACCCAGCCCCGGTTCTGCACGCGGCGCGGTGTCCGCTCTTCGCGCAGGATGAGGCCGTACCAGAGGACTTTGCCTTCGCCGGGGGCGGAGTTCTTCACCCGGTAGATCTCCAGGTATTTCGCCTTCGCGATGGTGGGCTTCCCGAAGCCGGGTTCGGTCCGCAGTTCCGTATCCATGAGCAGGATCCCGTGGTCGGCCGTCGGGGCGGGATCGCCGCCGTCCGCCGGAGCGCCGGTCTGCGCGCGTGCGGACGGAGGCATTGCCAGCAGCGCCAGTGCCGCTGCGAGAACGCCAAGAAGGCGGGAATGCTTCACGCCGGAAAACCTCAGTCCGTGAACCGGAAGCGGGCGGCCACTTCGGCGGTATCCTTCTTCAGATCCTCGACGAGCGAGGGAATCGTGTAGAACACGAGCTGGTACCCCTTGCCGCCACGGATCACGTACCAGGTGAGGTAGCGGAAGCTCACCTTCTCGCTGGAAACCACCTGGAACTCCACGTAGCGGGCGGGCTCCCCGCCCAGGGTTGCCGCCTCGTCCCTGGAAATTTCAAAGCTCGTGTAACGGCTCTTCACCTGGTTGAGGGCGAGGTCCCCGTACCCCTTGAGCGAAAGCTGCGTGTCTTCCACGAGCAGGAGCCCGAAGGCGAACGAGTTCAGGTCCACGAACTCGAACTCGGCGGCGGGGTTCTTGATCAGCTTGTCGGGGGAATCCCGGCCGTTCACCTTCCAGTTCGGTCCGGGGAACTCGAGGCTGACGCCCGCACCCTCCACCTTCGGGGCGGTCATCGGAATCCGGCCGAGATCCGCCGCCTCGGGCAGGGCCGAAGCGGCCGTTGCCCCCGGTTCGTGGCCGGGGGATTTTTCGAAGACGCCGAACCGCCAGGCGGCCAGCGCCACGACGGCGACGGCGAGCAGGCCCGTGAGAAACCACTGGAGCCGGTTCGGGCCGCCACCCAGTACCGCCGAGCAGCGCTGGCAGGATCCGGAACCGGGAGGATTTTCCGCTCCACATTCGGGACAGATCAGCATTGGCATTCTCCGTTCATGCGAGTCCGCTTTCCCGGAGCCACCGGGCGGTCCGCTCGAGACCTTCGTCCAGTCCGACCTTCGGACTGTAGCCGAGCAGCCGCCGGGCTTTCTCGATGGAATAGGGATAGGGGCGCGTCACGAATCCGACGGCATCCTCGCTGAGCCGGGGCTCGCGGCCCATCCATTTTTCGATCCGGGCGGCGGCGCGGGCCACCGGGCGGACGATGAACTCCGGTACGGATGCCGGTGCCGGCTGCCCCGCCGCCTTCGCGAGGCGCGTAAAGTAATCGCGGAACGTGGTTTCGGCACCGTCGGTCAGGTTGAACGTTTCGCCGTACATCTCCCGCTCGACGGCGAGGAAAATGCCTTCAATCAGATTGTCCACGTAAACGTGGTTCATCGTCCCGCGGCCGCCACCGATCAGGGCGAACCGGCGCTGCTTCATGAGCGACACCGGGCGGGATACCCACGGGACCGAGCCGGGGCCGTAGACGTCGCCGGGGCGGATCACGATGACGCCGAACCCGGGCGGCCGGTTCAGCGCGAGCACGGCGTCCTCGCTCTCGATCTTGGTCTGGCAGTAGGGGTTGTTCTCGCCGCGGCGGGGGCCCAGTTCCGTGACGTTCCGGGGATACGTGAAGCCGTAGACCATCACGCTCGACAGGTGGACGAACACCTTTGCGCCGGCTTCGCGGGCGGCCTTCGCCATCGTCACGGTGCCGCCCACGTTCACCCGCCGGAACTCCTCCATGGAGCCGTCTTCCTTCACGATGGCGGCCGTGTGCAGGACGATGTCGCCGCCCCGGCAGGCTTCCAGGGCCGCCTTTTCGTCGGTCGTGCTGCCCGTGACCGTTTCGATGCCCGCTTCCCGGGCCTTTGCGGCCGCCTGGGGGGAGAGGTCCAGCCCCCGGACCTTCATCCCCCGGGCGCGGGCCAGTTCGGCGGCCCGGAGGCCGATAAAACCGCCGATGCCGGTGATGACGAGCGTCTTTCCCTGGAGATCCACCGCCGGTGAGATAACGCGGCTCCGCCGCCGGAGCAACGGCCCGGCGTGGCGAAGTGCGTCCGGTCAGTCGGGCGAGATCGCCTTGTGGAAGACGAACTTTCCGCCCTTGATCTGGAGGACGACGAGGGTTTTCTTCGCGTCGCGCTTTTCGTCCATGGAGATCTTCCCGGAAATGCCGTCGTAGTCCTTCGTCTGGGCAAGGGCGTCGCGGATTTTCGCCCGGTCCTCGTTGGTTCCGGCCCGTTCCATGGCGGAGAACAGCATCCCGGCCGCGTCATAGCCGAGCACGGCCATGGCGTCGGGGGTCTCGCCGCCATATTTCGCCTTGAACTTCGCGATGAAGCCCTGGACCTTCGGGTCCGGATCGTCGGCGGCGTAGTGATTCGAGAAGTAGTGGCCTTCCACGGCGTCGCCGCCGATCTCGACCGTCTTGGCCGAATCCCAGCCGTCCCCGCCCAGCATCGGTACGTTGAGGCCGAGCTCCTTCGCCTGCCGGGCGATAAGGCCGAACTCGTTGTAGTAGCCCGGAACGAAGACGAATTCAGGATTGGCGTCGCGAATCTGCGTGAGCTGGGCGCGGAACTCGGGGTCTTTTTCCGCGTAGCTCGTCTCGACGACGATCTCGCCGCCCAGTTCCCTGAACTTCTGGATGAAGAAAGTCTTGAGGCCCACCGAGTAGTCGTTTTTCACGTCGAACAGGATGGCACCCCTTTTCAGGCCGAGGTCCTGATAGGCGAATTTCGCCATGGCCGCGCCCTGGAACGGGTCGATGAAGCAGGCCCGGAAGATGTAGTCGCCCGTTTCGGTGACGGCGGGATTCGTGGAAGCGGGAGAGACCATCGGCACGCCGTAGCGCTGGGCTTCGGGAGCGACGGCGAGCGAGCGGCTCGAAGCCACCTCGCCCAGCAGCGCGACGACCTTGTCCTCGTTGATGAGCCGCAGCGCCGTGAGGCGGGCTTCCTCCGGCTTCGACTGGTTGTCCAGCGTAATCAGCTCGATGGGCTTGCCGAGGATGCCTCCTTTGGCGTTCCACTCGTCCACGGCCATCTGCGTGCCCTTGTGGGAGGACTGGCCGAAGGTGGCCGTGGCGCCGGTCATGGAGGCGTATTCGCCGATCCGCACGGTGTTGGCCTTTTTCTGGCAGCCGGCGGCGAGCAGCAGCGCGGCGAGCACGAGACAGGTTCGCTTCAGCATGGGAATCCCCCCCCTCGGGAAAACGAAACTTATACACGCCCCTGACGGGAAGGAAAGGGGCCGGTCAGTTCAGGAGCGCGGGCTTCGAAGGGCCCTGCGCGGGAGGCTGGGGCGTGTCGTGCCCGTTGCCGTTCTTCTCGGCCGGGAGCGTGAACCGGTTCAGCTCCTCGCGCAGGGTCGTGGACTGGCGCTTCAGGGCGAGGATCGAGTCGTTCAGGCTGTTCGCCTCGGCGGCATAGGCCTCGGAGATGCTGACGATCTCGGTGACGAGCTTCTGCACCTCGTCGCAGGTGGCCGTTTCCTGGTTCTGGGCCTCGCTGATGTAGTGGATCATCTCGGTGATGTTCTTCATGGCCGAGACGATCTGCGCCGAGTGGTGGCGGTGCTCACCGAGGAGCGCCGACACGGCCGAGGCGACTTCCCGCATCTCGACCGTGGCATGGGAGATCCGGCCCGTGCCGTGGGTCTGCTCCTGCGTGGCGCGGGCGATCTGGTTCACCATGGCCGCCACTTCGTCGAAGGCGCGGCTCACGTTGGAGGCTTCGGCCGTCTGTTCGTTGGCGGTCGTCACGATGAGCTTCACCATGGAGGCGGAGCGCTCGGCCGAACCGGCGATCTCCTTGAGCGCCTCGCCGGCCTCGTGCGAGAGGCCGAGGCCCCGGTCGATGGCCTCCGAACCCTGTTCCACCGCCTTGATGGCTTTCTGGGATTCCGACTGGAGCGATTCGATGCGCCGTTCGATGTCGCGGGTATTGGTGGCGGTCGAGTTGGCGAGAGCGAGGATTTCGTTCGCGACGACCGAGAACCCCTTGCCGTGCTCGCCCGCCTGGGCGGCGATGATCGAGGCGTTCAGGGAGAGCAGGTTCGTCCGGTCGGCGATGTCCCGGATCACGCCGAGGATGTTGCCGATGTCGCTTGCCGATTCGTGCAGCGATTCGATCACCTTGCGCATCTGGTCGAACGAGGCGCGGATCGTCTCGATGCCGGCGATCATGTCGTCCACGGACTTGGTGCCGCTCCGCGCGTGGCGGGCGGTCTGGCGGGCCAGCTCGTCCGTGCTTTTCGCGTTGGTCTCGACCTTGGAGATGAGCCCGTTCAGCTTCTCGAGGGCCGAAGCGGAGCCGGAGGAGATGTCTTTCAGGCGTTCCACGGAGGAGCCCACCTGCTCGATGGAGCGGAGCATCTCTTCGATCGCCGTGCTCGTCTCCTCGACCGACTGGGAGAGTTTTACCACGTTCTGGTTGATGGTCGTGACCTGCAGCGACATCTGGCCGATGGAGTGGGAGCTTTCCTCGGCCGATTCGTTCAGCACGGAGACGTTCTCGCCGATGGAGCGGATCGAGTTGTGCAGGAGGTCGAGGTTCTGGGACGCCTCGCGGACCGAGAGGATCTGGCTCTGGGAGCCTTTCGAGACGCGCTCGGACACCTGCCCGATGGTCTTCATCACCTGCTCGACGCCGTCGGCGGAGCGGCCCACGCGGCGGAGCGTGGCCTGAAGGGTGTCGAGCATTCTCGAAAAACTCTTGCCGAGGTTGCCGATCTCGTCTTCCGAGAGGACCTGGAGCTCGCGCGTGAGGTCGCCGCCCGAGACGCGGTCGGCGATCTCGTTCATGCGGCCGATGGGTGTCGTGAAATCGGTGGCGCCGAGCACCGAGACCTGTACGGCGACGATGATCATGATCACGATCACGAAGAAGCCGATAACGGCGGTCCGGTCGAGGCTCTTTTCGATATGATCGAAGATGTAATAGGTGCCGACGTAGTGGCCGGTCCATTCGCCGGTCTTGAGGTCCAGCACCTTGACGATCACGAGCATGTCGAGCGTCTGGGAATCCTCGATCCAGTCGCCGGGTTTCGTCTCCAGCGGCTTTCCCTGCTGGACGAGATTCTGGAGTCTCAGAGAGAGCCCCCTGGGCAGCGACTTGCGGTCGCCATAAAGGAACTTGCCGGTGCGGTCCAGCAGCAGCATCGGCTGGCGGGTGGCCTTGTCGATGCTCTCCATGAGCCGCGTGGTCTCGGCGCCGGAGAGCGATTCGTAGTCCAGGTTGGCGAACAGGCCCGATTCGCCGACCGAGCCCGCCACGCTGAAGGCTGTCGCCGTGAGGAGATCCCGGCCGACCTCGACGGTCCGGCCCTGCAGGTTCCATATGCTTAAGTACCGCATCGTGAAGAAGAAGGCGATCAGCGAGGCGACGAGCAGGACAAGGATCGACCCGGCGATCTTGCGCTGCATCGTGACAAGGCGGATTTTCTCGGGGTAGTAGGGCTCGTCGAGGTGTTTGGCGATCCGGTCGTAGTCGTAGGCGACGAACATCCGGAAGAAGAAGTACTGGTAGGGGACGAGCAGCAGGCCCTCGCAGGCGATGCCGATACCGATGAACTTCACGAGCGGGCCCGGGAAGTCGGCGAAAGCGGACAGCCCGAAGTACCACATGGCCGCCGAGAGCAGCCACAGGGAGAGCGAGAGGATGCTTTCGGCGAGCGGGAAGCGCGAGAGCTCGTCGATGGCCGCGTAGATCGAATCCCTGGAGGGTTTGCGTCCCCGTTCCACCACCCGCCAGAAGGCAACGTTCTGGCGGAGCAGCCACTGGTAATTGATGATCAGAACGGCGACCGACGTGAATACGAGGGAGAAGACCAGCAGGACCGCCGAGCTGGTGCGGTTCACAGACCCCGAATAGACCTCGAACCGGTCGCCGACCGAAAAGAAGATGAGTGCTCCGAGGATAACGACGGCAATGCTGGCGGCCGAATATGCAAGGACCCAGGCGCGGACCGGCAGCGGAATGTTGCGGTTCGCCGTCTCGAAGAACGGGGCGATGAAGCGGAGCTTGCGGCCCCACTCGCTGTCGCCTTTTCTGGCGCCGTTCATCTGGGATTCCATCCGGTCCATCCTGCCAGTTTTCTCCGGAACTAGTCCAGATCCGGGTGCCGGAGCCGGTCGCCGCAGTTGCGGCACAGCACCAGCGACCTGACGTTGTGCGTACCGCACTTGCCGCAAATGGTCCGCGGCGCGTCGTCGTCTTCCGGGTCGGGCTCCTTCGGGACTTCAGTATACTCCGGATCGGGCGGTGTTTCCCGCTCGAATTCGGTCCGCAGTTCCAGCTCGACCGGGCCGTCCTCGGCCGCAAGGTTCACAGCCAGTCCTTCGCGGGCGACGAGCGGCTGCGAAGGCACCTCGTCGCCAAGCCAGTCAGGCAACGGAGCAGGGGGCGGGGCCGCTTCACCGGCTTCGCCGTCCGCTTCGACCATTTCGACGTCCCCGTCGGCCTCGACCATCGGGACCTCTCCGCCGGTACCGTCGACGGCCGGGGCGTCGTAGGAGAGGGAGCCTTTGGGTTCTTCCGCTTCCGCCACCTCAACCATTTCGATGTCGTCGCCGGCGGCAGGGGGCGGAGGAGGAGCATCTTCGAGGGGCGGCAGCTCAGCCGGTTCTTCGGGAAGCTCCACCATTTCGAGATCGTCGCCCGCAGCGGCGGCCGGTTCCGGCGGGGTATCCGCCGCTCCGGCCGGTGGCGCAGGCGCCCGGGCCGCATCCAGCCCGGCGATCAGGACGTCCAGGTCCATGTCGCCGTCGATCACGGTCACTCCGCCTTGTGGTTTCTCGGGCATCGGCGACACCTTAGCCGGTCTGTGCACCCCGAAGCATCTCCACGAGGGCGCTTTCGAGCGCTTCGTGGGTCTCCCGGGACGATGCGGCCATGAAGTAGACCCAATAGTCCCGCGACAGTACGGTGCACAAGGTCACGCGGTAGGTCTGCCGCCCGGCTTTCACGGTGAAGGTTTCGAGGTGGCCGGGGCCGAGGGAGCTTTCGATCTCGCGGCGGCCCTCGTTCACATAGATGAGCCGTCCGAAAGCCCGGCGCGCGAAGCTTCCGGCCCGGCGCGCAAACTCTCCGCGGGCCGCCCGGTCGCCCTCGTCATCGCGGGATTCATAGCGCACACGAATCGCGCCCTGTGTGGGGGTATTCTGGATCTCGAACGAAGCGCCGGCATCCGGCCAGCGGAACAGTTTCTGGTCGCGCTCCACGGTCCAGACCCGGTTTTCCTCAAGGGCGGCGGCCCCCCCTGGTACCGGGATCCGCACCGGAAAGCCGGAGCCGAGCGGGAAGTAGGCGAGGCCGTCCGGTTCCGGTTCGGGAGGCGCCGTGCCCGGTGCGGGCAGGAGATCCGGCGGGGCCGGAGGACCGGCGGGCCGGATTTCGGCCGGCCTTTTGCGGCCTGAAACAGGCCTGGCGGCAGCCACCGTCGCCGGGACCGGCGAAGCGGCGGGCTTCGCGGCTCCGGGGCGGCTGTCCGCCGCCATGGCCCGGGAGGGTTCGCTGCGGATCTGCTCGAAGTCCTGCGACGTGAGGCCGACCCGCTCGTCGCCGTCGAAGTAGGCGATCCGCTCGGGCACACCGTCGTAGTCGTCGTCCACCATCTTGAAGGCGAGATGGCCGTTCTCGTAGTAGACGACGAGGTCGGGCCGCCCGTCGTGATTCCGGTCCGACTCGGTGCGGGCCATACGGCCGTTCGGATTCAGGAACTCCCAGAAGTCCCGCTTGCCGTCGTGGTTCCGGTCGTAACCGATCTCCACCACCTTGCCGTCGATAAACACAGCCCATTTGTCGGGCTTGCCATCGCCGTTCTTGTCAAAGGACCGGATTTCAGGCTTCCCCTGGGGAGGGGCGGCCGGGGCAGGCGGTTCGGCTCTCAGAGGGGCGGCCGCCAGCAGCAGGAGAAACAACGGGAGCCGCCGGCACCCAGGGTTCGGGAAAAACTCCATAATTCCCGCAAATTGTAGACTCCTGCCACGCGCCATGAAAGGCGTTCCTCCGGGCCTGAACCGTACGGGTTCCGGGCACACAAAGTTTTACCCTGATTTTCGGACCCTTACGGGGACTTTGATTGCCCTTTTTCCAGCAATTTCATAGATTTAAGAGGTTTTCATATGAGGAATTCCGGGCAGACCCTGCCGCGGCTACGCCGTGCGCTCAGTATCGTGTGCCTTTGGGGCGCGCTGGCGGTTGTACTGCCGGCCTGCAACTCCAAAGTGTCGCTGCTCGATTCGGACGGTGACGGTGTCCTGAACGCTAACGATGCGTTCCCGTTCGATTCCAGCGAATGGTACGACGCCGACAGCGACGGTATCGGCGACAACGCAGACCCGGACGACGACAACGACGGTGTCGAGGACGTGTTCGACGGACCGCGCATTACGTCGGAACTGATTGACCGTCTCGAACGGATTGATCCGCGCCGCGACACCTATCCCACGTTCGAGGGCAACCAGGTTCCCGACATCGAGGACCTTCGTGCGCGCCTGAACGACCGGCTGGCCGGTGACAACCTGTCTCTTTTCCAGTTCGATCCGACCCAGGGGAGCGATGTGTTCCCGATGGTCGCGGTGCAGCCCCTGAGCGGGGAACTCTCCGGGACCGTGGATATCGGCAACCTGCTCGGCGACGAGCTGGACCTCTCGTTCCAGCTCGCCGACACGGACAGCAACGGAATCCCGGACGTTCTCGACGTCGATATCGACGGCGACAATGTTCCGGATTATCAGGACTCCTTCCCGCGCGATCCGACGGAGTGGAACGATACCGACGAGGATGGCGTTGGCGACAATGCCGACTGCAACGACGACGGTCCCGGCGATATAGCGGAGGGCTCCGACCCCTGCATTCCCGATACGCTGGCCGGTGACGACGAGCGGCCGGTGATCCTGATCCAGCTCGATCCTCCAGGCGGCCCCTTGGTCCGGTGTCCCGTCGACGGCGACGTGGACGGCGTCGTGGACGATCTCGGCGTGAACCCGCCCAACGATCCGCAGGACCCTGGGCTCATCCTGATGACCACCTGTCTCGACAATCCGGGCTCCTGCCCGGTGATCGACACGGGGACGATCTGCGGCAATCTGCTTCCGCTCGGCGATCTGGACGGCGACACCATCCCGAATAATGCCGACAATGACATCGACGGCGACACCCTCCTGAATGAAGCGGACCGGGATTTCCTGAAGGACGGCATTTCCGATCCGGTGGATATCGACCGTATCGTGCCCGAACGTCCCGAATTCTTCTGTGCGGCGTCTCTCGGCCGCTGCGACCTTTATCCGGATCCGTTCGACGACGATTTCGACAACGACGGATGTCCAAACCCGCCCCGGCCGCCCGGTGATCCGCGGGATATCCCGGAGTGCGCGCCCTATATCGACATCGAGCATCCGGGAGGCGACCGGTTCCCGAACAATCCCAGCGAGACGGTAGACTCCGACGGCGACGATATTGGCGACACCGCCGATCCGTGTCCTTCGGATCCGGCGAACGTGTGCGGGCTGCTCGCACCCGATGCTGACTTCGACGGCGACACGGTCGTCAATGCCGAGGATCCGGATATCGACGGCGATGGCGTCCGCAACGAGATTGACCGCTTCCCGGGCGATCCGCTGGAGGCGTTCGACAACGATCTGGACGGGACCGGGGACAATGCCGATCTCGACGACGACAACGACGGACTGCCGGACCTGCTCGAAGGCCTGCCCCCGCGCCTTTCGGAGCGGTTCTCCGCGGGTGAAGTGCTCACGGCGGAAGAGTTCCGGTGCGAGCTGAACTGCGCCTGCTCGGGCACGCCGCTGCTTCCCGGCGCCTGCCTCATCGGCACGTTCATCTGCCAGCCGCCGGCATCTCCGGTCTGCCGGCTCGGAACGAACCCGCTGTTCCCGGATTCCGACCTTGACGGCGAGACCGACGGGCAGGAATGGGAGCGGCTGGGACGCCTCGCGGGCTATCCGGTATTTATCCAGCCGGGGAACAACATCCCCGCCGTCGTGATTACCGATACGGGCAAGCAGACGTATCCGCCCATCGATCCCGATACCGACGGCGACGCACTGCTCGACGGTTCGGACGAGAGCGTGTACGGCGGTAACTCGGGTCTCCCCGACACGGATTCGGACGGTCTTGTAGACGTTCACGAGACCTGCGGCGGCACCGGCCAGCCTGCCTGCCTGCCGGGCTTCCCGGTGCCATATGGTACCTCGCCGCTGCTTGCTGACACGGATCTCGACGGCGTGCCCGACCCGAACGAATCGGTCATCGACCTGGACGGCAACGGGCAGTTCACGGATCCGGGCGACCTCCAGGCGCTCACTTACCAGACGGTCTTCGCCTTCGCCGACACGGCGGAGGATATCTGCTTCAACACGCCCGGCCTCTGCACGGCGGAACTGCTCGCCTGTGCGGAACTGCTGCCGGACGTCTGCATCGGAGAGGCCCAGGCCGGCCGCCAGTGCCCGGCCGTCCGGATTCCGTGCCATCAGTTCGTCGCCGTGAACCGGTACAACCCGGCGGCTCCGGACGCGCCGCTCCCGTCGCCGCCCGCGATGCTGAACCCGCTGCTCGCCGACACCGATGGCGACGGGCTCGCCGACGGCGAGGAACTCGCCGGGCGCACGGTAAACGGGCTGGTGCTCCGGACGAACCCCCTGCTCGCCGACACCGATGCGGACGGATGGGATGACAGCCTCGACAACTGCGGCCCGGTGTACAACCTGTCGCAGTCGGATGCCGACTTCGATGGCGTGGGCGACGGCTGCGACCCGGCCTTCACGCTGCTCACGAACACATCCTCGGACCGCGATGCGGACGGTCTCAGCGACGTGGAGGAAGTCCAGCCGCGGCCCCGCGGCGACGTCTATTCGCGGCCCTATCCGTCGAACCCGGCTGTGGCCGACACGGACGGCGACGGCGTACCGGATTTCTTCGACATCTGCCCGCTCCTGTTCGCGCCGAATCCGTTCCTGGACGATGCGGACCAGGACGGAGTCCTCGACACGGCCGATACCTGCAAGTGCGAGGCAGGGCTTGTCTGCACCCAGCCGGTGATCAATCCGCTGGATACGGACGCTGACGGAATTCCGGATGCGATCGAAACGCAGGGCCTTCGTCCGGGCGGGTTCGTATCCGACCCGGCGGTGCAGGATTCCGACTGTGACGGGATCAATGACTCGGCCGACAACTGCGTCTGCACCCCGAATATCGACCAGATCGATTCGAACGGCAACCGCGTCGGTTCGGCCTGCGAATCGGATTTCGGCGAAACCTGCAACCCCTCCACCTGCACCCCCTGAGCGGCGGCAGTCCCCTCCCCAAAAACCTGACGCCGGTCCTCCTTGCGGAGGGACCGGCGCCGGGGGTTTGCAGGGGCAGGGTGAACTGCGCGGCTTACATCATACCGCCCATTCCGCCCATGCCTCCCATGCCGCCCATTCCACCCATGCCGCCCGGCATCGCGGGGGCTTCCTTGGAGGGCAGTTCGCTGATCATGCACTCGGTCGTGAGCATGAGGCCCGACACCGAGCACGCGTTCGTGATCGCCTGGCGGGTCACCTTCGTCGGGTCCAGAATGCCCTTCTGGATCAGGTTGCCGTAGGTTTCTTCCTGGGCATCGAAGCCGAAGTCGTCCTTGCCGTCCAGGATCTTGGAGATGACGATCGATCCGTCCACGCCGGCGTTCTGCGCGATCTGGCGGGCGGGCTCCTCAAGGGAACGCTCGACGATCGTGATGCCGAACTTGCGGTCGCCCTTGGCCGTAAGCTTCTTCACCGCGCTCTGGGCGCGGAGCAGCGCGACGCCGCCGCCGGGGACCACGCCTTCCTCGACCGCCGCACGGGTGGCGTGCAGCGCGTCTTCCACACGGGCCTTCTTTTCCTTCATCTCGACTTCCGTCGCGGCGCCGACGCGGATCACGGCCACGCCGCCCGCCAGCTTCGCCAGCCTCTCCTGGAGCTTCTCGCGGTCGTAGTCCGAGGTGGTCTCCTCGATCTGAGCCCGGAGCTGCTTCACGCGGGCCTCGATCGCCTGCTTCTTGCCGGCGCCGTCGATGATGGTCGTGTTGTCCTTGTCGATCTGGATCTTCTTCGCCTTGCCCAGGTCCGCCATCGTGACGTTTTCGAGCTTGATGCCGAGTTCCTCGGCGATGCAGCGGCCGCCCGTGAGGATCGCGATGTCCTCCAGCATGGCCTTGCGGCGGTCGCCGAAGCCGGGGGCCTTCACGGCCGCCACCTTCAGGGTGCCGCGGATCTTGTTCACGACCAGCGTCGCGAGCGCCTCGCCGTCCACTTCCTCCGCGATGATGAGGAGCGGGCGGCCCGACTGGGCGACCTTCTCCAGGATCGGCAGGAGGTCCTTCATGGACGAGATTTTCTTCTCGTTGATGAGGATCAGCGGATCGTCCAGGTCGGCGATCATCTTGTCGGGGTTCGTGACGAAGTAGGGCGAGAGGTAGCCGCGGTCGAACTGCATGCCGTCCACGGTCTCGAGCTCCGTGGCGAGGCCCTTCGCCTCTTCCACGGTGATCACGCCGTCCTTGCCCACCTTGTCCATGGCGTCGGCGATGATCTTGCCGATTTCCTTGTCGCCGTTGGCCGAGATGGTGCCGACCTGCGCGATTTCCTTCGCGTCCTTGATCGGCTTGGAAAGCTTCTTGATCTCTTCGATCACGGTTTCGAGCGCCAGATCGATGCCGCGCTTCAGTTCCATCGGGTCGTGGCCCGCGGTGACGAGCTTCACGCCTTCGCGAAAGATCGCCTGCGCGAGCACGGTCGCCGTCGTGGTGCCGTCACCGGCGGTGTCGGAGGTCTTCGAGGCCACTTCACGCACCATCTGGGCGCCCATGTTCTCGAACTTGTCCTCGAGTTCGATCTCCTTGGCCACAGTCACGCCGTCCTTGGTGACGGTCGGGGAGCCGAAGGTCTTCTCGATGATGACGTTTCGGCCCTTGGGGCCCAGCGTCACCTTCACGGTATTGGCCAGCCGGTTCACGCCTTCGAGGATCTTCGAGCGTGCCGCGGTGTCGTATATGATCTGCTTCGCCATGTTATGTGCGTCCTTAACTGTTGAGGGGTGAGGGAGCTCAGCTCTCGACGATGGCGAGAATGTCTTCCTCGCGCATGATGAGGTGCTCGGTGCCTTCGATGGTGATCTCGGTGCCGCCGTACTTCGAGAAAAGGACGATGTCGCCCTTCTTCACGTCCAGGGGCTCCACCTTGCCGCTCTCGGTCACGCGGCCCTTGCCGACGGCCACCACCTTGCCGCGTGCGGGTTTTTCCTTCGCGGCGTCGGGGATGATGATGCCGCCCTTGGTCTTCTCTTCTTCTTCCTCGCGCTTGACGAGGATCCGGTCGCCCAGGGGTCGAACTGCCATGACTGTATCTTGTCCTTCCTCTCTCGAATTTCCGTTGGCCGGGGCCGGTCCCTTCGGGAAGCAGGCGCTTCCTTTTGTTGGGGACAGGCCTGTCCGGGCCGGGGCCCTCTCTAGCACTCAATGGGAGGGACTGCCAAAGATGCCCGGCGGGAAGAAACTAAGACCGGTCCGGCCCGAGACAAGGGCGGCCTCGTAAAAGAGGTAACTTGCTGAAAATACTGTATAATTTATCCTTGCTGGGGAGGAGTGTTCCATGAGCGATATTTTGAAACCCGTGGATCTGAACACCACCTATTACTTTCTCGAGGACGGGGGCCGCTCCCACCGGATCGAGGTGACCCCCGCCTTCTGGGAAGAGCTGATGACGGATCATTACCGGAGCCCGGAGTCGAAACGGGTGGGCACTGGCAGCGGCTGGCTGCTCAGCCGCTACCGGATGGACCAATCTCCGGACCACTGGGAGATGCATCCCGAAGGGGACGAAATGCTTATTCTCCAGTCGGGCCGCATGGAGATCCTGCTTGAAGATGCACCGGGGAAAAGCCGTTCGGTGCCACTCTCCGCCGGAGAGACCTGCCTCGTCCCCAAAGGTGTCTGGCATACCCAGAAGGTGCTGGAGCCTTCACAGCTTCTCGCCATCACTTTCGGCCGTGGAACCCGGCACCGGTAAGGGAAATCGTTAAATCTTCCTGACATGGCATCACCGACCTCCATTCTTTCCCTGCCGGCGGCCTACCGTCTGTTCCGCCAGGTGGTCGTCGGGCCAGGATACGGCGCGTCGTTTGTTGGCGATTACCTGAAGCCTGTCCGGGGAGAGCATGTCCTCGATCTGGGCTGCGGGACGGGAGATCTTGTCCAGGATATTCCGGACGGCGTCCGGTACACCGGCGTCGATTTCTCGGCGGACTATATCCGGGCGGCGCGGGAGCGGCACGGGACCCGCCCGGAGACGGAGTTCATTCTGGCCGACGTGAACGGGGCGCCATCGGTCGCCTCCGGCAGTTTCGACATCGCCGCCGGGGCGGGCATCCTCCATCATCTCTCCGACGCCGAAATCCCCGCCGTTCTCGACCTTGCCTGGACTGCGCTCCGGCCCGGCGGCCGGTTCGCCACGATCGATCCCTGTTACCGGGAAGGCCAGCCGTGGATAGCCACGATGCTGATGCGCAGCGACCGGGGCAAATTCGTCCGTCCGCCGCAGCAGTACCGGGAACTCGCCGCCCGGAGGTTCCCGCAGGTGAAACTCACGATCCGGACGGACCTCCTCCGGGTTCCCTACAGTCATGCAATCCTTCTGGCCGTGAAATAGGCTATACGCGGAGCACCATGGCGGCAGACCGGGCGGCAGACGAAAAGTTCATGGCACGGGCGATCGAACTCGCGGCCAAGGCCCGCGGCCGCACCGCGCCCAATCCGCTTGTCGGCTCCGTCGTCGTGAAAAACGGCCGGATCATTGCCGAGGGCTATCACAAGGGCACGGGGCTTCCGCATGCGGAGGCGGAGGCGCTCGCCGCCGCCGGTTCCCGCGCACGGGGCTCGACGGTCTACGTGACCCTCACGCCCTGTAATCTCGAGGGGCAGGTACCTCCCTGCACGCTGGGACTCGTCGGCGCCGGGGTGAAGCGGGTCGTCGTCGCCTCGAACGATCCCCATCCCAAGGCGGACGGGGCGCTCAGGCGGCTCCGCTCGGCCGGGATTCAGGTGACGACCGGCGTGCTCGCGGATGAGGCCGGGCGGATGAACGAGGTGTTCCTCACCTGGGCCGCCACCGGGACGCCGTTCACGGTGGTCAAGCTCGCCGCCTCGCTGGACGGACGCATCGCCACACGCACCGGGGAGAGCCGCTACATCACCTCGGAGGCGTCGCTCCGGCGCGTACACGAGTGGCGGGACATTTACGATGCAGTCTGTGTCGGCGTCGGGACGGTCCTCGCCGATGATCCGGTGCTCAATGTCCGCCTTGTGAAAAAGCCCACCGGGCCCGATCCTTCGGTCATCGTCATCGACTCGCGCCTCCGGACGCCGCCCTCGGCGAAGTTTCTCAAGGGGAAGGCGCAGCGCAAGATCATCTTCACAACGAGCCGGGCGTCGCCTGCGAAGCGGCTTGCCCTCGAGAAGGCCGGAGCTCGGGTGGTGGAGGTCACCGGCCGGGACGGGCAGGTGGACCTCGCCCGCGCCTGGCGCTACCTCGGCCTCGAACGGATTACGAGCGTGCTCGTCGAAGGCGGACCGACGCTCGCCTGGGGGTTCCTCGACATCGGGCTCGCCGACCGGTTCGCCCTTTTTCTCGCCCCCAAGCTGATTGGCGGGAGCACGGCCCCCGGCGTCCTCGGCGGCCGGGGTGTCGCGAAACTGGCCGAGGCCATTGCCCTGGACGATTTCACTTCCGAGCGGCTCGGCCCGGACCTCCTGCTCACCGGCGACCTCGACCGGCGGTATCTGGCGAGGTAGAAAGTCTTTATCATGTTCACAGGCCTCATCATCGACCGCGGCCGGATCCGCTCCCGCACGCCGCTTCCGGGCGGCGGGGATGCCGGTGTCGTCATCACGGTACAGACGAAACTGGCCACGTCCGATTTCAGGCTGGGCGAGAGCATCGCCGTGAGCGGTGCGTGTCTCACGGTCACGAAGATCCACCCGGACGCTTTCGACGCGGACGTCTCCCGCGAGACGCTGAACAAGACGAAACTGGGGAGCCTTCAGATCGGCTCCGAAGTGAACCTCGAGCGGGCCCTCCGGCCCGTCGACCGGCTGGGCGGCCACATCGTCTCTGGCCATGTGGACGGCGTGGGAGAGCTGGCGAAGCTGGAGCCTGCGGGCGAAAGCCGCAAGCTGACCTTCCGGGTTCCCGAAGGGCTCGACCGTTACATCATTCCCAAGGGCTCCATCTGCATCGACGGCATCTCGCTTACCGTGAACGAGGTGTCGGGCCGGGAGTTCACCGTCAACATCATCCCCGTCACCTGGTCCGAGACCGCCATCGGATCCTTGAAACCCGGCGATCCGGTCAATCTCGAGGCGGACGTGGTGGCCAAATACATCGAGAAAATGGTCACGGGCCGCTCCGGGGGCGAGGGGGCAGCCCCATCCCGCATCGACGAGGCCTTTCTGGCCAAACACGGGTTCATCAAGTAGCTTTCCGGCGTGCTCGGGGGGTGGAGATCCCGGATGCCCCCTTGATCCGCACCCGGCCGGATTCCGTTACCGGAACGTCCGGCACCCTCTCCGCCCGCGGGACCGGACTTTTTCCGGCCTGCACCGCCCGGGCAGCGGGAGAACATGCCATGCCGCTCAGCCGTGTACAGGAAGCGCTGAAAGACCTCCGCGAAGGCCGGATGATCATCATGGTCGACGACGAGGACCGCGAGAACGAGGGCGACCTCGTCTGTGCGGCCGAGTTCGCGACCCCGGAGACGATCAACTTCATGGCCATGCACGGGCGCGGGCTGATCTGCCTGACGCTCACCGAGGAGCGGGCCGAGCACCTCAACCTGCCGCTCATGGTCCGCGAGAACTCCTCCCGGTTCGGAACGGCATTCACCGTCTCCATCGAGGCCCGCACCGGTGTCACCACCGGCATCAGCGCCCACGACCGGGCCCGAACGATCCAGGTGGCCATCGACGAAGCCTCCGGCGCGCAGGATCTTTCCCGCCCCGGCCACGTTTTCCCGCTCATCGCCCGGCCGGGCGGCGTGCTCCAGCGCACCGGGCAGACGGAAGGCTCCGTGGACGCCTGCCGCCTTGCGGGGGTGAAACCCTACGGCGTGATCTGCGAGATCATGAAAGAGGACGGCTCCATGGCCCGGATGCCCGACCTCGAGAAGTTCGCCGAGAAATGGAACCTCAAGATCGTCTCCGTGGCGGACATCATCCGCTACCGGCTCTGGAAGGAACGGCTGGTCCGCCGGGTGTCGGAAGGGCGGCTGCCCACGAAATACGGCGAGTTCCGGATCATCGTCTATCACAACGACGTGGACTCCCACGAGCACGTCGCGCTCGTGAAGGGCGACGTCTCGGACGGCTCGCCCACGCTGGTCCGCGTGCATTCCTCCTGCGTCACGGGGGATATCTTCAACTCGCTCCGTTGTGACTGCGGCGAGCAGCTCCACGCGGCCATGCGGCAGGTGGAGAAGGCGGGCAGGGGCGTCGTCCTGTACCTGATCCAGGAGGGCCGCGGAATCGGCCTCGCCAACAAGATCAAGGCGTACAACCTCCAGGACGGCGGCATGGACACGGTCGAGGCGAATATCGCCCTCGGCTTCAAGCCCGACCTGCGCGACTTCGGCATCGGCGCGCAGATCCTCGTGGACCTCGGCCTGAAGAAACTCCGCCTCATGACGAACAACCCGAAGAAGATCGTCGGCCTCGAAGCCTACGGCCTCGAGGTCGTGGACCGGGTCCCCCTCGAGGTGGAGCCCGGCCAGGAAAACCTGCGCTACCTCAAGACCAAGCGGGACAAGCTGGGCCACATGCTCCGGATCATGCCGGGCGAGGAGTGAGGGGCGGTCTCATGTCCGGGCTTTCCAGGCAGAACGTCCTCGTCACCGGCTGCTCGAGCGGTATCGGCCGCGCCCTTGCGGAGGAGTTTCACGCCCGGGGGCACCGGGTGTTCGCCACCGCCCGCAAGCTGTCCGCGCTCGAATCCCTCGAGAAGAAGGGGATCGAGACCCGCTCCCTCGATGTAACCAATGCCCAGTCGGTGCGCTCGGCCGTGGACTCGGTGGTCCAGGACGCGGGCCGCATCGACATGGTGGTGAACAACGCCGGAATCCTCGTGGTGGGACCGCTCGCGGAAATCCCTCTCGACGACCTCCGGGCGGAGTTCGAGACGAACGTCTACGGTGCGCTCTCCGTGGCCCAGGCGGCCGTGCCCCACATGAAGCGGCAGGGATCGGGCCGCATCGTGATGGTGGGGAGCGTGTCGGCCGAGCTCGCGACGCCGTTCTCGGGCGCCTACTGCGCCAGCAAGGCGGCGCTTCACACGGTGACGGAAGTGTTGCGGCTTGAGCTGGAGCCGTTCGATATCGAGGTCATTCTGGTGGCTCCGGGGGCGATCAAGTCGAGCATCGACGTCTCGGCCCGGCGTTATGCGGAGAAATACCGCTCGCCGGAATCTCTCTACGCCCCGCTCGCCGGACAGATCGAGGCCCGGGCGGGGGCCAGCCAGCAGAATCCCATGCCGGCGGAGGCGTTCGCCCGCAGATTCGTCGCCGCCGTCACCCGCAGGGACGCTCCCCGTACCGTCCGGATCGGCAAGGAAGCGTGGATCTTCCCCGTCGTGAAGGCCGGCGTGCCGGGCGGCGCGAGGGACCGCCTGCTGGCCAAGGCGTTCAAGCTCGACCGGCTGCGCAAGTCGAAGTAGTCTCTCCAGCCGATGGATAACGGCCCTGTCATCCGGCTCGAGAACGTCACCAAGCGGTTCGGCGGCAAGGCGGCGCTCGAAAACGTCACGCTCGGCATAGAGGCCGAGCAGACCGTGGGCGTCCTGGGCCCCAACGGCGCCGGCAAAAGCACCCTCCTCAAGCTGATTACCGGCATTTACGCCCCCCTCGAAGGAAAGATCACCGTCTTCGGTCACGACCGCTACCGCGAGGGCGAGAAGATCCGTCCCCGGCTCGCCTTCGTTCCGGACAACCCGTTCCAGCCGCCACAGTTTTCCCCGCGCCAGTGGATCGACCTTGCAGGAAGAATCTACCGGGTCCCGGAGCCGGTGCGGCTCCAGCGGACGGAGGAACTCCTCGACCTGTTCGCCCTCAAGGAAGTGGCCGACAAGCCGCTCCAGTCGGTGTCGAACGGGCAGTACAAGAAAACCGCGCTCGCCGCCGGGTTCGTGACCGGGGCGGAACTCCTCGTGTTCGACGAGCCGTTCACGGGCGAAATCGACCCGCCCGCACAGCTCGCCTTCAAGGAACTGGTCCGCTCCTGGGTGACCTTCCCCGGACGGCTCGTGGTGCTCACGACGCAGATCGTCGATCAGGCGGAGAAGCTCTGTGACCGCATCCTGCTTGTGAACCACGGACACATCATCGCCGACGATCCCACCCCGGCGTTTCTGGACCGTTTCGGCGGACGGTCGCTGGAAGAAATTCTCCTCGGCCTCTCCGGCGTCACGGTGAAGCCGGACGAGTTCGTCCGCCGGATCGCCGGTTCGGTGCCGCCGGGAGAGGCCTGAGCATGCTCCCGGGTTTCGATGTCCGGAACGAGCCGGAGAAGCCGCTCGACCTGGCAGGCCTGCCATCCCGTCCGCTCGAAGCGGGCGAGTGGGCCGTGGCGGTGCTCTCATGGGCGGTCGCGCTGCTGTTCGGTCAGGGGTTCGGCCGTGTGGCTGCATCGAGCAGTCTCGGCTGGTTCCCGTTTGCGCTGCTCATCCTCGCGGGGTTTCCGCTCGCGCCGTACGTTCTTGCCCTCGCGGGCGCCCGGTTCCGCACCGGACCGCTTGCCCGAGATTCCATCCATCTGCCGCTCGCCCCTGACGAGCGGTGGCGGCTCCTGAACCTGGGCCCCGTCTCGTGGCTCGGTGCCGGGCCGCTCCTGGCCGGAGCGGCGGCGGGCTACCTGATTGGAGCCGCCTGGGCGGCTCAGGGAGAACCCGCACGGCTCCTTGCGGCGGCCTGCTACGGCGTGTTCGGGGCGGCCGGTTTCGAGCTGGCCGTGTCTTTCGCGCTGCTCCTGCCGCTCCGGCTGCTGCTGGCCGCAATTCCGCTGGGCACGGCCTTCCTGTTTCTCATGCCGCTTGCGTTCTACCTGTTCATGCTCACGGGCGGCGGGGCGAAACTCGCCGCACGCCGGGAAACCTTCCTGCCGTTCGTCCGGCTGTCGGACTCCCTTTATGCGAACCCGGTTCCTTTTCTCGCCGCGGGCATCTGCCTGTACGCGATTGTCCGCGAGGTCCGGCTTCTGGTTACCGGTTTCCGGCTCCGGGCGGAACGGCTCGGAACGGAGAACGAATATCTTCAGTCCGATTCGTTCCTTGCCGCCATCGGCCGGATGGCGGCGGTGCGCAGTTCCGGGGATGCCGCGCCGGTGGATCTGTGGAGCCGTCTGTTCCGGCGGGGTCCGGCCCCCAGCCATGAACCCGCCTACGACCTTCTGGGCCCTCACGCCGAGGATCTTCATGCCCGGATGGAGCTCGTCACCTTCCAGCGGCTCACCCGGAACGTCACCGGGCAGCTTGTCTGGCGTCCGCTGCTGGCGCTTCTGCCCGTCGTTTTCATCCTGATCGTTTTCTATGTGGTTGAAGGCCCCGCCGCCTTCCGGAAGGCGCTGCCCTACCTCGTGAGCCTTGTGGGCGGCCTCTCCATCGGCGGAGCGGCGGGCACGGCGTTCCTGAGCGGCGATTCCATCTCGAACCGCTTTTCGGGCGGCCTTCAGTCCGCCATCGCCGGGCGCGGCGACCCGAAGCTCCAGCCCTGGACCTGGATGCCCGGCGTGAACGAACGGCTGTTCTCGGGGACACTCCGCTACACGGTGCGGATTGCCCTGTACGCAGTCCCCACCGGCGCGGCCCTCGCCGGACTCTTTTCGGCGCTGGCGATTCTCCTGACCGGTTCCGGCGCCCGCTGGCCGCTCTGGGCCGCCATGGGACTCGGCGCGTTCGGTGCGGCCGTGGCTCTCTTGGTCTTCTGGATCCGCACGCCGCTCCGCACGCTCGGCGTCTACCGGTTCGCGGACCGGATGGACGGCTTTCCGGGCATCGTCCGGACGGTGGTCGTGTGGGCCGTGGTCCTGGGACTCATCCTGGCGGCGGCGGCGACCGGAGGCTGGGCGGTCTGGAAGATCACCGCGATCCTGGGCCTCGAAATCCTCGGCGTCGTCGCGCTCGTCTATCTGCTGATCCCGCTCGTTCTGCTCTCGGGGGCCTTCGTCCTGACCCTCTTCACCCTGTTCGAGCGGTGGCGCTACCGCTGCGGCGAGCGGGATCTGGAAGCCCGCGCCCCGGCACTGGGTCTCATCGCCGGATCGGCGGCCGTGCGGGCCGGCAAGCGCTGACGCGTCACTCGTTCGGGCAGATCACGAACCGCCGGATCCGGCGGGCGAGCTTCTCGGTCTCGGCGGCGAGCTGCGCCTCCGTCGTCGTCACCTTGTCGGCGTAGATGATGCGCCGGGTGGTGGAATCGAGAATCGTCGTACTGACGATGACGCTGTTCGCCACCTTCGACACCGTGCCGCGGACCAGCGTGTCCACGTTCGCGCTGCGGGCGAGGTCGATCTGGCAGCTCTCGTTCAGGCAGCGGTCCTTGAGCTCGAGCTGTTCGGCGACGTTCAGCAGGACTTCCGTCTTCACGACGCGCATGCACTTCGTCTGCTCGATCTCGCCGCTGAAGATCCCGTTCACGGTCTTGAGGATGTCTTCTCCCGCGCCGCCCTGTCCGGAGAACGGATAAACCGCGACGCCGCTCCGGCCATCGGTCGTGGGGGGCAGGGTGACGACGCGCTTCGGGGCCTGAACCGCCGCTTTCGGGTTCTTGATGAGTTCCAGATTGTCCGCGAATTCGGAGACGTTCGCCGAGCGGGTATAGGCGTTCACGAGCCGGATGGCGACATAGTCCGCCTTGCTGGTGTTGAGGCACGCCTCCAGCCAGACGCCTTCCTGGATGCGGATCTCGTCGATCACCTGCTCCTTGTCCGAGAGCTTGAGCGTCAGCGTGGAGTCCACGCAGTCGAACACGACCTTCGTCGTGAGGTCGTGGGGCTCCGACGGGTTCTTCACCACCACGTAGCCGGCCTTCTGCATCTTGGTCCGGAAGGCGTCCACCCAGGCGGCGGAGATCTGTTCGGTGGCGCGCATGTTCGTGAACTCGACCGAATTCTCCGGCACGAGCACCACGACGTCGTAGATGGCGCCGTTGAAGGCACGCACGAGTTCGGGCGGAGCCGCGCGACCGCCGGCGCAGGCGGCGGATAGCAGCAGAAGGGCGGCAACGAGCAGGTTCTTTTTCATGACAGAGGTTCCTGGGCTGGTCGGATTGCGGACGCGCCCGGGGTGCGCGATCCGTGATCTCTTTGTAAGCGGCGGCGGCGCGGCGGGTCAACGCACGGAACGCGGATCCCGGCCGCCCTGTGATTTCGGGCACACTGGTTCGACCGGAGCCGATTCCCCGCTATACTGCCGTTTGTCCCGGAACGGCGGATGGCCGCGTCAGGGGCGTTTCATTGAAATGCCGCCTGCCGAGGAACTTCCGGACTCCAGGAGACCCGGACGCCGGCTAACGGCCGGGCGCGGCAACGCGACGGAAAGTGCAACAGAGAACAGTCCGCCGATGGCCCCCGCGAGGGGGATCAGGCAAGGGTGAAACGGTGCGGTAAGAGCGCACCCGGTCCCGCGGCGACGCGGGCCGTGGCAAACCCCGTCCGGAGCAAGATCAAATAGGGGCGCGGAACAAGGCGAGGGTCTCCGCCGTCGCGTCCGGGTAGATCGCTTGAGGGCCGGAGCAATCCGGCTCCCAGATGGATGGCCATCGCTCTCCCGCGAGGGGGAGGACAGAATCCGGGGTACAGCCGTTCCGGGACCATTTTTACCGATCGCCATGAAACCATTGAACACGCTCATCGCGGGACTGATCCTCCTTCTTGCAGCCTGCGCGCTGAAGGGCAGGCCCTTCGACGCCATGGATTTCGAACCCGAGGGCCGGTCCTCCCCCCACGGCGGCTACGTGATTCCGGCGGGCGCCGTTCACGCCGAACTCCTGCTGACGCCGGAACGGCAGACTCTCTGGCTGATGACCCCGAAGCACGATCCCGTGGCGACCGACCCGGCAACCTGCCGGGGGCTCGTCCTCGACACCGGCAACGAGCAGTTCTGGCTCGCACGTGGTGAAGACGGCGCGTTCACCGCGACCGAGCTGAACGAGGCCCACGAAAAGGGACTTCGCGGGCGGCTCCTGTTCCGGGACTGCCCGGTCGAGGGTGCCGAGGATGCCGGCGTCCGCATCGACCCCGCCCGGGGCCAGTTCGCCCGGCACGGCGGCGAGGTGTTCTCGAACGCCGATTACATGATCGAGGCGGTCCGGCAGGGGGATACCGTGCGGTTCTACCTGTCCACGCCCGAGCAGACTTCCATCGACGCCGCCAAGGTCACGCTCGTCCTGCTCTACGATATGTCGGGCCGCTCGCTCCCCATCGCCCGGGCCCAGGACGGAAGCTGCCTCTATGCCCGCGTTCCCGCCCGCCCCGGCCGCGGCCGCCTCATGTTCCACATCTTCAACGAGGAACTGGACCTCGAGGTGAGGTGGTAGGGGATGCCCGAGATCAGCCGGTTTTACGGGATCGTGGTCTACATGTATTTCAACGAGCACCCTCCCGCTCACTTCCATGCGAAGTACGGGAGTTACTGGGCATCGGTCGATATCGGAACCCTGAAAGTCTCCGAGGGGTTTCTGCCTCGCCGGGCCGAACGGCTCGTGCTAGAATGGGCCGGTGCCCATCGGCAGGAGCTTCTGGATAACTGGGACTCTCTGCGGACCGATTTTTCATTCAGGGCGATTGAGCCTCTGGAGTAGTCCGGCGTGCAGACTGTGAGCGAAGTCAAAACCCTTCCAGGCTACCGTGTGTGGCTGAAGTTCAGTGACGGCGTGGCCGGGGAGCTGGACCTTTCCTATATTCTCCAGTTCAAGGGGCCGTTTCTGCCGCTTCGCGATCCCGATCAGTTTGCCCGTGCTTTTGCCGATCCTGAGTCGGGCACGATCTGCTGGCCGAACGGCGCCGATCTTGACCCCATCGTCCTCTATTCGAAAGTGACCGGTAAGCCCATCCCCTGGGCGGAGCCCGAAGGCGCGGACGGCAAGACGGCCGTGCGCTAGAGGCTGGCCGTCAGTTCCGCCGTGAGCGGATGGCCCTTGTCCAGCTTGCTGACGTTCATCACGGAAAAACCGAGCACCTTCCCGGCTTCGTTCACCCGGAGCATGACGGCGTCGTTGCCGGTTTCCTTCATGTATCCGGGCTCGTCGGAGAAAAGGACTTCGAGGAAGTCGCCCTCGCGGTCGAACCAGATTTTCAGTTTGCGGAGATGTTCACTCATAAATCATGGCACTACGATTTAAGCATCAGCCAATTGCAACAATCATTAATAAATCTTTCGACCGATTTCGTCGAAACTATATTTGGACTTATTAAATCATGTTTTCGGAAACTCATTATTGAAATTGATAAAATTCCGGCAGCCCGGCGCAAATCTGCCAACACGAGTCTGCGCTCCTCCCCGGGTTCATTTGCTGTATATAAAGCAGACAATACGGAAAAATACCCGGAATGTATCGCATCTGATTGAATTGAATAGCTTCCGTTTAAGAGATTTTCATTGATTCCAGAGATACGGATTCTTTCTGGTCGATTGAAGATTCCTTTTTCCCAATTTTTAAGTTTTCCAGACTTTTCGACATAGACTCCTAGATTGCGTAGATCTTGGAGAGTGCTTTGATGTTCTGACTCACGATCCTGTTTCTCATTAGAAATCATTTTTAATTCATCAGTTTCTCCGTGGAGCCTTAATCGTTCTGCCGCATAGGTCAGTATTTTGATGCGCTGGCGTAAGCCGTAGCACTTCCACGCGAGAAATCGGGCATTGGCTTCCTGTTGGTTAACTTTCTCAAGAAAGAGGAAACGTTGGAGCAGATATAATTCAATCATCGATCAGCAAAGGGCAGCAGCGCTCGTTTGATCCCAGAAGCCTAGGTTGTTATTCAAATCCACAACAACAGGTTCTTTTTGTTTCCACAGAGAATGTGCATTTAATAGTATTCTTCGAGAGATTACCGAGAAGATAATCTTGTTATCGAATATTCTTTCTGTATGGATGACATCTATTATCTGTCCATATAATGTTAACAGATCTGGATAACTTTGTAATAGTTGTTGTTTTACTACGACTTTAAAGTCAATTTTGTCGAGGTCACGATATTCTGTTTCTTCCATCACGCCCCCTTCGGCCGGAACGCCTTGAGCACCTCTTCGTTGGTTTCGAGGTAAGGGCCTTCGATGAGGTCGATGCAGTAGGGGACGGCCGGGAAGACGGCGTCCAGGCATTCGCGGATCGACTTGGGTTTTCCGGGCAGGTTGATGATCAGCGAGCTGCCGCGGGTGCCCGCGATCTGGCGGGACAGAATCGCCGTCGGCACGTATTTGAGCGACACCGCCCGCATCTGCTCGCCGAAGCCGTCCAGGATTTTGTCGCAGACGTTTTCGGTCGCCTCGGGCGTGACGTCCCGCCTTGCGGGGCCGGTGCCGCCGGTGGTGCAGATCAGGCAGCAGCCTTCCCGGTCCGCCAGTTCGATCAGCGTCTTCTCGATCACCGGCTGCTCGTCGGGGATCAGCCGGTAGACTTCCTCCCACGGGCTTTTCAGATAGGCCTTCAGCGACTCCCGGATCCCGGGGCCCGAGAGGTCTTCGTAGACGCCGGCCGTGGCCCGGTCCGAGATGGTGACGATGCCGATGCGGATTTTCCTGCCGTTTTTGTCCGTCATGGCCGGTTAGCTAGCACGGGATCGGGATGCCGGGCAGGGCTGCCCGGTTTCAGTTCCCCGGCGTGCCCGGCTAGCCTCGCAGTCATGGCACGCGAACACCCGTACCGGGTCATCCGAACGGCGGACATTGCGGGCCGCACGATGCGGCTCCTGAACGGCGACATCTGTTACGTGGAGGCGGACGCCCTCGTGAACGCCGCCAACGAACAGCTCGCCCACGGCGGCGGGGTCGCCGCGCAGATCGTGAAGAACGGCGGCCGCATCATCCAGGACGAATCGGACCGGTCGGTACGTGAGCACGGACCCGTGCCCGTGGGTACGGCCAGGTCCACCGGAGCGGGGAAACTCCCCGTGAAGCGGGTGATCCACACGGTCGGTCCCCGGTGGGGCGAGGGCGATGAGCCGGCGAAACTGAAAGGGGCCGTCCGTTCCGCCCTTGAAGTGGCGCGGGGCGAAGGGCTCACGAGTGTCGTGCTGCCCGCCATCTCGACCGGCATCTTCGGCTACCCGAAGGTCGAGGCGTCGGAGATCATCATCGGGACCTGCGACGAATTCCTGCGGGGGACGCCTGGCACGGTCGCCCGCGTCGATATCTGCATTTACGACGATCCCACCTGGTACGTCTTCGACCAGACGTGGACGATCCGGTACGGGATCAACCTGCCGGGATAGGCTCCGTAGACCCCGAAAGCCAGACGCCGGTCCCCCTTCCGGGGAACCGGCGTCCGGTGTCTGCCGCAGTCAGCCCGTGATCAGGCCTGCGCGAGCAGCTTCTTGAACTCGTCCGTCATGGCCGGAACGACCTTGAAGAGGTCGTCCACGATGCCGTAGTCGGCGATCTGCCAGATCGGGGCGTCCGGGTCCTTGTTCACGGCCACGATCACCTTCGAGGTGCGCATGCCCGCGAGGTGCTGGATCGCGCCCGAGATGCCGAAGCCGAGGTAGAGGGTCGGGTTCACGACCTTGCCCGTCTGGCCGATCTGCATCGTGTGGGCGGCGTAGCCCGAGTCCACGGCGGCGCGGGAGGCGCCGACCGTCGCGCCGATCACGTTGGCGAGGTCGTCCAGGATCTTGAAGTTCGAGGCGTCCTTGAGGGCGCGGCCGCCGGAGACGATCCGTTCGGCTTCCGTGAGGTCGGCCTTGGCGCCGGCCGAGGCGCGGAGTTCCGTCACCTTCGCGCGGACCGTGGCCGCCGTCACGCCGTGATCGAGCTTCTCGACCGGGGCGTCGCCGCCCGACTGCGCCGGGACGCTGAACACGTTCGGGCGCACCGAGGCGATCTGCGGCACCGCGTCCGGGATCGTGACGACCATCTGGATCTTGCCCGACAGCGCCGGGCGGATGCCCTGGAGCTTGCCGTTCACGATGTCGAGGCCGACCGAGTCGGTCACGAGGCCGGTCTTGAGCCGCTGGGCGAGCCGGGCCGACAGGTCGCGGCCCATGGCCGAGGCGCCCGTCAGCACGATGCCCGGCTGAATCTTCTCGACGGCCTTCGCGGCGGCCGCCACGTAGCCTTCGGAAGAGTAGAGCTTGAACACGGCGTCGTCGGCCGCGAGCACTTTCTTCACGCCGTACTTGCCGAGCTGGGCCGCGGCGGCGGAGATGCCGTCGCCGATGACGACCGCGACGAGTTCGCCGCCGGTCTTCTTGGCCAGCTCGCCGCCGATGCCGGCGAGTTCGTAGGAGATCTTGCGGATGTTGCCGCCGCGCTGTTCCGCGACGATCAGAATGTCCTTGTCTGCCATGATGATGTTGTCCTCTCGTTACAGCAGGGAATCAGATGACCTTGGCTTCTTCGCGGAGCGCCTTGACCAGCTTCGGGACCGTGTCGGTCACTTCGCCGGTCAGCTTCACGCCGCGCCGCTTCTGCTCGGGGATGCGGACTTCCTGCACCACGAGGCGGGGCTTCACGTCGGCGGCCGAGAGGCCGAGCGCCGCGAGGTCCCATTTTTCCACCGGCTTCTTCTTCGCCTTCATGATGCCGGGGAGCGAGGCGTAACGGGGCTCGTTGAGGCCCTTCTCGCACGAGATGACGGCCGGGACCGGGAACTCGATCAGTTCCTCGCCGCCTTCCACGCGCCGTTCGGCCTTGCCGCCCGAGGCGGAGAGGTCGAGCTTGGTCACGAGGTTGAGCTGCGGGACGTTCAGGAGTTCGGCCACGCGGGAGTTCACCTGGGCGAAGTCGCCGTCGATCGCCTGCTTGCCGCAGAACACGACGTCGAAACCGTTCTTCTTGAGGGCGGCCGCGAGCGCCGTCGCCGTGCCGAAGCTGTCCGTGCCGTCCAGCGCCGCATCCCACACGTGAACGCCGGTGTCGGCGCCCATGGCGAGGGCGGTGCGGATCGTCTCGACGACGCGGTCGGGACCGAGGCTGTAGACCGTCACGACCGAGTCGCCGCCGATCTTTTCCTTCGTCTTGAGGGCTTCTTCGACGGCGAATTCATCGTAGGGGTTCATCACGAACTTGATTTCGCCCTCTTCCAGCCGCTTTTTGTCGGCGGTGATCTTGGGCTTGGTTTCGGTGTCAGGCGTCTGCTTGACGAGAACGGCGATCTTCATCGCTTCTCCTCCCTTGGTTTGGATTCTGCCTTTGACGGCCGGCTTCCGGGGCGTCCGCGCGCCTCCAGAGCTCTCTTTCGGGTGGGCAGGGGGTCCGGAAACGGGGTCCGCGCCTGCCGCGCCGCAGCCCCCGGTTGCCCGCCGGGTGCCGGTCCGGAGCCCCTTTCCGGGAGTCTCCGGCCGCCGTTCGGGCCGCCCCTACCTAGCACGCGAATCCGAGGATACCAATGAAAAAAAACCGCCGGAAACCGGGGGTTTTTGAACGGCGTTCGGGTCCTGGGGCCCGCCAGACACCTGCGCCCGGTTTCCGGCTCCCCGATTTCGGGGGCGGAACTCCGGGCGCACTTCCG
>CAZUMS010000018.1:0-69227 GCA_964621525.1 uncultured bacterium
CATCTTTCAAGCGAGGGGGATCGCGGGGCCAGCCTCCGGGCGGAGACTTACCTACTGTGAATATTCTAGAACATAAGAAATGCATATCAAGAGGGGGTAGATCAATCGGCCTTATAACTGCCTGATATTACAGGACTAAATATTTTCAAGAATGGCCATGAACCCTCAAGAGGGGTGAAAATGGGGGCGTCGTAGTCCCTCGCCCCGAACCGGCACAGCCCCGTCAGCTCGTCGGAGTGGCACCCCGCCCCACACGAACCTCGAATAGACCTTCAGGTCATTCCCCGACGGGTCCGCGCACGCGGCCGCGCCCCCCTGCCAGTACGGGTCGGCGCACCGCCGCCACTCCGCCACGATCCGGCCCGCCGACCACTGCCACACCCGGTCTTGTAAACCTCACTGCCCGGTTGCTTTCCCCAGGTGAGTTCAACTAGAGGCTGGCCCTCATGCGGCAACTTCTATTGCCGCCCACTTAAACCAGTCGCTTGCCAGCCATTCCGAAGGGCCGGTCCGGGCGACACACCCGGCCGGATACGTCCGCCCACAACCTTCCCGGCAAGGAACCGGTTTTCATGCAATCTTCAGAATCCTCACCCGGAACGGGCTTTGCCCGTTTCAACCTCAGTCCTTCTGTCATGAAGGGAATCGCCGGAGCCGGGTTCACCGAACCCCGTCCGATCCAGGCCGCCACCATCGAGGCCGCCATGGAGGGCCGCGACGTGCTCGGCCTCGCCCAGACCGGCACCGGCAAGACGGCTGCCTTCGCCATTCCGGTGATCGAGCGGCTGCTCAAGCCGGGCAAACCCGGCCCCCGTACGCTGATCGTCGCGCCGACGCGGGAGCTCGCCAACCAGATCGAGACCGAGATCCGGCTGCTCGCCAAATTCACCCCGCTGAAAACCGCCGCCATCTTCGGCGGCGTGTCGTTCCACCGGCAGATCGAGGCCATGCGCCGGCGGCCCGAGATCATCGTCGCCTGCCCCGGACGCCTGCTCGACCTCGTGGGCGAGCGGGTGGTGCGGCTCGATTCGGTCGAGGTCCTCGTCCTGGACGAGGCCGACCACATGTTCGACATGGGATTCCTGCCCGATCTCAGGCGGATCATCTCCGCGCTGCCTCCGAAACGCCAGAATCTCCTGTTCTCGGCCACCATGCCGGCGGAAATCCGCCAGCTCGCCGACGGCCTCCTGACCACGCCGAAGGTGGTCGAGCTCGCCCATTCGAAACCCGCGACGACCATCCAGCACGCCCTCTGCTGGGTCGCCGACAGCCGCAAGCAGGATCTCCTGAAGATCCTCCTGTCGGAAAAGACCTTCAGCTCCGCCATCGTGTTCACCCGGACCAAGCACCGGGCGAAGCGGCTCGCCGACGCGCTCGGCAAGGCCGGATTCCGGGCCGTCGCGCTTCAGGGCAACATGTCCCAGCCGCAGCGCGACCGCGCCATGTCGGAGTTCCGGAGCGGCCGCTCGAACGTCCTGGTCGCCACCGACATCGCCGCCCGGGGTCTCGACATCGCCAGCGTGTCGCACGTCATCAACTTCGATGTCCCCACGACGCCCGACGCCTATACGCACCGCATCGGCCGCACCGGGCGCTCGGAGCGGCAGGGTCAGGCCTACACCTTTGTTACCTCCGAAGACCGGCAGGAGGTCCGTGCGATCGAGCGCAAGATCAACATGCGGATTCCGACCCACGAAGTTCCGGAATTCGATGCCTCCGCGCCTTCCGCTCCGGCGCAGCAGACCTTCCAGCGTCCCCAGGAATCCTACCGCCAGCAGGCACGCCCGCAGTCCCACCGGCAGCGGGAACCGTTCCGCAGCGACCGGCCGCACCACTCCGGCGGGCGCCCGGACAACCGGCCTCCCCGGCCGGAGTCCCGGCAGGGGGAATCCTCCGGCCGTCCGGAACAAGGCCGCTCTGCCGGGCAGCACCCGGGCCGTGCCGCCCATCCCCCCCAGCGGACGCACGACCGGCACCCGCGCCAGGGTGAGCAGCGGAGCGCCGAGGGCCGGCATCCCGGCTCCGGCAGGCCCCAAGGCAGCGGACGCCCGTTCCGGCCGGGCCGCCCGTTCCGCGGACCGAACCCGCGCAAATCCTCGTAAACCGGCATCCCGGCGGCCTGATGCCCCTGCAACCGGGTTTCCCGGCGGCGCGGCATTGACCGCCGTTCCGCCGTACGCCATGGGTATTTAGTGGACGGACGCGTCAGTCAAACAATCTCAGGGCGGAAACGGCCGGCAGGACGGGCCAAACCTGTCCGGGGCCGCCCCCGGGATCCGGAGCTACCCGAACGGCGCCGGGAGCAGATCCTGGACGCCGCCTCCCGCCTGTTCGCCAAGAAGGGCTATCCCAATACGGACCTCCAGGAACTGGCGGACCTGCTGGGCGTGGGCAAGGGCACGATCTACCGGTACTTCCCTTCGAAAAAGGACCTATTCCTCGCCTGCGCCGACTGGAGCATGCACCGGCTCACAGGGACCGTGAACGCGGTCGCGGACACGGAACCCGATACTATCGCGGCGATGAGGACCGCGATCCGTGCCTATCTCACGTTTTTCGACGAGAACCCGCACTTCGTGGAGCTACTCATCCAGGAGCGGGCCGAGTTCAAGAACCGCAAGCAGCCCACCTACTTCGAGCACCGGGAACGCAACGTGCCCCGCTGGAACGAGCGCTGGGACGATCTCCTGAAGCAAGGGCGGCTGAGGGTGAAAAACGTCAAGTCCATTTCGGACGTCGTGGGTTCGCTGCTCTACGGAACCATCTTCACCAACCTGATGGCCGGCCGGAAGAAATCGCTCGAAGAGCAGGCCGACGAGATCACCGACATCGTCCTCAATGGGGTCATGAAGCCCCGGAGCCTTTCCAAGTGAAACTGCGACCTCTCGCCCTTGTGGTTCTGGCCGCCGCCGGATGTGCGGCGCCCTATGAAGACAGCCCGTATTACCGGCCGCCGTCGGCCGCGAGGCAGAGACCGTCGGCGGGGCCGCCGCCCGCACCGGCTTCGGCGCCCGTTCCGGCAGCTCCGGAGTCCCCGGCCGCGACCCCGGCCGCTTCCGTTCCCGCCGCCGGGACAAAGCTCTCGCTCGCCCAGTGTATCGAGCAGGCGCTCTCCAGCAACCGCACGCTGTCGATCGTCCGCCGCCAGGCGGCCATCGCCAGAGACCAGGAAATGGAAACGATCGCCATCGCCCTGCCCCAGCTCAAGGCCACCGGGCGTTATGAGATCCGCAACAACGACCCCGGCGTGAACTCCTCCGGCCGTGCCGTCGTCTTCGGCGAACGGGAAAATCTCACCGGAAAGGTCGACCTGCTGGTCCCGCTATACAGCTTCGGGCGTGCCACGGGGCGCTTTGCCGCTGCCGGACGTATTGCCGAGGGCGTGGAGCTGGACGCCGAGCGAAGCCGCCAACAGGTTTCCATGGCGGTGAGCAGCGCCTATTTCTCGGTTCTTGAGGCGGAAAAGATCCGGACCGTCGTCGAGGATTCCGTCGCCGTAGTAAAACAGCAGGTGGAAATCTCACGGGAGTTCTACCAGCAGGGGCTCGTGGCCCAGAATGACGTCCTGACGGCGGAAGTCGAGCTCTCGGCCCGCGAGCAGGACCTGATCCGGGCGAAGAACAACGTGCTGCTCGCCCGGGCGTCGCTGAACCGCCTGCTCGGCCGGGACACGGGCGCGGAAGTGGAGCTCGAGGATGTGAGCGAAACCGCCCCGTGGAACGGCAGCTACGAGGCGCTCCTGGACCGGGCCCTGGACAAACGGCCCGATCTCATGGCCCTTCGCAAGCAGATCGAGGCGATGCAGGAGCAGTACAAGTCGACCCGCGCCGAATGGTTCCCCTATGCCTACGGCTTCGGGGCCTACAACCACACCAGCGACAAGAGCGTCCTGAACCCCGACTGGCTTTCCGGCGGCGTCGCCGTCGAGTGGCCCCTGTTCGAAGGCGGGCTGCGGATGCACCAGCTCGCCCGCAACCGCAAGGAGATCGAGTCGGCCATCGACCGCCACAACGAAAAGGCGGACGACATCGTTCTCGAGGTGAAGCAGGCGTATCTGCGCCTCCGGGAAGCCGCCGACCGGCTCCCGGTGGCCCGCAAGGCCTCCGACATCGCCGCCGAGAATCTCCGGATCGTCCGGGACCAGTACAGCCAGGGGCTCGTGAGCAGCAACGACGTGCTGATCCAGGAAGAGCGCCTGAGCCGGGCCCGGAGCAACTATTACGGCTCGATCTACGACTACTACAACGCCTACGCGGCGCTTGAGACCGCCGCCGGAACGGCGCCCGCCGAAGTGAAACCCTGAGGAACCACCCCATGAAATTCCGCCATCTGATCACCGCTACCGCCCTGGCTCCCTTGCTCGTCCTGTCCGCCTGCAAGGCGGGAAAGGAAAAGGAAGCTGATCCGGCCAAAGCGGAGGCCGTCGCGCCGAAGTCCGAAGGGACCTGGGCCGCCGCTACTCGCAAGCCGCTTGTCGGCACCACGAGTGCGGTCGGCTCCTTCAAGCCCCGTCAGATGAGCAAGCTGGGCACCCAGGTGACGGGCCGGGTCCGCGAAGTCCATGTTGATGTCGGCGACCGGGTCCGCAAGGGACAGGAGCTGCTCCGTCTGGACCCAGTCCGGTTCGAGCTCCAGCTCGCCCAGGGCGAAGCCGAGTACAAGGCTGCCAAGTCCGCCTACGAAGACACGAAGCTCAACTACGAGCGCATGAAAAACCTCTGGGACAAGCCCGACGGAACCCAGCCGACCATCGCCCGCAAGCTCTACGACGATGCCAAGACCCGTTACGACGAGGCTGCGGCCCGGTTCGAGAAAGCCGACAAGGCCCTCGCCTATACGAAGCAGGAACTCCGGGACACCGGCGTCTATGCGCCCTACGACGGTGTCATCACAGCCCGATACGTGGACCCCGGCGAACCGGTCACCTCGACTCCGGTCACTCATGTCCTCGAGATCCAGGATTCGGCGGTGCTGGAACTCGAGTTCTCCCTGCCGCAGGAGAGCATCGCCTACGTAAAGGCAGGAACGTCCATCGAGTTTGACGTCGAAGGCGTCCCCGGCAGCGCCGGAAAGGCGAACATCGACGTCGTGTATCCCGACGTGGATGTCGCGACGCGGTCATTCAGGTGCCGGGTCCTCGTGGACAACAGGGACAACCGCTACCGCTCGGGCATGCTCGTCAACGTGCGCGTCACCGAGGAGCTGAAGAAGGACGCCCTCGTTGTCCCCCGCGATGCGGTCAAAACCTCTGGCGGCAAGTCCAGGGTCCAGATCAGGGGCCAAAGCGGCCCCGAGTACCGACCGGTCGAGACCGGCTCGATGACGGATACGGAAGTGGAAATCGTGAGCGGCCTCTCGGACGGCGAGAGCGTGCTGCTCCCCGGGGCCGGACGGTAAGGACGGACGGGCATGATACTTTCAGATACAGCCATCAAGCGGCCCGTTTTCGCCAGCATGGTGATTCTGGCAATCATCGTTTTTGGCCTCGTCTCGTTCCGCAAAATCGGCATCGACCTGTTCCCCCGGGTCGAATTCCCCACCATCACGATCCTCTCGCAGCTTCCGGGCGCTGACCCTGAAACGGTCGAGACGACCGTGACCGATCCCATCGAGGAGGCGGTCTCCAGCATCTCCGGCATCAAGAATCTCCGGTCCATCAGCGCCGAGAACTTCTCGCAGGTGATCGTCGAGTTCGATCTCGACAAGGACGTGGACGTCGCGTACCAGGAGATCCAGGCGAAAATCGGCACCGTCCGGTCCGATCTGCCCGAAGACCTCGAAGAGCCTGTTGTCGAGAAATTCGACGTGGACTCGGCCCCGATCATGGCCGTCGTCGTTTCGGGTGACCTCCCGGTCCGCGAACTCACCGATATCGCCGACAAGACGGTGAAGCAGCGGCTCCAGCGGGTCGAGAACGTCGGTCAGGTGAAGATCGTGGGCGGCCGGGACCGCAAGATGTGGATCTGGCTGGACCGGAACCGCCTCGAGGGTTATGGGCTCACCGTCCAGGACGTCGTCGCCGCCCTCCGGACCGAGCACATCGAGATCCCCGGCGGGCGCGTCGAAACGGGCCCCAAGGAATACGTCGTCAAGACGAAGGCCGAGTTCTACGAGGCAGGCCAGTTCGCCGGGCTCGTCGTCACCTACAAGGACGGCGCGCCGGTCCGCATCCGAGACCTTGGCCGTGTGGAGGAGGGCCTCGAGGAAGAGCGCACGCTCGCCCGGCTGGACGAGACGCAGGCCGTGGCTCTGCTCGTTCGCCGTCAGTCCGGAACCAACACCGTCGCCGTCGCCGACCAGGTGAAGGCCGAGGTGAAGAAGATCGAAAAGGAACTCTCGGGCCGGGGGATCCGGCTCGAGATCGCCAAGGACCAGTCGATCTACATCCGCCATTCGGTGGACGAGGTGTATTTTCATCTGATCTTCGGCGGCGGCCTCGCGATTCTCATCGTGTTCCTGTTCCTCAGGAACGTCCGGAGCACCTTCATCAGTTCGCTGGTACTGCCCACGGCGGTGATCGGCACGTTCATCCTGATGAACATGCTCGACTTCACGCAGAACATGATGAGCCTTCTGGGCCTCTCGCTCGCCATCGGGCTCCTGATCGACGATGCTATCGTCGTACAGGAAAACATCATGCGGCACGTTGAGGAGGGCAAGCCCCCGATGCAGGCCGCTTCCGAAGCAACCAGCGAGATCGGTCTTGCGGTGCTTGCCGTGACCCTTTCGGTCGTCGCCGTGTTCGTCCCGGTCGCTTTCATGGACGGAATCGTCGGCCGGTTCTTCTACCAGTTCGGCCTCACCGTGACGTTCGCCGTCCTTATCTCCATGTTTGTCTCCTTCACGCTGGACCCGATGCTCTCCTCCCGCATCCTCGAAAAGCCGAAGGAGACAAAATTCTACAAGGTTACGGAAGAGTATTTCGTCCGGCTGGAAAACTGGTACGAAGGCATCCTCCGCTGGGCGCTCTCCCGCCGCCTGACGGTCGTCGCCGTCGCCGCCCTGGCATTTTTCGCCTCGGGCTGGCTGTCCACGTTCCTCCGGAGCGAGTTCCTGCCGCTCGAGGACCAGAGCGAGTTCAATATCAAGATCAAGGCCCCGCTAGGCGCCTCGCTCGCCGAAACGGACGCCATCATGGAAGACATCCGGAACCGCATTAAGGAAGAACCGTGGGTCGATTATATGTTCGCCACCATCGGTTCCGACGAGCTCCAGCGCGTCAACGAAGGTGCTCTCTACGTCAAGATGACCGGGAAAAAGTCCCGGTCGCTGTCGCAGGAGCAGGCGATGAAATGGACCCGTGCCCATATCCAGGACATCGCTGCCGCGCACGAGGCCAAACTCGGAGTCGAAGTGGTGCCCCGCGTCGGCGGCGGCGGCCGCCGCTCGGCCGATCTCCAGCTTGAAATCCGCGGCCGCGATCTCGCCGAGCTTGAGGCCATCTCCGCGGATGTCGTGAATTTCATGCACGGGCACAAGGGCTACGCGGACGTCGACACGACCTACGAAAACAACAAGCCCCAGGTTGGCGTCTACATCAAGCGCGACCGGGCGGCGGATCTCGGCGTCCGCCCGGCGTCCGTGGGCTCCACGATCCGGGCGCTGATCGGCGGCGACGACGTGACGAAATACCGCGCGGCCGGGGACCGGTACGACGTAGCCGTGCGCCTCGAGCAGAACTTCCGCGACACGACCGATGCCATCAACCAGCTTTCGGTACGGACCTCATCCGGCGAGCTGGTCCGGATGCCCAACGTCGCAACCGTGAAGGAAGAAGCCGGCCCCGTCCAGATCGACCGGTTCAACCGGACCCGGCAGATCACCGTCCTCGGCAGCCTGGACCGCAGCCAGAAGGTACTCGGCGAGGCGGTTTCCGAACTCACCGGCTACCTGAACGAGCGGGGCATACCGCCCGGCTACACATTCGGGTTCGCCGGACAGGCGGACACGATGAAGGAATCCTTCTCGAACCTCCTGTTCGCCCTCTTCATGGCCATTGTCATGATCTACATGGTGCTGGCTTCTCAGTTCGAAAGCTTCCTGCACCCGTTCACCATCATGCTCGCGCTTCCGCTCTCGTTCGTCGGAGCCTTCGGTGCACTGGTGGCCACGGGGCTCACGCTCAATATCTATACGATGATCGGCATGATCATGCTGATGGGCCTCGTCACGAAAAACGGCGTGCTGCTCGTGGACTATACGAACGTACTCCGGGAGAAAGGTGCCGACCGGATGACGGCGATCCTGAAAGCGGGCCCCGTGCGTCTCCGGCCCATCCTCATGACGACGCTGGCGCTCATCTTCGGTATGCTGCCGCTCGCCCTTGGTGGCGGCGAAGGCGCCGAGACCCGGCGTCCGATGGCTACCGCCGTGATCGGCGGACTCATCACCTCGACGATCCTGACCCTGGTGGTCGTCCCGGTGGTCTATGCCATCATCGACGACTTCAAGGAATGGCTCCTTCGCAAGCTTGGCTTCGCGAAACCGGCCCCGGCGGCAGATCCCAGCCCCCAGCACTGAGACAAACATTCGGTTTTGTATCCATCGGTTCCGGTTTGAGCCGGTCCGGAGCGGTTTTTTGACTCTTCTCATTGTCCGGCACTGCCGCCAGTGGCACCATTAACGGACCGATCATTCAAAGGAGAATTTCCCGCATGTCCGTGAGCCGCGCCGATCTCGACCGATACCTGGACCGGGTCGCCTCGAAGGTGAAGGACCCGAACGTTGGGCTTTTCGGGCCCGGCTCGCTCGTCTGGGAGATCAACCGGGAAGTCATCAACATTATCGGCGGCGGACGGGCGCTGCTGCTCCAGACGGCCCATCCCTATGTGGCCCACGGCGTCGACCAGCACTCCAACACGACGACCGATCCCCACGGCCGGTTCAAACGAACATATCTGAACATCGCCGCCGTCGTGTTCGGAAGCCTTCAGGATGCGGTCCAGGCGTCCCGCCGCGTCCATGCGCTTCATGACACGATCACCGGAAAGATCACCGAGAACATCGCCCGCTACCGGGCCGGAGACGCCTACGAAGCGAACGTCGAGCCGGCGCTACTCTGGGTCCATGCGACGCTCTGGGAGAGCCCGGTCTTCATTTACGAGCAGACCGTCCGGCCGCTTTCGCTCGAGGAGAAGAACCGCCTCTACGAAGAGAGCAAGCTGTTCGCCTACATGTTCGGCATTTCCGATTCGACGCTTCCGCCGGACTGGACCCAGTTCATCGAATACTGCCATCGCATGTGGGAGTCGGACGAACTCGGTGTCGGCAGACCGGCCCGCGAAATCGCGAACTGGGCCCTGACGCCGCCCGTCCCGCTGCTCGGCCCCGCGATGAACCTCTACAAGATCGTCACGGCAGGGCTGCTGCCCGAGCGGTTCCGGAACGAATACGGCTTCCGGTGGAATGCCGCCGACCGGATGATCTTTAAAACCTTCATGACGGCAGTCCGCACCCTGTATCCGCTCACGCCGAAGCCCTGGCGGTATGTTCCTGCCTATATCGACGCCGAACGGCGGATCCAGGGCCTTCCCGGCCGCGACCCGCTCGCCAAGTACCGCGAAGACTGGCTGATGAATCTCCTGAAGGCCCGGGCGAAGGAAGGCTGACGAGACGGGCTTCCGCCGGCTCAATTCCGGCGGAGAAGGCCGAGGACGATCTCTTCGGCGCGGCGGAGTTCGTCCGCCGTGGAGCGCGAGCTGAGCCTGAGCTCGATCAGCGCACCCATCGACGCGATGATATGGACCCGTACCCAGAGATCATCCGGCCCCTCGCCCGGCTGCCGCGAATAGATGCGCCCGAGAATCGCCATCATTTCCCCGAGGAACCGGTCGTAGAGCGGCGCCATCGCCGTGCCGGGCCTTAACACCTCGCTCACCACGACAAGCGCCATCTTCTCGATGAGCGCCATGCCGCCGATCAGGATCTGGACGATGCGGCGGAGCTGCTCCTCCGGCGGCGCCTCCCGCTCCGACTCCTTGCGGGCCAGCGCCACCACGACCGTCAGGAACAGGTCGGAAATCGCGGTGAGGACCTCGTACTTGTTCCGGAAAAACTGGTAGAAGGTTCTCGGGGAAACGTCGCCGGCCTTCAGGATCTCCTCGATGCGGGCGTTTTCGAAACCGAATTCGGAGAAGGCGATTGTCGCTCCGCGCAGAATTCGCGCATAGCCGGAGTTGAGTCCGACGCCTTCCGACAGGCGAAGCAGAAGGTCCAGCACCGGTGCCGAGGCGCCCGGCCGGGTTTCGGCCTTCTGGATCATCTCCGACTGGATCGAGAGGAACTGCATGACCGCCTGGGGCCCCAGCGGCAGGATCCCGCCGAAGAGCACCTGGGCCTGGCGTTTCAACTCGGCGAGGAACCGCTCGCCCTCTTCCGCCCGGGCGGGTGCTGGGCTGCGGTCGCGCTTTCCACCCCTGCGAACGACCGACTGTAGCGCCTTGGGTATGCTCGGCAGCGGCGGGAGTGTCCCCTTGGCACGCCTGGAGGTGGATTTGTCCTGGTCATCCATGATGCGCTGAAGCGACTCCACGGGGGTTCGAGTTTATACCTGTATGCTCAGAAGCATAACATATTGATTTAACGAGGAAAATCCCAATACGTATTCAGTTAGACCTTCCGATAGGAATTTCTATGTCTTTATCTATTGACCGCCTTGGCTCCGTTGGTAAAAATTATTTATACATCAGCCCCCGCAAGAACCCCGGCTGACCGGGGATGTGACGGGTGGCGAAGGAGACAATTCCCATGACCCCGAAACAGCTGCTCAACGAAATCGTCCCGAAGAAACTGGCCGAACTGGCGGGCCTCCAGTTCCCCGACCTCGCGGCCGAAATGCAGGTCACGATCGAGGGCGACGAAGGCGGTGTCTGGTCGATGACCGCCGCCGGCGGAAAGCCCCAGGTGAAGTCCGGCGCCGCGTCGAAACCGGTCGTCTGCATCAAGACGAACCGCTCGGCCTTCGACATGGGCTTCAAGCGGGCCGGCACGCAGGCTCTTGAAATGGACATCACCGGCCCGGTGAAGATGGCTCTCAAGCTGATGCCCGATAACGAAAAGATCGACATGATCCGCCAGCAGCTGAACGGTACCCTGCTGTTCAAGGTGATGGCTGACGATGGCGACGCACTGATCGGCATCGGGTTCAACGCCGACGCGGACATCAATAACCCCACCTGCACCATCGAGACCTCGGAGAACGAGCTCAAGGAGATGCAGGAAGGAAAGATGCCGCCCCAGCAGGCGTTCATGGCCGGCAAGATCCGGCTCTCGGGGGACATGTCGCTGGCCATGACGGCCGGCATGCTGCTCGCCCCGATGTAAGAAGCCGGTCCCAGGACCGCGGGTGGCGGCGACGCCGCCCGCAGGTTTCCCCGCCCCTCCGATCAACCCCATTCACCCCGTGAGAGCACGGCTCCATGGAGGAAAAGACGATGCAAACCCAGACCTCCCCCAGAAAAACAAAGCAGACCCATCCGGTTTCCACGCTACCCGCCGATCTCGAAATCAAGGTCCGCCATCCCCGGTTCGATCTTGCGAAAGACCGCAGGTACTGGCTGGATAACGACCCGGTGATGAGCCGGGTCGTCGACGCCCTCTCGATGTTCTTCCCCGACGGGGAGAAGTTCTTCATCGATTCGGTCGTCCGGTTCCGGGACGAGATCAAGGATCCCGGCCTGAAGAAGCAGGTGGCCGCCTTCGCCGGACAGGAAGCCGCACATACGGCCGAACACCGCAAATACAACAAAATGGCCGCGGGCAAACTCGCCCCGCGCTATGAGTATGTGGCGAAGTTCCTGCTCGGCACCGGCCGCAAGACCCTGACCCGGCGGCAGCAGCTCGCCGTGACCGTCGCCCTTGAGCACCTCACGGCGACCCTTGGCGACCTGATCCTGAACGACCGGGAAACGTCGGCGAAGATGGACGAGGAGCACCGGAAACTCCTGCTCTGGCACGCTGCCGAGGAGACCGAGCACAAGTCGGTGGCGTTCGACGTCTACCGCCTCGTGGGCGGAGACTACCCCACCCGGGCGGCCGCCATGGTTTCGGCGACCCTCCTGCTCGTACTGGCAACGGGGGGCGTGACCGCTTCGATGCTCTGGAACGACGGAGAGCTGCTGAAGGTGCGAAACCTGAAAAGCCTCTACGCGACGCTGTTCACAAAACCGGGGATCATCCTCAACATGGCCCCGGAATTCCTCAAGTATTTCCGCCGGGACTTCGCCCCGTGGAACCATGACAACTCGGCCCTGCTCCGGGCCTGGAAGCAGGAATACGCCCAGGCCTGAACGGCCCGTTTTCCTGCCCCCGCGGATCCAAGGCATAGTAAAAACAGGGCCCCCTCGCGGGGGCCCTGCCCTGTGGAGGGGTCTCATGAAGTTCTCCCTGTTCTTCGAGATGCAGATGTCCGATCCGTCGCCCGAGGAAGAGGCCCGGTGCTTCCATGACTGCGCCGAGCAAGCCATCCTCGCCGACCAGATCGGCTACCACGGTATCTGGGAGGTCGAGCATCACGGCCTCAGGGAATATTCCCACTCCTCGGCCCCGGAGGTGTTCCTTGCCTATGTCGCGGCCAAGACGAAGAACATACGCATCGGCCACGGCATCACGCTGACGCCCAAGGCCTACAACCACCCCATGCGGATCGCCGAACGGATCGCCACCCTCGACATTCTCTCCAACGGCCGGGTGAACTGGGGCTCCGGCAAGAGCAACTCGCTCACCGAGCAGAAGGCGTTCGAGTGCGACATCCCGAAACTCCACGATCAGTGGAAAGAAGCGCTCCAGATCATCCCCCGCATGTGGCAGGAGGATGTTTTCGAGTTCAAAGGGGAGTTCTGGAATATCCCGCCGACGCAGGTGGTCCCGAAGCCGGTCCAGAAGCCTCATCCGCCCATGTTCGCCGCCTGCTCGAAGCCCGATTCGGCCGTCGAGGTAGGCAAGCAGGGGGTCGGCGCCCTCAACTTTGCCGTCGGCAACGACGAATACCTGACGAAGAAGGTAAAGGAATACCGCAAGGCCGTCGAGGCCGCGAACCCCAGGCATTTCAAGAAGACCAACTGGTTCGCCTGCACGCCCGTAGCCCACTGCCAAGACGATGATCGCAAGGCCTGCGAGATCGGCATGCGAGGAGCCCGGTTCTTCGCCCAGTCGCTCGGGATCTACTACACGCCGATGAACCGTCCCGTCGGGAAGATCCCGGTCCAGCGCGGCGAGATCCCGCCTCACGAGCTTACCGAGGCGATGGAAGCCCGGCTCATGCCCGACGCCCCGGCCATGAACGTGATCGGCGACCCCAGCCACTGCCGGGAGATCGTGAGCCGGTTCCGCGATGCCGGTATCGACGAGCTCATCCTCGTCATGCAGGCTGGCACCGTCCCTCACGAACAGATAATGAAGTCGATCAGGACGTTCGGCGAAAAGGTCATGCCACACTTCGCCTGATTCCCTGCGGGAGGCCGCGCCATGACAGCCCCACTGAAAGTCGCCATCACCGGAGCCTCCGGAAGCCTCGGCGAGGCGATCCTCGACCTGCTGATTCCGGACGACGATATCGGGGAGATCGTTTCGGTCGATCTCGCCGCCCCGCGCCGTCATGCCGGTTCGCCGAAGCTCCGGTTCGTCCAGATGGACGTCCGCGATCCGAAGCTCGCCGAAGCCTTCCAGGGCATGGATGCCGTCATGCATCTGGCCTTCGTGGTCGAGAAGACCGGCGGCCTCGCCCCCGAAGCGGTGGAGGCGATCAATGTCGGCGGCACCCAGAACGTCTTCCGGAGCGCCGACGCCGCCGAAGTGAAACAGGTCGTCTACGCCTCGTCAGTGGCGTCTTACGGCATCCATGACTCGAACGTGGGCAAGGTACTCACGGAAGACGCACCGCGGGTGGCCAGTGAGAATTTCTACTACTCGCGCCACAAGACGGCGGTCGAGCACTGGCTGGACGATTTCGAGAAAAGCCGCCCGGAAATGACCATCTGCCGCCTCCGGCCGTCGATCTTCCTCAGCGAGCGGTCCGAGACCCGCAAGGTCCGGTTCCTGTTCGCCGCCCCGGTCCATCTGCGGATGCGGGAAGTAAACTCCCGGCTCCAGCTTACCCATGAAGACGACGTGGCGCAGGCCTTCGTGCTGGCGCTCAAGAAAAAGGCCCGGGGGGCATTCAACGTCTCCGCAGACGGCACCGTCCCTCTCGGAAATCTGGGCGGGGAACTGGGGCGCCCGTCGATCCCGGTGCCGGGGAACCCGCTCAAGCTCGCCAAACTGGCCGCCAGAGCCGGTGTGGCACTCATGGATCCGATCTGGTTCGATGTCATGGACAAGGGGGAAGTGACTGTCTCGGCCGCGAAGATCCGCAAGGAACTCCGGTGGCAGCCGCGCTTCGAGACTTCCGCTGACGTCCTCCGGGCCGTCGCCGGACTCCCCAACGCGAGAGCCTCACATGCCCTCAAGTGGTACTGGGGTCCCATGGCCCGCCTCTCGGCGCTTCTCCGGGGTATCCCGATGCCTCCGGACATTGCCGCCCAGGCACGGGGGTTCGAGGGCGACATCAACCTGATCTTCACGGGCGAAGCGCCCGGCTCCTGGCGAATCCACATCGGGCCCGGCAAGTTCGCCATCCATGAAGGCACGGTCCGTGACGCCCGGGCGACCATCCTGATGAAGACCGAAACCTTCCACGACATCCTGGCCGGGAAAATGAACACCCAGTCGGCGTCGTTCACCGGCAAGATCCGCGTGCGGGGCGAAGGCGAGACTGTGCTCGTCGCCATGGGTTCCATCGATGCCTTCCGGAAGTTCCAGAAGATGCGGAATCTGGCGGGTTTCGGCGCCCGTCAGTATGCAAGGTTCCTGCTGAAAGACGTCCCCGCCGCCGCCTGATCAGCGGGACATGGTATCAAGACGCTTCTTGAGGTCCGGCAGCGCTCCCGGCAGGCGGGCGAGCGCCGTCATATGCCCGCCCTTCAGCCAGATGCTCTGGACGCCCGGCCACCGGCCGATCTGGCGGCGCATGGAATCGGCCGGCACGATCAGGTCGTCCTCCGCTGCGACAATGACAATCCGCTCCGGCGCGATGGCCGGCATGAGCCGGGTGAGGCCAACGAGGTCCATCAGCTCGGCCACCCGCTCGCTGGAGATTCCGAATCCAGCCAGTTCCCGGCGGACGCCTTCGAGCACGGGCGCCTTGCCGATGATATCCGGAAGGTCGAGATGTCCGATAATCGGAACGGCAAAGGATATCCGGGGTTCGACGCAGGCAACCACCTTGGTGACGACACCGCCGAGGCTGATCCCCGAAAAGCCGATCTCGTCGTAGGAGCCGGTGTTCTTGACGTACTGGAACAGCGTCCGGGCATCCAGAACCGACTGGCGAAGGGATTCGAAGGTCCGCATCAGGTCCGCGCTGAAGAACAGCGAGCCGTCGTATTTTGAGTGCCGGACCTGGCGCTCGCCATGATGCGGGAGCTGGAAATGAAACACGTCGCAGTCGAGGCCCCGGGTCATCAGCGGCCCCACGAGGGTGTCCTCGAGGATCGACCCCGGCTCCATCCAGCCGTGAATATGCAGGACGGCGCGGCGGGGCCTGAAGCCCGAGCGGCTCACCTTACGGGCCTTGAACCGGTGGAGCGGCGTGTGGTGCTCCAGATAGTCCCCGACCAGTTCGTCCACCAGCGGCAGGTGTTCGCTCCGGAACTCGATCGTCCGGTACTCATAGCCGAGAACCCGGCGGCTCCCGGACAGCTTCACTTCAGGATCCGCCTTGGGAGACGGGAACAGGTCCCCCAGCGACCGGTTCAGGTACCGGTCCAGCCAGCGGGTCGTGTCTTCGTTCGGCCTCAATGCCTTCTGCTGCAGGTTCGCGATCTGTCCGATCAGGCTGTCGACACCGGAATGGATATTCATGGAGAGTTACCGCCCTCGCCGGAGCTTCGCACCGGCAGCCGTCATTTGTAACAGTTTAGCCGGAGCGCACAAATTCGTTGAATATTTGTCACGCTATTGTCATTAATAATCCTGGTGGCAATGGGAACTCTCCCCCGACATTTGGGCAGTTACCGGGAAGGCGGGGCTTTCGAGGAAGCCTGGCGCGATCTCGCCTGCCGGGCCGGGGCGTCGGAATCGGTAGCCGGAAAGTCTGTCGACGGGCGGCCGATCTACCGTTTCGACCTCGGCGATCCGTCGAAGCCCGCCGTTCTCCTCACCGGACTCATTCACGGCGTCGAACTGATCGGCTCGGAAGCCCTTTTCCATCTGGTCGAAACCCTCGCCCTGACCGATGCCGGAAGCCGGTCGGCCGTTCTGGATCAGGTCCGTCTGGTGGTCCTTCCGGTGGTGAACCCGGACGGACTCGCCGGGAACACCGCGAGACTCGCCACCGGGCGGCCCGCCTGGCAGCGCTGGAACAACCACGGCGTCGATCTGAACCGGAACTTCCCGGTGCTTACGGAGAAGACCTCATACCATCCGCTCTCGGGTTCCCGGGCGAAATGGTCCCCCTACTACGCCGGCCCGAGCCCCTTCTCCGAACCGGAGACCTGGGCCTTGGGTAACGTAGTCAAAGAGGTAAATCCCGCCCTCTCCCTCGGCTTTCACAGTTTCGGCAACCTACTGCTCTACCCGTGGGGCTATACGAAGCGCCCGAGCCCCCGGCGCAGCCACTATCTCGAAATCACCCGGAACTTCGCGGCCCAGCTCCGCCAGTTTCCCTACCGGGTTCTCCAGTCCAGCCACCTGTACCCGGTCACAGGGGATCTGGACGACTGGCTGGAAAATGCCTTCGGCACGACGGCGTTCACCGTGGAGGTGAGCCAGCTAGACTGCCGGCTTCTGGACCCCCGGCGGCTGATCAATCCATTCTCATGGATGAACCCCGTGAACGTGCGGGGAACGGTGCGCAACCTGACGCCCGGGCTCATCACGCTGATACAGGACTGGCTGTCGGCCCGGACGACGGACGCCGCGGGCTGAACCCCTCAGATTTCGATCTGGACGCCGACCTCGATTACCCGCGAGGGCGGCAGATTGAAGAATTCCATTGACTGACGCGCAGCCCTCGATATCAGCGCGAACAACTGCTCGCGCCAGAGGGCCATGTTCTTCACTTTCCGGCTCGGAATCAGGGTTTCACGGCCCAGAACGTAGGTAACGTCCATGGGGTTGATCTTGAGGCCCTTGCTCTCGCAGAGGCGCAATGCGGCCGGGACATCCGGCGACTGCATGAACCCGTACCGGATCAGCACCCGGTAAAACCCCTCGCCCAGTTCCTCGACTTCGATCCCCTCGGACACATTCACGTGCGGGATCTCCAGGGTTTCCACCGTCAGCAGAATCACCCGTTCATGAATCACGCGGGAATACCGGAGAAGGTGCAGCAGAGAGCCCGGAACGCCCTTGGCGCTCGCCGTAAGGTAGATCGCCGTCCCCTTCACCCGCGGAATGGCGTTGTCGCGGATATCCTGCTGGAGCACCGTGAGCGGAACGTGCAGTTCCCGTAGCCGGGCGCCCAGAATTTCCCGCCCTCGCCTCCAGGTGGTCATCACGATCAGCAGGGCGATTCCGATGGAAAGCGGCAGCCATCCGCCTTCGTGAAGTTTCACGATGTTGGTGGAGAAATACGCAAGATCGACCCCGATAAACAACCCGGTTAGAGGCACAGAAACGGCATCATGCCACTTCCAAAGGTATTTCATCACGATAAACGCCAGCATGGTGGTGATCACCATGGTGGTCGTGACTGCGACACCGTAGGCATGGGCCAGGGAACTGGAATCTCCGAACTCCATCACAACCACGATGGTCGCGGCGAGAAGCGCCCAGTTCACGGTGGGTACATAGATCTGACCGATCTCGGCAGACGAAGTGTGGCGGATCTCCATGCGCGGGAGATAACCGAGCTGGACCGCCTGGCGCGTCAGCGAAAAGACGCCGGAGATGAGCGCCTGGGAAGCAATCACGGTCGCCGCACTCGCCAGCACGATCAGCGGGTACAGGGCCCACTTGGGCGCCAGAAGGTAGAAAGGATTGACGGCCGCTTCAGGATCATGGAGGAGCAGTGCCCCCTGGCCGAGGTAGTTCGCCATCAGCGCCGGAAACACCAGCCCGAACCAGCCGATCCGGATCGGGCGGCGGCCGAAATGGCCCATATCGGCATAAACCGCCTCGCAACCCGTCACGGACAGGAACACGAAGCCGAGAATGATAAAGGCGTGGTGGCCGTACTCCACGAAAAACCTGACGGCATGCACTGGGTTCAGGGCATGCAGGATCTCCGGCGCCTTCAGTATCCCTCCGAGTCCCAGCAGAAAGAGAACGGAAAACCAGGCAACCATGACCGGACCGAAAACATTGGCCACCCGCTGGGTGCCGTGTTTCTGGACGACAAACAGGCCGACCAGGATGGCGATAGAGATCGGCACAATCCAGTGTTCTAGGCCGGGAGCGGCGATCCTGAGACCTTCGACCGCGCTCATCACCGAAATGGCGGGGGTGATCAGGCCGTCGCCATAGAGGAGTGCCGCGCCGAACAGGCCGAGCGGAACCACGAACCACTTGAGGTGCGAGGCCGGAGACTCCCCGCGAGGGGGAACGATCATCGCCATGAGGGCCAGGATCCCGCCCTCGCCCCGGTTATCGGCCTGCAAAATCAGCAGCAGGTATTTGACGGAGACGATCAGCGTCAGCGACCAGCAGATAAGCGAAACGACACCGAGAACTGACGCCTGACTGACTTCGACGGCGTGACTGCTGCCGAAACATTCCCGGATCGCATAAAGGGGACTCGTTCCGATATCGCCATAGACGACTCCAAGGGAGCCCAGAGCCAGCAGCCAGAGTTTACTGCCCGTAGCAGGGCCGTGGCCCGCCTTTGCGGCATGGGCGTCACTCATGGGAACCGGGCTGCTTTCGGAACTCATGCGTTTAAACCGGTAACCCCCGGCGGCCAAGGCCCTGAAAGGCCTGCCCCCTGCCTGGGCAGGGGTAGCAAGCCAGCCCCTCCGGAACAAGGCAGGGGCCGCGACCGGAAAACCCCGCCACGGCCCCCATGGATACCCAAGGTCCCCTGTCCCTTAGGGGATCGTCACGCTCGCACTTGCCGGCGGGCCCACCGGTCCCGTACAGACCAGTTCGTAGTCACCCGGCGCGGGCACGGTCACGGCATTGCCACCCGGCTGGAAGTCGAGATCCACCGAGAGGCCATCGCCCGACAGGGTGCAGGCGTCCTCCACTCCCGTCGTGCTCCAGGCGAGCTGCAGACCGGACGGGTTGGTGAACGAATAGATCACCGGGTGAAGCGGATTGAGATGGTAGCCCAGATCAACCGGCGTAGCGTCGGCCGTCCCGAGATCGGAACGGGTGATCAGGTCGCGCCAGTCGCTTCCGAACGGAACTGACGGGAAACCATAGGCAGTATTGTCCGCATCCGTATCGTCGCCAAAATCGACACAATCACTGTCGAACGACTGGCCCGCCGCAATCTGCGAGAGGAACAGATGACCGCTCGCCGCCTCGACGAATGGATCGCCGTCCTCGGGGATGCCCCCGTCCAGCAGGTTGAACGGCGCCGCCGCGTGGGTGACTGCAAGGTTCTGCACTGCGCAGGCGCTATCAATGGTAAAAGCTCCCTGAACGTCAGGATTACCCCCCGCGGAGTTACCGAAGAACACTGAATTATAGAGCGATTTCGCGCCAGCACCGGTGCCGAACAGGGCTCCCGCCACTCCGGCAGAATTCAGGCTGAACGAGGTGTTTGTGATCCGGTGGGTACCCACACCGTCCAGATACAGGCCACTACCATTGCCGGTCGCCTGATTATCAACCCAAATGCCGTTGATGACTTCCACATCGCCGGTCGTGGTCAGCAACGCGCCGCCGCCATTGCCGCCGGCAGCATCGTTGGCCTGGAAAATAGTGCTGTACATCAGCACGGGCTGCAGCCCGGTGACGTATAATCCGCCGCCAGAGGTGGCAGAATTTTCCTGGAAAGTACTGTTCTGGATCATGACGTTGTATTCGAACACATACAGGCCGCCGCCCGTACCCACCGCAGTGGAGTTTCCGGCAATCTCGGTATCCATGAGTTCGAAGGTCCTGGCCGTTGCCGTGAAGTTTTCCAGGTGAATGCCACCGCCGTCACCAACCCCGGCCGAATTATTGACGATGCGGCTCCGCTCAATGCGGACGTCGCAGCCGTCGCAGAAGAGCGCCCCACCCTCGAACACAGCCGTTCCGTCCTCTAGCAGCGTCGAATCGACTAGCAGGGTCGTGCCGGCGAATGCGGCAATATGTCCGCCATTCATGGACGTATTTTCCCGGAATTCCATGCTGCGGGTATACCCGATCGAATTGCCGGAAAGCCGTAAGCCGCCGCCGTTGGTACCGCCGCTGCCGCCGGTCACGGTGAGGCCGTCGAGGTAAAGCCGAGCATCGCCCGTGAGGCTGATAACGGAGTTCGACGTGCCCTGGCCGGAGATCGTGCCACGGTAGGAGGGCAGGTACCGGTCCGCAAAGGCCGTCTCGGTACCGGCGAAGCCGCCGAACAGGTAGACGGAGCCCGTGCTCCGGCTGATGACCGGATCGGCCGCCACGCCCGACTCGCGGATGTAGGTGCCCTCGGCAAGCCATACGTGGTCGCCGTCGCCGGCCTCTGCCAGCACGGCCGCCAGGCTGTTCGACCGGTTGTTCCAGCTCACGCCGTTACAGGTACCGGTGCAGGAATTGCCCACGTACCAGCGCGCCGCCGGATCGTAATGGGCGCCCATGTCCACGGTACCCGTGTCCACCTCGCTCGCAAGGCCGGTCGTCTGGTCGCGCCAGTCGGTGAGGCCGTAGGTAGCAACGGCCGTGTCAGCATCCGTATCATCGCCGGCGTCCACGCAGGCAGAAGTATAGGCGTCACCCTGCGACACCTGTTTCAGGAACAGCTCGCCGCCGAGACCCCGGCGGAAGGGGTCGCCGAGAGTGGCCCCGGCCTGATCGAGAACAATGGTGTTGCCATTATCCGTATCGCCCGGCTCGTACAGACAGGTATCTTCCGTTGTGACGGCGATCAAATCGTCAAAGTCGTCGCCCACTCCGGTGCCGGCCGCGCTGGAGCCCCGGTTTCCGTAGAACACCGAGTTGTAGATATCGACGGTGCTTGTGACGGTGCCGCTCACGGCGCCGCCGGCACCGGTGCCGTCAAGCTCGGAATCGGCGATGTTGTATCCGAACGATGAATTGTAGATCTCTGCGTTGCCGTATACGCAGCCGATCGCGCCGCCGGAGCCGCTGGTGCGGTTATCCGTGAACGTCACGTTGGCGAGATCGATCTGTATACCATTGTTATCGCTGCAGATCGCACCGCCGCCCTGAGAGCCGGCCTCGTTCCCGTCAAAAATGCTGTCCGTAATCATCACGTCGCTGACGGAGGCGTAATACGCGCCACCGCCGAAGGCACCGGTAACGTTATTCCGGAACAGCGAACCGTCGACCGTAAATGCCGTCGAGAAATCCGAATAAATGGCGCCACCAGCGTCGGTTGTTTCGTTGCCGAGGAACCCGGAATCCAGGATCTGGACATTGTCGCTGCCGATGGTGGCGATCGCGCCGCCCAGCAGCGTCGCCGGATCTGAATTCTCGAACGTCGAGCTTCCGACCATAACATCATCGGTATTGTTCAGATACAGGCCACCGCCGCCGCCGGCAGCCCCGTTCCCGGTGAATACCGAATCCCGGACAGAAATATCCGATCCGAAATCGAGGTACACCGCGCCGCCCCGGTTCGTAGCGCTGTTGCTCTCGAAGTGACTGGCGGAAATATCGATACCGGTCGAATCGATCAGGCTGACGGCTCCGCCATCTCCTGCGGAGCTGTTGCCGTTCAGATCGAACCGTTCGATGAAGACATCCGACACCGTGTCGCCGAGAATTGCGCCATCGGTCTCTCCGGCAAGTTCCGTCAGTTCGCCGTCTACGCGGTCCAGGGCGCTCGTTTCCGTGCCGTCAAAGCCGCCGAGCAGCACGAGGTCGCTCCGGAGATCGGCGAAGCGGGTGAAGGCTCCGGTGCCCAGCGTGCCGGGGCCGTCGCCCGCCCAGATATGGTCGCCGGGGCCTGCCGAGTCGATGACCGACTGGATCGTCGCCCGGGCGGTCAGCCAGCTCAGGCCGTCGTTCAGGTCGCTGCCCGACGGATGGACATACCAGCGGCGCGGCTCCCGGTAGTGGGCGCCGATGTCCGTGGGGCTGAACCCCTCCGGATCGCCGTAGAAGCTCGTGGTCGCCTCGGACCGGGTGAAGTCGAGACCGGTGAACGCCGTGTCCGAAAGCGTCTCGCTGCCCGCATCCACGCAGGCGGAGGTGTAGGCATCGCCATCGTCCGTGCGCTTCAGGAACACCTGGCCGGCAACGCCGCTCCGGAAGGGGTCGCCCTTCGCCGGGGTCGAGCCGTCGAGGAGCACGTTGCCCGTGCCCGGGAGGCCCGTTCCGTTACACGCATAGGAAATGCCGAAAAGCCCGGCACCGCCAGCGTCGCTGCTAATTCCGCCTGCCCGTTCGTTTCCGTAAAACGCACTGTTACGAATCGTGATCACGCCGGCGAGGTCGGCATGAATCGCACCAGCCGCGGCTCCACCGGAGATGTTGTTCCTGAAGGTCCCGTGATCGACGACCTTGCCCCCGCCCGTGACGGCAATGGCCGCGCCTTCGGTGACGGCGCCATTGCCATCGAAAGTGACGTTCACGAGAGTAAACGGCGTGGAAGATGCGAAAATGCCGCCGCCCCGGGCGCCTGAGGCATTCGCGGTGAAGGAGGTAGTCTCCACTCTCAGAGTATTGCCGCCGCCGGTCTGCGCGGCGATTCCGCCGCCCGTGGAGCCGGAATAGTTGTTCCGGATCCGGGAGTTCCGCACCGTCAGGTTTCCGCTGGTCATTCCGATACCGCCGCCACTGATACCGGCGGCCGTATTGTTCCGGATGTCCAGATTGCTCAGTTCCAGACCGGCCCCGCCGATGTCGAGATGGATGCCAGCTCCGTTGAGGATGTCGTCGTCGTATCCGTTCGCCACGGTCAGCCCGTCGATGAGTCCCGACCCCCCGGTTTCGAACCGGATGACTTCATCCGAATCCCCGGCGTTGCCGGTACCGGAACTGTCGAAATCGCCATTCAGCACCGTGAGCGTGGCATCCACCCGGTCCGGCCGTTCGAGGACCGACTGCTCCGAAGGCGTCGCGCCTGCAAAACCGCCGTAGATCTTCACCGGACCGTTCGCGGTAATAACCGGGATATTCACCGCCGTTGCCAGATAGGAGCCTTCGGCAATCAGCACCTGTCCGTAGGGCATCGCTTCCGCGTCGTCCACGGCCGTCTGGAGATTGCCGGCGCCGTAGGCATTCGCCCAGCCCGAGCCATCGGCCGCACCGCCGCCCGTCACGGTCACAAAGCGCGAGTTCTCGCCGATGGTGTAAACCGTCGAGGCTGTCATGACGCCGTCGTCCACCTCGACCTCGATGTCGCAGGTGACGCCGAGTGCCGGGCAGGTGCCGGTGATCTCGCCCGTGCCGCCGTCCACGGAGAACCAGTTGCCCAGGTAAACGGACGAGCAGGCGTTTGCCACCGTGATATCCGAGTAGGCCCACAGGTCGCCGGTATCCGTGTCGGTCAGTGCCGGAGTCAGCGTAAAGCTGTCGCCGTCGGCGCAGTCCATGAGCACTCCGCCCGCGAGCGCCGGGGCGTCGTTCGCGCCGGTGATCGTGATTTCGACCGTACCGGTGGAGACGGCGCCGTTCGAATCGCGAATCGCGTAGGTGAAGCTGTCCACCAGCGTCTCGCCATCCGAGAGATCCTCGAAGGGTTCCGGTGTGCGGTCGTAGATGATGTCGGTGCCGGCCACCGTCACGGCCACGCCATAGGCGCTCACGCCGGAGACGCCGTCGGCGAACTCGACCGCGTCATAGGTGTCCACATCCGAGTCGTTCGTGAGCAGCGTCGCGATGGGGATCGTAATGTCCACGCCCGAATTCTCGGTATCCGCGAAGCTGTCCAGACCGGCAACCGGCGGCTGGTTTTCCCCGTCAATGGTGGCGGAGAAGTCGCGGCCGACGCTGTCCGTGCAGGACAGCGTCCAGTTGTCGGAGCCGGCCGGGAAGGTCCAGTTACCGGCCGAAAGGGCGCTGCCCGAAACCGTGTGCTGCACGGTGCCGTTCGCATCCAGGATGTCGCAGGACGTAACGTCGCCGTAGACGTTCCAGGCGACCGCCGTGGCAAGGTTCACGAGCCTCAGGTCGCCGATCCAGGCGTATTCGGACGGGTCATAGTGGCGGCCCAGGTCGGACGTGCCGCTGTCAAAAGTGCCATCGGCGCGGGTGGTCTGCGACGTAAAGGTGAAGGGCACGAGGCCGTCATTGCCGGCATCCACGCAGGCGCTGGTGTAGGCGGAGCCCGCCACCCCGGCGTGCCGCAGGAACAGCTCGCCGGATGGTCCCTCGGTGAACGGATCACCGAAGGCCGGTGTCGAGTTGTCGAGCAACGGACCGGCAGTCGTGATCGTAACGCCCGCCAGCGTGCCCGCGAAATCCTGTGGTGAACAGACCGAATCAAGCTCCAGGGAATTGACAACACCATCAATATCAGGTCTGGCCGTAGCTCCGCCTATGCTGTAATTTCCATAGAAAACCGTATTCTGGACAAATAACGGGGTGTTGAAGAAGCTATAGATTGTGCTGCCGCTATTTCCGGCATTGTTCGCAATGGTCGCATTCCTGAGGGTGACAGAGACATTATTGCCTATTCCGATCGCCCCAGTCCCCGACGTGATCACATTGCCCTGCCCCACATTGCCTGCAATCGTCACGTTATCCCACACATGAACTGCGGTCCCTGAAATTCCAGAGAAAAAGATGGGAGCCGATGCAGCCGATCCATCGTTCTGGTAATTCGTGTTGTTCAGAAACGCTGAATTGCTGACAAAAGTACTTGTGTATCTAAACAGTCCGATAGCCCGAATGATTGCTGTGTTGCCATCCACGAGTACCCTGTCGAGATGCAGTTCAGCCCGGGGCAGGTGGTTCCCGGTCGCATAATCAGTCGAAATGGTCAGTGACTGGTTCCCGGTGAAGCGCACATTCTCGACTCTCGTGATCTGTCCGGGCCACGAAGCGGCATAAAGCCCACCGGCAGCAGTACCGCTACTGGGAGTGGTGGAAATGCCTTTCTCTATTACCGCATTCCGGATGACAATTTCCTGATGAGGATTGGTCGTGACAATGCTGCCGCTGGCGCTGCGACCGATGCTGCCGGTCACGCCATCCAGAACCGATCCGGTGTTCATCAGAATCACCGGTCCCGCATCTCCCGCATCGGGCACACCGCTGTTGTTCACGTCACCCGACAGCACCGTCCGGTCCGGCGCCAAGCGGGTGGAGGGGAACGAACTCTCCGAACCCGTAAACCCGCCGTACAGCCCCACCTGTGCCGGCAAGGTGACAAAGGCGGCTCCGCCAACGGTCGCCCGATAGGTGCCTTCCTTCAGCCAGATGTCGGTCCAGAGGGGAAGCGCCGCCGTGGCTGCTTCGGGAGCCGTGTTGTATCCCGTCGCCCAGGTCTTGCCGTTCTCGGTGCCGGTGTTCGATGGATTCGCCACCACCGCCTCACGGACGATGACATAAGAGCTTCCAGTGTGGTCCGAAAGTTCCGAACAGTCGGCCCGGTATAGACCCGGCGCCAGGTTTAAAGTGGCGCTGACCGTTCCCGCACCGCCGGGGATCGAACCGGCATAGGTCTCCGTGGACACCTCATAGACATCGCAGCCGGTGATGACGCCCACGGCTTCGACCGAAAGTGTCACCTCACTGCCCGCCGCCAGCACGGCGCTTGAGGCCGTCAGCGACGGCGTCCGGAGCGGCAGGTAGTTCAGGCCGTCCTGCGGGACGTAGTGAACGCCCGCATCGACATCGCCGGCGTCATCCAGATACGGTCCCCCGAGCGACGGATCGTCGAGCAGCGTGGTGTAGTCGAACCAGTTGCCGAGTCCCGCGGCCGTAAACGCCGACGTTGCCTGGGCAACATCCCCGGCATCGGCACAGGCGGAAGTATAGGCATCTCCGGTCGAGGCGCTCTTCAGGAACAGCTCGCCGGTCGCCATCCGGTGGAACGGATCGCCGAGGTTCGCTGCCGTGCCGTCCAGGATCACGTTGCCCAGAGAGGCCACGTTCATCGTCGCTCCGAAATCCTGGAGGCCGCAGGAGTTGTTCACCGCCCCGTTGCCGGTGCCTGTTGACGGCGTCCGGTTCACATCCATCAGCGTGGCGCTGTTTCCCGACAGGTTGCGGTAGAACGCCGAGTTCCAGACGTTCAGGGCAGTGGTGCCGGAAGCAACTAAGTTGTTGATGTCGATCGCCCCGCCAGTGTCACTGGAGTAGTTGCCGTCGAAGGAGCTGTTCACCACGTTGACGGTCAGGGTACCAGCGCCGGCATTCAGGCCGATGGCGCCGCCTCGCCCCAGCGGGGTCATGTTTTCCCGGAATGCCGAACTGACGATGTCCGTCGTCATGCCTGCGGCAGCGCCCTCGATCCAGAGCGCGCCGCCGCGGTTCGTGCCGGTCTTCTGGAGGCTGTTCTTCCAGAACAGGGAATCGGCAATCGTCAGGTTCGTCATGTTGCGGAGGAACGCCGCGCCGCCGGCACGAATGCCCGAGGCAACAGTCGACCGGTTGCCGATGACCTTCGTACTGTCGATCGTGAGTGAAATCGCACGGTCCACAAACAGCGCCGATCCGCTGAGACCCCTGTTCGCTTCGAACAGCGTGTCTTCGATGCGGATCGTGGAAACCCGGGCTCCACCCGAATCCAAGGTCGCTAGTGCGCCGCCATTGCCGGTGAAGTTGTTCACAAACTCGCTGTCGCGCACCGTCACGTCCATGCCGCTAACCGCAGTAGAATGCTGCATGTAGACCGCGCCACCCCTCACACCGGCAGCTGAAGCGCTATTATTCTCGAATCTCGAGCCCGTGATGGTAACTACTGTCCCCGGATTCGCATTTGAATGGACCCAGACAGCCCCGCCATTACTGTTCGGGACCGCATTCCCCGTGAACGTATCCCCATCGAACGACACCGAACCCATGTTGTTCAGGAACAGCGCGCCGCCGCCGGTCAGGGTCGCGGTATTCGATTCGTAGACCGAATTGCGGCTGCTGAACGCCACAGAGTTCGTGTCGATCTTGAATGCACCGCCTTCGCTCCCTGAATTCTGCCGGATCGTCGAATCCGAGATCTCCACGCTGGGAGCGTTGGTGATCCACGCCGCTCCGCCGATATTGCTGCTGGCGTTCAACTCGATCGTGGACGACCCGATCCGCAGGCTGCACCCGTCGGACCTGATCGCTGCCGCTGCCACAGCTGAGTGATGGTCGAACAGCGAGTTCGCGACCGTAATGGTCCCGCTACCGCAGGAGTCGATATTGAGCCCTGCGCCGGTGCCAGCGGTGACGCCGCGGGTGATGTGGAGGCCGTCCAGCCGGACCGAACTGCTGCCGGTTACATTGAGGACGTTGGCGCTCGTGTTCGCGCCGTCCAGCACGGTGTAGGTGCCCGAAGGCCGTTCGAAGATGTAGGTCTCGGTACCTGCAAAACCGCCCATGACGCTGATGCCGGGCTTGGTATCGATGGTGAACATCGTCGCGGCGGAAGAAGCCGTATAGGTGTCGTCCTTCACCCAGATGTGGTTGCCCGGCTGTGCAAGATCGATACCCGCCTGCAGGCCGTTCGCGGCGTTATCCCACGAGCTGCCGTCGCCCGTGCCCGCCCCGCCCTTCGTCACATGAATGACGTCCGGCGTCGGATAGTGCCGGGCCGAGTCGAGGTCTCCGAACAGCAGGTCTTCGTCCCCCAGCAGGGTGGCCGTGTAGTCCGCGTCGAAGGTCAGCAGGAACAGGTTGATCCGCTCCAGCAGGAAATAAGGGGCAATCCAGTTGGCCAGCGTCAGGCCGCCACCGTCCACACAGGCGGAGGTGTAGCTGTCGCCCGCTCCGGCGTGCTTCAGGAAAATCTTCCCGTCGTAGTCTTCCACGAACGGGTCGCCCAGTTCGTCCGTCGAACCGTCGAGCCACACGGGGAAATCGCCGGCCGGGTCGACGGCCGTCACGTCCGTCTCCGAGCAGAGGTAGTCCAGTTCCCAGACGGGGGCCCCGGCGCTCGCAAACTCGGAAACCACGGAGGGGTTCACGCCATCGCCGTCCAGGTTGCCGTAGAACGCGGAATTTCCGAACGAGAGGCTGCCGGAGTTGTCGCCGAACATGGCACCGCCGTCGCCCGTTCCGTCATCGTCGCTGTCGGCGACGTTGTTCCGGAAGGTCGCCTGGGCCATATAAATATTGGAATCGCTGCCGGTACTGTACAGACCGCCGCCCGACTGGACGGCCTGATTACCGTCGAAGGTCACATCGATACCGACGATATTCGTCATATTGAACAGATACTCGACACCCAGGCCGCCGCCGTTCACGGCCGCCTGATTACCGGTAAAGGTCACGCTGTCCAGATAGACCTCGCTCACGTCCCTCAGGGAGGCGCCGCCGCCGTTACCCGAAAGAGCCGAGTTGTTCACAAACTCCGTGTCCGCGATCCGGCTGACCGTTAAGGTCGCCGGGCCGTCGACCGTATCCAGGAACAGGCCGCCGCCGGAAACCGCCGTGTTGCCTTCCAAGGTGACGCCGGTAAGCGAAATTCTTCCGCCGGAGCTGGCCATGCCGCCGCCGGCAAGCGCCATGCTGCTGGAAACGGTCACATCCTCCAGGACCGCCGCGTAGGACAGCGTGTAGAAATTCGGGACCGTTGCCCGGACTCCTCCGCCCTCGCCGTCCGCGTAACACTCTTCGACCGTGCTGTCCTTCAGCACCCACCGGAACACATCGGAGCCGTCCACACAGCCGCCGTCTCCGCCGTTGGCATAGCCCCACCGGATATCCACTCCCTCGAGCCAGCTGTCGGAAGCCATGAGCGCCACAGGGTCGGCGTCGCCAACCGTCGCCGACAGCGAACCATCGCGATCGCCGTTCAGGGTCGTCCGCGACCCTGACGGCCGGTCAGCCACGGCTTCCTCGGCGCCGTCGAAGCCGCCGATCACCATGACGCCCCGGGCAAGGCTCACCACCGGGTCCGCGCCCGAAGTGTCGCCAGCCTGTTCTGCGCTGGTATCGACCCAGACCTGATCACCCCAGTCCGCGAGATCCACCGCCGCCTGGAGGCTGGCCTTTGCCGCCGCCCAGGAGGAGCCGTCGTTCGAATCGTCGCCGTTCAGGCCGGACACGTAGTAGATGTCCGGGCGGCTGTGCATGGCACCAGCGTCCGCAGGGTGCGAAACCGCCGCTCCGTACAGGGAAGACGAGAAGTCCGCCTCGGTGAGACCCGCCTCGAGGAACGCAGCCGCTGCATATCCTGGGTCACCCGCGTCCACGCAGGCGCTCGTCACCGTTCCGCCATCCACCGCCTGCTTCAGGGCGAGCTTGCCGAAGGGACCGCGTACAAACGGGTCGGACAGGGCGTCCGTGCTGCCGTCCAGCACGACCGTATTGGGCCCGAGTGCCGACTGGGCACAGTTGAATTCGGCCGTGATCAGGCTGTTGCCGCCGCTGGCGATTTCGGACGGCAAAAACGCGGGGAACGGCGCCATTGTCAGGACCGAGTTGCCCCAGAAGGCCGAATTTGCCACCTCGAACGACGAGTCTTCAGTATAAACCGCACCGCCGGAATAGCCGCCGAAACCGGTTTCATCGGCGACGTTTCCGTCAAAGGAGCCCTGAACGACCCTGGCGGTCGTAAAGAGCAGACGGAGCGCGCCTCCGTCCTCATCGGCCCGGTTGTCCGCGAAGGAAACGCCCGTGAAGTGGACCCAGGCGTCCTCGATATCGGCACCGGCGCCGCCGCTGGTGGTATAGTTATCGGAGAAGGCCGAATCGGTGACAAGCATCGGCTCATCGGAAAACACGTTAACAATATACAGGGAGAGACCGCCAGCACCCGACGACGCCTGGTTGGCCGTCGCGTAGACCCGGTTCAGCCGGACCCCTTCGGTTTCTTCGAGGGCGATGGCGCCACCGTAGCTGTCGGAATAGTTGCGGTCGGCCACGAGCTGGTCGGCCGTGAATCCGTCCACGAAATACACGGCAATGCCGCCACCGTCTTCTTCGGCGAAGTTGTCCTCAAGGACGGTCTTCTCCACCAGAATGTCCTCGCTGTCCTCAATGTAAATCCCGCCGCCGTATTCGTCGTCGGCAGTATTCTGGGAGAAGGCCGAATTCCGGACCGTAATGTCTTCGGAATCCTCGATGTACAGGCCGCCGCCGTATTCATCGGCGTAGTTGTTCGAGACGGTTACGTTACGAATCACGACGTCTTCGCTGTCCTCGATGTAAATCCCGCCGCCGCTCTCGTCATTGGCTGTGTTCGAATCGATGACGGTATTGGAGATCTCAAGATTCTCGACCTCGTCGACATAGATGCCGCCGCCGCTCTCGATATTGGCTGTGTTCGAATCGATGACGATATTGGAGATCTCAATATTTTCGATCTCATCGGCATAGATCCCGCCGCCGTATTCATCCGCATAGTTGTCGTGGATATTGAGATTGCGGAGTACGACGTTCTCGCAGTCGAAAACGTAGAGGCCGCCGCCGCTAAAGGGCGTCCATCCGTCCGTGATCTCAAGCCCATCCAGCACGACTTCGCTGTTCTGGACCCCGGCAACGGGACCCTGATTGCCTTCGCCGTCGATTACCGAGGGGTTCAGCGCCGGGTCAGGCCGCTGCGACAGGGCGGTTTCGGTTCCGTCGAAGCCGCCGTAAACATGGACGCCATAGGATGAGGCGGTGAATGCCACTCCGGAACCGCCACCGTCATAGGTACCGCCAGCGACCCAGACATTGCCTGTAAAGATGCCGTCAAAGCTGAAATCGGAGATTGCATCGTTGATGCCATTGTTGTTTCCGTTGGCGGCATTGCCCCAGGAATCACCGCTCTCGTCGCCGGCGCCGGTATCGGTCACGTACCGGGTGTTGTAACTGATCGTCTGGAGCAGCGCGACCGGCGCCGCGATGCCGTCGCTCGCCTCAAACCCAAGGTCACACGAAATTCCCATGGCCGGACAGGTGCCGGTCAGCTGGCCGTCCGCCGAGAGGCTGAACCCGGCACAGCCGGAGGTTTCCGTGAATGTCAGGACATCGCTGGTATCGGGATCGGACACGGTTCCGGACAGGTCCTGATCCACGTCGTCCCCTTCGCGGCAGGAGAAGGAGACGGGAGCTGCACCCACGGGGTCGTCGTTCGTGCCGTTGATCCGGACCGTCACCGGCGCCGTGCGGATTACGAAGCCATCCGTGATACCAACCGTGAAGGTATCCTCGAACACGTCGCCGAGAGAGACAAAGTCGACCGTCGACGCGTCGATCTCGATGTCCGTTCCCGTCACCACTACCGGAAGCCCGAGAGTGCCGGTCGTTGCATCCGTCGAGCCCGCATCGATAGCCAGTACATCCGTCACGTCCACATCGGTATCGTTCTGCAGGAACGATGCATGCGGCACGATGCCGTTGACGGTTTCGACAATATCCACGATGTCCGCGTTCGCCACCGCCTCGTCGTTAACACCGGTGATCTCCACCTGGACCGTGGCCGAAGCCGTGACACCGGAAGAATCGCGGATCGTGTAGATAAACGAATCCACACCCGTAATGCCGTCGCCCAGCTCCTGGAACAGGGAGCCGATGCTGTAGACGAGCTGCCCCGCACCGATCTCCACCGAAGCGCCGGAGAACACATCGGACACCGATACCAGCGTGAGGAAATCGCCCGTATCGGGATCATAATCATTCACAAGGACATCGAGCGCCACGCTCGGGCCGTCTTCCAGTATCGCCGCCTGTCCGCCGGCGATCACGTCATCCCCGGCGACCGGGGCCGCATTTCCGCCCGTGACGGAGACAAATACCGTCGCCGACGATTGCACGCCCTGGCCGTCGCTCATCGTGTAGGTGAATGTGTCCGACCGGACTTCTCCGGAGGAGAGCCCGTCGAAGATCGTCCCGGGATCGTACTGGATGAAGTTGCCCACAACTGTGAGCACAGCGCCGAGCGTGCTGTTCGCAGGCACGATCACCAGCGATTTGCTGTCTCCCTGGTCCGGGTCCTGATCGTTGGCGAGCACATCGACGAGCTGCGGACCGGAACCATCGGCGAGCGCCAGCGTGTCATCCACTCCCACCGGAGCGTCGTTCACGCCTGCCACGGTGACTGAAACCAGGCCCTGGGACGTGCCGCCATGACCATCTGAAAGGGTGTAGTAGAACGTATCGTCAATCTGCGCGCCTTCGGAGAGATACTGGAATCCGGCACCCGGGTCATAACGGATATCCGGTCCGGTCTTCGAGAGCGCCGCGCCGCGGGAGCTTGCCGACGGAAGGACCGAGACAGCCAACGCGTCGGTATAATCCACGTCGCTGTCGTTGGTGACGACATCGATCACGACGGGGCCGCCGTCTTCGGCGGCATCGCCCGTGTCGGCCGCAGCCACCGGCACATCGTTGGCGCCGGTGATGGTCACGCTGACCGTGGCGGTGGCCGAAGCACCCAGTTCGTCAACAACCGAATACTGGAAGGTATCGGTAAACGTCTCGCCGGTGCCGAGTACCTGAAAGAGGGAACCCGGATCGTAATAGATATCGTTACCGTCGGTAACAACCTCGGCCCCGTTGGCCGAGATCACGTCCACGGAATCGAGCAGAACGGTTGAGAAATTGTCCGAATCAAGGTCGTTCGTGAGCACGAATACGCGCACCGGACCGCCGTCTTCCACCGCCGTAGCCGTGTCGTCATAGGCAAGGGGAGCGTCATTCACCCCAGTCACCTGTACGGTGACTGTGCCCGTCGAACTGCCCGTCTGGGAATCCGTCACCACATAGGTGAACTGATCCAGAACCGTCTGGCCCTGGGCGAGCTGCTGGAAACCCGTACCGGGGTCATACACTGCAAGCCCGTTCACGTTGACCGATACCACGGAGCCCAGGAAACTCGGGCTCGACACCGAGGTCAGGCTCCGCGTATCGCCCGTATCCACATCGCGGTCGTTCGCGACGAGGTCGGCCGTCACCGGGCCGCCGTCCTCGAACGCCGACATGGAGTCCGGTTCCGCGACAGGATTGTCATTTGTTCCGGTCACCGTCATCGTGACGGTCGACGAGGACTGGAGACCGCGGAGATCCGACATGACGTAAGTGAACGTGTCGGTGATCGTGGCACCGGCAGGCAGGTTCTGGAAAAGGGTCTGCGGATCGTAGGACACACGGTTCGCCACCACCTGCAGAGCCGCCTGCTCGGCACTGCGGCCGGGGACCGAGACCACGAGAAGCGTATCCGCCGTGTCGATGTCGGTGTCGTTCCCAAGTACATCGACCAGGACCGGACCGCCGTCCTCGGCGGCCGCCCCCGTATCGGTGGAAGCCGACGGAGCATCGTTGGTTCCGGCAACGATCATTACGACTGTCTGGACCGCCGTGCCGCCGGAAGAATCCTCCACCGTATAAGTGAACGTATCCGTTGCCGCCTGACCGACCCCAAGGCTCTGGAACAGGCCGCCGACATCGTAGATCGCCTCATCCCCCGCAAAGGTGACTTCTGCTCCGGCGAAGCTGGCCGGAGAGACAGTCTGGAGGAAGAGCGTGTCGCTCTGGTCCACATCCGTATCGTTGTCCAGAACGCCGACCGAAACCGGGTCGCCATCCTCAAGAATCGTCCCCGTGTCGGGGCCGGGCACCGGATCGTCATTTGTACCGGTGAAGTTCACCGTGACGAGGCCGGTGGCGCTCCCGCCGAGGGAATCAGTCATTGTGTACGAGAACGTATCGGTGAGGATTTCGCCGGCGGCCAGTTCCTGATGGATGTTTCCGGGGTCGTACCGGATCTGGTTCGTGACGATGGATAGCGCCGCACCCAGCGGACTCACCGCAGTAACCGACGTCAGAAGGAAGGCGGTGGGCACGTCCGCGTCGGAATCGTTGGCGAGCGCATCGATCATCACCGGGCCGCCATCCTCGTAGGCAACCGCCGTGTCGGCGCCGCTCGAGGGCGTGTCGTTCGTGCCGTGAACCGTTACCGTCACCATCGCGGTGCTGGTGGCCCCGTCCACATCCGAAACCGTATAGGTGAACGTGTCGACCGCCGTGCCGCCGAGGGGAAGGTCCTGGAACAGGGTCCCGGTGTAGTATTCCACCTGTCCGTTCACGATCCGGACCCGCGCGCCCAGCGTGCTCGTGCCCACGGAAATCACCCGGAGCTGGTCGCCGCTGTCGGGATCCGTGTCGTTCGCCAGAACGCTGAAGAGCACCGGCGCCCCGTCTTCATATGCGTTCCCCGTATCCGGAATTGCCGAGGGAGCATCGTTCACGCCGCGGACCTCGACTTCGACCAGCGCCGAACCGGTGAGGCCAAGGGCATCCTGCATGTCGTAGATGAAGGTATCGAGCGTCGATTCGCCCGAGCGCAGGTACTGGAAGGCAGTCCCCGTCGTGTAGACGACGTGAGAACCGGCGTTGGCGACCGCCGCCCCGCCGTCACTAAAAGCAGGCACGTTCCACACCGAGAGCGTGTCGCCTTCGTCGACATCGCGGTCGTTCGCCAGCACGAAGATATCCGTGCCCCCGCCATCATTGCAGACGGCCCGGTCGGCGAGGGCTTCCGGCGTATCGTTCACACCTTCAACGTCGACGTAGGCAGTCCCGATGGAACGGCCTCCGAAGGAGTCCTCGACCACATAGTTGAACTGGTCGAAACCGAGGCCCTGATCGGGCAGGTACTGGAACCGGTTCTCGATCTCGTAATCGACGGTTCCCGCGTTCAGCGTAAGCAGCGCCCCCTGCTGGCTTCTGGCCGGAATGCTGTAGAGCGTGACCGAGTCCCCGTTATCCACGTCGAGGTCGTTGACCACCACATCGATATTCACGGCAACCGGGTCGTCTTCGAAAGCCAGGGCAAAATCGTCCTGCGGAACCGGCAGGTCGTTTCGTCCGTCGATGGTCACATAGACCGTCGCCGAAGCGCCCGAGCCCTGCGGGTCCTCGATGCTGTAGGCAAACTGGTCGTTGCCGGTCTGACCCGGCGCCAGCGTTTCGAAAGCGGCGGCGGAGTTGGGATCGTAGAGGATCCTGTTGCTGCTCAGTGTCAGCGTCATGCCGTTGACCGATGTCCCCGGAACGGAAGTGATCACGAGCTGGTCGCCGAGGTCCGGATCGGTGTCATTCGCCAGCGCATGGATCAGGACCTGCGCACCGTTCTCCGTCGCCGATACATTGTCGTCGTTCGCCGTGGGGGCATCGTTCACGCCGGTGACCGTCACTACCACTTTGGCGCTGCCCTGGAGCCCGCCCGTATCCTGAATCGTATAGAAGAACGAATCGGTCGAGATCTGTCCCGCCCGCAGGTAATCGAAATTACCGGCCGGGAAATAGTCCACCGAGCCCGGCACGAACGTCACGGTACCGCCGCGCTGCGCGGGGCTCGTTACCCCGACAACGGTAAAGGTGTCCGCAAGGGGCGAACTGTCCGGGTCGCTGTCGTTGGTCAGCACGAGAATATTGACCGACGGGTCGCTGGCGGTCATCGACGCCGTGTCGGGCTGTGCCACGGGAACGTCATTCGTGCCGGTGATCGTGAAGCTTGCCTGGGCGGTTGAAGTCGCCCCCGCCGTGTCGCGGAGCACGTAATTGAGCGTGTCGGCGACCGTCGCTCCGTCCTGGAGATTGTTGAACAGCGAGCCGATCGTCACCACGATCTGGCCTCCGACAACTGTCACCGGAAGCCCCTGCGCGCTGAAGAGATCGGCCGACTGGATCGAGCGGGAGTCGCCGGCATCGACATCCGTGTCGTTGGTCAGCACGTCCATCTGGACGGCTGGACCGCCTTCCATAACGATATATCCGGAATCGTTGTTCGCCACCGGTGCGTCATTGGCGCCCGTGACGGTCACCGTGACCGTTGCAGAAGACTGGGCGCCGCTGCCGTCTTCCATCGTGTAGGTGAATGTATCCGTGGTGGTCTGGCCGGCCCGAAGCGATTCAAACAGACCCGCATGATCGTAACGGGCCTGATTTCCCGAAATCGTAACGGCAGCGCCGGCGACGCTGTTGTTGACCACGACAAGGGAGCGCGTATCGCCGGTATCCGGCTCGATGTCGTTATTCAGAACGGCAATGAACACCACCGCACCGTTTTCAACTGCCGAAGCGGAATCGTTGATCGCCGTCGGTGCGTCATTCTCGCCGTTGACCGTGACCGTAACCGTCGCCTGCGACGTCAGGCTGAAGTCGTCCCGGATCTGGTAGGTGAACGTGTCGGTCGTGGACTGCCCGGTACGCAGGGACCGGAACCGCTGGCCCGGTGCATAGGTCACATCTCCGGTCGAGGGGTTCACGGTCAGCACCGCGCCTTTGGCGCTGCGCGCCGGAGTTGAGAACACTTCCGGCGTATCAGCCGTCGCCACCGTGTCGGGGTCAGTGTCGTTCAACAGCAGATCCGCTGCGAGAATCACCGTCGGGCTCTCTTCGGCGGCAGATGCCGTATCGCTCGCGGCGGATGGGGCGTCGTTGATGCCCGTCACCGTGACGTTGACCGTCGCTGTCGAGGTGGCGCCGGAGCCGTCCTGGAAGGTGTACTGGAACGAATCCGCGGCCGTATCGCCCTGATAGAGATAACGGAACAGTGTTCCGGGGTTATAAGTGACAGAGGTGCCCGAAAGGCCTACCGTCGCACCGGCGACGCTGGTTGCATCCACGGTCACGATCGCTTTCGTGTCGCCCGTATCCGGATCGGTGTCGTTCCCGAGCAGCGTGCCGTTGGAGATCGAGAGGATCCCGGAACCGTCGGTGTAGTTAACCGGATCATCCACGCCGGCAGGATCGTCATTCACACCGGTCACGGTCACGGTCACAACCGCCGTCGCCGTCGCAGTCCCCGAGTCCTGCACCGTGTAGGTCAGCGTATCGGTCAGGGTCTGACCGGCCCGAAGACTCTGGAACATACCCGTATGATCGTAGGTAATGTCCCCCGCCGTGACGTTCAGCGGGACTCCCTGCGTGCTCACGTAGCCCGTGCAGTCGCCGCCGGGGCAGACGACCGTGAGCGTATCACCCGTGTCCACGTCAGAATCGTTCGCCGTGAGCGAAGCACCCGCGATCGTGAGAGGGACGACGTCTTCCGTCGCCGCTGCCGTGTCGGCACCGGCTACCGGCGCGTCGTTCACCGCGTTGATGGTGATGTCCACCGTCGAGACGTTGGACTGGAGCAGGCCGTCGCTGCGGCGAAAGGAGAACTGATCCGCACCGTTCACGTTCAGGTTCGGTTTGTAGGTGAACTGGCCGGTCACGGCATTGAGCGCCGTGATGCGGCCCGAGATCGGCGGCACGGCGACGGAATAGACCACCGCGGGACCGTCCGGATCCGAACCCGTGAGGAAATCCGTAACCTGGAGGTCTTCGTCCACACTGGTTACGACCGGGGTCGTAACCGGCGCGTCGTTCAGCGGCCCTACCACAACAGTAACCGTCGCGGAGTTGGAATCGGCCGCACCGTCGTTCACATGGAACGTAAATGTGAACGTCCCCGGTCCGTCGGGGTCGGTCGTGTAGGTGAACGCACCCGTGGTATCGTCGTCGATCACCGCGCTGCCCGTCACCGGCGGAGCGTCTAGAAGCCAGGTGAGCGGATCACCGTCCACGTCCGTGGCGGGCAGCAGTCCGCTCACGGTGTTGGCGAGATTCGCACCCGTGTGTTCCTGAACCGAGACGAGGAGATTCGACGCCACGGGGTCGTCGTTCAGCGGGTTGATATTCACCGTAACCGTGCCGTCCACTGTCGCGCGAATGCCGTCCGAGCGGTAGAACCGGAAGCAGTCCTGTCCCGCAAACGAGAGATCGTCGAGGCAGGTTCCCGTTCCGGGAATGACCGGCGGGCCGCTGTAGTCAGGATCCGGGGTGTAGGTGAAATCGCCCGTCAGCGTGTTCGTGATGACCACACTGCCGTAATGCGGCTGCTCGGCGATGTAGTAGACCGCCTCAAGGCCGTCGGTACCGTATCCGGGCAGCGTGCTGCTCACCGCCAGGTCTTCGTCCGTGGAAGCCGTAAGATCGCCGCCGGCAAGATCGTCCAGAACCGTCACCGTCACTTCGGCGACCGAGCCCGACTGGATCGCGTCGGCCGCTTCGGGGGTGGTGATGTTCTGCTCGTCGGTGCAGCCGAACTGGACCGTGAAAGTCCCCGCCACGGCGAACACGACGGACGGGCTCTGCTCCATCGTCTGGGGGATGCCCGACGTGTCGCCGAAATCCCAGCCGTAGAGGACCGGGCTGTGCTCGGGGTCCACACAGTTTCCGCGGAAGTTCACCGTGCCGCCGAGGGCGATCGTGACCGGGCCTGAAGGCTGGATGATGGTGGCGACCGGAGGCTGACCTTCAGGTAACGTCACCGTGCCGTCGTTGCTCGATATGCACCCGGCCGTCTGGACCACAGCGATGCAAAGAAACGGCAGCAGGCTCTGTCGGGCGAGTCTTATTAAAGTCATCTTTTTGATCCGGTGACACGGTCCGGGCGGACCGCGCACTCCCCTCCGCGCAGCGTTTTCAGAAGCAGGTTGTACCAACTAGTACAGGGCCTAAAATTAACAGGGCTTTAGTATCGCGGCCAGAGGGTAAATTGGCAATCTTCAGGCGACAAAATGTTGGTGACGGAGTGAGCCCAATCACTCGCAAGCCTGTGAATTAATGAAAAGAACACAGAATCAAAACGGCGTTCTGAAAATGCCATCTGACCGGGATCATCCCCCTATGGACCGAAAGCGTCGATGATAAGCCCTGTCCTTCGTCCGGAACCTCCCCGGTAGCCGGCAGGCGCCAGAAAGTCCTGAACCTTTGAAGGCCCCCAAAACCCTCCATGCCGCTCTCATGTGCTTTGCCATTCTGGCGGCGCTCGCAGGACTTCATTCGATCCTGCCGCTCAGTGTCCCGGTAGAAGCCCTCGCCTTTCTCGCCGTTCTGCCGGCACTCCTGCAGGACAGCCGCCTCTTCCTCTGGATTACTGCCGTTATCGCCTCGGCCGCCGTGTTCATTGTTCCGCTGCTCACCGGCGAAATTGCCAGTTCCGGCATGGCAGCCGTGGGACTCGCCGGAGTCTGGGTCACCACCGCCATCCTGACCGTGCAGAACCGAAACCCGCTGCCTGCCCGGAGCTTCCGGAGCCTGCTCGACAATACCGACTTCCTGTTCGTGGAGCTCGATCCCAAGGGAACCATCCTGTTCATCAACCGGACCGCCTGCGAGAAACTGGGCTGCACGGAGTCCGAAGCCGTCGGGAAAAACTGGTTCGAGCAGTTCATTCCCTCGACGCACAAGGGACAGGTCGCCCTCGTCCACAGCCTGAATACTGGCACCGAAGGAACCTTCATCGAGCGGTTCGAAAATCCTGTCCAGACTCTCGGCGGCAACGTGATCCGGGTTGCCTGGCGGAACACCCTCGTGCGCGACGCCGGGGGCCGCATTGTTACCATCCGGTGCTCTGGCATCGACATCACGGGCCGGCAGAAAACCGAGGACGAACTCGCCCGCTCGCAGGCGGACCTCGGACGCTACCAGGCGGAGCTCCAGAACTCGTTCAAGAAACTGGAAGACTACAAGTACGCCCTCGATGAGGCCGCCATCGTGGCGATCACCGATGCCCGGGGCGCAATCACCTACGTGAATGACCGGTTCTGCGATATCTCGGGATATTCCCGGGAGGAACTTCTCGGCCGCGACCACCGGCTGCTCAATTCCGCGTTTCACCCGAAAGAGTTCATGCACGGCCTCTGGGAAACGATCCGCACGGGCGGAGTCTGGCGCGGCGTGATCCGTAACCGCCGGAAGAACGGCGCCTTCTACTGGGTTGCGACGACCATCGTCCCGTTCCTGGACAGTTCGGGCGAACCCTACCAGTACATCGCCATCCGGTACGACATCACCGGCGAGATCGCCGCCCAGGAGTCCCGCAAGGAGGCCGAACGAAAGCTCCGCGAGCAGGAAACCCTCGCGCGTCTCGGCGAGATGTCCGCTGTCGTCGCCCACGAGGTGAAGAACCCGCTCGCCGCGATCAGCGGGGCACTCCAGATCATCGGTGGCCGCCTGCCGGACGGCAGCCAGGACCGCACGGTCATCCGCAACATCCTGGAGCGCATCGACGCGCTCCATGAGACAATGACCGACCTCCTCGAATACGCCCGCCCCCGCCAGCCGAAGTTCCAGCCGGTGCCACTGCTCATGCTGCTCAGGGACACGGCCCGCATGCTGGGCGAAGATGGTGACTTCCGCAGTCTCGCGGTCACGATCGACGGCGACGACGTCACCGTGAAAGCCGACCCCGAGCTGCTCCGCGGCGTGTTCCTGAACCTGTTCCTGAATGCGGCGCAGGCGATGAAAGGCGAGGGGAATCTCGCCGTCTCGGTCCGGACCGAAGGCGGCGGCGTCCGCATCGACGTGACCGATACCGGACCCGGCATCCCGGCCGAGGTCCGGGAGCGGATGTTCGACCCGTTCTTCACCACGAAGAACCGGGGTACGGGGCTCGGCCTGCCGACGGCCCGCCGCTCCGTGGAAACCCACGGCGGCACGCTCACGGTCAGCAGCGAGCCCGGCCGCGGAACGACGATGACCGTCCGCCTTCCGGTCTAGAAAAACTCAGGCAACCGCGTACTGGGCGTCGAAGGCGGCGATCAGGTCGCTGCCGCCCCGCTGCCACGGGTGGAAGCCCGGGCGGAAGTAATCGAAGTAGGCCACGACGGTGGCGAGAACCGGCCGCCGGGTCTTCCAGACGAACTTCGCCGCCTGCCCCCAGCCCTTGAGGTCGAACAGGCGTCCATCCCTGATGACAAAGTAGAGGTGCGTGGAAAACACCACCGGCCAGAAAATCGCCGTCACCATGAGCATGATCAGCACGCGGTTCACGTATCCGCCGCCCACGGAGGTATAGACGTCCCAGGCGACACCCTTGTGCTCGGTCTCCTCGATGGCGTGCCAGCGCCAGATCTGGGCGTGGCCCTTCTCCATGGCGTTCGTCACGGTATCGTCTTTCAGGATCATCTCCGCCATGATCGCCGTGTAATGCTCGAGCGCCACGGTCACGGCAAGCTGGCTGCTTCGGGGCAGGATCCGGCGGCCGAGGTTCAAGAGTTTCAGCAGCAGCGATTCGAGGCGCTCCGGGCTCACGCCGATGGTCTTCAGGCGGTCGTTGTATTCCTCGTGCTCACGGCCGTGGAGCGCTTCCTGCCCCAGGAACCCGGCCACCTGTTTGTTCAGCTCCGGATCCTTGATCTTGGGCGAGTAGTGACGGACCGAATCCATGAAAAACCGTTCGCCCTCAGGGAACAGAATCGACAGGGCGTACATGAACCAGGTGAGAACCGGGTTGTTCGCGAACCAGTATTTGCCCGATTCGCGCCAGGCAAAGTTCGGCTTGCGGATCGTCACGGAGATTCCCTTCGAATCCTGCACATGACGGAAATCCTTCGTCTCGGGGACGGTGCTCGTCGCGTTCATGACTCTCGCTCCTCAGGTTCCAGTTTACCGGGAGCCATTCGGCCCCGGAAGTATAAATAATTTATACTCATGCTGCGCGCTGTGTCAACCCGGAAAGAACCAGAATGCTATGATCAATTATAACTGACTGTTATTATTAGTTATTTACTGGATTATCCGACGCGGTCATGAATCCAGTTTCTTTTCACTGGACAGACATCAAGTAGCTCAACGGCACCCGGCCACAGCCCTGAATCGCCCCCTACTTCACCCGTGAGCCGGGTTTGGGGGGGTTGTCGAATCCGGCGAGGACGAGACCCTCTTCGGTCTCGGCCGCGAGGATCATGCCGTTCGATTCCATGCCCATGAGCTTGGCTGGTTTCAGGTTGGCGACGACCACCACCTGACGGCCTATGAGCTGCTCCGGCGAATAGCTTTTGGCGATGCCCGCCACCACCTGCCGCTGCTCGTCGCCGATCTTCACCTGGAGCTTCAGCAGCTTTTCGGACTTTTCCACCTTCACGGCCTCAACGACCGTGGCGACACGAAGCTCCACGTTCATGAAGTCGTCGATGGTGATGATGCCGGGAGTGGCCGGAGCGGCGGCCTTGTCCTTCTTGCCCGCCTCGGCCGCCTTCGCCGGTTTTGCCTCCGGCTGGCCCGTGGCGGCTTTCAGTTCCGCCGTGATTGTCTCGCGGATCTCGGCGAATTTGTCCTTGGAGGGGAACAGGGGCTCTCCACGATGGCTCTTCGGAGCAAGTGAGAGATCGAGATCTCCAATCCCTCCCCTGAAATCTGCAATGTGCCCTTCATAACCCAGCTGATGCCACATCTCCTGCATCTTCACCGGCATAAACGGCGACAGCATGACTGCAATGGTTTTCAGTCCTTCAAGAAGGAACCGGATCAGACGCTGGGTATCTGGCTGAGCCCCATCGAGGCCCCATGGCTTTTCCCTCTGAACAATGCCGTCCAGAGATGTGACCACTTCCAGAATAATGGCCAGAGCTTCATAGAACTTCAGCTCCGACATGTGTCCGGAATATTTTGTCCATTGCTGAAGCAGATAGTGATCGTTCACATCAGGGAATATTTTGTCATGTGATGACGAAGGAGGTTTTGGCGGGAGTCCTGACTCGTATTTCTTCTCCACCACCGCCAGCACCCGCGCCAGCAAATTCCCGACGCCGTTGGAGAGTTCCGCCGTCACGCGGTTGATAAGATCCTCGTGGGCAAAGTTACCGTCCTGGCCGAACGGCGTCGCGCGAAGCAGGTAGTAGCGGACGATGTCGGCGCCGTAGAGGTCCACAAGCCGGTTCGGGTCCACGACGTTGCGGAGCGTCTTGGACATCTTCTGTCCTTCGACGGACCACCATCCATGGGCGAACACGGTTTTGGGGAGCGGAATTCCGGCGGACATCAGGATCGTCGGCCAGTAGACCGTGTGGAACCGGATGATGTCCTTGCCGATGAGGTGAAGGACTTCACCGTCTGGATTCGCCCAGTATTTCCGGAAAAGGTCGCCCGGCTGCTCCGGATCCCACCCGAGCGCCGAGATGTAGTTCGCGAGCGCGTCGATCCAGACGTAGATCACGTGTTTCTCGTCGCCCGGAACCGGAATGCCCCAGGTGAACGTGGAGCGGGACACGGAGAGATCTTCGAGACCGCCCTTTACGAACGAAAGCACCTCGTTAAACCGTTCCGACGGTCCGATCCAGTGGCGGTTCTTTTCCAGGTGTTCGAGCAGCGGCAGCATGTACCGGCTCATGGCGAAGAAGTACGACTGTTCCGAAACCTGCACGACCGGCCGCTTGTGGATCGGGCAGCTGTTCCCGGCTTCCAGCTCTTTCTCCGTGTAGAACTGCTCGCAGGCGGTGCAGTAGAGGCCCTGGTAAGACGACAGATAGATGTCGTTCGGATGCCGGTGCCGGATATGGTTCCAGAATTTTTTCACCCGTTCGCGGTGACGCTGCTCGGTCGTCCGGATGAAATCGTCGTTCGAGATCTCGAGCCGCTTCCAGAGGTTCCTGAAGTTCGGTACCACTTCGTCACAGAACTTCTGCACGTCGGCGTCCGACTTCGCGCCTTTCGCCTCGGCCGCCTCCTGCATCTTCTTGCCGTGCTCGTCCGTGCCGGTAAGAAACCGCACGTCGTAGCCCATCATCCGCTTGAACCGGGCGATTACGTCGGCGGCGACGGTCGTGTAGGCGTGCCCCAGGTGCGGAACGTCGTTCGCGTAGTAGATGGGCGTCGTGACGTAGAAGGTCTTTTTCGGCACTGCTGTTCCTGTCCGGTAGCGGCGTGACTGTGCCGCCCCTGCCATTTAGCGGGAGGCCCGGATCAGGTAAAGAGGAGGCGTGGAGAACGCGCCGGTCAAACGTCCCCCCTTCTGGCAGGTCACGAAACACGCCCTGCGGCTCCGCTGCCCCCGCTGCGGCGAGGGGCGTCTCTACCGGAGCTGGCTGGAACTAGAGCCCCACTGCCCCGCCTGCGGGTTCGAGATCTCCCACGAACACGGTTTTTTCATCGGTTCGGTCTACCTGAACTACGGGGCGACCGCGCTCGTGCTCTTCCCCCTCTATTACCTCATGCGGACCCGGACGGACTGGCCGCTCCCGGCCATGATCGCCGTGCTCCTTGCCATCGGCGCCGCGGTGCCGTTCGTCGCCACCCGGTGGTCCAGGTCCCTGTGGCTCGCCTGGGACTATTATCTCGGGCCCCAGCGGGAACCGGGCGACTGAAGCAGACGGCCGTAAGACCGGCTACACTTCCGACCGGATATGTCCGGCGGCCATCATCACCACGATCATTCGCACGATCATCACGGCCACCACCACGGCCACGCACACCCGGAACCGGGTTCCGATACCCGCGCCTTCGCGATCGGAACGGCGCTGAACGTCGTCTTCGTCATCGTCGAAGCCGCAGCCGGCTTCTGGACCGGCTCCATGGCGCTCCTCGCCGACGCGGGCCACAACCTCGGCGACGTAGCCGGGCTGCTGCTTTCCTGGGGCGCTGTGATCCTCGCCCGCCGCCGCCCGAGCCTGCGGCGTACCTATGGTTTCAGGCGCGGGACGATCCTTGCGGCACTCGGCAACGGCCTGCTGATCTCGGCGGCCGCCGGGATGCTGCTCGTGGAGTCCGTGGAGCGCGTGCTCCGTCCGCCCGAGGTCCCCGCCGTCATCGTGCTCGCGGTCGCGGCCTGCGGCGTCCTCGTGAACGGCCTCTCGGCCATGCTCTTCATGTCGGACAGGAAGCACGACCTGAACATGCGGGCCGCCTACCTGCACCTCGCGGCGGATGCGGCCATCTCGCTGGGCGTCGTGATCGCCGGAGCCGTGATTCACTATACGGGCTGGTATTTTCTCGATCCGCTCACGGGCATCGCGGTATGTCTGCTGATCTTCGCGGGCACCTGGGGACTCGTGCGGGAATCCGCCGATCTCGTGCTGGATGCGGTCCCCGAGGGTGTGGACCCGGAGGCCGTGCGGACGTACCTGATGGAGCAGGAGGGCGTCTCCGACGTTCACGAACTGCACATCTGGGCGCTGTCCACGACGGAGAACGCGCTGACGGCGCATCTCGTGATTCCCGACGCCAGAAGCAGCGGAGACGGCTTCATTGCCCGCCTGAGCGCGGACCTGCGCGAACGGTTTTCAATTCACCACCCGACCCTGCAGATCGAGACCGCTGCCTGCGACGGCGGGCGGTGCGACAACGCCGCGGCCAGCCCCTGAAGCCGCTCAGACCGCCTTCAGCACCTCGTCCACGTGACCCTCGATCTGGACCTTCGGCCAGATCCTGCGGATCACACCCTTTTCGTCGATGAGGACGGTGGTGCGTTCGATGCCCTTCACCTTCTTGCCGTACATCACCTTGTCCTTGAGGATTCCCCAGGCCTTCACAACCTCGAGATCCTCGTCGGCGAGCAGCGGATAGTTCAGCTTGTGCTTGTCGCGGAACTTCGCCTTGGATTTGGCGTCCAGCTTGGAGACGCCGTAGACGGCAACGCCCTTCTTTTTGAACTTCGCGTAGTTGTCGCGGAAGTCGCACGCCTCGATCGTGCAGCCGGGGGTCATGTCCTTCGGGTAGAAAAACAGGACGACCGTCTGTCCCTTAAGCTTGCTCAGCGTGACTTTTTCCCCTGAATCGCTCGTGAGCGTGAAATCGGGGGCCTTCATGCCTTCCTTGAGTTCTGCCATGTGCGGGTCGAAACCTCCTGAACCGGATTCGGAGCCAGCCAAGCACGAACCGGCCCGGACGGCAATCTCCGGTGGACCTCTGCGCGGGAATCTGTCTACATTCCGGCCATTCACATGTTTAACCTGAATCCCAACGCCATCGACCAGATCATCAAACCCCGTGTCGAGCACACCTCGAAAGGCAAGGCCGTCTACAGTTTCGACTGCACCGAGGCTGTGCACAGTCCCGCCCGCCGGCTTCACGGCGGAGTGATCTTCTATGTCTGCGACCATGCCATGGGCGCGGCCATCGCCAGCCTGCTGGATTTTCAGGCCGGCGAGCTGCCCGCGACGCTCGACATGTCGATCCACTATTTCCGTACCGTGAAGGAAGGGAAGATCACCGTCACTGCCAGGGCCGTCGAGCGCAGCAAGTCGGTCGGCTACACCGAATGCGAGGTGACGGACGCCGAGAACCGCCTGCTCGCCCGGTGCGTGGCCACCTATTTCATCCAGAACACGAACCGCGAGAGGCAGGGCTGACTCCCCATGACCGGCCCCGCCACGTTGCCGCCCCTCGACAACCTCGTATTCGCCGGTTTCATGACGAGCGGGAAGTCCACGCAGGCCCGCCTGTTCGCGAAACTCTGGGACTGGGAACTGGTCGACACCGACGAGCTGATCGAGGCGAAAACGGGACGGACTCCCGGCGAGATCATCACAAAGGACGGCGAAGAGGCGTTCCGCCGGATCGAGACCGAGTGGTTGAAAAGCTTCGTGGCGACAAATCCCCGGCACTGTGTCGTCAGCACCGGAGGCGGCATGGCCGCCCGAGAGGAAAACTGGCCGCTGCTCCAGCAGATCGGTCCGGTCGTGGCCCTCTGGGTGTCCGCCGAAACTGCCGTCTACCGCCACAACAACGCGTCGCGGAAAGTCCGCCGGCCGTTGCTCGAGACCGGCGATCCGGTGAATGCAGCTCAGAAACTCCTCGACCGGCGGATGCCATTTTACCAGCGTGCGGATATCCAGCTCAGTACCGACGGGAAGGCTAAAGACGCCGTTCAAAATGAACTGCTGGAAAAACTTGCGCGGCTTTACACCGTACCAAAATCACACAATCCGGATTCAGTAAAATCGTAGTTTAGTGATTTCAGACACTTAAGTGACGCGCTACGGCAAACCATAACGGCACCTTTCTTGCTGATAAATCCCAACCGGTCCGGCCGATAAGGGGGTTGGCCGGGTCCGACTGCGAGGGAAGCCGATGCAGTCCGCTGTGAGAAAAATGCAGTCAGCCGCCGAATCACGCAGAGCCGTACGCTACCGCGCACGCCTTAAGGTTCACTTTCGGACGCCGCGCGCGTTTATTCAGGAATATACCCTGAACATCTCTAAAGGCGGCATTTTTATTCACACCAAGCTACCGCTCCAGCGCGAGGATCTCGTGGAAATCGTGCTGTACCTTCCCCACACGGAGCGGGAAATTTCCCTTCAGGGCCGGGTTGCCTGGTCACTGGATGAAACCCAGGCCGCAGCTATCGGACGGGATTCAGGCGTTGGCCTTGAAATCGTCAACCTGTCGGACGAAGACCGGCAGCTCTTCGAGCTCTACATCGAGCGGATCACAGAATCCGGCGCACTTGACGAATAATCCAATAAAACTCTGGCCGGTCTGACACTTCCAGAGTGTCAAGAACGGGCCGCAACACAGCTTTTTTGACACCTGTTGGTCCGGGATACCGATGCGCTTCCGGGAGGCTGCCCCTAGTTCGGGCGGCTTTGCCGTCAACCCCGGTCGACGAATGACTGGTCGATGACGATGGGGATTCTCAGGATTTTTCCGATATCGACCGGAAGCCGGCTGAAGAATTCGCGCCGGAATACCGAGACGGTCGCATTCGACTTCACCCATTTGTCGCACAGACGGACCTCGATCGCCTCCGACTTCATGTCGAAGTCTCCGGTATCGAGCAGGAATCCCGTTCCTCTGGCCGTTCCACCGGCAACCGTGAGATCGGACTGGATCACCTTGAACGGAATCCCCTGCGGATAACGGTTCAGGCTGAGGTTAATCAGGCTGGCCAGCTGTCCGAAAGCGCGGTAGTCCTTGCTGATCCGGCCGTTCTCGAGCCGGACCGCAAGCTTTCCTTCCACCGACCGGCAGAACTCCGCCTTGTCCGAGAGTACGACATCGAGATCGCCTTTCAGGGAGAGCTGGCCATCAACGAAATCCGTCGGTGTACGGAACGCCTCCAGCATGGGTTTCAGCCACACGCCGTCGATTTTCGGTTCCAGATGCAGCTTGCGGCTGCCATCGGGGCGGGGTTCGAGGCCGATCTCGCCAAGGTCATAGCGGCCGCCGGGACCTGCGAAACTGACGGTCGAGAAGCGGAACGCACCGCCGCCCAGCGCCGCCTGGGCCGAAAACTCCTCGAATGGCGCCCGTTGAAACACACCCTGATTGACCGTGAGGACACCCGAATACCGGCCGCGTTTCCATGCGTCGTCAATGTCCGGGAGCGGGGGCTCGATGATCGACACCTCCGCAGGCTTCTTCTTGGCGGCCGCACCGGCACGGGCGCCTTCGAACGCCGCCGTGATATCGTCGATATTCAGGTTGGAGGCATCCACCGAGAAATCCCCGCGGGGACCCTGGGGCGTGTCGAGGAAGCCGGCACTGACCCGGGCGATACTTTCTCCGTAGGAAACGCCGCAGCTGAAGCTGGACCGCTCGCCCGTGGCGTATTTCAGCGTACAGTCCAGATCCCGCACGGGCAGTTTCATGTCGGGAGTGCGGAGTTCGACTCCCTTGGTCCGGAGAAAGGCCGTCCGCTTGAGCGATCCGGCGGTCCCGGACATCCGCCCGCTGGTCGTATAGTTGCCCGAAACCGTCCCCTTGCCTTTCAGGCGGCTGCTGGACGGAAGGATCTGGTCCAGTGCGAGACTCTCGCCCGCCACCTTGAGGTCGAAGGCGGGACTCGTACCGTTCGGATCGGAGACCGCCATCCGGACCGACAGGTCGCCGGTTCCGAACTTGCCGGTGATGGGCCCCAGGTCCAGCGACTCGTGAGTGAACCGGATCGGCCCCGAGAGACCCGAAAGGGCCACCGGGTAGTTCGCGAGCTCCAGATTTCCCCCGGAAAGGTTCAGCTCGCCCCCGTAGCTGTACACGTCTTTGTTGATATCGTAATCGACCGACGCCTTTCCCGAGAGAGTCCCCTGGCCGCCCGACAGCGGAGCGACGACTTTCTGGACGGCCCTGAATCCGTAGTTCGGCAGGAGCTTCAGCAGGGCCGGGTACGGAAACTCTCCCGTGAGGTCCAGATGCAGCTTCGCCTGCCGGTCAATCTGCCGGAATCCGCCCGTCACGCTGACATCGAGCGTGTCGTCCACCGTTCCGGTCAGCCGGTCGAACACGAAATCGCCGTTCCCGATATAGAACCGCCCCGAAATATTGCTGAACTTCAGCCGGTCCTCCGGAAGCACGTTCATCTCGAGGCCGTTAACTTCGGTGTCGATCCAGAAGCGGCTGAAGTCGAGCCAGACTTCCGACCCTCCGTTCAGCGAACGGGTGATGTACATCGGCAGAAAGTTCCGGTAGTAGGCCGCCCGGCCCTTCCGGCGGATGTGCGAGTTGCAGTAGGCCGTCACCTGCGGACCGATGATCTGCCAGGGGATGTGGTTGAACTCCTTTTCGAGATCCACATCGCGGATATGAAACTCAACGTCCATTTCATGGAGGTGGTGCGGATTCGGCGGCTTGAAGTCGGAGAGCCACCGGAAATAGGTCACGTCTGTCGGACCGATATCGATCCCAAAACTCTCTGCCCTGAGATAGCGGCCATCCCAGGCGAATCCGATCTTTCCGCCGACCGTTCCCGGCGTCATCCGTTCCCGGAAAACATACTGCATGTCAGCCGTGAAGTTCTCGAGATCCAGGGCCGCCGTTCCATGAATGTCATCCAAAGTCCCGCCTACGGAAAGATCCACGCTGCCCGAACCTGTCAGGACACCTGCGGACTTGAGCGGCGGAATCTGGGGCAACTGGAGACTGCGGAGCTTGAAAGAGGCGTTGGCAGGAAGGGTCTCGATGTCGAGATGTGACGCCGGAAGTATGGTCGTGAACAGCGCATCGGCATCGCCGGTGAACTGGCTGTCGACATAGATGGACGCCTGCGCCGACGCGGATACGGGAGATCCCAGCGCGACGTTCTCCACCATGAGGTTGATCTTGCGGAAACTGACGGTCTGTCCGCCCGTGAGTGCGGTCCGAACGAGACCGCCGTTGATTTCGAGTTCCCGGACCGTCAGCTCCCCCAGCACCCGTTCCAGAGTTGCGCTCAACTCCTTGAGATCGCCCGGACCACCCGCATCCAGGGGACGGTCCAGACCGTCCAGATACCAATGTCCGTCCCGGTGGCGGAAGATCACGTATGGCGCATCGATGCGGAGCACCCGCGGCGTGAACTTGCGGTTGATGAGATCCCCGGCGTCGAAGGCGATGGTGATGGCGCCCGCCCGGGCAAGCGTCCGCCGGCCGTCCGTGGAAAACAGCGAAACCGACTGCGCCCGGACACCTAGCCCCCGCGTGAAGTCGAGCGAGAGATGCTTCATCCGGACCGGGAAACCGGCGGCGAGCGAAGCCTTCTCTTCGACCGCGTGCCGGTAACGCTCCAGGTTCAGGACCAGCGGGAAGAACGCCATCGCCAGCACCGTGAAGCCGAGCAGCACGATCGTGGAGACAAGGTTAAGTTTCGGCATCCGGGGCAGGATCGCCGGGAGCTGCGGCAGCCGGAGCGGGCCCGCTTCTGATACTTCTGTACCCGGCGGAGGCGGCTCGGCGTCCGGATTGACCGGATCTGGCTGTGGCGGTTCTTCGGCGGGCATCAGGATGAGTGACTAGCACACGGCGGAGCCAGCCGCATGTCAGCGGAACCGGCGCGAAAGCGTGGGCAGGCGCTTGCGGGCCTCTTCCACCAGGGCAGGATCCAGCCGGGCGAAAGCAATGCCTTCCTCATGGTCCGGAACGAACGCCACCCGCTCGCCCCAGGGAGAGAAAATGGCGCTTCCGCCGGAAAACCTGTCCTTCGCCCCCTCGCCGATCCGGTTCACTCCCACGACCCACGAGAGATTTTCGATCGCCCGGGCCTTGAGCAGCGTGTCCCAGTGATCCCGCCGGGGGGCAGGCCACTGGGCGATGCAGAAGATCGCGTTCGCACCCTGCGCCGTGAGACGTCCGACCCACTCGGGGAACCGGAGGTCGTAACAGATGCTGAGCCCTGCCGCGATCCCGTGCCCCAGCTTCGCGACGGTCTGGCCGGAGCCTTCCCTGTAGAAATTGTGTTCCCCGGCCGGCTCGAACAGGTGGACCTTCCGGTAGACGGTCAGCTCGCCGACGGGTCCCATAAGAAGTCCTTCGTTATAGAAACCCGGGCCATCCTTTTTCACGAACGAGCCGTAGAGCCAGATCCCCTGTTCTTTCGCCCGGATCTTCAGCCGCTCAACCACCCGCTCCGTCTCGGCCGCGATGCGGTCCCCGTCGGTCAGTGAAAAGTTCGAGCTGGCCGCCTCGGGCAGTAGTGCCACCAGCGGATGTTCCGGCGGCAACCGGTCGAGAAGCCTGAATATCGTCTGCTCGTTGGCAGCAACATCGCCGCGAACGACGTCGTACTGGAGAACGGCGGCGGTGAGGATGGGGTTTGACATCTTCGTCAGTCTACCCGATCTGGACGGAACATCACCAGAATGTCCACTTTCCCCTTTCTCCCGCAGCTCCGCCTTGCCCCGCCGTTGCGGGCCGCACTATGAACAGACTTATGCTGCGCGAACTCACCGGTGAACAGAAGCTGCTCCGGCAGTCGGTCAGGGACCTCGTGGACCGGGAAATCGTCCCCCATGCGACGGACTGGGACGAGCGGCAGGAGTTTCCGGCAAAGGTCTTCAGTCAGTTCGGCGAGATGGGACTCCTCGGCATGATGGTCCCCGTCGAGTACGGCGGCTCGGGCATGGACCCGGTGGCCGTGACGATGATCCTGGAGGAGGTTGGCCGGGGCTGCGCAGCGACGGCGCTCTCGCTCGGCGCCCATTCGGTGCTCTGCACGAACAACCTGTTCCGGAACGCCAGCGAGGAGCAGCGGAAGAAGTATCTCCCTGACCTGTGCACCGGCGCAAAATACGGCGGAGTGGCGATCACGGAGCCCGGCGCGGGTTCGGATGCCGTGGGCATGCAGACCCGTGCGGTGAAAAGGGGCGACAAATACATCCTGAACGGGACCAAGATGTTCATCACGAACGGCCCCGTCGGCAGCACCTTCGTCGTCTATGCCAAGACCGGCGAGCCGTCCTCAAAGAACATCTCGACGTTCATCGTCGAGAGTTCGTTCCCCGGTTTCCGGGTCGGAAAGAAGCTGAACAAGATGGGCATGCGGGCGTCACCCACCTCGGAGCTTATCTTCGAGGACATGGAAGTGCCCGCAGCGAACCGCATGGGCGAGGAAAACCAGGGGGTCGCCCAGCTCATGCGGGGTCTTGATATCGAACGGGTCACGCTCGCCGGCATTTCGATCGGCATCGCCCAGGCATCGGTGGACGAGGCGAGAAAATACGCAGCCGACCGCAGGCAGTTCGGAAAACCCATCGGAGAGTTCCAGCAGGTCCAGAAGATGCTGGCCGACATGCTCACCGAGACCGAGGCCGCCCGATCCCTCGTCTATGCGGCGGCGGAAGCCGTCGCCTCCGGCCGCAAGATCGCCCGCGAGGCCGCCATGGCCAAGCTGTTCGCCTCCGAGGTCGGCACACGGGCAGCCATGAAGGCGGTCCAGATCCTGGGCGGATACGGTTATATCAAGGAGTTCCCGGTCGAGCGGTTCGCCCGGGACGCCAAGCTCATGGAAATCGGCGCGGGCACGAGCGAGATCATGCGCATGATCATCGCCCGCGAGATGATGGCGGAGTAGCGCGGCGATGCCCCTGTCGGAAGTCATCGGCCAGGAAGCGGCGGTCTCGCGGCTTCGGAATTTTCTCGCGAGCGGACGGGTCCCCCACGCGCTGCTTCTGCTCGGTCCCGAAGGAACCGGCCGCCGGTTCGCCGCCGCGCGGATGTTCCAGGCGTTCGCCTGCGAGAAGCGCGGGAAGAACGGCGTTCCGGCAGACGACGCCTGCGGCCAGTGCAACTCCTGCCACCGGATCGCCCTTCATACCGGAAGTCCCGAGGGCTTCGGCGCCTACCCGGACCTTCATCTTCTGGAACCCGGCGCCAAGGGCACGATGGACAACATCCGGCACATCATCCGGTCCCTGTCCATGCGGACCTTCGCGGGCGGCGCAAAGGGGCTCATCCTCGACCCGGCGGACGATATGCGGGCCGATCACGCGAACATCCTGCTGAAAACCATCGAAGAGCCGCCCGAGGAGACGCTGCTGCTACTCGTCGGCTCCAGCCGGTCGCAGATCCTCCCCACGATTCTCTCCCGCTGCATACCGGTGCAGTTTTCTCCGCTCGATACCGGGCTGATCGAGCGCCATCTCGTCGCGCACCCCCCCGCCGGAACCGAAATTGACCCGGGGCAGGCGAAATGGGCGGCGGCGCTCTCGCAGGGGAGTCTCGGTGCGGCCTGCCGGATGCTGGGCGGAGAGTTCCCGAAGCTGGAGGCTCTCACCCGGGATGCCGTTCGGGAAACCGTCGAGGCGAAGTCCGCACCCGGAGACTGGGGCGGACGCCTCGCCGCCGAGTTCAAGGGGAACCGCAAGTCCATGCTCGACTGGCTGGACCTCATGGTGCTCGTGTTCCGGGCCGCCTTAAGGTCCGGCAGCGACCCCCTGCCCGGCGCCCTCGGGCAGGATGCCGCCTGGCTTGCCGGCGCCATCGAACCGGACGGACTCGCCGACCGGCTGGACGGCCTGTTGCAGATCCGGAAGGCCATCGACGGCACTTCCCACTTGGAAATCTCCATCGACAGGCTCATGATGGAGCTTCGCGGCGAAACCTGACATGCCCATCGAACTGGACATTTCTGCATTCGAGGCCGGGCCACAGCCCGCCGAGCTCGTTCCCGAGGGAATCCTCCGCAAGGGGGAGATCGTCGGCGTACGCCTGCCCGGCAGCCACCGGATCGAAGAGGTATTCCGCAACGGCATCGACGTGGAACCGGGCGACCTCGTCATCGTGAACACCGCCGACGGCCACGAAATCGCCCGGGTCGTCTCGCTGATCCGTTACGGCTTCCGCGAGCACACGGGCGGCCGCAAGCTGGTCCGCCGGGCCGAAGGAGACGACCTCGCCCACAACGAACGGCGTACCCAGCGGAGCGAGGACGCCTTCCGCATCGCTGTCGAGGAAATCCGGGCCTGTAATCTTGACGGGCAGATGAAACCCATCTCGCTTGAAATCCATTACGACGGATCGGGGGCGAAGCTCTACTTCGCCGCCGACGACCGCGTGGATTTCCGCGAGCTGATCCGCCGCCTTGGCGGCCGGCTCCACACACGCATCGAGCTCCGTCAGGTCGGCCCCCGGGACCGGGCGAAGCTCGCCGGCGGTTACGGGCTCTGCGGCCGGGAGCTGTGCTGCTCGAGCTGGCTTGGCCATTTCCCGGCCGTGTCGGTGAAGCAGGCGAAGAACCAGAACCTCGCGCTCGACCAGTCAAAAATCACCGGCCAGTGCGGGCGCCTGCTGTGCTGCCTCTCCTACGAGGACGAGCAGTACAAGTCGGCCGCCCGGACGCTTCCCAAGCGCGGGTTCAAGTTCGTCCACGACGGCATGAACTACATGGTGATCTCCACCCACCCGCTGCTCCGGAAAGTGCTGGTGGAAAGCGCCGAGCGCAAGCAGCATCTTCTGGACGGCGACACCTTCGACGCGGTGATCATGAAGGATTCCATCCAGCTGATCTCCCAGCCGAACTACCTGACCGGCGAGGCAAGGACCGCCGCTCTGGCACGGGCGGCTTCGGCCGTGTTCCCGCCCGAAGGCGCGATGCACGAAGCCCACCATGCCCATCCGCCGATCGGGGATATCGTCAACATGGAAGACGACGATACGGCCGCCGAACACCATGATGAGGCGCGCGGCGAAATCCCTTTCCGGTCTCCGGTTCAGGCAGACTCCGGCAGGGACAGCGGAAGCGAAAATGACGATGACGGCGAAGACACGGAAGCAGAAGGGCGCAGAAGTGGCCCGGCCTCCGGAAACCGTCTGCCCCTGCAGAACGCCGGTCCGGGTGGTGGACGCCCGCAGGGCCAGGGCCGCGGACGGCGGCGGCGCGGGCGGGGACGGGGCGGCCAGTCCGGGGGTCCCGCAGGCCAGGGGCGCCCACAGGGCTGACCTCCCCACGCAGGCAACTCCGGCAAGAAAAGGGGCGTGCAGTGCACGCCCCTTTTCGTTTTGGCTTCGCTCCCCCGCGTTTACGACAGGAAGCTGTCGGGCCGCTGGAGTTTCTCCGGCAGGTAGACGTCGATGACGTAGTTCAGGCCGTGTTTGGAGAGCGCCTGCTGCTCGACGCGCTGCCCCTTGGAGAGCATCTTGTCGACGGCCTTCGCCCAGTCCTTGTGCTCCTGGAAGAAGCTGTCGTTCTTCAGGGCGTCCCGGGCGCGCTTGATGTCCACTTCCTTGAGCGGATGGGTCGGCAGCTTGTAGCGGTCGATGTCGTCCGGCGTGACGCCGAGGTAGGACGCCTGCGGCACGCAGAAATACTCGTTCAGGTGCGCGTTGTTGCCCGAACCGACCTTGAGCGTCCGGTAGATGTTCGCGTAACCGTACGGGTCGCCGTCGGTGAACACATAGACCGGGATTTTGAACTTGTCGGCCACCCGGCGGGTGAACCGCCGCACCGAGCGGGACGGGACGCCCTGCATCGACACGAGGATACACTTCGAGGTCTGCCAGTATTTGTGCTCGTTCAGCCGCTCGAACATACCGGAGGTCTCGATACAGAGGATGAACTTCGCTTTCGATTCGAACTCGAGATCCTCGACCGAACTCGGGATCGCGTAGGACCCCTTGATGAACTGCGTGCAGTCGATCCGGTTCTGGCGGCCCGTGTTGCTGTCCGTCTCGATGACGGTGAGGAGGCCGCTCACGCTGCCGCCGTGCTCGTCCGGGCGGAAGCCGAGCTGCTCCTTGTTCACCCCGAAGAGCCCTTCGAGGTCGTCCATGATCATGTCCGACTCGGACTGGTCGTGGCAGCCGGCCTCGCCCCAGTTCTTGGTCTGGTAGTAGGCATCCCTCTTGGTGGCGAAGTCGCGGGTCTCGATCAGGTCCCGGGAGAGCGCGAGCATGCGGAGCGTCTGGGCGAACGTCTTGATCGTGTTCACCGACATGGTGCGCTCGATCTGCTTGCCCTTCATCACGAAGTGGCCGACCTTGCGGTTGAACGTGACGTTCGACAGGGACCGCATCGGAAACTTCATCTTCGGCGCGCGATCCTTGAGGATCGTGTCGTAGACGCCCCGGCTCTTCTCCTTCATCTGGGAGAGCATTTTCTTGCCTTCGGGGGTCGGATTCCGCGGGCGCTCCTTCACCTGGAGCGTTGGGCCGTCGTCCTCTTTTTTGCCCTTTTTCTTCTTCGGAGCATCGGCAGGGGCCGCGTCCATCGGAAGTTCCGGAGCGGCGGGGGTCTTCGTCTTCTTTGCCATAACGGGCCTGCCCGGCCGCGCATCACAGCCCTCGGAAATCCTGCGCGGCGGGGTCTCTATTCATGGCCGCTGGGGCGCGCGAGGTCAAACCGCCATGCGTTTCCCGACACCGCGTTCCTTTGGGCGCAAGGCCGCCTTGCCGCCCGCCGGGCGCTCCCCTAGATTTGAACCCAGCGGCTGCACCGTTGTGGCGGCACGCCAAGAGGACTCCACCATGCCCCCACGCCCGCAGCGGTCCGCCGCCGAGATCGACTACAAGGAATACACATTCACCGAGGAGCCCTACTACCGGCCCATCGGCGACGAAGTGCAGCTGTTCGAGGCGGCCTACCGGGCTCGCCTGCCCGTGCTGCTCAAGGGCCCAACGGGCTGCGGAAAGACCCGGTTCGTCGAATACATGGCGTTCCGCCTAAAGCAGAAGGGGACGGCGGCGGCCACCGTTCCGCTTATCACCGTCGCCTGCCACGAAGACCTCACCTCCAGCGATCTCGTCGGGAAGTTCCTGATGAAAGGCGACGAGACGGTCTGGGTGCCTGGGCCCCTGACCAAGGCTGTCGAGACGGGCGCCATCTGCTACCTCGATGAAGTGGTCGAAGCCCGCAAGGACACGACCGTCCTTATCCATCCGCTCACCGACCACCGGCGGATGCTGCCCATCGACAAGAAGGGCACCATCGTCGAGGCGCATCCGGACTTCCTCCTCGTCGTCTCCTACAACCCCGGCTACCAGTCGGTGTTCAAGAACCTCAAGCAATCCACCCGGCAGCGGTTTGTCGCCATCGAGTTCGACTTCCCGCCCGCGGACGCCGAGGCCGAGATCATCGCTCACGAAACGGGTGTTACGAAGGTGGATGCCGAGAAGCTCGCGCGGCTCGGCGCGAAAGTCAGGAACCTCAAGCACCAGGGCCTCGAGGAAGGCGTATCCACGCGGCTCCTCATCTATGCCGGCAAGCTGATCGCCGGCGGCATCGACGCCCGGCGCGCCGTCCGTATGGCCCTCACCGAGGCGCTTACCGACGACCCGGACGTCCAGACCGCGCTCGAAGACCTGGCCGCCGCCGTGATCGGCTAGGCGGAATCTCCGGCGCCATGCCGGACGGGGACCGCGTTGAACGACTTTCTCTATTCCAAGTGGCTGAAGATCCTCGTCGCCCGGTCCGAGACCGTGTCGGGAATCGAGATCCCGTATCTGGATCCCTCGGACCCAAAAGTATCGGTGATCCTCGCCGGGGCGGAGAAGATCGATCCGGTCTCGCGCCGGGCCACGTTCGAGTTCCTCGCCCGGGCCCCCCAGCTCAGGGTCCCGCTGGAAACGCTCACGCTTATCGCACAGGTCGTGTCCGACACCGGAAAAGTAAACGCCGATATCGCGGTACATGTGGTTCACGCGGCGGCGGAGCTGTCGGAGAAGATCCGTTCCGACCAGCTTCGCGAATGGTCCGCCGAAGTCGTGAAGGTGGCCTCGGAGCTTCCCCGGGCGGCCGTCGCCGTGCTCAGGACCAGTGCACACTTTTATGAGTACAACCGCCGGGTCGGCCTTGCCGAATGGATCGAGGGCGGCCGCCGGACCTGGCAGCTTGGCTGGCAGACCTACGGCATGCTCGAGATGATCCTGGACAGCGCCGCGGAAGCGGCGTCGCTCCTTCCGCCGCGCAGTTTCGGGTTCTGGTGCGACACGGCAGCCCGCCTCGCGTTCCGGGCGAGCGGGCTAGCGCAGGATTTCTGCCAGCAGCCGGTGAATCCCGAACTGCCTGAACCACTCCAGTCGGCCAGGCTCGAACTTCTCGCCGCCGTCGCGACCCATCACCCCGAACAGTTCGCCGAATTCCGCCGGCTCTCGAACGACAGCCTCCAGAAGATCCCCGGCCAGTTCCGCGTGCTGGCACCCGTGATGGCGCAGCTCGTCCCGGCCTCTGCCGAGGGATGTTCGGCCGCACTGAAAAAACTGCTCGCCACGGCAGACCAGATGGGGCCCGGCGACCAGCGCTACGAACAGGTGGCCGGCGCCGCGAGGCGGATCCTCGTGAAATCCCCGGCGGCAGCTCTCGGCCTCATGGAGTCGATGAGCGAGGTGCTTCGGCTCGTCGGCCCAAAAGAATTCATCGAGTGGATTGCCGAAGGCGAGCGGCTGCTCGAGACGAGTCCTGTCCGCGCCGAGGCCCACTTCCGGCTGTCGTCGAAATCCGCCCGGGCATCGCTCGGCGCCTATGTTCAGGGAATCCGGTTCGAGGAGATCACCCGTTCGCTACGGCTCTACGCGCAGGGGCTCACGGGCCGGGAAATCCCTCTCGTCCCGCTCGACTGGCAGAAGGGCAAGCTGCTGCCCACGACCGACGGCGAGAAGATCTACCTGCCAGCCCTCGTTTTCGAATACGGAAGCCGGGACGCGAACCGGCGGGTGTTCCGGGCCATGTGCGCCCACCAGTGCGGATACTTCGAGTTCGGCACCTTCGGCTTTTCCCTGGAAAAGCTGGCGAAGCTCAGGAGCTGGATCGTGAAGGTGAGCGAGATCGCCGCCGGCGCCGCCATGAACGGCAGCGATCTCGACCGGTTTTTCCTCCAGTTCCCGCTCCACCGGATGGCGAAGGACCTCTTCATCCTGCTGGAGAACTACCGGATCGACGAAGCGCTGATCCGCGAGTATCCCGGCCTGAGAGACGACATCGAGTGGATCCGGGCGGATGAGCTGTCCCGCCGATCACTGGACGGCAGCTTCACGCCGGCCGGGGCGCTCATCGAGCTGGCGGTTCAGCTCTCGCTCGGACGCGCCTCCCTGGTCGGCGAGGACCGGACCGAGGAAACGCTGACGCCCGAGCAGATGGAGATGGAGGAGCAGTTCCAGAACCTGCGGGCAATATTCGTGGACCTGAAGCGGCCCGAGACGACGGTGGAGCATTCGGCCCTCAAGACCGCCGAGATCTACCGGCTGTTCTCGATGCTCCTCGACACCCGCGTGAAAGAATCGATCCGGCGGGAACTGGCCGAGGCGGACGGCGAGGAAACCATCCCCGGCGAGGAGCCGGCCAGGGAAGAAACCGGAAATTCTCCCGTCATCAGGCCCGGCAAGGGACCCGAGGCACCCGAACCGCAGTTCGACGGCAACTACGACAGGCCCTCGCCAGTGAGCTTCCACGGAGAGCTGAATCCGGACGAAATCCAGCGACGCTTCCAGGCCAAGGGCGCCCTCGACGTCGTGAGCCGCCTCATGGGGACCATCGACATGATGAAACCCGAGGAGATCGCCGCCTGGCTCGGCGACGACGAACTCAGTTTCCTCCCCATGGGCCCCGACGAAGAGGGGGGCGGCCGGGCCGTCTTCGCCTCGATGTTCGACATGGACCGGGTGAAGACGACGGCACGGGAGCACCCTGACCAGGTTCCTGAGCTTCTCCAGGAGTTCAACGACGACATCCGCCGCATGGCCCGGCTCGACACGCTGGACGAGCGGTACGACGACGCTTTCCGGTACGACGAATGGGACCATAAGCTCGGCGACTACCGCCACGCCTGGTGCACGGTGCGGGAAAAGAGCATCGATACCGAGAATCCGGAGTTCGTGGACCGGGCGATGGCCGAACACTCGGGGCTGATTTCCAAGGTGATCCGCCAGTTCGAGGCGATCCGGCCGGAGCTGCTGAAGAAAGAGCACCGGCTCCCAGACGGCGAGGAAATCGACCTCAACACCGTCGTCGAGGCGGCGGCCGACCGCAAGGCCGGGCTCCCATTTCCCGAACGTATCTATACCCAGCGCCGGAAGCAGGACCGTGAAGTCGCAGCACTGTTTCTCGTGGACATGAGCGCTTCGACGGGCGAAAAGGTCCCGGACGACGAACCTGCGCCCTCGCAGCCCCAGCCCGGCGCCGCAGCAGCACCGGCAGCGGCGTCACCCGGCTACGGCGACCCGCGCTTTGGCGGAGAACCGGCCCAGCCTGTCCAGGAAAGTCCCTTCGCCCAGAAGAAAACCGTACTGGATCTCCAGAAGGAAGCGGTCGTCGTCATGAGCCAGGCATTGAACTACCTGGGCGATGACTACGCGATCTTCGGTTTCTCCGGTTACGGCCGCGACCGGGTGGACATCTACAAGGTGAAGGAGTTCGGCGAGCCCTACTCGGAGAAGATCAAGGGCCGGATCGGCGGCATCAAGCCACAGCAGTCAACCCGCATGGGTGCCGCGATCCGGCACGCCGTCGAGAAACTCCGGGGCATGGAAGCCCGCTACCGGACCCTTATCATGATGTCGGACGGCTACCCGCAGGATTCGGACTACGGCGAGGACCGGAACGACGAGAACTATTCGCTGCTGGACACACGCCTTGCCCTGGAAGAGGCCACCCGCGCCGGAGTCCACACCTATTGCATCACCGTGGACAAGGCGGGCTACGACTACCTCAAGCAGATGTGTCCCGAGGACGCCTACCTTGTCATCGACCGAGTGCGCGACCTGCCGGTCGCCCTGCCCCGCGTTTACCGCGCGATCACACGCTGACGGTTCAGATTTCCGCCCCGGCCTTGCGTTCGTTGGCGATCTTGACCCGGATGTTCACGATCTCGACACCGAGCGAGAACGCCATGGCGAAGTAGACGTAGCCCTTCTCGATGTGCTGGCCGAGACCTTCCATGACCAGCATCACGCCGATCATGAGCAGGAACGAGAGCGCCAGCACCTTCAGCGTCGGATGATGCTCGATGAACGCACTGATCTTCCCGGCGAACGCGAGCATGATGCCGACCGACACCATGACGGCGGCGATCATGATCTCGATGTGCTTCACCATGCCAACAGCCGTTATTACAGAGTCGAGCGAGAACACCATGTCGATGATGGCGATCTGGATGATGACGTTCCGGAAGCCGGTCGCCTTCGCCTCGCCAGGGACATGGCCTTCGGGACCCTCGAGCTTGTTGTGAATTTCATGGGTCGCCTTGCCGATCAGGAACAGCCCGCCGAGCAGCAGGATCATATCCCGACCGGAGATGTCATAACCCGCCACCTCAAACAGGGGTTCGGTCAGCTTCACGACCCACCCGATGGCGAACAGCAGTGCGATGCGGGAGCCCATGGCGGCGGCCAGGCCAATGGTCCTCGCCTTGGGGCGCTCGGCCTCGGGAAGCTTGCCCGTCAGGATCGAGATGAAGACGATATTGTCGATGCCGAGAACGATCTCGAGGCTGGTCAGGGTGAGAAAGGCGATCAGGCTCTCGGCCGTCAGAAGTTCGCTCATTGTGGAAATCTCCCCTGCGCCCAAGTACAAAACGGGCAAGGATGAATCAACCGCCTGCCACTCCGAAACCGTCCTCTGCTCTCCGGAAACGGCGTTACCGGGTCCGGCGTACCGCCTCCGGCCAGCCGCCGGGCACGTTGACGGCCGATCCTGCCGCCGGGCAGGCCTCGATTCACGTCATGGCTTATGGTCCCGAGGGGATCGTAGAGAAAAACCTCACGGATGCCTCCGAAGTCCGCCAGTTTGCCACCGGCCATGCCGTGACCTGGGTCCATGTGGCGGGCACCGGGGACATCACGACGATCGGCATCCTGGGCGACCTGTTCGGGCTGCATCCCCTCGCCCTTGAGGACGTCGTGAGCTCGCACCAGCGATCCAAGGTCGAACACTATGGCGAACTGACCTACATTGTCGTCCGGATTCCGGCATATTCGGGCCATCTGGAAACCGAGCAGCTTAATATTTTCCTGGGACCGAACTACCTGATCTCGTTCGAGGAGCGTCAGCCCGACTGTATGGAGGCGATCCGTACCCGGATCCGCACTCCCGGCAACCGCATCCGCACGCTCGGTACGGATTATCTCGCCTACTCGCTGCTGGACAGCGCCATCGACCGTTACTACCCGATTCTCGAAATGTTCGGGGAACGGCTGGAGCAGCTCGAAGATGAAGTCGTCCTGAAACCGTCCCGGAAGACGGTAGAAAAGGTCCACACGGAAAAACGGGATCTTATGCTGATGCGAAGGGCACTCTGGCCCCTGCGCGACGCCATGAACACCCTGCTGAGAGAGGACTCCCCGCTCATCGGCGCTGGCACCCGGGTCTACCTGCGCGACTGCTACGACCACACGGTCCAGCTTCTGGACCTCACGGAAACCTACCGGGAACTGGGCTCGGACCTCATGGACATCTACCTGTCGAGCATCTCGAACCGGATGAACGAGGTTATGAAGGTGCTCACGATCATTTCGACCATCTTCATCCCGCTCAATTTCATCGCCGGCGTCTACGGCATGAACTTCGACCCGCAGGTTTCCCCTTGGAACATGCCCGAGCTGGAATGGCGCTACGGATACCCCGTCATCATGTCGCTCATGGGGCTCGTCTTCCTCGCAATGATGTATTTCTTCTACCGCCGGGGCTGGCTGGCCGAGACGGAACTGCCGCCTGAAACCCGGCCCGCACCGTCCCTTCCGCCACAGGGCGGCGAACAACACAAGACCTGACTCCCACTCCAATTCAAATCGTCCTGCGGCAGGGCTAGACTTCCCTTCATAATCAGGAGCCTCCCATGAACCGCATCGCGTTTTCGCTCGCCTTCTGCCTGGCCGCCGCCCTGCCTGTCTTCGCGGACCCGCTGCGTCCGGCGGATGTCCCCGACCCCTTAAAGCCCTGGACGGGCTGGGTCATGAAGGGCAACGAGAGCCAGACCTGCCCGTTCCTCTCAGGCCGGGGAGAAAAACAGTGTGCCTGGCCGTCGGAACTGGAACTCACTCTCGGCGCAAGCGGCGGAACTTTCCGGCAGGAATGGCAGATCAGTGCGGAAACCTGGATCGCTCTTCCCGGCAGCCAGGAAAACTGGCCTCTCGACCTGAAAGTGAACGGGAAACCGGGCCCCGTAACCGACCTCAATGGCCAGCCTCAGGTCGCTCTCAAGCCCGGAGCGTATGCCGTCACCGGGTCGTTCTCCTGGAAGCAGCCGCCTGACTCGCTGCAGGTACCAGCCGGTACGGGCCTGATTTCGCTTTCCTGGATGGGGAAACCCGTGCCGTTCCCTGTGCGGGATGAAAGCGGCCGCGTGTGGCTCCAGAAAACACAAGCTGCCCCAGCCGAAACGGACAGCCTCGACCTCAAGGCTTACCGTTACATCGTCGATGCCATCCCGCTCCAGATGACGACCCGTCTTCTGCTGAATGTCTCGGGCCGCAACCGGGAAGTTCCGCTGAAGGGCCTGCTCCTTCCCGGCTTTGTCCCGATGGGGCTCGACAGCCCGCTCCCGGTTCGCCTCGACCCGAACGGTGAAATCCGGATCCAGCTGCGGCCGGGGACCTGGACGGTGTCCCTCACCGGACGCCATACGGGACCGGTCATGGAACTCACCCTGCCGGAGGCAGCTCCCGGCTGGCCGGTGGAGGAGCTGTGGGCCTTCGAGGCACAGAACAACCTCCGGCTCGTCTCCGTCGAGGGCGTGACAGCCGTGGACCCTCGCCAGACCACGCTGCCCGGCGAGTGGCAACACCTGCCCACGTACCGGCTGACGCCGGGCGAAACGATGAGGTTCATCGAGAAGCGCCGGGGCGACTCCACCCCCGCGCCCGACCAGGTGAGCCTGTCCAGGAACCTCTGGCTCGATTTCGACGGCAGTGGTTTCACGGTGCAGGACCGGCTCTCGGGTCAGGTCCGCCGGAGCTCGCGTATCGAGATGCTCGCGCCCGCCTTACTCGGCCGCGTTTCGGTGGACGGTGAGGATCAGGTGATCAGCCGCCGCGAAGATTCACCCAACGCCGGTTTCGAGCTACGCCGTGGCGAACTGAACGTGCTGGCAGACAGCCGTCTCGAGAAGACCGGCAGCAGCTTCACGGCTGCCGGATGGGACGTGGACGTGGATAGCCTGTCCGCAACGCTGGAGCTCCCGCCCGGCTGGCGGCTCTTCCATGCGAGCGGTGCGGACCGGGTCAGCAACACCTGGCTAACACGCTGGACGCTGCTCGACTTTTTTGGCGTACTCGTCACGGCCCTTGCGTTCTTCAGACTGTGGGGACCCCACTGGGGCACGGCTGCTCTCGTCGCCTTCACCGTCACCTACACGGAATCCGGCGCCCCGGTCTGGATCTGGGTCGTGATCGCCGGAGCCGAAGCCCTGCTCCGGGTGCTGGATCCCGGCAAACTCCGCCGGGCGCTCGTTGGGTTCCGGATCTCGGCCATCTTCGCCCTTGCCCTCATCGCCATTCCGTTTGCCGTCCGGCAGCTCCGCATCGCCATGTACCCAGCGCTCGAATATCCGTCAGGATCGCCGGGCGGAGAATACGGGATGGGCATGGCCCGGCAGGTGCTCCCTGCCTCTGCACCGGTTCAGATGGCAGAGCGCGCCGAGCCACAGACGCTGGAGGATGCGCCTGCCGGCATGAAATCGGTGAGAACGAAAGTGGCGCGGGAATCCTACGCCGGCAGCGGAATCCTGGGGGCCGTCAGTATGGCGGCCAGCGATGCCTATGTTCCGCAAAAGAAGCTGGAAGAGATAGACCCCTCCGCGTCTGTGAACACCGGGCCCGGCGTGCCGGTCTGGAACTGGAACCGGATCGAACTTTCCTGGAGCGGGCCCGTGACCCGGGGGCAGAACCTGAAACTCTATTTGGTCCCTCCATGGGGGAACTTCGTACTCGCGATCCTCCGCGTGGGCCTCATCGCCGCCCTGATCTTCCGGCTTGCGAGGGAGAAACACGGCACAGACGGCACGAAAGGCGCCGGAGCCGCCGCAGTGCTGGCGCTCTCTGCCCTCGCAGCCCTCTCCCCCGCGCCTGCAGCAGCGGCGGACTTCCCGCCGCCCGAGATGCTGAACGAACTCCGCACGAGGCTCCTTGCCCAGTACGACTGCCAGCCGAACTGTGCGACCCTCTCACGCCTCTCTGTCGAGGCGAAAGGCAACACACTCAGGCTCCGGCTTGCCGCCTCTGCGGCCGCACCGTCGGCGGTGGCGCTGCCGGGAGGGGTTCGCCAGTGGTCGCCTTCGCGGGCAACGCTGGACGGCCGGCCCGACGTACCGATGTACCGCACGCCGGATGGCATCTTGTGGCTCCTGCTCGAACCGGGAGCCCACGAGGTCGTCCTCGAAGGCCCGCTCCCCGACCGCGAGCAGGTGCAGATACCGCTCCCGGCGATTCCCCGTCAGGTGACTGTGCTGCCCGGCGACTGGTCCGTGGATGGCCTGCGGGACGACGGCGGGGCCGAGAGCACCCTCACGCTGACCCGGCAGATGAAGCGGGCGGCTACTCCTGATGGCTCCGCCTCCAGCGTCGAACTCCCGCCGTTCCTCATGCTGACCCGCGAACTCCGGCTCGGTCTCGAATGGCGCGCCGTGACCACCATTTCCCGGCTGAGCCCGCCCGGCACACCGGCCGCCGCCGAAATCCCGCTGCTCGACGGCGAATCGGTCACAACCCCCGGCATCCAGGTGAAAAACGGCCGCGTGATGGTCACCCTCGGACCCCAGGCGTACGAACTCTCCTGGGAATCGGTCCTGAAACCCGCTGCCGCGCTGGAACTGAAAGCGGGAGACAGCACCGGCCGTATGGAAATCTGGCGGCTCGATGCGAGCCCCATCTGGCATGTGGAGCCGGACGGTATCCCGCCCATTCACCGGCTGGACGAAAGCGGCCGCTTCAACCCCGAGTGGCAGCCCTGGCCCGGCGAAACCCTGACGCTGAAAATCTCCCGCCCGGAAGGCGTCCCCGGCCAGACCTTCACCATCGACCGCTCGAAGCTCGCCCTCTCGCCCGGCAGCCGCACCACCGACGCCACGCTGGAGTTTACCGCCCGGAGCAGCCGCGGCGGCCAGCACCCGGTCACCCTGCCGGAAGGCGCCGAACTTCAGTCGGTCACGATCGGCGGCGCCGTGCAACCGGTCCGCCAGGAAGGCCGCACGGTAACGGTCCCGGTGTCGCCCGGAGAGCAGACCGTGGAACTCCGGTGGCGCGAGCCCTCGGGCATCCGTACGGGTTTCAGCCCGGCACCTGCCTCTCTCGGCGCACCGTCGGTCAATCACTCGCTCGAAATCCGCGTTCCCGAAAGCCGCTGGATCCTGTTCCTGACAGGACCCCGGCTGGGCCCTGCCGTCCTGTTCTGGAGCCTGCTCGCCGCCGTCGCCCTTGTGGCGGTGGCCCTGGGAGCGGTCCGCTTCGTCCCGGTGAGCTATCTCCAGTGGTTCCTGCTCGGGCTCGGACTTTCGCAGATCGAGCTGTGGGCAGCCGCGATTGTACCCGTCTGGCTGCTTGCCCTCGGCTGGCGGCGCGAGAATGCCCGGAAGGCCGACGGCAGGGCGGCCTACAACTTTCTGCAGATTATCATCGTGCTGCTGACCCTGGCGTCCCTTGCGGCCCTGTTTGCCGCCGTAAAGCAGGGGCTCCTCGGGCCGATGGAGATGCACATCTCGGGGAATGGTTCCGGCCGGTCTCTCCTCCGCTGGTTCACCGACCGGACGGGCACCGAACTGCCTGGGGCGACGGTGATCTCCGTGCCGATGTGGGTTTACCGTGCCGCGATGCTCGCCTGGTCGCTCTGGCTCGCCGTGACGCTGATCCGGTGGCTTCGCTGGGGCTGGGAATCGCTGAACGAGGGCGGGCTCTGGCGCAAGGCGCCCGAACCGCCTCCGGGCGCCCCGCCCGCGGCTGAGCCGCCAAAGAAAAACTATCTGGCCGGATAAACGGGTTAGACCCGGACGGGCGGTTCCGTCCATAATCCGTTCATCCAGAGAACCGGAGGCGCCCAACCGACCGTGAAAGGTATCGTACTCGCCGGAGGCTCCGGAACGCGCCTCTATCCGCTGACCATTTCCGTCAGCAAGCAGCTTCTGCCTGTCTACGACAAGCCGATGATCTACTATCCGGTGTCGATGCTCATGCTCGCCGGGATCCGGGACGTACTCATCATCTCGACGCCCCACGACCGGCCCCTGTTCGAACGGCTGCTCGGCGATGGACGCCAGTGGGGAATGAACATCTCCTACGAATCGCAGCCGAAACCGGAAGGCATCGCACAGGCGTTCATTATCGGCGAGAAGTTCATCGGGAAGGATCCGGTTTCTCTCGTCCTTGGAGACAACATCTTCTACGGCCACGGGCTCGCCAAGACGCTCCAGCGGTGCGCGAAGCTGGACAAGGGTGCAACCGTGTTCGGTTATTTCGTACGGGACCCCGAGCGGTATGGCGTCGTCAGCTTCGGGCCGGACGGCAGTGCCACCGACATCGAGGAGAAGCCGGCGAAGCCCAAATCGAACTATGCCGTCGTGGGACTCTACTTCTACGACAACGAGGTCGTCGCGATCTCGAAGAACCTGAAGCCATCGGGCCGCGGCGAACTCGAAATCACAGACGTGAACCGGGAATACCTCCGGCGGGGTTCCCTCAAGGTGGAACTCCTGGGGCGCGGAACCGCGTGGCTCGACACCGGCACCCACGAATCGATGCTCGCCGCCTCCAACTTCGTCGAGGTAGTCGAGGCACGGCAGGGACTGAAAATCTCCTGTCCGGAGGAGATCGCCTACCGGATGGGTTTCATCGGCGCAGACCAGCTCCGGAAGATCGCAGAGCCGCTCGAGAAAAGCGGTTACGGCAGGTATCTGCTCGATGTCGTGCTGAAACTGGAGACCCGCGACCCGTGAACGTCATCCGGACGCCGCTCCCAGGCGTGCTTCTCATCGAGCCGAAGGTGTTCGGCGATACCCGGGGGTTTTTTCTCGAGAGTTACCATGAAGACCGCTACCGCGAGGCGGGCATTCCGCTCCGGTTCGTTCAGGACAACCATTCGCGCTCCCGGGGCGGAGTCCTGCGCGGGCTGCACTACCAGATCGCGCGGCCGCAGGGGAAACTGGTCCGGGTGACCCAGGGCGAAGTATTCGACGTGGCCGTCGATATCCGGCCCGGCTCGCCCGCGTTCGGCAAATGGTACGGCGCGAATCTCTCGGGCGAAAACCACCGCCAGCTCTGGATCCCGCCAGGCTTCGCTCACGGCTTTTCCGTACTCTCGGACAGCGCCGACTTCCTCTACAAGTGCACGGACTACTACCGGCCGGACGATGAAGGCGGCATCGCCTGGAACGACCCGGACCTCGCCATCGACTGGAAACTCAGGGACCCTCAGCTCTCGGCCAAGGACTCGAACTACCCTCGCCTCAGGGATATCCCGAAGGAACGGCTGCCGGCGGCCTGATACGGCCTTGCTGACGCAGCTTGTGCCCTGACAAAGAAAGAACCCCGGTCCTTGCGGAGCCGGGGTTCTTCAGAACCAGACCGCTGCCGGGTTACGGAAGCATGATCAACCCGCCGAGATCGACGAAGGGCAGATCGTCGCCCATTTCGCCGTCGTCGTCGCCGCGGTTGTCCGTGTCTCCGAGGCCGAGCTGGCCGTACTCATTCTGTCCCCAGCATTTCAACCGGCCGTCCGTGAGCACCGCGCAGAACCGGTAATAGCCGCTGTCGTCGCTCATGTTGCCGAACACCCAGACCGGGATATTGCCCTCGCCGAGATCCACCGGCTCCAGGTTGTCGCCCATTTCGCCTTCGTCATCGCCGATACTCTCGCTGGCCGGGTAACCCAGGTTGCCGGCGCTGTAGTATCCGAAGCAGACGACCGTGTCGTCCTGCCGGAGCACGCAGCGGGCGTAGTCGCCTCCGCCGAGACTCTTTGCCTTGCCCCCCACATCGACGAACGGAATCCCGCTGCCGGTTTCCCCCTCGTCGTCGCCGATATTCTCGCTGCCGTCCTCATTACCGATCTCGCCGTAGTGGCTGTAACCAACACACTTGATCCGGCCGTCCGTAAAGAGCGCGCAGGTAGAATAGGACTCTCCATCGATCATCGCGACCTCGAGGCCGCTCCCCCAGTCGATCGGGTCCAGATCGGCCATCTCGCCCTCGTCGTCACCGAT
>CAZUMS010000018.1:69327-83446 GCA_964621525.1 uncultured bacterium
TCGCCCTCGTCGTCACCGATATCGTCGGTATGACCCTGACCCAGCTCGCCGTAGTAGTTATAGCCCCAGCACTTCACCGAGCCGTCGTCCAGGATGGCGCAGGAGTGGTAAGCGTTCGTAGCGATCTGGACAGCCGAATAACCGGTGCCGAGATCGACGATGGGCAGATCATCGCCCATCTCGCCGGGTTCGTCACCGCGGTATTCATCATCACCAAGGCCCAGAGAACCCGAATCGTTATACCCGAAACATTTGATCTTGCCGGTGCTGAGCAGCACGCAGGTGAAGTAATACCCCGCGGACACCTGGACCGGATAGCCCTCGCTGCCGAGATCCACCGGATCCAGGCTGTCGCCCATCTCGCCCGGTTCGTCGCCGAGGTCTTCAGTGTTGCCCTGGCCCAGTTCACCATATCCGTTGTAACCCCAGCACTTGAGCTGCTGGTTCACGATAGCGCAGCTATTGAGATCGCCCATGGCCACGACGCCCGGATAAACGAATGGCGCCGGATTGTCCCCGTCGCACGCGGTTGCCGTAAACACCAGCGATGCCATTCCGGCCGCCGCCAGCAGGTTCCTGAACTTCATTGAAGACACGTTTTACCCCTTCCTTTGGTTGGTTGAGCAGACCCGCAAGTCCTTGCCGGGCCGCCGAGACTTAATTTCGAATGAGACTAGAAGCAGCCCTGTCCACTGTCACGGCCTCCGCCCGGTATTTTTCAGCTACCCGGCTGCCCTTCCCGCACATGCACACAACCAGATAATGTGTGCCCGGGTAAACCCCTGAAACTCCAGCAGAAACGGGAGCCTTGTTCCGCCGTGAAACAGTCCGCCGCCAGCCCCATGCCGTGGTTCGTCGCCGCCGATCTCGACGGCTTCTTCGGCCTCGCCGTCGACAACCTGATCCAGTTCATTCTGATCCTGGGGCTCTGCACCGGCGTGCTGGGGCTCGGGACGGAGTTCGTGCTCGGCACGATCCTGCCCGGGGCGGCCGTATCGGTGCTCGCGGGCAATCTTTTCTACTCGTGGCAGGCGCACCGGCTCGCGGAGGAAACGGGCCGGGACGACATCACGGCGCTCCCCTACGGAATCAATACCGTCTCCCTGTTCGCCTACGTGTTCCTCGTCATGCTCCCGGTGAAGCTCAACGCCGTTCAGTCGGGAATGAATCCGGATGAAGCGGCGCACCTCGCCTGGCAGGTGGGTATCGCCGCCTGCCTGGCCTCCGCCGTGTTCGAGACGGCGGGCGCGTTCGCCGGGGATTTCATCCGGCGGCACACGCCGAGGGCCGCGCTCCTCTCGACCCTCGCCGGCATCGCCATCAGCTTCATCTCCATCGACTTCGCCGTCCGCACGTTCCAGTCGCCGCTCGTGGCGCTGCTTCCGCTCGGCATCATCCTGACGACCTATTTCTCGCACCTTAAGATGCCGCTCCGTATTCCCGGCGGCGCGTGGGCCGTGGGTCTGGGCTCCCTGTCGGCATGGCTGCTCGCCGCCACCGGGTCGCCGGACGCGCCGGTCAGCGGCGGCGCCGTCGGCGAGGCGGTCCGGTCGGCGGGCTTTTATCCGCCGGTGCCGGTCATCGGGGACCTCGTGGCCGGGCTCGCCCACCCCGGGACCTGGGACTACCTCGTTCCGGTGATGGTCCCCATGGGCCTGTTTAACGTGCTGGGTTCGCTCCAGAACCTCGAATCGGCCGAAGCCGCCGGCGACCGGTTCCCGACGAAACCGAGCATGATCGTGAACGGAGTGGGTTCGGCGCTCGCCGCCCTGTTCGGAAGCTGCTTTCCCACGACGATTTACATCGGCCATCCCGGCTGGAAGAAAATGGGCGCGCGCTCGGGTTATTCGGTTCTGAACGGGATCTTCTTCACGGTCCTCGCCCTCACCGGCCTCACCTCGCTGGTCAACGCCTTTATCCCGATGGAAGCCGGCATGGCCATCGTGCTCTGGATCGGCATCATCATCACGGCGCAGGCGTTCGAGGCGACGCCCGGCGAGCATGCCCCGGCCGTCGCCATCGGCCTGTTCCCGGCCATCGCCGCCTGGGGGCTCCTGATCCTCACGCAGTCGCTCGGTGCGGTGAACTTCGCCACCGGGGATTTCTCGCTCGCCGGAAAAGTGCTCGAAAACCCCGGTGCGTTCGCCGCCGCCGGGCTCCAGCTCAAGGGCCTCGTCGCCATCTCGCAGGGGTTCATGCTCACCTGCATGATCTGGTCGGCGATGGCCGCCGAGCTGATCGGCCGCCATTTCCGCCGCGCCTCGGCCTGGGCGCTCACCGGCGCCGTGCTGTCGTTCTTCGGTTTCGTTCATGCCGGAACGCTCGGCCCCTCGGGCGGCATCTACGACATCGGGTTCGCCACGGGCTGGAAGTGGTCCGTGGGTTATCTGCTCTGCGCGGCTTTCTTCGAGGCCATGCGCCTCTGGACCCGGCGGCTCCCCCTTTCCTCGTGACCGGACGGCGGATAACGTGACACCATGTCCAGGCCCCAGACGTTCACACCCCTTGGCGAATTCGACCTCATCGACCGGATCCGCCAATACTGCGCCCCTGCGGACAAAGACCTCGTCCTTTCCGTGGGTGACGACTGCGCCGCCTGGCGGCCTGTGAAGGGTGAACTGGAAGTCGCCACGGTCGATTCCCTCGTGGAAGGCGTCCATTTCGACCTCGCCGACTGCTCGCCCGCCGAAGCCGGCTGGAAAGCCCTGGCGGCAAGCCTCTCCGACATCGCCGCCATGGGCGCCGCGCCCCGTTATGCGCTCGTCGCCCTGTCCGGCCCGGCGAACGTCTGGGGCACCGCCCGCACACTGGAACTGTACAAGGGGATGAAGCCGCTCGCCGCGCGCCACGGCATCCGCATCGCTGGCGGCAACCTCACCCGCGCGCCGGGGGGCCTCACGATCACCGTCGCCATGACCGGTACGGTTCCGGAGCGGGAACTCCTCCGCCGCAGCGGTGCGAGACCGGGGGATTCGGTCTACGTCACCGGAGTCCCCGGCCGGGCCGCCATGTGGCTCGAGCTCAGGAAGCGGCCCAGGACCGCCCGCGAGTTCCGCGATCTCTTCCGTCAGGTTCATTACCGCCCCGAACCGCCCGTGGAATTCGCCCGCCGCCTCGCGCAGAAGCGGCTTGCCAGCGCCGCCATCGATATTTCCGACGGCATCGTCTCGGATCTCGCCCATATCCTGAAGGCTTCGGATACTCCCGGAGCCACGCTGCACCTCGACCGCCTGCCTGTGTCGGTGGCGCATCTCCTTCTGCGCGAAGCGGTAAAGGAAACCGGCCCCTACGGGCACCACCGCTTCGCGCTCACGGGGGGTGAAGACTACGAGCTAATGTTTACGGCGCCAGAGCGCTCGGCCCGTGCCATCGCCGGTCTTGCGGCGGAACTCGGAGTCCGGGTCACCCGGATCGGCGAGATCACAAGGAAGTCCGGCATCCGCATTTCCGCTCCTGGCCAGCGTCCCGAGCCGTTCCGGGGGACCGGCGGCTTCCGGCATTTCTGAGGAAGCATATGGGTACGATCCGGCTCGAATTCCGAACGGTCCTGGCGAAAGCGCCAGCCGAATGCTGGACATGGGCCACATCGGTCGACGGCATTTCGGCCGAGCTCGCCCCTGTCATGCGGATGAGTACTCCGAAGGGGGTCCGGAACCTGCTCGATCTCAAACCCGTGATGGGCAAACCCCTGTTCCGAAGCTGGGTTTACCTGTTCGGAATCATCCCCATCGACCGCTCCGACCTCACGCTCATCGAGCTTGAACCCGGCCGCCGGTTTCTGGAGCAGTCGCCCATGCTGAGCATGAAACTTTGGCGGCACGAACGGACTATCGATCCGGTTGCCGGCGGCGCATCGTCCGTCCTCACTGACCGTCTGGAATTCGAACCCAGATTTCTCCCCGGTATCGTCGAAAAACTGATCAGAACCGTGTTCACCAGGCGCCATCAGATTCTCCGGCAGCAACTAGGCGGAGATCAGACATGAGGAATTACCGGTATGGGTCATGAAGCTGCCGTCTTCGGCGGAGGCTGTTTCTGGTGCACCGAAGCGGCGTTTCTCCAGCTGGAAGGCGTGCTCTCCGTCGCGCCAGGCTATGCCGGTGGCCACGACCCGCGCCCCAACTATGACACCGTCTGCTCTGGCCGGACCGGACATGCCGAGGTGATCCGCATCGAGTTCGACCCAGCCCGGATCTCCTACGGCGATCTTCTTGCCGTATTCTTCGCGTCCCACGACCCCACCACGCTGAACCGGCAGGGGAACGACGTGGGCACCCAGTACCGCTCGATCGTTCTTTATGCGACGCCGGAGCAGAAGACCGCGGCCGAGGATTTCATCTCGGAGCTGAACCGCTCAGGCAAGGCGGGCGGACCGGTCGTGACGGAAGTGAAGCCGCTCGGGGAGTTCCATGTGGCCGAGAACTACCACCACGACTACTTTGCCCGGAACCCCGGCAATCCCTACTGCCAGGTGGTTGTCGCACCCAAGGTCTCGAAAGTCCGGGACAAGTTCAAAACGATGCTGAAGCGCCGCGACTAGAGAACGCGGATGGCGGAGTAGAGCGGGCCGCTCCTTCCGGAGCGGCCCGCTTCATTCATCTGCCTGTCAGACACTCGACCTGTCATTCGGTATCCCAGCTGTAGCAGTAATCGGTATCGGCATCGAGTCCGCCAGCACCGCTGTCGCCGGAGAACTCGGCCAGAATGCCGAACCACGTATAGTCAATCCCGGTATCCGTCTCGCCGCTGCCATATTCCAAATCAATGTCCAGGGTTTCATCATCCCAGGTACCGGTGAAATCGCCATCAAGTCCCTGACAATAGCCCATCGACATACACATGTTTTCGCCGAGCGTGCCCGTGAAGGTAGCGAACAGATCGGTACCATCGTCGTCGGAATCCAGGATGCCGTACACGTTGGTGCCGTCGGTAATGAACATCGCATCACCACCAAAGCTGGGGCCACGAGTGGCATCGACCGGCAAACTCATGTCGTATCCGCCGCAGGCAATCGAAATGGTATCGTCCGCTGCCACGGGGAACGCAGCCACCGAGTTCAGTTCGCCGTCGATGTCGTCAAACTGCCCCGTGAACACCCCGTTTTCGTCGAAGGTGCCCGTGATCGAATACTCGCCGCCATCGGTTTCGGCCGTTACGGTCGTACCGTCCACCTGACCGGTCAGGTCCAGAATATCGCCGTAGTCTGAACCCGGGTAATCCGTCGACCCCGGCGGAACTACGGTGCCATCGTACATATAGAGCTTGCCGGTAATGGAACCGTCGTTCGCCACATTCGCCTCGATGGCAAAATAGGCGTCGTTGTTCGTGGCGACGCCGGCATAATCGCCCGCGAACTCGTTGGCTCCATCGCTGCCGCAGCCGGCAAACAGCGCGGCCGCGCTAAATCCCAGGAACAGGTGCTTCAGTTTCATTTTCTCTCCCGTAAATTGCGCCAGAATGGCGACTAATCCGCTAATTATGGCGTTTCAGCAGCAGACTGGCCATGACCGGAATCAGGATCAAGCCGGGCAAATTTCACTAGTTTCCCCCCTCTTTACTCCCCTTCCGCCATTATCTATGGTCGCCGCCCTTGGCTGGACGGCCCCTTAGGGGTGCCGGGCGGCCGGGATACAACTGAATATGCGGGGCGAGGGCCGTTCCATCGGGGAACCGGCCGTGAAGCTCCGCCCAGCGACACGACTTCCGGTGGCTCCAGAGCAGTCACCCTCTCCGGCTCTCCTTATAGACAGGCGATGCCCCGGACGAGTTCAAGAAGCGTAAGGGAGTGTCAAACGATGTCGAAGAACGCCACGGGGCGCCACCGCCTCTGCCGTACCCTCGGAAGCTGCATCTGGGGGGATCCGAAGTGTCCGTCACTGCGCCGCGCCTATCCGCCGGGCAGCCACGGTCCCAAGCAGCAGCGCCGCAAGACCTCGGACTTCGGTCTCCAGCTCCGCGAAAAGCAGAAGCTGCGCACCTACTACGGCCTGCGCGAAGCCCAGTTCTTCAATACCTACTCGAAGGCGCTGCACCTCAAGGGCAACACGGGCGAGAACCTCCTCGCGCTGCTCGAGCGCCGCGTGGACGTGGCCGTCTACCGCCTCTACCTGGCGCCGACGCTGCCCGCCGCCCGCCAGCTCGTCCTTCACGGCCATGTGCTCGTGAACGGCAAGAAGGTGGACAAGCCGAACTACACGCTGAAGCCCGGCGACAAGGTCACGGTGAAGGACAAGACCAAGGTGAAGGAGTTCGTGAAGCAGGTCGTGGAAAACCACGCCGGCTCGCCGCCTTCCTACTACGCCTTCGACCCCGGCCTTCCGGGCGGATCGCTCACTTCCGTGCCGCGCCGCGAAGACATGCCGCTGCAGGTTCAGGAGCAGATGATCGTCGAGTTCTACTCGCGGTAATCCTCCAGTCCTGACCGCCTGTTACTCCACGAGGAGTGCAGGCGATATTTCCGGGCCGTCCCTTTTCACGAGGGGTCGGCCCGGTTCGTTTCCATCCCCTTGGGCGCTTTAAAGACACGCTTGTCTCTCTGCGTCATGCGCCCGTATACTGGAGCCATGAGCGAACCTTCTACCGCCTCCGTCGTCTCCCGGATCGTCAACGAGTCGAACCTCCACCAGCCGCCGCTGATGCCCTCGGGGCCGTGGTGGAAGTACCTGGAGAGCAACTTCAGCGAGCGGGAAGAAGGGTTTGAACTGGAGCTTCGCGACAGTCTCAAGGTGAGTTCCACGGCGGCGATGGACGTGGTCTCCAGGACCCTGGCTTCGACGCTCGTCGGCGCCACCTGTTTCCCGTCCGGCTTCAATCCCGTGACCTTGTCGAGAGCACTCGAAGACCGGCCGCTGTACGAAGAACTCGCTGACTCTGGCGACCCGAACCGTTTCTTCAAGAAGCCGCCCGCGGACGTCCGGGTGAAGTCGAAGCGCGCCGGGTGGCACCTGTTCACGCCGGACGACGGACAGGTGCTCGACCTCTCCTTCGAGAGCCAATACGAGCCCCTGAACCCCCGGATCCGGAAGGACTATCTCTCCCACCGCAACAACCGGACCGTCACCGCCCGCTGCTGGCGCCACCGGGGCCCCACCCCCCGGCCGACCATCATCGCCGTCCATGGCTTCGCGGCGGATGCCATGTGGGTGAACGAGTGGTTCTTTGCGCTCCCCTGGTTTTACAAGCTGGGCTGCGACGTAGCGCTACTCACGCTGCCATTCCACGGCTCACGGCAGGCTAACTTCTCGCTCTACCCCGGCCACGGGTTTTTCATGGGCGGTCTTTCGTGGATCAACGAGGCGTTCGGGCAGGCGATCATGGACCTCCGGGTGTTCATCGATCACCTGACGGAGATCGGCGTCCCGCAGGTCGGCCAGACGGGCGTGAGCCTCGGCGGCTACACAACGGCGCTGCTTGCCGCCGTGGAACCGCGCCTGAAGTTTGCGATTCCCAACGTGCCCGTCGTCAGCATCGCGGACCTCGTGCTCGAGTGGTTCCCCACCGGCACGGCAGCGAGGGCGGCCATGTTCCTCTCCCGCAAGTCGGTAAAAGACATCCGGCATGCCCTCGCCGTCCACACCCCGCTCACCTACAAGCCGGTGCTTCCGAAGGAACGGCTCATGATCGTGGGCGGCGTCGGCGACCGGCTCGCTCCACCCAAGCACTCGCGGCTCCTGTGGGACCACTGGGGACGGCCGAAGATCCACTGGTTCCCGGGCAACCACGTCATTCATCTCGACAAGGGCGAGTATCTCAAGCAGCAGGCGATCTTCCTGACCGATATCGGGTTTCTGCCCGAAACAAAGGCGAAGCAGAAAGCGGGCTGAGGCGCTACTTCCCCCTCTTCAGGATCTTCACCGCCTGCGGGCCGATGCGTTTCAGCAGCGGCGCGGCGGCCGGGCCCAGCACCGGAGCGACGGCATAGACGGACGGGTAGTGCAGCGTCTCCTGGCCCTTTTCGAGGGCGGCACGGATCCGCCTCGCCAGTTCGTCCGGGGTGCCCCTGGGCACCGGAGGCAGGCTGTCGGAGCCGAGCGCCTTCGCCGTTCCGCGGAGCATGTCCGTGTCCACGGGGCCCGGATACACGCTGAGTACATGGATGCCCGTCCCGTGGGTTTCCGAACGGAGCACGTCGTCCAGCATGGAGAGCGCCGCCTTCGTTGAGCAGTAGATGGCCGATCCCGGCACGGCGACAAAGGCGAACCCCGACGACACCGACACGAGTGCGCCTTTCCTCCGGACGAGCATCCCCGGCAGGAGAGCCCGGGCCAGTTCCACCGGCGAGGAGAAGTTCACCTCGATAGCGCTTCTCAGGTCTTTCGGATCGGCGTCGACGAACGTCGATACACCGCCCGACTGCCCGGCGTTATTCACGAGAATATCGACCGGCCCCGCCGATTTTTCGATCTCCGCCGCGAGTTTCGCCGCCTGGCCCGGCACGGAAAGGTCCACCGGGAAGGCGTGAGCTTCGGGAGCCCCGAGCCGTTTCGCTTCGGCGGCGAGCGCCTCCAGCCGTTCGCGGCGACGGGCCACCAGCGACACCTTCGCCCCGGCCCGGGCAAATTCTCTGGCCGTCGCCTCGCCGATCCCGGCCGAGGCTCCGGTAACGACAGCGTGCAGACCTTTCAGGTTCAGTTTCGGCATGATGTGCTCCTTAAAGATCGCCGAAGCTTAACGCCAGTTCATGGAGCCGCCAAAAACCGGCTGTCTTGCACCGGATACGGGTCGTCCTCCCCTTTACCCCGCTTCCAACCGCCGCATATGATGAACGGCGTGAAGGGCGGGCCCCGCAAAAGAACTCCGGTCCTGACGGTCTGTGCGCTGGCGGCATTTTTCGCCGTTCAGCTCGTGGCGTTCATCCGCGCCCAGTCGCCGGAGCTGCCGCCCGCTGAACTCCTGAAGCCGGTGGCTCCGGCCGTGCAGCCGCCTGTTTCAGCAGCACCCGCCGGCCCCCTGTTCATAAAGGCTCCGGGCTGGACGAAGGTGAGAAAAATCACCATCCATGAGGAGATATCCCTCTCGACTGCCGCATATGTGCGCCGGGCCCTGGATCTCGCCGAACGGGAGAAAGCCGACCTGTTCGTGATCGACCTTGAGACCTTCGGCGGACGGGTGGATGCGGCGATCCAGATCCGCGACGCTCTGGCCCGCTCGAAGATCCCCACCGCCGTCTTCATCAATCCCCGGGCGATTTCGGCCGGGGCGCTTATCTCGCTTGCCACCGATCGGATCGTCATGGCGCCTGGCGGAACCATCGGGGCCGCGACGCCCATCCAGGTGGCCCCTGGCTCCGGCGAAGCCACCGCCGTGGACGAGAAATACGTGAGCTACTTCCGGCAGGAGATGCGGGCCACGGCCGAACTGAAGGGCCGCAGCGGGGACATCGCGGAGGCAATGGTGGACCGCGAGAAGCACGTCCCCGGCCTCAACGAGAAGGGTAAACTCGTCACGCTGACTACGGACCAGGCCCTTCAGTGGAAGATCGCCGAAGGAACAGCGGCCACCGAAGCGGATTTCTATCGCCTGCTGGGCCTGCCCGAAGCCGTGAAGCCCGCCCTCGTCGAGGCGACATGGAGCGAGGCGCTGGCCGGGTTCCTGACGTCGCAGGCGGTTTCATCCCTCCTCTTCATCATCATGCTCGTCTGCGCCTACATGGAGTACCAGACGCCGGGCTTCGGCGCGTTCGGCTTCATCGCCCTTTCCTGTTTCGCGGTCCTGTTCTTCGCCCATTACATCACAGGCCTCGCCTCCTACACGGAGCTGGTCCTGTTTGTGGCGGGCGTCGCCCTGCTCGCACTGGAAATTTTCCTGATCCCAGGCTTCGGCATTGTGGGGCTTGCGGGCATCGCCGCCATTCTCAGTTCGCTGGTGCTCATGCTGGTAGGCTCCGATTTCGCCGTACCGGACTTTACCGGCGCGGCGGAACGGCTCGTCTGGTCGGCCGGTATCGCCGTCGCCGTAATGGTCGCCATCTCCAGGTTCCTGCCCAGACGCGCGGCCCGTGAAGGCGGCGTGTTCCTCGGTACCGAGATGACCGCGGAGGCGGGCTACACTACCCTCAACGCGAAGGAAACGGCCCTGCTCGGCCGGTCCGGCGTGGCGGTGACGACGCTCCGGCCGTCCGGCCGGGTGAAGATCGGTGGCGAGGAATACCAGGCCCAGACGGAAGGCGATTTTGTAGACAAAGGGACGCCCGTTACCGTGATCCGCGTGGACGGAACCTCGGTTTTCGTGAAAGCCGTACCGGGAGCCTCCGCATGAACTTCCCCGAGGGTTTCGAACTGGTGGTCGGCCTTCTGATCGGCGGCCTCGTCCTGATCTTTCTGGAACTGTTCGTGCCGGGCGTGGTGCTCGGCATCGCAGGCGGATGCATGCTGGTTGCCGGCTGTTACTATGCCTTCCACCTCCCCGTGGAGAATCCGGATCTCTGGGGCTTCGGCACCGTCACCTTCAGCGCCGCCGCGGCGTCGGCCATCGGCGTGTTCTTCTTCCGGAGCCGGTATGCGAAGAACATGGTGCTGACCGCGGAGATCGGCAGCGACGCGAAGGCCGCCCCGGCGGCCTGGCAGAAGCTCGCGGGCGAGGAAGGCACCGCACACACTGACCTCCGCCCCTCGGGAGTCGCCGAAATCGCCGGGAAAAGGGTCGATGTCGTCGCCGGTTGCGCTTTTGTGGCCAGAGGGTCGCGAATCCGTGTCAAGCAGGTGGACGGTTCCCGTGTGCTTGTGGAACCCGTCGAGAACCAGTCAACGTAAGGGGCTCGCGGTCATCGTGCCGCCGGCCGCCAGGAGGAAATATCCATGAATCTCTTCGCCCTCGGAGTCCCGTTCATCCTGCTCGGGATCATCCTCTTCTTCGTCATCCTGTATTTCGTCCCCCTCGGCCTGTTCATCGCGGCGCTCACCTCGAACGCCTACGTCAGCATCGGCACGCTGATCGGCATGCGGCTCCGCCGCGTGCCGCCCGGCCCCATCGTGACGGCGAGGATCGGCGCCGTGAAGGCGGGGATCCCGCTCTCCATCGAACAGCTTGAATCCCACTATCTCGCGGGCGGCAACGTCGTGAACGTGGTGAACGCCCTCATCAGCGCCGACAAGGCGGGCATCCAGCTCACCTTCGAAAAAGCCGCCGCCATCGACCTCGCGGGCCGCGACGTGCTGGAAGCGGTGAAAAACTCGGTGAACCCCAAGGTCATCACGACGCCGCTCGTCGCCGCCGTGGCGAAGGACGGCATCCAGCTCAAGGCGATCAGCCGCGTCACCGTCCGGACGAACATCGACAAGCTCGTGGGCGGCGCCGGCGAGGAAACCATCGTCGCCCGCGTCGGCGAAGGTATCGTGACGACGATCGGCTCCTCCGCCTCGCACAAGACCGTGCTCGAGAACCCGGACATGATCTCGAAGACGGTCCTCTCCAAGGGCCTCGACGCCAACACGGCGTTCGAGATCATGTCCATCGACATCGCCGACGTGGACGTGGGCGAGAACATCGGCGCGCAGCTCCAGACGGCACAGGCCGAGGCCGACAAGAAAGTCGCCCAGGCACAGGCGGAAGGCCGCCGCGCCATGGCCATCGCGCACGAACAGGAAAACCGCGCCAAGGCGGAAGAGATGCGGGCGAAGCTGATCGAGGCCGAGGCCCAGGTGCCGCTCGCCATCGCGGAAGCGTTCCGGTCGGGCCGGCTCGGCGTCATGGACTACTACCAGATGAAGAACGTGCAGGCCGACACCGAGATGCGCTCGTCCATCGGCCAGCAGACGAAGCCCAAGACCGGCGACGACCAGTAACCGGCGGAGCGGCGCGGAATGGACTTCATGAAGGCGGGAGTGGACGACCTCGGGGCGATCATCTTCGTCCTGTACATCGTTATCTCCATCTTCCAGGCGATCTTCAAGAAGAAGGAGCCTGAAGACGCCGGGAACGGGCCGCCCGAGAAGTTCGACTGGGACGAAGAGGTCACCTACGACGGCAGCGGCCAGCCGGTGAAACGGACGCCGCAGGAGGCAAAGCCGGAGCCGGCGAGGCCCGCTCCGCAGCCCCCCGCCCCCGTTCCGGTTCCGCAGCGCAAGATCCCGGAACCGAAAATCCCCGGACGGGCGAAGGATCCCTACGGTGTCCTGACCGGCAAGGAGGGGGGCCGGGAAGAGAAACCCCGCCGCCCCATGCCGCCGCCCAGCACCCCCCGGATGCCCCCCGCCCCCCGAAGGGCCGAGCGGCCCCGGCAGGACAATGGCTGGCAGTCTTCCGAGGAGGGCCGCGACTCCCGCGAGACGGCCCGGGAGGCGCGGGACACCACCCGGAACCGCGGCGAAACCTCACAGCCGCCGCCGGTAATCGATACCCGGGAAACCATGAGCGAACACCGGCACCGCGACGTTAAGCCGGAGATTTCCGGCAGCACCTGGGGTGAAGTGTTCAGGTCTCACGAGCAGCCCCGCGCCCGGGCCATGGCCGCCGTCGCCGGAGCGGCCGCCAAAGCCGCCGCCCGGCGCGCTCCCGCAGCGGGATCGCCGGCATCTCCCGCCACGGAATTCGTGAAGCTGCTCCAGAACCCCCGCACGGCCGCCACTGCCGTACTCGCGGGCGAGATCCTCGGCCCACCCGTGTCCATGCGCGGGCGGCGCCGGCGATAACGCCGAAAAGTACCGGCTGTTTCCTCCGTACGGTTCCGGGCGTGTTAGCCTGAACCTCCGAAGGAGAGACCATCCATGGGCAAGTCCGGACCGGTGAAGCAGGAACCGGCGCTGAAGGCCATCGACACGTTCAGGAACGCCCGGTCGTCGGCGCAGCCCCGCACCCGCCTCGAAGCCGTGAGAACGCAGGCCCGCAAGTTCCACGAGGAGCTGCGCTCGGGCGGCACGGCGGTGTTCTACAAGACCTGCGAGCTCGTCCGCGTGCCCTACCCCGTGCGGTACGGCTTCGCGAACGTCTACACGCAGACCCCCATCCTCTCGCCGGTGCTCCACATCGTGAACCGGCTGTTCGTCGTCCAGTTCCGGACGGAAGGCGGCGTGAAAACGATGCTGTTCTCCCCCTCCGACGTGGAAGCGAACGCCGAGACGCGGTTTTTCAAGCGGCTGGGCGGCGGCGAGCTGGCGAAGATGGAAGGAAAGACCGGCGAGTTCTCCGCGAAGGGTCTTCTCAAGACCGCCGTGCAGAAACTGGTCGCCCCCGTCTCGCCCACCGTGCCCGAATGGCTGAAGCAGCTCGGTATCCCGCCGGAGAAGATCGACTATATTTCGTACGACCATCTCCACACGCAGGACCTCCGGAACTGGCTCGGCACGGACGGAAAGCCGGGAATCTTCCCCAACGCGAAGCTCCTCATCATGCGGGAGGAGTGGGAGGCGGTGCAGGGGCTCCTGCCCGGCCAGTCGGACTGGTACTGCCCGAACGGCACGAAGGGAATCGATCCCTCGAAGGTCGTCCTGCTCGAAACGGACGTGAAGCTCGGCGAAGGCGTCGCGCTGATCCGCACTCCGGGACACACCATGGGCAACCATTCGCTCGTGGTGAACACGCCCGAAGGCGTCTGGGTCTCCAGCGAAAACGGCATCGGCGTGGACGCCTACGAGCCGCAGAACTCGAAGATCGACGCCGTCCGCAACTATGCGAAGAAAGTCGGCCTCGAAGTGATCCTGAACGGCAACACGCAGGAGAGCAGCGTCGAGCAGTACATCTCCATGGTCCAGGAGAAGGAGATCGCCGGGCGCTCCCGGCGCAATCCCGACTTCCCGAACGTGATGCCATCGTCGGAGTTCAACGCCTGGTGGCTGTTCCGGGGACTCGAACCGACGATGACCGTCGGCGATCTCGAGTTCGGAAAATACCAGCCGTAAAAGCCCCCGCGGCCGTCATCGACTATTCAGTTTTCAAGGACCCGTCGCGGCGTTCCGCCGCCTCTGCGCCTCCGGAGTTCCACCCCTCAGCCCTCCGGGCAGCTCCCCTCAAGATGAGGGGAGCCGTCTGGAGCAGGCCTTCCCTGTTTACAGGGAAGGTGGCCGAAGGCCGGATGGGTCCGGAAACGCTGCCAGCCGGGGACGTCCGCTGCCGTTTTTTCTCCACTCATCCCCTGCTCAGGGATAAACAGAGCGGCGGCGCAGCCGAGCTTTGGACTTCCGTG
>CAZUMS010000019.1:0-6157 GCA_964621525.1 uncultured bacterium
TCGGTCTGGGTGCCGATGGCGTCCGACAGATACACGATTCCGGGGATGAAAAAGGCCACGGCGATGTTCGCCGTGAGGAGGGTCTCGAACCGGTTCATGACGGCGGTGGCGACGATGCTTCCGCCGAGGCCCACCAGCAGCCACGGCAACCGGGCGCCGGCACGCCGGTACGGCGGCTCCTCGATGGCCTGAACGGCGGTACGGGTCGCCCGGCTGATTCCGGCGAGAATGTGCAGGTCCTCGGTGTGCTCGCGGTAGAGGATGTCCATGATGGCGGATGGCGGGACCACACCGAGCAGACGTCCCGACGGGTCGATGACGGCTACTTCCGGAACGATCTCCCTGAGCGCGGCGTGGGCGACCTTTTCCTGGTCCTCCCCGGGGCCCACACATGCCACCTGACGGTTCATGATCGATTCCATGGTCTGCCGGGGGCGCGCCTGGAGCAGGTCCCGGATGTGTACTACTCCGGCCAGCTTCCGGCCGGGACCGACGATGTAAACGCTGTTGGTGACGTCGAAGGGCGAGGAGGAAAGTTCGGCGGTTACCTCGGCGACCGTCGCTTCCGGCGGGGCCACGGGTACCCGCTCAACGAGGTAGTGACGGGCCTGTTCGCGGCTGTGAGCACTCTGGGAAGGTTCCATTGGCCGGATAACCATAGGCCGGATCACGGAGGGCGTCGCTGACCGGTATCACATGCCGCGGGTCTGCCCTGGCGACGGCCGCCCCGGGCTGGTTTGCGCCTCCCAGGCCCCCATGCTACGCCGGGCTTCCCGCACCGGTATCCCGGCCTGCGGGGACCGACCGACGTGATTGAATTCCCCAGGCATATCGCCGAGTTACTCCCCTACGTGGGAGGCAAGCCGATCGAGGAACTCGAGCGCGAGCTGGGTATCACCGGCATCGTCAAGCTGGCCTCGAACGAGAACCCGCTCGGCCCCTCGCCCAAGGGGGTCGAAGCGGCCCGCCGGGCGCTGGACGACCTGCACCGCTACCCGGACGGCTCGGGCTTCCGGCTGAAGCGGAAGCTCGCCGAAGTGCACCGGGTCGGCCCCGGCCAGATCCTGCTCGGCAACGGCTCGAACGACGTCATCGAGATCGCCGCCCGCTCGCTGCTCGGGCCGGGCACCTCCGCCGTCATGTTCCGGCATGCTTTCGTCGTCTACCCGCTCGTGACCAGGGCCACGGGCGCGGAGATCATCGAGGTTCCGGTGACGGACCCGGTGAAATTCCACCAGCCGCTCGACCTCATGCTGAAGGCGATCCGGCCGGACACGAAGATCGTGTTCCTCGCGAACCCGAACAACCCGACCGGCACGCTGGTGCCCCGGGACGAGTTCGACCGGTTCATGGCGCAGGTGCCGTCCCGCGTGCTCGTGCTCGTGGACGAGGCCTACGCCGAATATGTGACGGATGCGGACTATCCCGACTCGCTGGCGCTCGTGCGCTCGGGGAGGGAGAACGTCCTCGTGACCCGGACGTTCTCGAAGATCTACGGGCTGGCGGGGCTCAGGGCCGGTTACGGCATCGCGAGCGAAAAGGTCACGGGATTCTTCGAGCGCGTGCGCCAGCCGTTCAACCTGAACTCGGCGGCGCTCGCGGCGGCCGAAGCGGCGCTGGACGACACGGATTTCGTGCGCCGCTCCCGGGACCTGAACGCCCGCGGGCTCCAGATGCTCCGGGACGGACTCGGGCGGCTCAAGCTCCAGGTGACGCCCTCGTGGGCGAATTTCGTCCTCGTGAAGGTGCCGAAGTCCCCGAAACTGATCTACGACGAACTCCTGAAACTCGGCGTGATCGTGCGGCCCGTGGGCGTCTATGCGCTCAACGAGCATCTCCGGATCACCGCGGGCGACACGGAGGAGAACATCCGGCTGCTCCGGGCTCTCGAGGAGGTGCTCGCGCGTGTTTGAACGGACCCTGATCGCGGGTATCGGGCTCATGGGCGGGTCGCTCGGGCTCGCCATGAAGCAGCGCGGCCTCTCGAAGCGGGTCGTGGGGCTCGGCCGTTCGGCCGAAAAACTCCAGAAGGCGAAAGCCCTGGGCTGCATCGACGAATTCGCCACGAAGATCGAGGACGTGGCCGACGGCTGCGACTTCGTGGTCCTGTGCACTCCGGTGGACACGATCCGGGACCTGGCGTTCGACATCGCCAGCGACCGGGTGTTCCCCGGCTGCATCTTCACCGACGTGGGCTCCGTGAAGGGGACGGTCTGCGACTATCTCGACAAGCGGATGCCGGCGCACACGCCCTGGGTGGGGTCGCACCCCATCTGCGGAGGCGCCGACGCCGGGGTCGAGGCCGCACGGGCGGGGCTCTACGAGGGGCACGTCTGCATCATGACGCCGACGGCCCAGACCCAAGGTCCCGCGCTCCAGAAGGTGTCCGACTTCTGGAAACGGCTCGGCATGAAGGTGGAGACGATGAGTCCCGCCGAGCACGACGCGATTCTCGCCTCGATCAGCCACCTGCCGCACGCGGTTGCCTACGGCCTGTTCGGCGCGGCACTGGCAGCCGAAAAAACCCGTACGGGCGCCCTCGCCATGTCGGCAGGCGGCCTCCGGGACACGACCCGCGTGGCCCAGAGCCCCGGCGCCCTGTGGGCCCGGCTGTTCACGGAGAACAAGGCCGAGGTGCTCAAGGCCATGGACCGGTTCGAGAAGGAGTTCGCCGATATCCGGCGCCTGCTCGAGGCGGACGACACGGCGGGGCTCGAGAAGCATCTGGAAACGATCGCCGTCGAACGGCGAAAGCTGGGGTCTTCATGAGTTCCGTCACGCTGAAACCCGTCACCACGGTCAGGGGCGAGATCGCCGTTCCCGGCGACAAGTCCATCTCCCACCGGTCGATGATGTTCGGCTCGCTGGCCGACGGCGTGACCGAGGTCGAGAACTTCCTGGAGGGCGAGGACTGCATCGCCACCCGCAAGGCGTTCGAGCTCATGGGCGTGAAGATCGAGACGCCCGGCAGGGGACGGGTCATCGTGCACGGCGCAGGCGTGGACGGCCTGAAAGAGCCTTCGCAGACCATCGACGTGGGGAACTCCGGTACGTCGATCCGGCTCCTCACGGGCATCCTCTCCGGCCAGAACTTCCGCTCGCGCCTCGACGGGGACGCCTCGATCCGGCGCCGTCCCATGAAGCGCGTTGTGGAACCGCTCCGGAAGATGGGCGCCATTATCGCCGGCGAAAACGACGGCCAGAACGCGCCGCTCATCGTGGGGCCGCTTCCTCCGGGCACGAAGCTGAAGGGCATCGATTACGTCTCGCCGGTGGCGAGCGCCCAGGTGAAGTCGGCGATCCTGCTCGCCGGGCTGTTCGCCGACGGCGTGACCAGCGTCAGCGAGCCGGCGCTCTCGCGCGACCACACCGAGCGCATGTGCGCCCACTTCGGCGTGAAGGTGAAGCGCGGTTCCAAGAAGACGGAGATCCAGGGCGGCCAGCGGCTCAAGGCGGCGAAGGTCGCCGTGCCGGGGGATATCTCCTCGGCGGCATTTTTCCTCGTGGCGGGGCTCATCGCCGAGAAGGGCGAGCTGGTGCTCCGCAACGTCGGCGTGAACCCGACCCGGGACGGCATCCTCGCGGCGCTGGAGCGCATGGGCGCGGATATCGAGAAACTGGACGCCCGCGAGGAGAGCGGCGAACCGGTGGCGACGCTCCGCGTGCGGCCGACGAAGCTGAAGGACGCGCAGATCGGCGGGGCGCTGATCCCGCGCCTGATCGACGAAGTACCCGCCCTCGCGGTCGCGGCGGCCTTCGCCAACGGGCAGACGGTCATCAAGAACGCCGAGGAACTCCGCGTGAAGGAGTCGGACCGGATCGCCACGATGGCGGAGGGGCTCCGTATCGCGGGGTTCAAGGTCCAGGAAACGAACGAGGGGATGAAGATCTTCGGGGAGCCCGGCCGTCGCATCAAGGCGGCGAAATTCAACTCCCACGGCGACCACCGGATCGCCATGAGCCTTTCGCTTCTCTCGCTCCGGGCCGACGAGCCGATCACCATCGACGATACCGACTGCGTGAACACCTCGTTCCCGGATTTCTACCGCCTGCTCGCGGAGGTGACGGCCTGATGCCGCTGCCGGTCATCGCCATCGACGGTCCCTCGGGCGCCGGGAAGAGCACGGTCAGCAAGGAGGTGGCCCGGCGGCTCGGCTACCTCTATATCGATACCGGGGCCATGTACCGGGCGGCGGCCCTGGCAGCCAAACGGGCCGGCGTGGACGTGGCCGACCCCGCATCCGTGGAAAAGCTCTGCCCCTCGCTGGATATCCGGCTGGAGGGGGGACCCTCGAACCTGAAGGTTTTCCTCGGGGGTGAGGACATTTCGGGCCTGATCCGGACCCCGGAAATCAGCATGTCGGCCTCCACGATCAGCAAGCACCGGCCGGTCCGGGAGCGGCTCACGGCCCTCCAGCGCCGCATGGCCGAGGCGGGCGGGGTGGTCTGCGAGGGCCGGGACATGGGAACGGTCGTGTTTCCGGCCTCGAAAGCGAAGTTTTTCCTGTCCGCATCGCTGGAGGAGCGGGCCCGCCGCCGGTACCGGGAACTGGCCGAAAAAGGCGATAAAACCACCCTGGAAACGACAATTGACGATATGCGCCGGCGGGACGAGCAGGATTCGGCCCGGGAGCTGGCCCCCCTGCGGGTTGCCCCCGGGGCGGTGGAGATAGACTCCTCAAACCTGAGCATTAACGAGGTTGTGGAAATCATTCTCCGGAGGGTGGACGAGTTAAGTAAGGTCGGGTAGAACGTCCGGGCCAAGAACCGGGACCCCCTCTGCGGAAACGTCCCCGTTCGGTCGCGTAGCCCGCCACGGCGGGCAATCCGGATACCGGCCAAGGAAATCGAGTTCGGGGTGCCCGCTGGCAACAGGGCCGCTCTTACTTGATTTCCGCCCTGGTTTCCGGATGGATTATGGAGGAGAGCGGAAAGTTCCCCTCCCGTAAGGTGGTCAGTGTCAGTCGTTATGGCAGCAGATGAGAAGCGTGAATCAGGTGACAGTTTTGCCGAGCTCTTCGAGCAGAGCGTAGCGGCCGAGGCAATTCGCCCCGGCGAAGTCGTGACGGGCACGGTCGTGGCCGTCGACGGCGACGAAGTCATTATCGACATCGGTTACAAGAGCGAGGGCCGCGTGCCCCGCTGGCAGTTCACTGACGACACCGGCAAGGTGATCGTGCAGCCGGGCCACAAGGTCCGGGTCATGGTCGAGAACCTCGAGGACCAGGGCGGCTATGTCCAGCTCTCGAAGGAAAAGGCCGACCGGCGCCGCATCTGGGACGAAATCCAGGAAGCTTTCGAGAAGAACCTCGTCGTGGAAGGCCGGATCACCGGCCGCGTGAAGGGTGGCCTTCAGGTCGACATCGGCGTGAAGGCGTTCCTGCCCCAGTCGCAGGTCGATCTCCACAAGGTCCGCAACCTCGACCCGTACCTGGGTTCCCGTGAGTCGCTGCGGTTCAAGATCATCAAGTGCAACAAGGCGCGCAACAACGTCGTCGTGTCGCGCCGCGAGGTGCTCGAAGTCGAGCGCGAGATCGAACGCAACGAGACGCTGAAGACGCTCGAAGTGGGCGCGACGATCACCGGCAAGGTGAAGAACCTGACCGACTACGGCGCGTTCGTGGATCTGGGCGGCATCGACGGCCTGCTCCACATCACCGACATGTCCTACGGCCGCCTCGCCACCCCCGCCGACAAGGTGAAGGTGGGCGAGGACGTCAAGGTGAAGGTGCTCCGCATCGATCACGAGACGGACAAGGACGGCAAGGACCGCTACAAGGTGGCCCTGGGCCTCAAGCAGCTCGAGTCCGACCCGTGGTCCGACGTCGAGTACCGGTTCCCGGTAAGCTCCAAGGTGAAGGGCAAGGTCGTCTCCGTCGTCGATTACGGCGCGTTCGTCGAGATCGCCGAGGGCATCGAGGGACTCGTTCACTTCTCCGAGATGACCTGGTCCAAGAAGGCCAAGCACCAGCACCCGTCCAAGTTCATCAAGGTCGGGGCCGAGGTCGAGGCGGTGATCCTGTCGATCGACAAGAACAACCGCCGCATCTCGCTGGGCATGAAGCAGCTTCTCAAGAATCCGTGGGAAGACCTGACGGCCACCTATCCGGTGGGCACCGTCATCGAGGGCAAGGTGAAGTCGATCACCGACTTCGGC
>CAZUMS010000019.1:6257-79650 GCA_964621525.1 uncultured bacterium
CTATCCGGTGGGCACCGTCATCGAGGGCAAGGTGAAGTCGATCACCGACTTCGGCGCCTTCGTGGAGATCGTGGAAGGCGTCGAGGGCCTGATCCGGACCAACGAGATCTCGACCGAACCGGTCCGCAACGCGGGCGAAGTGGTCAAGGTCGGCGACCTGATCAAGGCCGAAATCACCTCCATCGACGACAACGACCGCAAGGTCGGCCTCTCGGTGCGCCAGATGGAGATGAACTCCACCAAGGCGGACATCAAGAAGTTCGTCGAGGCGCAGGGCAAGGGCCGTTCGAGCCTGGGCGACCTCCTCGCGGAGAAGATCGCCGAGAAGAAGGCCGACGACGCCAAGTCCGGCGGCAACGGGGACAACAAGGACTGATCCGGTCCTGAGTCCCGGACGAAGGCCGGCGGTATCCGCCGGCCTTTTGTTTTTGAGACGGGGGTAGTACGGTCCCGGACATGGCAGGAAAGACATCCAGAGCGGTTTGGATCATCATCGGCGCGACGCTGCTGCTCGTGCTCATCATCATGACGGGGAGCCTGTTCTCCCCGGCGGGCCCTGCGGGCGGCGGCACGGCGGCGGTTTCGCTCGGCGGCCCCGGCGGCTCGGTGGCCGTGGTGCCGGTCGAGGGGCCGATCTTCGAGGCGCGGCCCTGGATCAAGCAGCTCAAGTCGCGGGCGAAGCAGAACAACGTCCGGGCGATCGTGCTCCGGGTGGACAGCCCCGGCGGCGGCGTCGTTCCAAGCCAGGAATTATATGAAGAGATCCGCCGGATCCGCCAGGACGGAAAGCCGGTGATTGTCTCCTTCGGCTCCACGGCCGCGTCCGGGGGTTACTACATCGCTTCGGGCGCCGACTGGATCGTCTCGAACCCCGGCACGATCACGGGTTCCATCGGCGTGCTGATCGAAACAGCCAAATTCCGCGACCTGCTGGCCAAGATCGGCGTGGAGGCCGTCATCGTCAAGAACTCGCGGGCGACCTACAAGGACATTCTTAGCCCCGCGCGGGACATGACGCCGGAAGAGGAAACCCTCCTCAAGGGACTTCTCGACGACACGTTCGAGCAGTTCGTGCAGGCGATCGTGGACGGCCGGAAGATGGAGAAGGAAAAGGTGCTCGAAGTGGCCGACGGCCGGATCCTCACGGGCCTTCAGGCGAAGGCCGTGGGGCTAGTGGACCAGATCGGCGACCTCGACGCGGCGATCTCGAAAGCCGGCGAACTGGCGAAGCTCGGTCCCCGGCCCGACGTGATTTTTCCGAAGAAGCCCAAGCCCACGCTGTTCGACCTGTTCCCGGACCAGGACGAGGAGTGGTCCGGCCCCGAGGAGACCCCGCTCGTGGGCAAGCTGCTCGGCAAGCAGGTGGCCCAGCAGCTCCAGTTTCACGGCCTGGTTTTTTATATGATGCCGAACTGATCCGCCGGAGGTTTACCGACGCCGTGGCCGGTTCCCGAAAACGCAGTTCAGCGAGGCGCGCTTCTCCGAAGCCGGCGCTTTCCCGCCAGGAACGGCGGACCGTTCCGCTCAAGGGGGGAAAGCTCCGGATGAAGGGACATTCCCTCGACCCCGAAAATCCGCGCCAGCGCACCAAGCTCTGGGCGCCCTGGCGGATGGCCTACATCAAGGGGCACTCGAGCACGGGCCCGAAGCTCGACAAGGCGAAGTGCATTCTCTGCCAGCTCCTCGAGATGGAGGACGGCGACGAGAACCTGATTCTGGAACGCACCGAGCACGCCTACGTTGTGATGAACCGCTACCCCTATACGAACGGCCATGTGATGGTGGTGCCGAAACGGCACACGAGCGAATTCCCGTCGCTGACGCCGGCCGAGTCGGACGACCTCATGCGGCTCATGCGCCGGTCGGTGAAGGCGATCCAGTCGGCGATCCGGGCCCACGGGTTCAATATCGGCATGAACGTGGGCCGTGTCGCCGGGGCAGGAATCGACGAGCACCTCCATTTCCATGTGGTCCCGCGCTGGAACGGCGACACGAACTTCATGCCCGTGCTGGCGGATGTGAATCTCGTGAATGACCACCTGATCGACAGCTACCGGCTGCTCCGCAAGACGCTCGCCGGGACGGCGGACGGCTGAGGGCCGCCGGAAGCAGGCGGAAGTACAAATAAAAGGGGCCGGCTTTCGCCGGCCCCGGGGTCTAGGGAAAACCTCGATGGAAGCGGAGGGTCTTCCATCGGGGAAGGGGGCTTAGTTGTCGATCACCCGGACCTTGAGGCCCTTGAGCTTGCCGTGGAACCGGATCTTTCCTTCGTTGATCATCCGGCCTACGGAGCGGGCCACGTCCCCTGTGCGGGGTTCACGGGCCGAGGTCGAGAGGGTGTCCACCACGTCCAGAAGGGTGAGCCTTTCCTGACGGAAAGCCGACGGTCCGATGCAGCGGAAGCCCAGATCCTGGAACTGTTCTGCACTCATTGTCCCGTCCTCCTTTCAGACGCTGGGGACCTATATGCAGAGCCGGGGCCAAAACGGGCACCACCCCTGAATATCCATGTAACTTGTTGATTAAACTAAGATATTTTTCTTAGTCAATCAGACTGAAAACTGACGGTGAATGGCTGATAAATGTCAAGATACAGACACATAGCTATGTATCTGTCGAAAAAATGTCAGCACTAGGTAATGACTAAAGAATCCCGTGATAACGGTCACTAATTCGTCGAATTTTTGACGCGCGGGGTCCAATAGACCTTAACGGCGCCCTTTGGAACCCTTGGCGGCCTTCTTGGCTGGAGCCGTCTTGCGGACAGTCCGCGACGACGACACCGAGGGGGCCCCCCCCCCCTCCTTTTTTTCAGAAGCTGGCTTGGAGTCACCGGCCTTGTCCGCCGGTTTGCTCTCGGCCTTGGTGTCGGCCTTCGCCTCGGTCTTGGTCTCCGAAGCCTCGCCGTCGTCCTTCTTTTTGGATGAATCCCCGCCCGCATCCTTCTTGTAGTCGGTGACGTACCAGCCCGACCCCTTGAGGTGGAAGGCGGCGGCCGAGATTTTCCGCTTCGCCGACTTCTTGCTGCATTTGGGGCAGGTGGTGAGGGGCTTTTCGGAGAACTTCTGGATCGTGTCCCATTCGTGGCCGCATTTGGTGCAGACATACTCGTAAATCGGCATGGGTATTCAACGCTCCGGGTCCGGCGGAAACCGGACGCGGCCTCGTAATAAGCACGGGGCTACGGCGGGTCAAGAGGGATCGGGATCAGGCCTTTCCGGGCCGGGGGACGAGTTCGGTGACGGGGGCGGCAACGATGCGGTTTCTGCCCTCGTTCTTGGCCCGGTAGAGGAGAAGGTCGGCCGCTTCCACGAGGGCGTCGAGCTCCGGGATGTCCTCGTCGCAGGCGACAGCGCCGATGCTGAGGGAGGTGGTGTACGCCTTCCCGTTCCGGTCAAAGCGCTCCCGCCGGACGGCGTCGAGGATCCGGCCGGCGAGGGCCCGGGCCCCATCGACGCCGGTTTCCGAGAGGATGATGGCGAACTCGTCGCCACCGATGCGGCCCGCCGTGTCGATCCCGGTGCGCAGGCTGCCTTCCATGATCGAGGCGATCCGGCAGAGAACCTCGTCCCCCGCCTGGTGGCCGTGCGTGTCGTTGATCTCCTTGAACCTGTCCGTGTCGCAAAGGATGAGCGAGATCGGGCGCCCCAGCCGGACGGCGCGGGCCAGCTCGTTCTTCAGCGTCCGGAAGAAATGCCGCCGGTTGGCGAGCCCCGTGAGCGGATCGGTCCGGGAGAGCTCGTCCAGCCGCACCTGCCGGTCTTGCCACTGGTAAACGGTAAAGGCCACGCCGAAGAACATCATGACGGTCAGCATCAGGCAGATGGACGAGTTGATCACGACCCAGAAGACCGAAATGCGGCCGGCCTCGTAAGGCGGTCCGGCGAGCAGCGGTCCTTCCGGGATCACTCCGGCAGCGATCAGGACCGTGAGCGCCGTGTAGATCGTGAGCAGGGAGAGCAGCCCCCAGAGCGCCTGCGGCAGCGTGAAGAACATGAGCACCATGATCCCCGCCCCCAGGATTCCCATGAGGTAGGGCGAGGTCGAGTAGCCGGGGAAATACATGAAGATGGCGGTCGTGATGCAGCCGAACTGGCTGGCGGCATAGGCATAGACCTGGCTGTCCCGCTCCTTCCGCCGCTGGTAGAGACCCACCGCGCCCAGAATCAGCCAGCCGGCGATGGCGAATTCGTGCCAGCGCAGATAGAACGGCAGGAAATCGTGGTTGTAGTAGGGGAGCTGCTCCGGGTGGGCGCGGACGTAGAGGATCAGGAGGTAGCTCGACAGGTACAGGGGAATGGCGATCGTGACCGTCGCCAGGCACTTGTCCACGGCCCGCCAGCGGAGCGGGTGCCCCATCTGCCTGAAAATGCTCCGGACAAACCCCGGCAGCGGCAATGCATCAGCTTCAGCCGGCAACCTGTTCCCCTCCGGTCGGTCTCGTTTTCACGATTTCGCAGATAATAAACAGGTTGAAGTTTAGCGGACCGGGAGGTTACTGGGAAACGGAAACCGATGGCGGACCGCGTTAAACGGCTGAATTCCGGTTCAGTCTGAATCGGAGGGCGGCCGCGGGTGCCGAAATATCCGCTTGCATCGCCGCCCCGGCTTTCGCATAATTTCCGGCGTGAAACGGGTTTTCGCCAGTTCAGCAATTTCAGGGGCCGCGCCCGCGGCTCTCCGTTTCCGTCGCGCCGTGTGACGGCGCATCTACCCTATTCTTTTCCACAATCGTGTCCGTTTGTTCACCCGAGTTTCCGGCGCAGCAGTTAGGCTGGGCCGGTCCGATATCCCGAAAGGTCATTGAACCATGTCATCCACAGTCAAAGGTTTCCGGTTTGCCATCCACGAAGCGTCCCTGAGGTACAAGAACCGGCCCGATCTGGCGCTGATCGTGGCCGATTCGCCTGCCGCCTCGGCCGGGGCGTTCACCCAGAGCAAGGTTGTCGCCGCGCCGGTGACACTCTGCCGGGAGCACCTGAAAAAATCGGCGAAGAGCCGGGCCGTCATCGTCAACGCCGGCCGGGCGAACGCCTGCACGGGGAAGCCCGGCATGGCGGACGCCAAAGCCACGGTGAAGGCACTCGCGTCCGCGATCGGCGCAAAGCCGGAGGAGGTTCTCGTCGCCTCCACCGGTATCATCGGCCAGCGGATCGGGGTCGAGAAGCTGGTGGAGAACCTCCCCCCGCTCGTCTCGAACCTCGCGCCGGGGTCCATCGAGCCGCTGGCGAAGGCGATCATGACGACGGACACGAAGCCCAAGTTCGCCGAAACGACGGTGAAGCTGGGCGGCGCGAGCGTGACGGTCCAGGGCATCTCGAAGGGCGCCGGCATGATCGCCCCGAACATGGCGACCATGCTCGGGTTCCTCGTGACGGACGCAGCGGTGCCCGCCGGGCTGCTCCGGAAGGTGTTCAAGGGCGCCGTCCAGCAGTCGTTCAACGCCATCACCATCGACGGCGACACTTCCACCAACGACACGGCCATCATGCTCGCGTCGGGGGCGGCGGGGAACCGGCCGCTTGCGGCGGGGGGCAGGGATCTCAAGGCGTTCGAGGCCGCCCTTGCGGACGTCTGCACGGGCCTCGCCCGGATGATCGTCGCCGACGGCGAAGGGGCCACGAAGCTCATCAAGGTCGTCATCACCGGGGCGAAGTCGGTGGCCGAGGCGCGGCGGGCCGCACTCACCATCGCCAACTCCCCGCTCTGCAAAACGGCCTTCGCGGGCGGCGACCCGAACTGGGGACGGCTCATCGCCGCCGCCGGGCGGGCCGGCGTCGCGCTGGACGGCGAGCGGTTCTCCGTCACCATCGGCGGGGTGCCGGTGGTCCGGAAGGGCGTCCTCCCCGACGCGGATACCGACAAGGCTGCCGCCCAGAAGATGAAAGGCGCGGAGTTCGACGTGATCGTGGACCTTGCCGCCGGCAAGGCCACCGACACGGTCTGGACCTGCGACTTCACCGAAGGGTACATCCGGATCAACGCCGACTACCGGTCGTAAGAGCGGTGCGCGAAATCAGGAATGGCGAGGCCCGGGAGGAAACTCCCGGGCCTTCTCGCCACTAACCAGTTCCGAATCCTGTCCCCAATCGAATTGGGGATGCTGGCTTTCAGGCGTAATCTCACGGCAAAGTTCCGCCCCTTCGGGGCACCTCCTTCCAGAGGAAGGAGGGCCGCTTCCGCATCGTGGCCTTCAATATGATAAGGGCTTGGGGTGCATACAACGCCCTCTTTCCCTGAAAGAGGGTGGCCGGAGGCCGGGTGTTAGTTTCCCTTTTCTGCCCCCCACATTCCCGTGGATTCGCCTATTTAACCACACCCAATGCCGCTCAGCTCCCCCGTTTGACTTGTGAAAACGGCGGGGGGTATAGCGACGGGCCTTTGGGGCGGACGCCCCCGGACGGAACCCGCCGGATGCGCCTGTAACCTATTGAAATCCAAAGAGGAGTTCTCATCCACATGGCCAAGGCCAACCCGTCCAGCCAGCAGGTACTGACCACCGTTAACGTCGACAAGCTGAAGCGCACCGCTTCGGCCGAAAAGAAGAAGCTCGGCAAGCTCGCCCTCCTGCTCGTGGGCTGCAACGGCGCCATCGCCACCACCGTCCGGGTGGGTGTGGAACTCCTCAAGCGCGGCCTTGCGGACCCCGACGAGAAACAGGGCATGCTGGCCCAGACCGGCACGATCCGCATCGGCGCCCGCGACAGCCAGGTGAAGATCAACGACATCGTCAGCGTCTCGGATTTCGACGACATCGTCGTGGGCGGCTGGGACATCAACAAGATGGACGCCTACGAGGCGGCGAAGTTCGCCCGCGTGCTGGACCCCTCGCTGGTGGACCAGGTGAAGGGCGCGCTCAAGGGCCAGAAGGCGATGCCGGGCTACTTCGAGAACGCCTACGTGAAGAACCTCAAGGCCGAGATCTCGATCAAGGCCAAGACCAAGATGGACGCCGCCAGGCAGATCATGCGGGACATCGAGAACTTCAAGAAGAAGCACAAGTGCGACCGCGCCGTCGTGATCTACGTGGGCTCCACCGAGCGTTACCACGAGGTGAAGCCGGTGCACCAGACGCTGGCGGCCTTCGAGAAGGGCCTCCAGAACAACTCGCCGGACATCGCGCCGTCGCAGGTCTACATCTACGCCGCGTTCAAGCTCGGCCTGCCGCACCACAACTTCTCGCCGTCGCAGGGCGCCGAGGTTCCGGCGCTGCGCGAGCTGGCGCAGAAGACCGGCGCGCCGTTCTCGGGCAACGACGGCAAGACGGGCCAGACCTGGATGAAGTCGGTCATCATGCCGGGCTTCAAGGGCAAGGAACTCCGGATCGCCGGCTGGGCGGCCAACAACTGGATCGGCAACAAGGACGGCCTCGTGCTCGACGAGCCGGGCTCGTTCCAGACGAAGAAGAAGTCCAAGTCGAACCAGGCGGCGAACATCCTCGGCTACGAGATCGAGCAGCCGGTGCTGATCAGCTATTACAAGATCGCCGGCGACGACAAGCACGCCATGGACCGCATCGACTTCAAGGGTTTCCTCGGATACCCGATGATCATCGACATCTCCTTCTTCTGCCGCGATTCGATCCTCGCCGCCCCGATGGTGATCGACCTGTGCCGTTTCCTTGACTGGGCGAAGCGCAAGGGCATGGCCGGCACGCAGGAATGGCTGGGTCTCTACTCGAAGAGCCCGATCCCGGTGGCCGACGGCGTGCCCGTGCAGCACGACTTCTTCATCCAGCGGGAGAAGTTCGAGAACACGATCCGCGAGCTGGTGGGCGCCCCGATCATCACCCACCTCGGCAACGAGTACTGGCAGCGGGGCAACTGACGCGCACAGCCGGATGGATGGGGGCGCGGTGACACGCGCCCCTTTCCGTTAGGGAGAGCGATGGGCCGTTTCAGCGACAAATTCGAGCAGGGCGGGTTCACCACGTCGGTGGAGCTGACGATCCCGAAGGGACCGGACCTCACCAAGACGTTCGCCGAGTGCGCCCAGTACGCGCCCCGGTTCGACGCGCTGAACCTGACCGACTCGCCCATGGCCCGGCTCAAGATCCATCCGGGCATGGCGGCCTACCTGATCCAGCAGAAATTCGGCTGCGAGACGATCATCAACTTCGCCTGCCGCGACCGGAACACCATCGCCATCCAGTCGGACCTGTTCGGCGACGACGCGCTGGGGGTGCGGAACCTCCTGCTCGTCACCGGCGATCCGCCGAAGCTCGGCGATTTTCCGAAGGCAAAGGGCGTCTACGAGTTCAACTCCGTGAAGCTCGCCGCCGCCATCGCCCGGCTCAACCGGGGCGAGGATTTCGACGGCGGGAAGATCAACCGGCCGACCTCGTTCCGGATCGGCGCGACCGTGAACCCGGCCGCTCCCGACATGGCGAAGGAGATCGACCAGCTCCGGAAGAAGATCGAGGCCGGGGCGGCGTTCATCATCTCCCAGCCCGTCTACTCGAAGACCGTCATGGACCGTTTCGTGGCGGCGCTGGAGCCGGTGAAGGCGCCGGTGATCCTCGGTATCCTCCCGCTCAAGTCGCACAAGTTCGCGGCGGCGATGAACGAGAAGGTCCCGGAGATCGAGGTGGCGAAGGAGACGCTGGAGCGGCTCCGCTCGGCGGGTTCGCCGGAAGCCGAGGCGGCCACGGGGCTCGAGGTGGTCTGCGAGATCGCCGCTCCGGTGCTGAAACGGTTCCGGGGGCTTCATGTGATGCCGCTCGGCAACGTGAAGAACGCCATCGGCGTGCTGGACCGGCTCGGACTTCCCTGAATTCCGTTCGCCCCTGAATCCGGTTCGGTTCCTCCATCGTTGACAGTCCGCGGGCCGTGTGGTCTATTGCCGCCGTTCGTTCGAACGTCAGGGAAGGAATGGAAATGAGCACACCCGTCAACGCCCACATCACCGGAGTCGTCTGGAAGATCGTCGTCAAGCCCGGCGACAAGGTTTCCGAAGGCCAGGAAGTCGTGATCCTGGAGTCGATGAAGATGGAGATGCCGGTGGAAGCCCCGTGCGGCGGAACGATCAGCAAGATTCTCGTCAAGGAAAACGATTCGGTGAAGGAAGGCGATCCGGTCGCCGAGATCGACTGACGCCCGGTCCCTGCCGAGGGGATCCGACCCCGGAAACCGGAGCCGCCGGAAGCGGGGCTCCGGTTTCCGCTTTTTCGGCGGCAGGAGGCAGCCCCGATTCCGCTCCCCAGCCGCCCCCGGTCCGGGGTATACTGGCGGCAACAGCCGATCCGGAGACTCCTGAGTGCCGACCGACCTTACGAGGCCATCTGTCGTCGTTCCCGTCTGCGAGGACGGGGAGGGGTTCCTGCGTCTCGTGTCGGCGCTCGCGGGCGGCACGCTGCTTCCGGCGGAGATCGCCGTCATCGATTCGTCCCCGGCGGACCACCTGTGGGACCAGTGGCTTCCCGTTGCGAAGGCGGCCGCCGGCACGGCCGGAATCGGCTGGACCGCGATACGGCTCGAACCCGGCCGGTTCAACCACGGCTGGACGCGGAACCTGGGCATCGCCGTCGCGGGGGGAGAGTTCGTCGCCCTTTTTTCGCAGGATGCGGTGCCGGAACCGGACTGCCTCGAACGGCTCGTGCGACGGATCATCGCGGACAAACGCCTCGCGGGGGTATACGCAAGACAGATGCCTGCCGCAGATACATCGGGTCCGGTCCGCCGCCGGATCGAAGCCCATTACCCGGCAGGGCCGCTGCCGGAGGGAGCGCTTCGCTACGACAACGTGGCGGGGGTGATCCGTCGCGCCGCCTGGAATGAAATCCCGTTCCCGAAGGCCGAGATCGCCGAGGACCTCGCCTGGGCGAGGGCCGCCTCCGCGAAGGGCTGGGCCTTCGCCTACGAGCCGTCGGCCCGTGTCACCCACGCGCACGAACTGGACGGACGGGCCGATTTCGAGCGGAACCTGAAACTTCACCGCTATCTGGCGCGGGAACTCAGCCAGCGGACGGTGCCGAGCCTCGCGGCAGCTGTCTCGGGTTTCACCGGGCTGCTCGCCCGGCGTGAGCACACGGTTCCGCAGGCGGCCGGCGAGGTGTTCGGGCAGTATTTCGGCGGACTCGCCGGAGCCATCGACCGGCTGATGCCGGACCGGCGGGCGGTGACTCCGTGAACGTGTTCCTCTTCCTTCACCAGTTCCGGAACCCCTCCGCGGGCGGGACGGAAGTCTACGGCGCGGCGCTCGGGCGGGCGCTCGTCCGGGAAGGGCACGAAGCGTCTATCGTGACGGTCGAACGCGATCCTGCCCGGCCGGACTACACCTGGAGCCGCGAAGAGGCGGGCGGCCTGCCGGTGTTTTTCCTGAATATCCCCGGCGCTTCCCGCACCGGCTTTGACAGCTATCACGACGATCCGGTCGTCGATCTCCGGGTGCAGGAACTTCTGGACCGGGAGCGGCCGGAGGCGATCCACATCCTGCACCTGTCGGGGCTTTCCACCGGCTGGCTGGAGCAGCTTTCCGAGGGCCCCCGCGTCGTGCTGACGCTGGCCGACCACTGGCTCTACTGCGCGCGGGGGCAGCTCCTCGATTCCGGTCTGAACCTGTGCAGCGGACCCGAAGCGGCCAAATGCGCCGGGTGTCTCGGCTTCTCCAGCGCTTTTGCGCGCCGCCCAGGCCGGTGGGAGAGCGGAACGGCGCGGATCGACAACCGTTGGCTGAGGATTTCGTCGGCCCTGCGCCGCGTCGATACTTTTGTCTCGCCGTCGAAGGATACGGGGAGCCGTCATGTGGAACTGGGGCTCGTCCCGAAGGACAGGCTCGTCGTCCGGGATTACGGTTTCGAGTTCCCCGCGGCGACGCCCGGCCGGGACCCCGGACGGAGAAAAACCATCGGCTTCGCCGGAACGCTCATGCACTCGAAGGGCGTCCACGTGCTGCTCGAAGCGTTCTCCGGGGCGAAGGAACCCGGCCTCGAACTTCACCTCATCGGGGTGTGGGCGGACTACCACGGGCAGGGGGGCTACCGGGACCGGTGCGCGAAGTGGCTCCGGGATCCGCGTGTGAAGGAGCTGGGGGCGGTGCCGCACGGAGAAATCCCGGCCCGGCTCGGGGAGATCGATCTCCTCGTGGTTCCGAGCCTGTGGCCCGAGAACTCGCCCCTCATCGTGCATGAGGCAATGCTCGCCGGCATTCCGGTGGCGGTCTCGGACATCGGCGGCCTTCCGGAACTGGTGGTTCACGGGGACAACGGATTCCGGTTCGCGCCGGGCGATGTCCCGGCACTCAGGAAGCTGATCGGGGACTGGGCGGCGGGGCAGCTTTCTGCCGCCGGGGCTCCGGAGCGGGTCCGCCGGATCGAGGACGATGCGGAATTTCTCGTGAAGATTTACGGGGAGGCGCGCCGTGCCGCGTGAGAAAACCGCCGTGATCATTCCGGCGCTGAACGAGGCGCCGCGCATCCGGCAGGTGATCGCCGCCGTGCGCGAGCAGCTCCCGGACGCCGCCGTCGTCGTGATCGACGACGGCTCGTGGGACGGGACAGGCGACCTTGCGGAATCCCCCGGCGTGCGGGTGGTCCGGCACGGCATCAATGCCGGTTACGGTGTGGCCGTGCAGACGGGCCTCAAATGGGCCTGGCGCGAGGGCTACGCCGTCGCCGTCACCTGCGACGCCGACGGGCAGCACGAGCCGAAGGAGATCCACACGCTCATCGGGCAGATGCACATCACGGGCGCAGATCTCGTGATCGGCACCCGATACTCGAAGGAACGGCCCCGGTACGACACGTCATTGTTCCGGAAGCTCGGCGCGAAGGTATTCGCCTGGCTCACCCGCACGATGATCCGGCGTAACGTGAGCGACCCCACGAGCGGGTTCCGGGCATACGGCCGCAGGGCCATGGGGCTCGTGACCAGCGACCGCTACCCGGACGACTACCCGGACGGGGACGCCATCGTCATGTGCCACCGGGCGGGGCTGAAGGTGATCGAGACGCCGGTGGTCATGTACGGCTCGCCGCCCGAGAAGATTTCCATGCACGCGGGGCTGAAGCCCGTCTACTATGTGTTTCACATGACGCTCTCGATGATTCTCATGGTGCTCCGGCGGGACCGGCTGCCCGAGGATTCCCGCCCGTGACGGGACTTCAGGCGCTGCGGCTCTTTGCCGCCGGGGACACGGGGCTCACGGGCCGGCAGACGGTGTTCGCCACGGCCGTCGTGGCGGTGCTGCTCGCTGCGGTGATCGAGCTCGTCCGCCGCCGCACGATGCGGATCGAATATTCCTGGCTCTGGATCGTCACCGGGACGTCGCTGTTCGTCCTGATCTTCCGCTACGACTGGCTGCTCGCCGTCACGAACTGGATCGGCGCGGTGGATTCGAGCAGCACGCTGTTCATCTTCTCGATCATCTTCCTCGTGCTGCTCTCCATCCACTTCTCGATCCGCATCAGCCAGCTCACGAACCGGGTGAAGAACCTGATCCAGGAGACGGCGATCCTGAGGATGCAGGTCGAGGAACTCCAGAAAAAGGATGAAACCCCCGGTGCGGCCGCGCGGAAAGAGGCCGGCGGGGACAGCGGCAGGGACAAGGGCCGGGACGCGGCCTGACCGGGACCGGGAAGCTCAGGCTCCGGCACGGAGCAGGCGGCCGTATTTCTTCTTGTGATAATCGGCGGGGAACGCCCCGTTCTCGAAGGCGACCTTCCCGCCCACCACCACCTGCCGGACGACCGAGTCCGAACGCTTCACAAGCCGCATGGCGCCGTCCAGCCGAGGGTCCACCAGCTCGATCGGGGCCGAGAGGCCCGTGGGCAGCGTCTTCGGGTCGATCACCACGGCGTCGGCGAGGGCGCCCGTCTTCAGCGAACCGGCATCGACGCCGAACCACTCCGCCGTCTCGCGGGTGAGCTTCCGGACGGCTTTCTCCACCGGCAGGATGTCCGGGTATTTCTGGACCAGCCGCAGCATCTGGAGCGCGCCGTCCTGGAACGCCATGTTCCGGTTGTGCGCTCCCGAATCGTTGAAGCCGGGCAGGGTGTCCGGGTGGGCGAGGATTCTCGCCCGGATTTCTTCCCGGTCGTTCGACACCTCGGTCTTCCACCGGAAGGCCGTGTCATGGCGTTCCATGAGGTTGAGGAAGCACTCGATGGGCTCCTCGCCGCGATCACGGGCGGCATCGGCGATGGACTTCCCGGCGAGCGAAGGCTCTGGAATCGACACAATCCACATGTCGGCGAAGTTCCGGTGGAAGACGCGCTGGCGGGAGCTCAGCCATTCCTCGCGGAACTGCCGGCGGAACGCGGGGCTCGCGAGCAGCGCCCGGCGCGCCCCGGGCGTCGCGCTGATCAGCTCGACCCCGGCGGGGAACTCCTCGAACAGCGGCGTGTAGGGGCCGTCGCAGAAGTTGAGGAACGGCTCGGCAAGTGCCTGCCACTTGAAGTCGGCGTTCAGGAACCGGTTCGCCGTATGGGCCATGCCGGTGGCGAGCTTCCAGACGCGGCGGTCGGTCTTCACGTCCATCGCGGCGATCATCGTCGCCTTGAGGGGTTTCCGGCCGATGCCGGTTGAGAGACGGACGATCTCGACGACGGTTTTCTTGAGGAGCGCGTTCGGCGTCGCCTGGAGGATGCGGCCCGCCTTGCGGACCACTTCGGCGAGCTGGCGGTATTCCGACACATGAGCCTGCTGCGACGGGACCGAGATGCCCCGGTAGGGGTCGCCGTCCATGCGGTGCCAGGGAAGCATGTCCACCGAGAGGCCGAGGTAGCCCGAGTCGAGGGCTTCCGAGACGAGGCGCTTCATCCGGTCGATCTCGTCGGCTCGTGCTTTCGGTACCTTCAGGCTGCGCTCGAGACCCATCGCCTTGATGCGGACGTTCGAGTGGCCGAGGAACGTGCAGACGTTGGGGCCGAGCGGCAGCTCGTCCAGATGACGGTAGTAGCTTGCCGGGCTGTCCCAGGTGATCCGGCCCTTCATCCATTTTTCCAGGAGGTCGCGGGGAAGGCTCTCGACGCGGCAGAACAGGCTGAGGATGTCGCTCTCGGAGCCCACGGCCGCCGATAGCGAGCAGTTGCCGAACACGACGTTCGTGACGCCGTGGCGGACCGACTCCTCAAGGCCCGGCAGGACCTCGACTTCGGCGTCGTAGTGGGTGTGGATGTCGAAAAATCCCGGAGTCACCCAGCAGCCGGAGGCGTCGATTTCCCTGGCGCCCTTGTGGGGGAGTTTTGCCCCGGCGGCGAGCACCCGGCCGTCCTTGAGGGCGAGGTCTTCGGTACGGCCCGGCGAGCCGGAACCGTCGAAGACGGTGCCGCTGCGGATCACGAGATCGGCCTGGGGTGCGCTCATGGCGGGTCCTCCGGTGTCCCGGAAACCGTGACCGGTGCGGCGGGGCAGGGGCAAGGTTGGTTGCGTACCCTCATTATAGGGCCGGAGAGGGTGACCCCTGGACGGTAAGGGCATCTTTTATATACACTTGATATTGATTATCAAAATCATACCATAGGAATGGGACGGACCCCGCAGGACGAAACAAGGAGAAATCATGCCAAGTATCCAGGACAGATTGCTCAAGGCCGCCGACAAGGCGTTCCTGACCCGCGCGACGGTGTCGGCGGTCAGGGAGCTGGGAGAGAAATTCCGCCTGATCGAACTGGAGGGCCCGGAACTCCGCGGTGTGAAATGGAAGCCCGGAGACAAGATTCAGGTGCGGGTCGCTGCCCTGGCCATGCGCACCTATACCCCCGTGGTCTGGGACGCGATGAACGGCCGGATGTCCGTTCTCGCCTACCTGCACGGGAACGGCCCGGGTTCCGAATGGGCGGCGGCCATGAAAACGGGAATGTCCTGCGCCTTCTGGGGCCCGTCGCGAGCCGTCAATGTGCCCGCCACCGACGGACCGATCGTGCTGTTCGGCGACGAAACCTCGATCGGTACGGCGGCGGCATTACGGGGGGCGCGGGCCGGCAGGGACGACCGGTTCATCTTCGAGGTATCGTCGGTGGACGCGACGAGGATGGTCCTCGAAAGTCTGGGTCTGCCGGGCGCAGTCCTCGTCGAGAAGGGCCAGGAGCGTACCGAAAATGCCGTCCGCGCGGTGGCCGCCGCCGACGGAGAGATCGGCGCCACGCGCATCTGGCTGACGGGCCGGGTGAAATCCATGCGCAGGCTCAGCGCCTCGCTGGTCATGAGCGGCGTGTCGCTCTTCAGCCTGAGATCCAAACCCTACTGGATGGAAGGGATACCGGGCCTGGACTGAAGCGCTGCACGGGGGCGGGCCCTGTGTTACTCTCGCCGGTCATGCCTTCACCCGACTTCGACAGCCTTTACCGCGAGAACCGCAGGCTCCTGTGGGGCCTGTCGTACCGGCTCACGGGGAGCGCCGCCGACGCGGACGAGATCGTCCAGGACACGTTCGTCCGGGCGATCGAGCAGCCTCCCGCCGATACGGCGTCCTCGCTGAAACCCTGGCTCGTCCGGGTGGCGACCAACATCGGCATCGACCGGCTGCGCCGCCGCAAGGAAACCCCCTACACGGGGCCCTGGCTGCCGTCGGTGCTGGACACCTCGGATCTTCCGCCCGAGCCCGCCGACAGCGCGCCGACGCCGGAAGGGCGCTACGGCGAGCTGGAGAGCGTGACGCTCGCCTTCCTGCTGGCGCTGGAGGCCCTCACTCCCAAGCAGCGGGCGGTGCTGATCCTGCGGGACGTGTTCGATTACTCGGTCGCCGAAGCAGCCGCCGCGCTGGAGATTTCCGAGGCGGACACGAAGACGACCCACCACCGCGCGCGTGAGGCGATGGCCGCCTACGACCGGGACCGGATCCTGCCGTCCCGGAGCTACCAGCAGAAGTCGCAGGCGGCGCTCGGAAACCTGCTCGCGTGCCTCACGAACCGCGACGCCGCCGGGATCGAGAAGCTGCTGGCAGCGGACGTGAAGCTGCTCTCCGACGGCGGCGGCCAGTATTCGGCCGCCCGCGTGCCGGTGGAAGGCGCCCAGAAGGTGGCGAAGTTCCTGCTCGGCATCGCCGCCCAGCGGGCCACGGACATGAAGATCGACCTCCGGGTGCTGAACGGGCTCCCGTCGTTCGTCTTCCGGCTCGAAGACCCGCCCGAGGGCCAGGCCCCGGTGTTCGTCTGGCAGGTGGACCTCGACGCGGACGGAAAGATCCGCGAGTTCCACGCCCTGCTCGCCGACGAAAAGGTGATGGGGGTGAGGCGGGGCGGCGAGGAAGACTGATCTCTGCCTGCTACCGCTTCCACTCCCCGCTTTTGCCGCCGGCCTTGTGGACGAGCCGGATGTTCTCGATGACGATTCCCCGTTCCACCGCTTTCAGCATGTCGTAGACCGTGAGCGCCGCCGCGCTGACGGCGGTGAGGGCTTCCATCTCGACGCCCGTTTCGCCGGTGGTGCGGACTGTGGCCCGGATGTGGACGGTGTTCTTGCCCGCCGGGAGGTCAGCATCGACCTCGACGCCGGTGACGAGGATCGGGTGGCAGAGCGGAATGAGATCGCTCGTGCGCTTCACTGCCTGGATGCCGGCGAGGATCGCCACCTGGAGGACGTCGCCCTTTTTCGACCGCTTCGAGCGGACGAGTTTCGCCGTGGCGGCAGACAGCCGGACGAACCCTTCGGCGGTCGCCGTCCGCTCCGTTCTGGCCTTGGCGGAGACGTCCACCATGCGGGGCTTTCCACGGGAATCGATGTGGGTGAGCTTTTTCATGGAAAAGATGCTGTTCCACGCCCGAGGGTAGCGGCAAGCGGTGGAAAAACGGCCGGGTTGTGGTTATAGGAGTGTCCCCTTGAGGGAGGCTGGTGCCGGGCACCTCTCCCCAACCCCTCTCCGCCTTTGCAGAGAGGGGCTCCGGGCTTCCCCCTCGACGTAAGGACGGAGAGGGGGACCGAGGGGGAGTGGTCAGGAGAGTCCGCCCTGAAGAACCCCGTCAAAAACTCCCGCTTCCTCGATGCCTTAAGCAGCCGTGTGCTCGTGTTCGACGGCGCCATGGGGACGCAGATCCAGACCTACAAGCTGACGAAGGACGATTTCGGCGGCAAGGCGGGCGCGAACGACTATCTGGTGCTGACCCGGCCGGACGTTATCCGGGAAATTCATACGAAATACCTGGAAGCCGGCGCCGACGTGGTGGAAACCTGCACCTTCCAGTCGACCCGCCTCCGGCTGGAGGAGTGGGGCCTCGCCGACAAGCTGGAAGAACTGAACGTGCAGGCGGCGAAAATCGCCCGCGAATGCTGCGAGAAGTTCTCGACGCCGGAGAAGCCCCGCTTCGTGGCGGGGTCCATCGGGCCGACCGGCTTTTTGCCCGGTTCCAGCGATCCGGTGCTGTCGAACGTCACCTACGACCAACTCGAAGAGCTGTTCTACGAGCAGGCGAAATACCTCGCCAAAGGCGGCGTGGATACGTTCCTCATCGAGACGTCGCAGGACATTCTCGAGGTGAAGGCCGCCGTCTCGGGCTGCGAGCGGTTCCGGAAGGAAGCAAACCGCTACGACATTCCCATCATGGCCCAGGTGACCCTCGACCAGACGGGCCGCATGCTGCTCGGGACCGACATGGCGACGGCGCTTGCGATCCTGGAAGAGCTGCCCATCTCCGTGATCGGCATGAACTGCTCCACCGGCCCTCAGGAGATGCGCCAGCCGGTGCGCTACCTCGGCGAGTTCTCGTCGCTGCCGGTCTCGGTGATCCCGAACGCCGGCATGCCGGAGAACGTGGACGGCGAGGCCCACTACAACCTGAAGCCGGAGCCGTTCGCCGCCGAGCTCAGGGATTTCATCGAGAAGCACGGCGTCGCCGTCGTGGGCGGCTGCTGCGGCACCGGGCCGGACCATATCCGGCTGCTGGCGAACTCGGTGGCGGGGCTGAAGCCCGGAAAACGGCCGAAGTTCCACCTCCATACGGTGGCCTCGCCCATCAAGGCGCTCCGCCTGGATATCGATAACCCGCCCGTCGTCGTGGGCGAGCGCCTGAACGCCCAGGGTTCGCGCAAGGCCAAGGACCTGATGCTGGCGAAGGACTACGACGCGCTGATCGCCCTCGGCAAGGAGCAGGTGGACGACGGCGCGCACATGCTCGATATCTGCACGGCCATGACCGAAGCGCCCATCGAGAAGGAGCTGATGCTCACGCTCGCCCGGCGGCTGTCGCAGGAGTCGGATGCCCCGCTCATGATCGACTCGACCGAGGCGGACGTGATCGAGGCGGCGCTGAAGGTGATTCCCGGCCGGGCCATTGTAAACTCGATCAACCTCGAAGGGGACGGCTCAAGGCTTCACAGGATCGCGCCGCTCATCGCCAAGTACGGCGCCGTCACCGTCGCCATGACCATCGACGACTCGGACCCCGAGATCAAAGGCATGGCGAAGTCCGCCGTCCACAAGGTCCGCGTGGCGAAGAAGATCACGCAGATGTGCGCCGACCAGTACGGCCTCGAGCCGGACCAGCTCGTTTTCGACGTGCTGACCTTCACGCTGGCGACGGGCGAGCAGGAGTTCAGGAAGAGCGCCGTCGAGACCATCGAGGGCATCCGCTCCGTAAAGAAGGAAGTGCCCGGCGTTTTCACCGTGCTCGGCGTCTCGAACGTCTCGTTCGGCCTCACGCCGCCCGCCCGCCGGGTGCTGAACTCGACGTTCCTCTATCATTGCGTCCAGGCGGGCCTCGATCTCGCCATCGTGAACGCCAAGGAGATAATTCCCTACACGGAGATCCCGAAGGACGCCCGCGACATCGCCGAAGATCTCATTTTCGACCGTACGGAGGACGCGCTTCCGCGCTACATCAAGCATTTCGAGGGGGCGGCGGGCTCGGCCGCCTCGGACCCCCGCAAGGCGAAGATCGACCCTTCGCTGCCGGTCGAGCAGCGGATTCACGAGCATATCCTGAAACGCGTGAAGGAAGGGGTGATCGAGGCGCTGGAGGAAGCCCGCACGCAGAAGGGCTATTCGCCGGTCGATATCATCAATAAAATCCTTCTGCCCGCCATGAAGGACGTGGGCGACCGCATGGCCACGGGCGAGATCATCCTGCCATTCGTGCTCCAGTCGGCGGAGGTGATGAAGAAGGCCGTCTCGCACCTCGAGCAGTATCTTGACAGGGACCAGTCGGTCTCGAAGGGGAACGTCGTCATCGCCACTGTCTACGGCGACGTCCACGACATCGGCAAGAATCTCGTGAAGACGATCTGGTCGAACAATGGCTACACGGTCCATGACCTCGGCAAGCAGGTGCCGCTGAACACGATCCTCGCCAAGGCGCAGGAAGTGAACGCCGTCGCCGTGGGGCTCTCGGCTCTGCTCGTCACGACGTCGAAGCAGATGCGGTTCTGCATCGAGGAGCTGGAAAAGCAGAAGCTCCCCTATGTGCTCATCGTGGGCGGTGCGGCGATCAACCGGGAATACGTGGCGCGCATCTCGATCAGCGACGGCGAAAGCCCGTACAGGAACGGGGTCTTCTACTCGAAGGACGCTTTCGAGGGGCTGAAGCACCTGAACGCCGTCGCCGATCCGCAGACGAGGTCCGCCTATGTCTCCGCCAACGTGAAGGACAACCAGGACCGATATTTCCTCTCGCTCCGGCGCGACGCCGAGAAAAAAGCCCGGGTCGGGGCGGGTATCGGCCTCACGAGCGCCGTCCGGCGGGATACGCCCGTTCCGAAACCGCCGTTCTGGGGCGTGAAAACGGTGAGTGAGGTTGATCTCAGGGATGTGTTCCCGCTGATCGACCGCAAGGCCCTGTTCGGCCACTCCTGGGGCGTCCTGAAGCGCAAGCGATCGCAGGAAGAGTACGACCGGGATATCCGGGAGACATTCGAGCCGCTGCTCCTCCGGCTCCAGGAACAGGCGATCCGCGAGAAGATCCTCAAGCCGCGGGCCGTCTACGGGTTTTTCCCCGCCTGGGCCGAAGGCGAATCGGTCGTCGTCTTCGACCCGGCGAAGCCGGACCGGGAACTGGGCCGGTTCACCTTCCCGCGCCAGCCGGACCAGGAATACCTCTGCCTTGCCGATTACGTCGCCCCGAAGGACCGGTGCCAGAAGGAAAACCTGAAGGACGTGATCGCCCTCGACGTCGTTACCGTCGGCGACCGGGTGGCCGAGGTCTGCAAGGATCTGGACGCAAAGGGCGACTACTCCGGAAGCCTTTATCTCCACGGCCTCGGCGTCCAGACCGCCGAAGCGATGGCGGAGTGGATTCACCGGCGCGTGAAGTCGGAGCTGGGCGGCGCGAAGGGCCAGCGCTATTCGTTCGGCTATCCGGCCTGTCCGGACCTCTCGCAGCAGAAGTTCATGTTCGAGCTCCTCGGCGCCGAAAAGGCCATCGGCACCGTGCTCACCGATGCCTTCCAGATAGTGCCCGAGGCGTCCACGGCCGCTTTTGTCGTTCATCACCCCGAAGCCAAGTACTTCGGCGTCACGGGGAGCGGGGAGTAGGACGTGGGCTTTGTCCGGCTTTCTGGTATACTTGGGAAAGTATGAAGACGTACACCTTTCAGGTTGTGATCGAAAAAGAACCGGAAGACGCAGGTTACTATGCCTATGTTCCGGCTCTGCCCGGCTGCTTCAGTAACGGCAGCACGATGGATGCCGCCCGGCGCAACATCCAGGAAGCGATCGGACTTCATCTGGAAACCCTGATCGAGCACGGCGAAGCGGTTCCCAGTGTCCGTCCCGAAGTCCGGATCGAAGAGATCTCGGTCAGCATGCCGGTTGGTTGACGGTGGCCCCCCGCTTACCGCAGGTTACTGCTGCGGAGCTTGTGCGGTTTCTGAAAAATCAGGGATACCGGGAAATACGGCAGAAGGGCAGTCATCTGGTGCTTCGGCATGATTCGAGGCCGCAGGTGACAGTTCCAATGCATGGCGGAGTGGACCTCGGGCGCGGGCTGGCTGCCCGAATACTGAAGGACGCCGGTTTTTCGGTCGAAGACTTACTCGAGCTCAGGTAACTGCTCCGAATGTCCCATCGCCGCCAGAAGACTTCAGTCCCGCCGTCTCCCGGCCGGAATCTCCTGCTGATCGGGGCGCTTTGTGCGCTTCTGGCCGTTTCCGTTCTGCTGACACGGAAGGCGGACCGGGTGGCGGTGGAAGCGGCGGATACTCCGGCGAGCGTGTCAGGCACGCTGGACGGGGCCGAAGCCTGGAGGCGGTTCGTGCTCCTGCCGATGCCTCCGGAAGCCGAGCCGATCGCTCCCACTCCCGGGATGCCGCTGGAGCTGCTGCGGTTTCCGGATCTCTATTTCTCTGCCGTTGCCGGGAGGGCCAATTACGAAACCCCCGAGGCCAGGGCCCGTGCGCTCCGGCTGTTCCGCAGGTACCGGGACCAGCTCCTCGCCCAGCAGGCTGCCGGCGACCGGACCCTTGGCGATGCCGTTGAACGATACAACCGGGCCATCGAACGGCTGGAGCGGGAGTAGCTTTCTAAGAACCCCCTGTTTTTGCGCCCCGGATTTCATGTGAAATACTGCCGCTCGCCGGTGGAGGCGCATGGACGCCCCGCCAGGCGGATGGAGAATCCGGCATGAAGATCAGACGTGGCATGGTAGCGGTAGTGACCGGAGCGGGCAGCGGCATCGGGCGGGCGACGTCGCTCGCGCTGGCGGCGAAGGGCTGCGATCTGGCGCTCGCCGACGTGAACGAGGCCGGCCTCGCCGAGACGGCAAAACTGGTTGCCGCCCGCGGCGTGAACGTCACCCGGCATGTCGTGGACGTCTCGAAGAAGGATCTCATGCAGGCGTTCGCCGGCGAGGTGGCGAAGGCCCACGGCAAGGTGAACATCGTCGTGAACAACGCCGGTGTCGCGGTGACGGCACCCCTCGAAAGCCATACGATCGAGGATTTCGAGTGGATCGTTGGCATCAACTTCTGGGGCGTCGTCTACGGCAGCAAGTTTTTCCTGCCCTATCTCCAGAAGGCCGGCGAGGGACACATCGTCAATATCTCCAGCATGTTCGGCCTTATCGGCCTGCCGACACAGGCGTCCTACTGCGCGACGAAGTTCGCCGTGCGCGGGTTTTCCGAATCGATCCGGGCCGAACTGGCGGAACAGAACATCGGCGTGACGTCGGTTCACCCCGGCGGCATCAATACCAATATCGTGAAGAGTTCCCGGATGGCGTCCGACGCCAACTCGGAAAAGATGAAGGAGAAGGCGGTGAAGTTCTTCGAAACCAAGACGCTGCCGCCCTCCGCCGTCGCGGATGCCATCGTCCGGGCCATCGAAAAGAATCAGGCGAGGGCGCTGGTCGCCCGGGAAACCTACGTGACGGACTACCTGAAACGCCTGTTCCCGGTGCTCACGAGCGAAATCGTGGCGAAAAACTACAAGCGCTTCCGGTGACCCCTGCCGCGGGGCAGACCCCTTGTCAGATGTGCCGGGAGGCATGAAATTCCCTGCGGCGTCTGCTATCCCGGAATTGTGTGACCGGGATCATCGGGATATTCCCGGTGCCCGTGCGACGCTGAAAGCCGGATATGCCTGTTTTTGAATTCAAGGCCCAGGATGCTTCCGGGCGGCCCTATGAGGGCCGGATGGTGGCAGAATCGGCGGCCGAGGTGGTCTCGACCCTCGAAGGGCGTGGCTTTACCGGAATTTCCGCCGTCCCGGCTGCCAGCGCAGCCGAGACTCCCGTCAAGAAGTTCAGCCCCCGGGTCCCGGCCGGCGAAGTGGACCGGATCGAGAGCCTCGACAATCCGGCCCGCGGCATCGATATCGAGACCCGCTTCCAGGGTACCGATGCTGAAAACGCCGAGATCCGTTCGGTGATGAGCGGCCTGCGCCGGAACGCGTTCTGGTTCCTGGCGGTACGGGCGGCGATATTCGGGCTGATCGCGGTGCTTTTTGCCGCGAGCCTGAATCTCATCGACCTCACACCGCCGGATCAGATGACGGTTTTCTCCGTGGCGATGATGCTGCTGATCGTGCAGTTCGCCCTTGTGCGTTCGGCGCGCCGCGGACCGCTGGCTCCGCTCGCCGAATGGCAGCGCCTGCGCCAGCTCGCTCAGTACCGCAAGGCGGCCGAACTGCTGGAGAAGACCCGGGCCAAATCCCATTTCCTGAAGCGGGTGCTCCCCGAGGGTTATTATCATGGCGAGCTGGCGGTCCTCTATGCGATGGACGGGGACCGTTCCCGGGCGCACGAGGAAATATCCCGTGCGGCGCAGGCCCGGCTGCCCGAGCCGTTCCTTTCCTACCGGACGGCGACGGTTCACCGGGCGCTCAAGGATTTCGCCGAGGCGGAGACCTGCTACAAGCGGGCCCTGGAAATGGACCCGACGTCGGCGATGCTCCGGGCGGAACTCGCGCTCCTTTATCTTGAGGCCGGGCGCGACTTCGAAACCGCCGAGACCCTCCTGAAGGAGGCGCTCGAGCGGGGCGGGCAGGGCAGAAGCGCCGGGCTCCTGCGCGGCTACCTCGGTGCGGTGTTCTTCCGGCGGGGCCGCATCGACGAGGCGGACCGGAACATCGAGGAAGGGCTCCGGAACATCCTTCCGGTCAACAAGCTCTCTCCGCTCGCACCGGTGGCAGCCGAGCTGTTCTATTACCGCGCCCTTGTCCAGAAGGCGCTCGGCCACAAGCGCCGGGCCCTCCGGGCGCTCCGTCAGGCGAAGAAGAACGCCCATAACCCCGATCTCCTGAAGCGCATCGGCAACGCCGAGCGGGAGATCCGTTCCGGCACCTGAGGGCGGGACAGCCCGTTTCCTCCCGGCCCTTCGCCGGGTTATCTGTTCCCCGGCTGGAGGCCCACGACGCCCATGAACGAACAGGAGTTCCTGATCGCCTGCGACCGTTTCCTGCGGGAGATGGAAGACCGTGTCGATGCCCTGGGACGCGAGGACATCGAGCTGGATCCCGGCGACGGCAAGCTATCCATCGAGTTCGAGGACGGGACGAAGTTCATCCTGTCCCGCCAGCGGGCCGTGAGCCAGGTCTGGTTCGCCGAGCCGGGCGGCGGCTGGCACTACAACTGGAAGGATGGCCGCTGGATCTGCGACAAGCGGGGCACGGACCTCGTCAGCGATCTCGAAACCCTCATGTCGAAAAAGGCCGGCGTGCCGGTGAAGCTCGGCTGACCGGGACCGTCCATCTCATGGATTACGAACGCGCCAGGCACCAGAAGCTCAAATGGGCCCGGCTTGCAGCGGACCGGCTGGCCTGCGAGGCGATCTGCCGGTTCCTGCTGGCCATGACGCAGGATGGAGAACCCTTCCGCCACCGCCGTTTCCAGGTGGTCCGGTGACTGCGCCGGAAAGTCTTTTGGTCATACCATAGTATGACTATTGGTTGACGTTTGGTCATACCAAAGTCATACTTCGGATATGAAGGTGACCGTATCTATCCCAGACGAGCTTTTCGAGGAGGCCGAGAAAGCCCTGAAACGGCAGGAGGTGTCCCGCAGCGAGTTTTATGCCGATTCGCTCCGGCGGCGCCTGAATGACCTTTCGGATGAAGAAATCCGGCGCCGGATCGAGAGTGTATACGCCCGGCTGGACAAATCAGCTTCCGGCGCTGACCCAATGGCGGCTGAAGCCTCCAGACGTACGTTTAAAAGGACTGAGTGGTGATTGCCCGGGGACAGATCTGGTGGGCTGATCTGGCTGAACCAGCAGGGTCCGAACCTGGATACAGTCGTCCGGTCGTCATTGTCCAGACTGACCGGCTGAACCGGACAGGACTTCGGACAACTCTGGCGGTCATGCTGACCTCCAATCTGCTGCTGGCCGAAATGCCTGGGAACGTGGTGATCCCGAGCAAGGACAGCGGGCTTCCCAAAGATTCGGTAGCTAATGTTTCCCAGATCTCGACTCTGGATCTGGAACAACTCCGCGATCTGGTGGGTACCGTTCCTCGACCGGTTCTGAAACGAATCGAGAGCGGACTCAGGTTTGCACTCGATCTTCCATAACCACCTCATGATTTGACATATCCACCGGGTTCTCCATACTTGGCCTGTCGCGTCGGGTGCCAGTCACATCCCGGACTTTCCCGATGCAGGCGATTCGGCGGCCGTCCGCCGACAACTACCGGAAGCAGCCAGAGACCCCACCACATCGGTCCTGGCAGCCGACGGGAGCGGACGGAAACGTCGGCCGGACTTAAATCCGGCGGAAAAACCCAGTGAACCCCGCGTCCGGAGATCCCGGCACGGAGGCAGTCATGGAGGTGCAGCTGTGGAACTCACAGGCGCACAGATCTTTGTCGAATCCCTCAAGAAACTGAACGTGGAGACCCTGTTCGGATATCCGGGCGGGGCGGTGCTTCACATTTACGACGCGCTCCACTTCGCCGAGAAGGACGGGTCGATCAAGCACATCCTTGTCCGGCACGAGCAGGGGGCCGTCCACATGGCGGACGGTTACGCCCGGGCGACGGGCAAGTGCGGCTACGCGCTCCTCACCTCGGGGCCGGGCGCGACGAACGGCGTCACCGGCATCGCCACGGCGTTCATGGATTCGATCCCGATGGTGGTCATCACCGGACAGGTGCCGACGCACCTGATCGGCAACGACGCGTTCCAGGAAGCGGACGTCGTGGGCATCACGCGCCCGTGCACCAAGCACAACTTCCTCGTGAAGGACGTGAAGGATATCGCCCGGGTGATGGCCGAGGCGCATTACATCGCGACCAGCGGGCGGCCGGGACCCGTGCTGGTCGACATTCCCAAGGACGTCACGGCCCAGAAGTGCAAGTTCGAGTGGCCCTCGAAGGTGGACATCCCCTCCTACCGGCCGTCCTCCGAAGGGCACATGAAGCAGATCAAGAAGGCCGTGGAACTGATTCTCACGGCGAAGCGGCCGGTGCTCTATGCGGGCGGCGGCTGCATCTGGTCGCACGCGGCTCCGGAGCTGACGGAGTTCGCCCGCCGGCTCGGCATTCCCGTTACACAGACGCTGATGGGGCTCGGATCGTTCCCCATGGGCGATCCGCTCTCGCTCGACATGCTCGGAATGCACGGCACCTACCGCGCCAACCTCGCCATGACGAACAGCGACGTGCTGATCGCCATCGGCGCCCGGTTCGACGACCGCGTCACCGGCAAGCTGGACGAGTTCTGCCGCGGGGCGAAGAAGATCCATGTGGATATCGATCCTTCGTCGATCTCGAAAAACGTCGAGGTCGATATCCCGATCGTGGGCGATGCGAAGAAGGTGCTCCGCAAGATGCTGGACTGCCTGCCCCCGGAGGCCGAGCAGACGAAATTCCGCCGGTCGCTGGATCCCTGGCACGAGACCATCACCGGCTGGGAGCGGCAGCACCCGCTGTTTTACAAGGACTGGCAGCCGGACGGCTCCACCGAAGTCATCAAGCCGCAGTGGGCGATCCAGGAGATCTACCGCAAGACCCGTCACCTGAAACCCGTCGTCACCACCGACGTGGGCCAGCACCAGATGTGGGCGGCGCAGTATTTCCAGTTCGACGAACCCTTCAAGTGGATCACCTCCGGCGGTCTCGGGACCATGGGATTTGGCCTGCCGTCGGCCATCGGCGCGCAGTTCGCCCGGCCCAAGGACACGGTGCTGGCCATCGTGGGCGACGCCTCGGTGCAGATGTGCATCCAGGAGCTGATCGTCGCCGCCGAGCACAAGCTCCCGGTCAAGGTGTTCATCATCAACAACGTGTACCTGGGCATGGTCCGCCAGTGGCAGGAGATGTTCTACGACAACCGCTACACGTCGGTGTACATCCCGCTCCAGCCGGACTGGGTGAAGCTGGCCGATTCCATGTCGGCACAGGGTTTCCGCGTCAGCGAGCGCTCGAAGCTCTCCGGCGTGATCGACGAGGCCATGTCCTCCTCGAAACCCTGCCTCGTCGACATCCGCGTGGATCCCGAGGAAAGCGTTTTCCCGATGATCCCTGCCGGCGGCAGCATCGCGAACCCGATCACGGCCGACCAGGTGTACAAGTCGAAGGTGGCCGACGACCCGAACTCGGCGTCGCTTTCCTGAACCCGCAAATTTAGGCAGGACAATCCATCATGCAGACGAACAAGCATACGCTGGCAGTACTGGTGCAGAATGAATTCGGCGTCCTCTCGCGCGTCGCCGGGCTGTTTTCGGCCCGGGGCTACAACATCGAGAGCCTCGCCGTGGCCGAAACCCTCGACCCCAGGGTATCCCGCATGACCATCGTCACGCGGGGCGAGGAGAAGATCATCGAGCAGATCACCAAGCAGCTGAACAAGCTGATCAGCGTGATCAAGGTGGTCGATCTGACCGAGCTCGAGCATGTGGAGCGCGAGATGGCGCTCATCAAGGTGCATGCCGAGGGCGACGGCCGTGCCGAAGTGCTCCGCATTTCCGATATTTTCCGTGGGAAGGTCGTGGACGTTTCGCCCAGCTCGTACACGTTCGAGTTCACGGGTGTCGAGGAAAAGATCAATGCGGTGGTGAACCTTCTGAAGCCGTTCGGCATCCGCGAGATCGTCCGGACGGGCAAGGTCGCCGTCGCCCGCGGAGCCGGAGCCTCCACCGAGACCCGCCGCCGGCCCCGGGATTCCGACCATGCCGACGAAGCGGCCTGAGCCCGCCTTCCGCACCCGTCCGGTCCCGCCTGGTTCGACAGCCGGGCCGGGACCGGCCATGCTTCCTCAAGCTGAGTGCCGGGAGGATCCATCATGGCCGATGCACCCGCCGACAAGCAGGGGTTCAAGTGCCGTCTCGTCTGGACGGGGGCCGCGAGCGGCAAACCGTTTACGTACGACACCTATTCCCGAGAGCACCGGATCGAGATCGAGGGGAAGGCCGTGGTGAACGCCAGCTCGGCGCCGTCGTTTATCGGCGATGCAAAGCTGCACAATCCGGAAGATTTCCTCATGTCGGCGGTGACGTCGTGCCACTTCCTGACCTACATCGCCCTCTGCGCGAAGTCGCGCATCCAGGTGCTGGCTTACGAGGACAATCCCGAAGGATTCATCGAAAAGGTGGACGGGGTATTCCGCTTCACGAAGATCGTCCTGCACCCGAAGGTCGCTGTTGCGCCCGGTGCGGACACCGAACGGGCGAAATCGCTCCATGAGCGGGCCCATCACCACTGCATCATCGCCAACTCGGTGAATTTCCCGGTCACGAACGAACCGGTGATCGTGACGGGCTGAAGAATCAGTCCTTCAGTCCCAGTTCCCTCAGCCGCTTTCTCAGGGTGTTCCGGTTGATGCCGAGTGTATCGGCCGCCCGGAGCTGGTTGGCGTGGAGCCGTTCGAGCACGAGCCGGAGGAGCGGGCGTTCCACCATTTCCAGGACCTCGTGATAGAGATTGCCGGGCTTGTTAAGATCGGTTTTGAGCAGCAGCCGGTTGATGTGCTGTTCGACAGTGTTTTCGAGCGACGCCTCGGCCGCCTCGGCGCCGGGAATGGGATCGGTGCTGAAGAACTGGATGATATCGTCCCGGCTGATGACGTTGCCGGAAGAGAGCAGCAGGGCGCGCTTCACGAGATTCTCGAGCTCGCGCACGTTGCCGGGGAACGAGTAGTTGCGCAGGGCTTCGACCGACTCGGGGGCGAGGTAGCGGTTGCCGAGGTTGAACTGGGCCGAATACCGCTTGAGAAAGGCGTCGGCGAGCAGCGGAATATCCTCACGGCGCGCCCGGAGTGGCGGCACCTCGATCAGGATCACGTTCAGGCGGTAGTAAAGGTCCTCGCGGAACATCCGGTCACGGACCATCTCCGGCAGGTTCCGGTTCGTCGCCGTGATCAGGCGGACGTCCACCTTGATCGGCTTTTCGCCGCCCACCCGGTCGATGGTTCCGTCTTGCAGCACCCGCAGGAGCTTGGACTGAAGGTCCAGCGACATCTCGCCGATTTCGTCCAGAAAAAGCGTGCCGCTCGAGGCGAGCTCGAATTTGCCCTTGCGCTTGTCGGAGGCGCCGGTGAAAGCGCCCTTTTCGTGGCCGAAGAGTTCGCTTTCCAGAAGGTCTCTCGGGATCGCCGCCGCGTTGACGGGGACGAACGGCTGTTCCGCCCGGGAGCTGTTCTGGTGAATCACCCGGGCGATCAGCTCCTTGCCGGTTCCCGACTCGCCGTGGATCAGCACGGCGGCGGTAGAGTCCGCCACCCGGCCGATCAGCTTGTAAATCTGCTGCATGGCGCCAGAGCGGCCGAGCAGGATCGGGCTGTCGGAGGAGGCCGGGGCGGACTCCTCGGTGGACGGAGGCGGCACGGCGGCGGTGGAGAGTTCCTTCTCCTTGCGGCGGCTGTCCAGTGCCCGCTGGGCGACGTTCTCCGCCTCGGTCAGGTCGAACGGCTTCGTCAGGTAGTCGAACGCCCCGAGCTTCATTGCCTGCACGGCGTTCTGCATGGTGTTCTGGGCCGTCATGATGACGACCATCGGGGGGCGGGAGAGCTGGCGGCACCGCCCGAGGATGTCGAGGCCCGAGGGGCCGGGCATCTTCACGTCGAGGAACGCGATGGCATAATCACCCCCGTTCAGCTTGTTCCAGGCCTCGTTGCCGTCGCTGGCGTAATCGACGGCGTAGTGCTTCGCCTCGAGGGCCTTGCCCAGCACAAAACGCAGGCTCTGTTCATCGTCAGCGACAAGTATTCGGGTTGCCATGGCGAATTAACCTTTCTTCTGGGTCCCTGCCTCGGGCAGATGGACGAAAAACGTGCTGCCTTCGCCGGGCTGCGAATTCACCGTCAGGAAGCCGTCATGCTCGCGCACGATCTGGTGGGCGGTGGCAAGGCCGAGGCCCGTGCCCTCGGGTTTTGTGGTGAAAAAAGGCGTGAACAGGCGGCCGAAGTTTTCCGGCGGAATACCCGTGCCCCGGTCCGTGACGGAAACCTCGATGAGGCGGCGGTAGGGGCGGCCCGTGCCCTGAAGCTCCCTGAACCGGAACGTGTTCACGAGGCGCGTGCCGATAATGACGGAGCGCCCTTCGGGCGATGCCTGCACGGCATTCTGGATCAGGTTGAGAAACACCTGTTTCAGCTGGTCGCCGTCGCCTGAAACAGGCGGCAGGCTCGGGTCGTATTCCCGGGCGAACTCCTGCGATGGCCGGGCGAGCCTTACGAGCTGGATCGTCTCGTCCAGGATCTGGTGGATGTTGATCTCGGTATTGCGGACCGGCTGGTGCTTGCTGAACCGGAGCAAACGCTCGATGAGCCCGTTCACCCGTTCCACTTCCCGGCGGATGATCTGGAGGGCCTCGCGTCCTGTATCCGAAAGGCTCGCTTCCCGGAGCAGAAGCTGTCCGGCTCCGGCGATACCGCCCAGCGGGTTCTTGATCTCGTGGGCGAGACCCGCGGCGATAGTGCCCATGGAGGCCAGCCGGTCGCTCCGGACGAGATCACGTTCGAACTCCACCGACCGGGTACGGTCGATGATCGTGACTGTCGTTCCCCGGCGGCGGCCCTCATCGTTGTTGAGCGGCGTCACCTTGATCGTGACGGGAATGCGGTCGCGCAGGCCCGGCCGGTCGGGCGGAAACTCCAGCGTCGCGCTCCGGTCGGCGAGGCTGATCCCCTGGTCCATGGACGTGGCGATCATCGCATTCAGTGCGGGCTGCCCGGTCGCGTCCGAGAAATGGCGGTTCACGGTGCTCTGCCGGGAGATGCCGAGGAGTTTTTCCCCGGCATCGTTCAGGTATTCCACCTCGCCACTGTCGTCGAGCACGAGAACGCCATCCTCGAAGCTGTCCAGGATGACGCGCCAGTCGACCCCCCGGATCGGGCCGGTGCTGAAGCCTCCCGTGCCGCGTCGCGGTTTACTCGGCATAGGCGGAGCAGTCCTCGGGGGTTTCTTCCGGAGGCTGGGGTTCTCCGGACCAGGGGTTGCCGCCGGCAGTCTCCAGCGTGTCGAAATACTCGTTCAGGGTCTGCTGCACGTCCGCCTGCCGGGTGAAGCCGAAGGCCTTCGCCCGGAGCGCCGCTGAATTCCTGAGCCCTTTCGTGTACCAGCCGATGTGCTTGCGGAACATCCGGACGCCGCGTTCCTCGCCGTAGAGCGAGCAGCTTCCGTCCAGGTGTTCCATCATCGTCTGGCGGACTTCGCCGAGCCGGGGCCGGCCGGGATCCTTCTCCCCGCGGAGCAGGGCCGCGGCCCTGCGGAAAATCCACGGATTCCCCTGGGCGCCGCGGGCGAGGTAGCACCCGTCGATACCGGTGGTCCCTTTCATGCGCTGCACGTCGCCCGGCGTGAACAGGTCGCCGCTCCCGAAGACCGGGAGCTTCGCGATCTCCTTCGCGTCCCTGAGGTAATCCCAGTTCGCCTTGCCGGTATATTGCTGGGCACGGGTGCGCGGATGGAACGCGATGGCGTCCAGGCCCTCTTCGCCGGCGATTCGGACGACCTCGCGGAAGACCAGCGAGTTGGCATCCCAGCCCGCGCGGATCTTGCAGGTAAAGGTGCCGCCGACCGCTTTCCGCATGGCGCCGAAAATGTCCCCGATCAGCTTGAGATCCTTCAGGAGGCCCGAACCCGCCTCGTGGTTCGCGACTTTCGGCACCGGGCAGCCCATGTTGAGGTCAATCCAGCGGGTGCCGAGATCTTCGAGGAGCCTTGCGGCGGAGGCGAGCGTTTCCGGATCGCCCCCGAATATCTGTACGGCCAGCGGCGAATCGTCGGCCGCCGTTCGGAGCAGGTCGAAAGTCTTCTTCGAATCGTGCATCAGGGCGACGCTGCTCACCATTTCCGTGAAGCAGACGGCCGCCCCCTCTTTGCGGGATACCCGGCGCGTGGCCAAGTCCGTCACACCGCACATGGGCGCGAGCACCAGATTGCCCGAAACTTCCACCTTGCCGATCTTGTGAATCTGCGAGATGGTGGACTTTTCTTGTGCTGCTTCTCTAGTCATCCAATTTGTGCCGATCTTCGCCTTAAACGTATAAATAATGAAGAATTAACTGGAAAAGGGCAATTGCATAGCAAATGAGCAGCCCATGAAATGAGCAAGCCGCGTCTTCTATAAGGATTCGCGTTTTGCCGCAAGAAGTCAATGTATACCCACAAAAACCGTTCTCCGTTAAAAGCAAATTTAACCAATTATATCAATTGGTTAGATAAAACGTGGGTCCCCCATCCCTTGCTCTGGACGCAGGTGTTATTTATCGTCTTGACCCTAACCGGTCGATGAGGGAGGGTGTGGGCCTGCCGGTGGAGGATCCCGGTCGATTCCGGGTTTCCAGGGGGAATAACCGTCATGTCCCGCTTCGATGATCTGATGAACAACCTCATGAGTAACGATGCCGACGCCCACCGCTCCGAAGCAGAGGGACAGACGCTCGGCGAACTGTGGGAGCGGATCCGCCGGATGGAACCCGCGACCGCACTCCTTGCGGCCCCGTTCCTGTTCATGACCGCCGGTATCGCCGTCCTCGGCCTGCTGGCGGCGGCGATTTTTGGCGGTGCGGCGCTGGTGCTGCTCGAGGCCATTCTCGGCGGACGCCGTCCGGCCGGGCAGACTTCCCACACCTTTCACTGATTTCCGGGAGCCGGTTTGGCGTTCGTGTCTCCCTATCCCGGTCTTTCACCGGACCTCGTGGTTTCCCATTTCCCGTTTGCTTCAAGCGAACCGGCGGTCGTGCTGGAGCTGAACAGCGGCGGCCCGCTCTGGACTGCGGCGCTCCTGGAGCCGCTTCCGTCAGCCCGTTTTCTCGTGTTCGCGAAAGACGCTGCCGCCGAGGAGGCTGCCCGTGCCGCCGTACCGGGGGATCGGGTGCGGTTTCTCCGCGCGGACTGGCGCTCGGGTGCCTGGGAGACGAAGCTCCCCGCCGGGTTTCACGCGGCACTCGTTCCGTTCGTCGCGGCCGGCGAAACGGATACGGACCAGCAGATCCTCATCGGCCGCCTCTCGGGCAAGCTGCGCGAAGGTGGAATGCTGTTCTGGGGCGGCGAGGTTCGGGCCGCGCTGCCGGAGCAGGAAGCCGATTACGAACGCCGCCTCCGGGACTACCGGGCCCGTGCGGGACTCGCGCTCCCGGTGCCGGAGGCATCCTCTGGCGGAGTCCGCCGCCCGAAGTGGGAGCAGCTCCGCCGGTGGATCGAAAGCGCCTCGCTCTCCAACGTGGACCTGCTCTGGAAGCAGGAACTGGCGGCGGTGATCACCGCCATGAAACGGGTGTGATCCGGTGACGAGGATGGAGCGGATATTTGCGACGGCCGGGCTGTTCTGGCTCCTGTCGGCCGCGCTTCTCGGTTTCTCCATCGTGATCTTCGGCCGGGAAACCCTGCCCGCGATTGCCCTCAAGTTCCATATTCACGCCGCCGTACTGGGCGGGGTTCTGCACCTGTGGGTGGCGCTGCTTTCCGAGCGGACGGGCGGGCTGTTCAGCCGCCGGGCGTGGGGCATTCTCCTGCTTGGCCTCTCGCACGGAGCGCTGGCCGGCTTCGCCGGAGGACTCCTGTGGCGGTACGAGCTGGTGCCGGCGGGGGCAACCTGCCTCGTGTTGTGGCTGATCGCTACGGGAATCCTTGCCTGGCGCGCATTTATCCGGAACGGAGGCTTTCGCCCCGGTTTCCCCGGTCTGCGGCCGCATGCCGGTACGCTGCTCCTGGCCACGGGCGCGCTGGTTTCGCTGGGCGGCGCCGCCTGGATGGCGTTCGAGCTGTGGAGTTCGGGTTTCCGGTTCGAGACGAAAACGGCGCACACGATGACAGGGCTGTTCGGCGGGCTGCTGCTCGCCGCCTTTTCCGTGGACCATATCCCCTCACCGGGCGAGCCTCCGTTTGTCCGGAGCTGGCAGCCTGCGGCCGAACTGCTGCTGGCGCTCGCTGCATCGGCAGGGGCCGCCGTGCTCGCCTGGTTCGGACAGGCGGACCGCATGGTCGTTCCGGTCTATCTGCTGGGGGCGCTGGCATTCCTGCACCTTCTGGCCGTGCTGCCCCGGAGGTCCGGCGAGCAGTACACGGCCTGGGCGATCGGAATTCTCTTTCTCGCCTCGGCGGTGCTTCTCTACCGGTATCACGCCGCCGGAAACGACGACGTGCGCCGGGCGGCCCATCATGCGCTCGTGCTGGGGTTCGTCCTTCCGCTCCTGCTCGGCCATGCCTACGGCGCGGCCGGAGCCCCCGGAGCTTCGGCGGTACTCTCCATCCGTTCTCTCACGGGCGGGGCGGGGCTGCTCGTCTGCGGGTTTATTCTCCGGGCGGCGGGGCTCGCGGCGGCCGATCCCTTGCTGACGGTGGCGGGTGCGGTCATCGTGGTGTCGCTGGTCACCGGCATCAAGGTGTTTTTCGAATCGGCCGAGGCGGAGCTTCCGCCTTCACGGGGTTTCTGAACCGGCAGGAAGTTCATGAGCGACGATCCGTTTCGTGGCGTGTTTCACCGTCTCCGGGAACTTTCCGGACGTTGGCTGTCGTCCAACGCTCCCGTGGACCAGCGGCTCCGGGAGTTCAGCGATGCAGTGGGCTCGCCGCTCGACGAGGCGGAGGATTTCCGCACCGATCTGATGGACCCCGACTGGGCCCGCGAGCAGTACGACTGGATCGGCAGGGTTGGAAAGGTCTGGTTCCGGCCCGAACTGGAAGGAGCGGAGAACCTGCCGCCGCCGGGGCAGGGCGCCATGCTGGTGTCGAACCATGCGATCCTTGCGCTCGACTCCATTTTTCTCTTCGAACGGGTCTACCACGCTACGGGCCGAATGATCCGGCCGACCGTCGACCGGGCGGTGATCCGGGTCCCCTACTACCGGCAGTATCTCCAAAAGCTCGGCGCCGTGTACGGCGTCCGCGAAAACGCCGTGCCGCTCCTCAAGACGGGCGAGCTGGTACTCTCCTATCCCGGCGGAGCGAAAGAAGCCCTGAAACCGACGCGGGACCGGTATGCACTTCACTGGGACCGGATCTACGGCTTCATCCGGTGTGCCATCGAGGCAGGCGTCCCGATTATTCCGGTCGCGAGCATCGGCGGCGACGACGCGTACGTGAGCCTCCTCGAAGACAATGTTTACGCCCAGAAGCTGATGGGCAGCGACCGGTACAAGATGCCGCTATACCTTGGACTCGGGCTGCTGCCGTTTCCGGTGAAGCTCCGGTTCGTCATCGGGGAGCCGGTCGAGATCCGGCTGCCGCCGTGGAACGCCGATGACGAGGATGCGCTTGCCGAGGTGCAGCAGGGCATCAAGGACAAACTCGAACTGATGATCCAGCAGGAACTGGTCCGCCGGGGCCGCGGCCTCTAGCGCCGTCAGGCGGGGTCGGGATTGTCCAGGACAAGGGCAGTGTCCCGCTTGCGGAAGAAGTTCTTCTCGTCGCCCGGCGTGAACTCGTCGGTGACGATCACCAGATTCCTGATACTGAAATCCGTCGAGTAGACGTTCTCCCAGTTTTTCACGTTGAAGTAGAGGCCCGGCATGGCGCCCTTGAAGTTCTCCGGCGGGTCCTCGTGTTCCGGGTCGTCCACGAGATAGATGTCCGGGATCAGCGGGACATCCTTCGGGGTGATGATCCTCGTGAGGAAGTGCATTCCCAGGTATTTCACGGCGATGAAGCCGCTCGAATAGCCGCCTGCATTCACGGCCGCGAGGTCGGGATTCCTCGGATTTCCGGAGACGACATAGGGCTTCGGAAAACCGGTCGAGAACATCTCGGCGCCCCGGGCATCCGTGAAGTCGATGCCGGCCACCAGCTTGAAAGAGGACGTCACCTTGGGGATGGCGAAGGGAGTCTTTACGGCGAAATCGTACGAGAAGACGTAGGGATAGAAAAAGGCGTAGTTCCAGAGCTTCGGCGACCTCAGGAACGCCACGAGCCGGACGTTCATGCCCGAATACTTCACGACGCGCACGGGGCCGTCGATCCAGCCGCCGAGCGTGCTGCTGAAGTCGGTCTGATCGCGGGTGATCTCGAGCCCCATGACCTTGGCCGTCATGCGGATCTTCATGATGTCGGTCCGGTTCTCGCTGTAGCTGCCGTCCTCGAGCCGCGTGCGGATGCGGTTGATGGCGAACTTGATCTTCCTGTCGAAGCCGATGGCGAATGTCCGGGTGCGGGTCTCGTCGGTCGCGGCGTCGTAGATCACATAGTCGGTGGACGAACGGGGCGGCGGATTCGCCGGGAAGTAATAAAGGTAGGCGTAGGCGCGCTTTCCGTCGAGCGGATCACGGACGATCAGCTCCTTGCGAAAATCGGCATCGGGCAGGTTGTCCGCCCCCTGGAAGCGTTCCCCAAGATCCATGGCCATGAATACCAGCTCGTCGTTGGCGTCCAGCAGGCCTTTGTCCTCGTCCTGGGACTTTTCGGGGCCTTCCGTGAGGACATACTCGCCGTCGCGGTTGCGCTCGTCGATCTGGAACGGCACCGGAACCAGCTGTCCGCCGCGGGCGGCATAGAGCCGGAGGCTCACGATGGGTTTGCCGGCGAAGGTCTTGAGCTGTGCGCCGGGGATCAGTACCGGGTCGAGGGTCCGGCTGAGCCCGCCCGGAACCGGAGCGGACTGCCAGGGCTTGAGTGGTGCCTCGGCCGCCGCCCGGCCGTGACCGAAGGCCAGCGCGGCCAGCAGGGAGAGGGCGAGCCGCTTCACCGGTCTGGGTTCTCCAGCACCGGCGGCTTGTCCATCCGGCCGATGAACTTCGCTTCCTGGCCGGGAACGAACGTGTCGGTAACGAAGACGCTCGTCACGATGTTGAAGTTCGTCTGCTGGACCTTCAGCCAGTCGTCGATCTTGAAATACATGCCGGGAACGGCGCCTGGAAACCGTTCGGGCGGATCGAGATAGTTCGGGTCGTCGATCATGTACGCGTTCACCTTGAGCGGAATTTCGGGCGGAATCTTGATCCGCATGATGAAGTAGGAGCCTTCCCAGCCGATGGCGGCAAACCGGTTTTCGTCGGGGTTGGCGTTCATGGCCGCGATCTCCGGATTATTGGGATTTCCGGTGACGGTCACGGGGCGGCTCATGCCGTTCGTGTAGAACGTCCCGCCGCGAAGGTCCCGGAAGTCCATGCCGGAATACATCTCGAACTTGGAGAAGATCGAGGGGATCTTGAACGGCGTTTTCACATCGATCCCGTAGGACAGGCCGTAGGGGTAGAAAATCGTGTCGTTCCAGATCTTGGGCGACTGGAGGCCGAGGATCATGCGCACGCTGATGCCCTTGTGCAGGATCACGCGCACGGGCCCGTCGATCCAGGCGGCGGTCTTGGAGCCGAAGTCGGCCTGGTCGCGGTCGAAGTCGTAGAACCGGAAGATCGTCGACTTGAGGCGCACCTTCAGGATGTCCACCCGGTTGTCGGAGAACTGGCCGTTGGCCTTGCGGATCATCGACCGGTCGATGGCGAACGGCGTTTCCTTGTTGAATCCGACGGCGAATGAAGTGGCTTCGACGAGATCCTCGCCGGACTTGTAGGTCACGTAGTCCTTCGTGGCCGGCGCCGGAGGTTCGCCTGCCCAGGAGGTCACGTAGGCATAGCCGCGCTTACCGTCGATAGGATCGCGGATAACGATCTCTTTCACGGTGGCGGGCTGCGCACCTTTCTGAGCCGGATAACCGCCTTCGAGCTGGTCGCCGAGGTCGCGGGCCATGACGATCAGCTCGTCGTTGGCGTCGAAGAGTCCCTTGTCCCGGTCCGTTCCCTTGTCGGGTCCGGCGGTGAACACGTATTCGTTGTCTTCATCCCGTTCATCGATCTGGAACGGGACCGGTTCGAGGCCGTTCGTGCGGACGGCGGCCACGCGGATGCTCGAGATCGGCTTGCCGAGCAGGGTCCTGAGCTGCTCGCCTTTGATCACCACGGGATCCACGTCCCGGTCCAGCGGACGGCTGAAGGGCTTCTTCGGCGCCGGGGGAGGAGCTTCGGCAGCAGGAGCGGCAGCCGGAGACAATGCCGGTGCCGCGGCCGCAGGTATCGGGACCGGTTTGGCTTCCGCTTTCGGTTCCGCCGGTTTTCCCGGTACTGCTTTCGGAGCCGCTTCGATGACTGGAGCAGGAGCGGCAACAGGTTCTGCAGGCGCGGCAAGTGCCGGGGCCACAGGCTCGGCAGCAGCGACAGCCATGGGCGGAGCCGGTGGCTCGGGAGTTTCCGCAGCCGGAGCGACGGTTTCGGAAGCGGGCGCGGGTTCAGGAGCAGATGCAGCTTCAGGCGCAGATTCGGATACCCCTGCAACCGGTTCCGTAGCCTTCGGCATTTCCGGCTCTGCCGGAACCGGCTCTTCAGCGGTTACCGCAGGTGCAGGAAGGATCTGGTCCCACTGGGGGTCGCCTGGCGGCGGATCGCCGGTGAACCAGGAACAGGAGGCGGCAGCGATTGAGAAAATTGCCACCGGAAGGAGCGCGGTGCGGAAGGGGATGCGGGTGCGAATCAAAACGGATGGTTCCTTTCGGACTCTATTTGCTGGATGGATCCGGCGGAGCCGGATCGGTGTTTTCGAGCGGGTTTCTGCCGTCGTAGACGCAGCGGAAACCCACGTCCGGGCGGGCGAGGTCGGGCGAGAGCGGCATCTTCGCCGCCGCCCGGTAGGGAGAGGGCGAATTTTCCTTGACAACCGAGCGGTAGGAACCGCCCTTCACGATCTTGAGCGAACCCCAGGGGGGACCCTTGGGCGAGGACTGGGGGGAGCGGGTGTAGTAGAGCGGGTCGAACCAGTCACCGACCCATTCGGCGGCGTTCCCGGCGAGATCGACGGCACCCTGTTCGCTGGCACCATCCCCGAAGGACCCCGCTGGAGCGACTTCTTCATAGCGGTCCTGCCGGCCGAAATCGGGGGCGGTGCCATCGGCAAAATTGCCCCGGCTCCAGTCGAACTCGTTGCCCCACGGGAACTTGCGTCCGTCTGTCGAACGGGCCGCAGATTCCCATTCGGCCTCGCTGGGCAGGCGTCCGCCCCACCACAGGCAGAAATCGCGGGCCTGGAACCAGCTGACACCGGTGACGGGGAACTCCGGCTGTCGCCGCTCCAGATAGTCGCGGGGTTCGGAGCAGGCGCCTTCCTTGACACACTGGAAGTATTCCGAGTTCGCCGTTTCCATCCGCTTGATCTGGAAGGCAGGGAGGGTTACCCGCCGGACCGGACGCTCGCCGGGCCCGCCCTGGGAATCGCCCGTGAGGTAAGACCCGCCCCGGATCTGGACCAGCTCGGCTGCGGGTGGAACCCGCAGTCTGGCGGACGGTGCCTCCTGGGCGAATGCCGCAAACGGAAGCCCGGCGGCCGCCAGTATGGTCAGTAGAGGTCTCATCGCTGCCTGAAACAGGACGCAAATCATCGACATCGGCGGAATAAGAGTCAAGATAGCTCGCGAACTAATAAATGGATGACCGAAACCTTGTCTGAAGCCCAGAAACCCGCCGTTCCGCTGCCCGCTGCCACGACCGTGATCGTGCGCGACGGCAGGAACGGCCTCGAAACGTTTCTCACGGAACGGCCGCACACGATGGCATTCGCGCCGGGGCATCACGTGTTCCCTGGCGGGCGTGTGGACCGGGCGGATTCGGAGCCTTCGCTGCTCGGGCGGCTCGACAGTTTCGACGCCGGGCGCGGCCGTTTCGAGGCCGACACCGGCGAGATGGAGCCGGGCGCCTTCTGGGCGGGCGGTTTCCGGGAGATGTTCGAGGAGTCCGGGTTGCTCGCGGCGACCCGGCGGGGAGAACCTCTCGACGCGGCGGAGATTGCGGCGCTCGACCGGCGCTACCGGCTGGAAGTGCAGGGCGGGCGGCTCCAGTTCAGGGATTTGCTCGAAACCGAGAACCTGCGGCTTCCGTCGCCGCGGCTTCTTTTCCTCGACCACTGGTGCACGCCCGAAAGCCAGCCCCGGCGGTTCGATACGCGCTTCTTCCTTGTCATTCTGACAGAACCGGTGGAGCTGACCCACACGCCGGGAGAGGCACTCAGCGCCGTCTGGGTGCGGCCCGGCGAGGCAATCGATTCCAACCAGGACGGGCGGATTGCGCTGTTGCCGCCCACAATGCGCACACTTCGCCGGCTTGCGGGCCATCGTACCGTTTCCGAACTGCTGGAAGGGTACGCGTCCGACGCGTGGGCGAAGGATCTTGCCCGCCGCCGGGAGCTGCGGCAGGGCCCCAAGATCGGCTGACGGCCGGCTGTTACGGCCCCCGCACCTTCCCAGTTGGGCTTCCCGGCGGGAACGGCTATAACTCCGGCATCATGCAGGGACTTCCAACCGCTTTCTGCTGCCACTGCCAGGACGTCGAGATCCTGTTTTCGCGCCTGCGGGGCGGGCGGCTCGTGCGGTTCTGTCTCTCCTGCGACGAACCGGTGGATGGACGGAGCGAGGCCATCCGGTACCGTCCGGAAGCGGTGCTGGCGGACCTCGGCTTCTCGTTCGCCGAACCTCCGCCGCCGCTGGACGAAGCCCGCTCCTGCGGCTCGGGCGGCTGCGGTTCCTCGTGCGGGTGCGCCACCGGTGGCGGCTGCGCCACCTGCAGCAAGGTGGACACCTGCCACAAGATCCACTGACCTGAAAACGGGACTTACTTGCCGGCAGCGATGGCGGCGCCGGACGTTCCTCCGGAGAGGAGCAGCGGCTTTACGTCGTCGTCCGTGAAGGCGATACCGCCGCCCGCAAAGGGGATCGGCTTTTTGGCGTCGTTCAGGATGTCCTCGACGCCGGCCGTGAGGTAGAAGTACTTCCAGAAGCTGTATTCGACCCGGGAACGGAAGTTCGGGTTCAGTTTCTTGCCGAAGGAGCCCTTCCGGGTGAAGTCGAAGATTTCGTTCTCCCAGTAGAGATGCTTGAACCGGTCGGGCGACAGCCGGAAGCCCGCGCCGCCGGTGCTCTCCAGGATTCCGCCGTAAACTTCCAGCCAGTCCCAGCGCTTTCCGATACCGACGGAGAACCGGAGGCCGCTCTCGTTGCGGCTCGTGGTCGTGGTCGTGTTGGCGGGCGGGAGCAGCGGCGTCGGCGAGGTGTTCGTCTGCTCGGCGACGGATGTTTTCTGCCGGCCGCCGCGCGGGTCCGAAACGATGGAGGCGAAGTAGAACTTGTCGGGGCGGGGGCGGATCTGGAGGTTCACGTAGCTCTTCAGCCCATCGCCGTTCTTGATCTGTTCCTCGCCGCGGTAGCCCACGACGAGCTGGATATTGTTAGCGTAATCCAGGAACGAATTGATATTCGAGACGGCCTTGTTCACCTCGTTGACCGTCGTGTCGTCGTTCACGAGCTTGCCGATCGTGCCTTCGCCGCGGTTGATCTTGTCGGTGATCTGACGGGTGTTCTCGATGGCCGAGTCGAGCTTGCGGGCCGACTCCTTGAAGGACGCGAGCACGTCCCTTACGTCGTCGCCCCGGGCAGCCACCTGTTCGTCCACCCGGCGCACCAGCCGCTGCACGTCATCCAGAACGACCGGAAGCTTGCCGTTCAGCATGGCCGTGAGTTTTTCCACATTGTCGGCGATGCGGCTTACCCGCTCGTCGTTCTGGTCGACCATGTCGCGGAGTTTCTCGGTGAGCTGCGCCACGGCGTCGAGCGTTCGCTTCATCTCCGAGCTGCCACCGGCCTGGCCCTTCAGGGTCAGCTTGATGATGCGGGTGATTTCCTCGAGGTTGTCCGCTACGCGGCCAAGCTTCTCGAAGAGTTCCTCGCTGCTGCCGGATTCATCGGCATAGATGACCTGCGGCCCCTTGGCGGGGAGCGAAAGCTGGGCGCGCTCCTCGATCCGGGTAATGCGGCGGCCGGGCGCGTCGAACCACGGGTTGGCATCGCCTGAGGGCATATTCTCATCGAGGGTGCCGGTGCCTCCTTCGCTGTCGAACTCGTCCGGGGTGATCCGGGTGCGGGTCTCGGGCGTCCGTGCCGGAATGATCTCCAGATAACGCTCGCCAAGAAGCCCTTTGCTCCGGGCCACGACGCGGGTGGAGGAATCGAGCGGGATATCCTCGCGCACTGACACCGTGAGCCGCGCAAGACGGCCCTCCAGCTCGATGCTTTTGATCATGCCGACCTTGACGCCGGCCATGCGGATTCCGGTGTTCTCGAACAGGCCCTCGGCCGAATCCATGTAGACGATGACGTCGTGGGTCTTCGTGAACGACATGGGGCGCAGCTTGACCGAGGCGTACGAGAGCATCGCCAGCACGGCTGCGGCGAAAATCCCGACCTTCACGTTGTTGGTCAGCGCTTGCGACACCTGGGGTCTCCCGGACTTTCCATTATAGGCATATCCGTCCGTGTTTCCACAATCATTACACGGAGATAGGGCCAGCCCGTTTCCCGTCCAGAAACTGCCGGACAAGGGGGTCGGACGACGACCGGAGATCATCCGCAGTCCCTTCGAGGTGAATCTGTCCTTTGTAGAGCATCGCGATGCGGCTGGCGATCTTGTACGTGGCCTCGACGTCGTGGCTGATGACGACATTGGTGGTCCGGTAAACGCTCTGCAGGTCGTTAATGAGGGCCATGATCACGTCGGTCATGACGGGGTCGAGGCCCGAGCTCGGCTCGTCCAGAAGGACGATCCGGGGCCGGAGCACGATGGCCCGTGCGAGTCCGGCCCGTTTCCGCATGCCGCCCGACAGCTCCGAGGGGGCCTTGTGTCCGTGACTGCCGAGGCCGACCTGATTCAGGACTTCCTGAACCCGTTCGTGGATCTCGTCCGGGGACATCTGCGTGTGTTCCCGCACCGGGAGAGCCACGTTGTCATAGACGGACATGGAGTCGAGCAGCGCGCCGTCCTGGAACAGGAAGCCGAACTTGAGGCGAACCCGGTAAAGCGCGTCCCCCTCGAACCGCGTGATATCCTCGCCGTCGACCATCACGCGGCCTTCGTCCGGTTTCAGGAGGCCGATCATGTGCTTGAGGGTGACGCTTTTTCCCGCCCCCGATAGTCCCATGATCACGGTCGTCTGGTTTTCGGGAATATCCAGGGTCATCCGGTCCAGCACCGTCTGGGCGCCGAACCGCTTGGTGACGTTCTCGAACCGGATCAGGGGTGCATTCACGAGCGCTGGCCTCCGATCCCGAGGTTCAGCAGCAGGGAGGTGATGAAATAGTCGCCGACCAGCACAAGCACCGACGAAGTGACGACGGCGCGGGTGGTCGAGCGGCCGACGCCTCTTGCGCCGCCCGTCGTGAAGTAGCCGACGTAGCAGCCGACGGTGGACAGGATGAAGCCGAACACCGTCGATTTGATCCACATGTTGTTCAGGTCGCCCCAGTCGATGAGCTCGATGACGTTCTGCCACCAGCCGCCGGGAGAGATCTGGAGGACCACCGTGCACACGAAATAGCTGCCCACGCCGCCCACGAAGACGAACACGAGCGTCAGCATGGGGACCACGATGGTGGAGGCGACGACACGGGGGACCACGAGATACTTCACCGGGTCGATGGCCATGGCTCCGAGGGCGTCGATCTGCTCCGTCACCCGCATGGTTCCGAGTTCGGCCGCCATGGCGCTGCCGCAGCGGCCCGTGACCATCAGGGCCGTGAGCACGGGGCCCAGTTCTCGGATCAGGGCGAGCATGGTCGCGCCGCCAATGAGGCCCTCCGCCCCGAACCGCTGGAACGCCGACCCGAGCTGGAGCGAGAACACCATGCCGGTAAAGAGGCTTGTGAGCAGAATGATGACGGAGGAATTGACGCCGACGATGACCGCCTGCTCGACGATCATTCCGAGGCGGAGCGGGCGTTTGAACAGGAAAGCGACCGAGACGGCGGCGAGCCGGGAATACCGGCCCAGCGTTTCGAGCAGGTAGAGGATGTACCCGCCGAGTGCGTCGAACAGCGCCATCATGGCTCGGCCATTCCCCTGTGGAAGCGGGGTACCCGGCGGGAGACGGCGCAGAAGATCTCGTAGGGGATCGTGCCCAGCCACCCCGCCCATTCCTCGACCGTAACGCTGGCTGAGCCGTCCCGGCCGATGATCGTCACCTCGTTACCGGTTCGCACGTCACCTGCATCGGTGACGTCCACGGCGATGAGATCCATGGAGACGCGCCCCGCGACCGGTACCCGACGCCCGTTCACGATGACCTGCGCACGGTTCGTGAGCGACCGGCTGAAGCCGTCCGCGTAACCGGCAGAAACGATGGCTATGGTGGAGTCCCGTTCTGCCTTCCAGAGGGCGCTGTAACCCACGGGGTCCCCGGTTTTCACGCGCTTCACCTGCCGGATGCGCGCTTTCCAGGAGAAAGCCGGTTCGAGCCGGATCTGGTTCCGGGTGATCTCAGCCATGTGGGCTCCGTAGAGCATGATCCCGGGCCGCACGAGATCGTGCCGGGTCCGCGGCAGCGTGACGGCGCCGGTGGAATTGGACAGGTGCCGGAACAGCCGCCGTCCGCTCACCCTCTCGACGGTTTCCACCGCCCGCTCGAATGCCTGCAACTGCCCCTGGGTCTGATCGCCCTGCGGATCCTCGGCGCTTGCGAAGTGGCTCATTACCCCTTCGAGCGAGAGGCCGGGGCTGGTCATGATTTTCGAGGTGATCCGCTCGAGATCGTCCATGGCCGCACCCAGGCGGTGCATACCGGTATCCACCTTGAGGTGTACGTGGAGCTTGCGGTCCCACTGACGGCCTTCGGCATCCAGCGCTTCGATCAGTTCGTCCGTAAAGACGGCGCACTGGAGGCTGAACTCGCGGATGGCCTCGGCCTCTTCGGGTTCCGCGCCGCCCAGCAGCAGGATGGGGGCCTGGATCCCCGCCATCCGGAGCTCCACGCCTTCTTCCAGCCGGGCGACGCCGAGCCATTCGGCGCCGGCACCGACGAGCGTGCGGGCGACCGGGACCGCGCCATGACCGTAGGCGTCCGCCTTGACGATTCCCATGATTCCGACACCGGGGCCCACGGCTTCCCGGATCCGGTGATAGTTGGCAAGGATCGCCCGGAGGTCGACTTCGACAAAGGTGGGGCGGCTGTTTTCCGGCATACGACGACCTGCGCGTGCGCTCCCCCGTTCGGATATTCCCTTAACCGCCGTCTGGACTTCCGGCGAGTTTACTACCCGGCAGTCCGGAAACAATTTCCCGGTGACAGCAGGCCATACTTGTGTAAGTGACCGGTTTTACTGCCCGCGATACCGGCTAAGATGGATGGACTGAGAGGCGGCCGTAACGGACGTGCGTGCGCTGGTTGTCACGAGCAACACCCGGCTCTCGGCCAAGCTGGCCGAGGTCCTGCAGCCGCTTGTGCCGGAGGTGGATGAGCGTCAGGACGGGGAAACCGCCCTCCATACTTTCGCCCAGAACGACTACCAGCTGGTGGTTACGGACCTCGCACTGGCCCGGCTTTCGGGGCCGGATTTCATCCGCAAGGTCCGGAGCCTCGACAAGGGCCGCTCGGTTCCCATCGTGTTCATGAGCATGGAACTCAAGGACAAGGCGCTGCCGCAGCGTCTTGCGCAGAGTTTCCGGGTGGGGCCTTACCTCCAGATGCCGTTTCCGTTCCCGCGATTTCTGGAAGCGGCGAAGCGGGCGCTGGCCACCGGAGCCCAGGTCCCGGCGGTTCCGGTGACGCCGGTTCCGGTGTCATTACCCGTACCGCAGCCGGTTGCCGCACCGGCCCCGAAACCCGCCGCCCGGCTGAGCGCTCCCGGTTCCGGACCGCTCAAGCTGGTCTGGGGCGGTTCGGCGGCGGGATCGCTGCCCAATTTCGAAGATGTGATGATTCTGGTGAAGACCGAGGGCTATACCTGCAAGGGGCGGCTCATGGGCGGCGGGAAAATCGTCGCTCTGTCCTTTCACAAGGGGCTTCCGCTCGCCGAATTCACCGGGGCCGGGCACCCGGCACTGGACGACTATCTGAAAGCCGGCTTTCTGACCCAGGACGAATTCGACCGCCTGAAGCGGATCACTCCGCCGGCGGAAGTGGAGCGGCTGCTCGCGGGTGCCGGAGTCGTGAGTCCCGGCGACCTGTCGAAGAAGCGGGCCGAAATTCTCGGCGTCCGCCTGGGTGAAGTGCTACGCTGGCCCGAAGGCACGCTGATCATGGAGTCCCAGTCGGCGGATGCAGGGCCGACGGAGCGGCTTTACGGCGAACTCGCACTTGCCCATGCGGTCGCCCACGACGTCCGTGCGTCGTCGAATCCGATCAAGCTGTCGACACTTCAGAACCAGCTGAAGAACGCCTTTCTCGCTCCGGCAAAGGATCTGCCGTATTTCGCCCGGCTGCTTCCCCTGTCCGCAGAGGAAGAGAAGGTCGTCGATCTCGTAAAAAGGCCGGTTGCCGTCCAGGAGATCATCCGCAGCGTCCGCCAGCCGGATGCGGCTTGGAATGTCATCCGGATCCTGCTCGCCTTGAGGCTCGTGACGCGGCACGCACAGGCTCCTCAGGGCGTGAATGTGGAGTTCCCGCTGGCCTTCCGCTCCTCGCACCGCCCTGCGGCTGCCGGGAGTGTGGCGGCAAAGGCTTCCGGCGAGGACACCCTGGAGCTGATCGATCTGTCGGGCGACCTTGCCGACGAACTGGACGAGATTGTCTCGGACCTGCGGGACAAGTCGGCCGTGCCCCAGCAGACCGCCCAGCAGGCGGCACAGAGCGACGATCAGCGGAAGCTGGAGAACGAGCTGTTCGACGAACTGGCCCGGGCGAAGAAGGTGAACTACTACGAGCTGCTCGGCACGAAGCGGAGCGGGTTCAACTTCCAGGAGGCGAAGAAGAAGTATTTCGAGCTCCAGCGGAAGTTCTCTCCGGACAAGTTCATCATGTCGGCGGGCGACGTCATGTCGAAAGCCCAGGAACTGCTCGAAAAGCTGTCGGTCGCCTTCGAGACTCTTTCCGACGTGGGCAAGAAGCAGAACTACGACCAGAAGCTCTCGACCCAGCAGATGATGGCCGGAGAAGGCGGCTCGGGCGGAAAGACCCTTCAGGCGGACGTGGCTTTCCAGAGCGGACTCGCGCTCATGGAAACCGAGGAATGGGAAGCCGCCGTCAAGCAGTTCGAAATCGCCAGAAAGATCCAGCCCGGCGTCACGCTTCACGAGGTGAACCAGGCCTGGGCGATCTACAAGAATCCGAAGAACAGGGGCAATACCACTGCCGTAGCCGAGGTCAAAAAGCTCCTGAACAACGCCGTTGTCCGTGACCCGCGTTGTGCCATCGGGTTCGCCTACCGGGCCTGGATGCTGGTGGACGACGGCAAGGTGGATCTCGCCGCCATGGAGTTCGGCAAAGCACTCCGCATCGACGCCAACCTCAAGATCGCCCAGCAGGGCCTGAAGAAGGTGGAAGATCTGCGCAAGTCCCAGAAGAAGGGGCTGTTCGGATGATCTCCGTCGTGATCCCCGCCTACAACGAGGAGCAGCGGCTTCCCCCGACGCTGGACCAGTTCCTTGCGTTTTTCCGGGGATACGGCGAACCGTTCGAGATCATCGTGGCGAACGACGGATCGACGGACGGGACGGCCGCCGTCGTCCGGAAATACATGGAAATGGCCCCGGAACTCCGCCTGCTGGACCTGAGTCCCAATGGCGGAAAGGGGCGCGCGGTGAGGGCGGGGCTCCTCGAGGCAAAAGGCGATATCTGGCTGTTCAGCGACGCCGACGGCTCCACGCCTCCGGAGGACTTCCCTGCGCTCCGGAAAGCCCTCGATAGCGGTGCCGACCTCGCCATGGGTTCACGGGCGATTCGCGGTGCGAAGCTCGATGTCCGGCAGCCAGTTATTCGTGAACTGCTCGGCCGGTGTTTCAATCTGGCGGTCCGGACGATCCTGTGGATTCCGTTTCACGACACCCAGTGCGGCTTCAAGGCGATGAAGGCATCTTCCATGCGTCCCTCCGTCGAGCAGCTCGCGACGCCTCATTTCGGCTTCGACTTCGAGCTGGTCTACCGGGCGCATCTTGCGGGGCTGAAGGTGGTCGAGGTCCCCGTCACCTGGCGCGACCGGGAGGGCAGCAAGGTGAATCCACTGAGAGACGGCATGATCATGGTCGGCAGCCTGTTCCAGATCCGGCAGCAGGTCCGCCGCGGACTGAAGGATAATCCGCCCGGTCAATGAGCGGCGAAACTCCAGAAGTCCGGGGCATGGAGGCCGCCGAGTTCGAGGCCATGGCCGCCGTCGAGGACCGCCACTGGTGGTTCCGCGGCAAGCGGGCCATCGTGACCGAGCTTCTCAGGGAGGCCGGAGTCCATGGCCGTGTGCTCGATGCCGGTTGCGGAACCGGCGGTAATCTCCCCGCGCTGATGCGATTCGGCGAAGCGGTCGGTGTTGAAAAGGATCCGGTGGCGCTGGAATTCGCCCGGAAGAAGTCCGGCGGTCTGGTGGTCGAGGGGGAAATCACGGCACTCCCGTTCTGGGACAATGAATTCGACGGGATAGTAACCACCGACGTCATGGAGCATGTGGCGGACGACCGGAAGGCACTTGCCGAACTGTACCGGGTACTCAAGCCCGGCGGAACCCTGGTGCTGACGGTTCCGGCCCACCCGTTCATGTGGACCGGGCATGACGTCGTGCTCGGGCATGTGCGGCGTTACACCATGGACAGTTTCCGGGAGCTGCTGGCGTCGGCTCCCGATCTGGAAACCGAAACGGTGTCGTACATGAATTGCGCCGCCTTTGTTCCGGCTGCGCTGCAGAGATGGCGGAGGGCCCGCCGTGAGAAGCGTGCCGGAGCTCCGGATCTATCCAGCGATACGGCAGATGTTCCGCCGGCATTCGCGAACGAAATGGCATACCGGATATTCGCGGCTGAACGGAAGCTGCTGCCCGGAATATCCTTGCCGTTCGGGGTCTCGATTGTAGCAGTCCTCAGGAAAAGAGGATCTGAAGCTTCTTCTGCCAGGCTGACTGGGGCCCCGGTTTCGTGGGGCTGGCTCCTGGCCATTGTTGCCCTGCTGCTTGCGTGCTCGTCGCAGCTTACCGGCCAGTGGCTGGCAGGTCACGAGGGGCCTGCCTATCTGTTCCGGGCGTCTGAGTTTTTCAGCCTCCTGAGCCAGGGTGAACTGTATCCGCGCTGGTGTGCAGACTTTTACTGGGGCTATGGGTACCCGTTCTTTGTATTCTACTCACCCGGTCTCTTTTATACGTCATCAGTCTTCAGGTTCTTTGGCCTTCCGGTGGATACCTCAGTCTCGCTGGCCGCCTGCGTCTCGAATCTGCTTCTGTTCATGGGAAGCTACCGGCTGGCCGGATTGTATACGCGGCAGCGCAGTGTGGCCTTTGCGGCTTCCCTGTTTTCCCTCCTGGCATTTTACCGGTTCGTCCAGGTCCACGTCCGGACGGATTATGCCGAGGCTTTTGCGACCGCACTAGTCCCATGGGTGCTGGCCGAGGCAGTCATTCTTTCCAGGTCGATGGAACGTAAGGCCCTCGTCCGGCTTGCATTAATGCACGCGCTGGTATTTTTTTCTCATACCATTACAGCGGTGATGACCAGCGCAGCACTGGGGCTCATCGGACTCTCGATGCTGGTCCGGGGCGATGCCAGAGCTTTTGCCAGGGTTGCAGCGGGATCTCTACTCGCGGTGATGGTCGCTTCCGTATACTGGCTCCCTGCATTTGTGGAGCAGAAATATGTCCAGACCGAAAAGCTCGTCGAGAAGAGTGACGACGTAAACTACCACTATGCGGACCATTTCGTTTATCCGGAACAGCGGGTTCGTATGGAGTTCTATTACGGAGATTCCCGTGCCGGGCAGGATGACAGGCTGTCTTTCGCGAGCTCCTGGGTGTTCTGGGTCATTGCCGGGTGTGCGGCTTTCCTGGCCGCGAGCCGTCCGGCATGGCGGAGGAAAAATGGAGGAATCCTGCTGGGCTGGATCCTGACCAATCTGATGATGATGCCCGCGGCCGGGGTTCTCTGGGACCATCTGCCGATGATCCCGTATTTCCAGTTCCCATGGAGATTTCTGCTGCTGGATCTCGTCGTGGCTGCCCCGCTTGCAGCCGCGGTCCTGGATGAGCTGATCCTCCGCAAGCCTTCGAAACCTGAGTTGGGAATCCTTGCAGTTCTGGCGGCGGGACTTTGCTCACTCCAGTTCCGGCTGATTATCCGTGACACATTCTGGGAAGCGATATCCGGCGGGCATCCGAATGCTGCTGCTGCCTGGTGGGGCATGCCGCTCATTCTGGCATTTGCCGTTGTGCTCGCCGTCGTTGTTTTCCTGGCATCGTCACAGTTGCTGCACGCCTATGTCCGTCTGGCAGTGGCGTCACTGATTCTTTGCATGTTGCCGGTCTCGCTTTCGGCGATGCTTCGCGGCCTCTATTCGCCCATGAAAATCGACGCGGACCTCCGTCGGGCCATCGATCAGCCGCTGTTCATGCAGAAATACGGGCTCGTGCTGCCGGGCGGCAAGGTCATTCCGGTCTCGACGGCTGCGCAGGACGAGTACCTGCCGAAGACCGCCCGGGTGGACTCCCAGAAGCCTCCGGAGAGTCCGGTCCGGATCCTGTCCGGATCGGGCCGGGCGAAGGTGGTCGATCAATGGGGCGACCGGCGGACCTATGAAGTGGAGATGGACACGCCCGGAACTGTCGAGGCTGCGTATTTCTACTATCCCGGTGTCCAGGTGGACGTGGACGGCTCGGCGAGAGAGCCGGGGCTCAGCCTGAATGGGCTTGTGACCGTGACGCTCGATCCGGGCCGCTACCGGGTGGATGTATTCTACGACGCATCGCCGCTCCAGAAGAAGGCGGCTCTACTGTCCCTCCTTGGAGTGATCATCTGCGCGCTGCTCTATGTATCGCCGGCATTCAAGCGCCGTCTGGAAGCCGGGGAGCGTGCCGGTGGCTGAAACCGCGGGTGCTCCGGTCCGAAGCGGTGCCGGTACGGCATCCGCCTGCCTCTGGATCGCGGGCGTTCTTGGCCTCCTCGCGATCCCGTTTCTCGCGTTTGGCTGGTACTCCACCCACGATGGGCTCACCTATCCGGTCCGGGCAGCGGAATGGTCCTATCTGTATGCGAGTGGCGACCGGTATCCCCGCTGGGCTGCCAGCTTCTACTGGGGATTCGGCTACCCGATCTTCAACTTCTTTCCCCCGCTGGTTTATTTCCTATCCCATCTGCTGATGCAGGCGGGGCTGACGGCCCCCGTTGCGGTCCGGGTGCTGGAACTGTCGGCGTTCCTCACGGGCTTTGCCGGCTGCTACCGCCTCGCACGCCTGTGGGCCTCGCCCCGGATTGCCTTTGCCGCCGCCATTGCGGGGATGCTGGCCCCCTACCGGCTCGTCGACGTCTATGTCCGGGGGGACCTCGCCGAATCGTTCGCCTTCGGACTCGTCCCCTTCGTCCTGGCCGAAGCGGTGGTGCTGGGCAGGAACTACTGCACCCGGGCCGGATTCCGGCTCGCGCTGTTTCTGGCGCTCGTGTTCTATTCGCACACGCTAACCTCGTTCATGTGTTCGCTCGCCCTGGCTGCCATGGGCTTATACGCGCTTGTGCGCGGCCGCTGGCAGGTGTTCGTCTCGGTCGGGCTCTGGAGCGGACTCGGCCTGCTGCTCTCGGCGGCGTGCTGGATACCCGCCTACTTTGAGCACGGTCTGGTGAATGTAAAGGTCGCCACCGAGGCGCGGGATTTTTATTCCTATCACTGGGCGGACCATTTCCTGGAATGGTGGCAGCAGCTCGACCCGTCCTGGGGAATCGGTCCCTCCCTGCCGGGGCCTGGGGACCGCATGAATTTCTCGGCCAGCGTCGTGCTGGTCGCGGCGGCGGTCTATGCGGCCGGACGGTTGCGGACAGCCTCGGGCCGGCTGCTCTACGGGCCTGTCCTGGCCGCCCTTCTGGTGACCGGGCTTCTGACCATCGGCCTCAGCAAGCCGCTCTGGTCGGTTTTTCCACTCATGCACTTTTTCCAGTTTCCCTGGCGGTTCCTCCTCCTGGAGACGGTGACCGGGACGGCCCTTATTGCCCTCGTGCTGACCGAACTCGTCGAAAGCGAAGAGGCTGTTCCGGATGAACGCAGCACTGCAGGACCGGCCGGCGGAGTGCCGGGCGCAGGGTGGCTGCAGGTGGCGGCGCTGGTTCTGGCGCTCGGAGTCGCGGCGATCTGGTTCAATGCCGATCCGGAGCTCTGGCAGACGATCGGCGGGCTTCAGTCAGCCCGTCTGGCGCTGGTTGCGGGGCTGGGGCTCGCGCTGCTGGCCGCCTGGAGGCTGAACGGAGCGGTGGCGGCTGCCGCGGCCGCCGCAGTGCTGGCTGCAACCCCGAATGTTATCTCCACGCTCCGGTATGCTCAGGAAACCGCCATTCCGGCTGAACGGATCCGGGACAATCCGTCCTTTACCAGTCCGGTGTTCCGTGAACAGACGTCACTTCGACGCCATGACGGAGTGATCGAACCGCTCCAGACCACGGGGACCGATGAGTTTCTGCCGCTCGGTGCTTCCCGTCCCCCGGAAGAACTTCGCGGAAAGGTTCAGTTCCGGGAAAGCGACGAAGGCACGTCATACCGGCTTCTGGAGCAGCTGGGGAGTTACCGTCACTGGGAGATCGTTTCGCCCCGGCAGCAGGACGTCCTGCTGCCGGTTTTCGACTTTCCCGGCTGGTCTGTCTTCGTCGACGATATCCGCGTCATTCACGGTTCAGGCCCGGATGGGCTGATCCGGGTCCAGGTGCCCGGCCGGATCAGTCAGGTCAGCATGCGCTACACCGGTACCCAGATTCAGGCTGGCAGCGAACTGCTTTCGATCGTCGCGATCATTCTCTGGGGCGGCGGATGGCTCTGGTACGAGGAAAAACGGCGGCAAAGATCCCGGCATCCGCCGGATGTCAGCCCTCCGCCTCCAGCCCCATAGTTCTCAGGATCTCATAGAAGCGGGACCGGCTGATGCCGAGCAGCTTGGCGGCCGCCTTGCGGTTGCCGCCAGTGATCGACAGGGCCTCGCGCACGGATTCCGAACGGGTCTGGTCCACTCGCGAGCGGTAGCGGGAACCGGGGCTCTCCGTCCGCGGCGTGGCCTGCGATCCGGTGAAGCTGGCCAGCTCCAGAATGGGGCTGTCCTCAAGCAAGAGAGCCCGGTGGATGACGTTCTTCAGCTCGCGGACGTTGCCGGGCCAGGGGTAGTCGAGAAGCGCTGTCCGGGCAGCCTCGGAGAATCCGCTGACCTCCCTCCCCAGTTCCCGGGCGAGGCGTTCCAGAAAATACCCGGCAAGGGCGAGGATGTCCTCGCGGCGCTCGCGGAGCGGCGGAATATCGATGGAAAACACGTTGAGACGGTAGAACAGGTCTTCCCGGAACCTGCCCGCCGCCATCATCTGCTCCAGATCGCGGTTCGTCGCCGCCACGACCCGGACATCGATGGGGATCTCTCCCGTACCGCCGAGGCGGGTGACCGCCCTCTCTTCCAGAACCCGGAGCAGCTTCACCTGGCCCTGAAGCGGAAGGTCGCCGATTTCGTCCAGCAGGACTGTCCCGCCCGAAGCGATTTCGAGCAGGCCTTTCTTCTGCGTGGCAGCACCGGTGAAGGCCCCCGGCTCGTAACCGAACAGCTCCGATTCCATCAGGCTTTCCGGGATCGCAGGCACGTTGATCCGGACGAAAGGCCCCTGGGCCCGGCTGGACAGCCGGTGGATTTCGCGGGCGAGGACCTCCTTGCCGGAGCCCGTCTCGCCCCGGAGCAGCACCGAACCGGTGCCGGGCGCCGCCGCCCGGACGAGCCGGAGTGTCTCACGGAACCTGGCCGAACCTCCGCCCTGCACGGCAAACTCCTCGTCCATCTGGTGCTTGAGGTAGTCGAGTTCGGTCCAAAGCTGCTGCTCGTGTTCCCGGGCCCTGCGGATGCGGTCCGAGTTCGAGAGGGCGAGCCCCGCCTGATCGCAGAACGCCTCGATGAGAAACAGGTTCTCCGAGCTGAAAGCGCCCCGGCTGTGCCGCTTGTGCAGGTACAGGAGGCCCATCACGCGGCCAAGAGCCCGGATCGGCACCACCATGACCGACAGGAGTTCCAGGTCGCGCATGGACTCGGCAAGGTCGCCGGGCAGCACGCTTTCGACGGACAGTGTCGCTTCGCCCGTCGTGCGGACCTTTTCGAGGATCGGCCAGACCTTTTCATGGTGCGGCACCACGGCGGAGGCGGGGTCCAGCCGCCCCTGTTCGTTGGAGCGGGCCGCCCGGATCTCGTCGCCGATGAACAGGTAGCCTTCATCCGACTGGGAGAGGTTCATGGCCTCATCGAGAATCGAATGGAGGAACCCTTCCGCGTCGGTGTCGTCGAGGCCTGCATTCAAGCGCTTGTTGAAGGCGAGGATCTTGAGCAGGACGAAGTTCGACTTGTCGAGAGCGAGCTGGCGGCAGTCGCGCTCATACTCCAGGTATTCCGGCCGGTTCTCCCAGCCTTCACGAGCTTCGGGGGGCACACCGGCTCGTATCTCCTCGTGGATGTCGTACGCCCGCATGAGTTTTTCGCGAGCCAGGGCGCTGTCGCCCCGGACGAGGGCGAGCCGTCCCGAAACGACCTCGGCGTCCCACAGGGAGGCGAGGTAGCCCGCCTTCCGGTAGAACGTGGATGCCTGGGCGAGCAGGTTCTGAAGCCGTTTCGACGCCTTGCGCCCCTTCTCGTCGGCGAGCTCGATGCGGGCCTCGGTCAGCGACGCCTGATGCTGGGACGGCTGGGTCTTCAGCGAATCGGCCAGCGACTTGAACCGGTCGAACTCCTCCCGGGCCGGACCGGTCTCCCCCTTGCGCAGCGCAAGCTGGATCTTTGCTCCCGAGAGCAGGAGGAAATCGTTCGTGTTCCGGAATCCCTGGAAGATCGCCGACGCTTCGTCGAGCTTCCGGACGGCATCGTCCAGGGCTCCGGTCTCCCGGTCCAGTTCCGCCTCGTAGAGGCAGAGGTGAGCCCGGTAGAGCGAGAGCTCGGGGGCCGAGGCGATGCGCCGGGCATCGGCGAAATAGCCTCTCGCGGTGTCGAACTGCCTGATGATGACATGGAGATTCCCGAGATTGCTGAGCAGCGCCGCCTGATAGTTGGCGCGCCCCAGTTCCTGCATGATCCCGAGTGCCTGCGTGTAGTAGGTCCGCGCGTTCAGGTACTGGGCCCGGTCCTGATAGAGGGAGCCGAGGTTCAGATAAATGAGTCCCAGCGAAAGCCGGTCGCCGGTTTCCTCGGCGAGCCGGTAGGCTCTCAGGTATTTCTCGATGGCCGCTTCCGGTTCGTGGCGGAGCTGATGCGACGCCGCCATGGACTGGAGCGTGTTGACGATACCGCGCCGGTTCCCGAGCGTTTCGTAGATCTCGAGCGCCCGCTCGAATGCCGGAAGCGCCTGCTCGAACTGCCCGAGATAGAAGTAGGACTGTCCCAGCGAGTAGCTGAGGACCACGGTTTCCGAATCGGGATGAGTCCCGGCCGCCAGCAGTTCTTCCAGCAGGGACGACGCCTCGCGGTACTTTCCCGTCCGGAGCATCAGGTTCGCGAGGGCGATGGTTATCCTGAAGCGGTTTTCGTTGCCGGTATCGGCCCTTCGGGCGGCGACGAGCGATTCCCGGGCCTGTTCGTACTGGCCGAGGTGAAGCTGGCAGTAGCCGGACCAGTAAAGGAACTCGCATGTGCGGCCATGCGCGGGACGGAGTCCATCCAGCAGCGCAATGGCGCCCGCGTAGTCCCCCCGGTCCACGGCCTCGACAACCGGGGCGGACCAGGTTTCGGTAGTTTCAGGTTCCGGCATCGGGTGTCCAGTTTACCGGACACCGCAGGTAGAACAAAAGCCCGGCCCAAGGGGCCGGGTTTTTGCCGGGGCAGGCGAACTAAGGGTTCAGCTGGCGGCCTTCTTGGCGGCCTCCAGGGCGGCATCGTAGTTCGGCTCGCTGGTGAGTTCCTTCACCAGTTCCACGTAGGCGAGCTTGTCGTCCTTGCCGATCACGAAAACCGACCGGGCGAGCAGACCGTTCTCCTTGATCCGGACGCCCCAGTCCTTGCCGAAGCTGTGGTCCTTGTAGTCGGAGAGGGTCTTCACCTTGTCGATGCCGGCGGCGCCGCACCAGCGCTTCTGGGCCATGGGCAGGTCCACGCTGACGGTGAAAATCTCGACGCCCGGGATCTGGGCGGCCTTCTCGTTGAACTTGCGGATCTCGGTGTCGCACACCGGGGTGTCGAGGGACGGAACCACGGCGACGAGGCGCACCTTGCCGGCAGAGTCGGCGAGGGTGACCGGCTTCATGTCCTGCCCGGCAAGCGAAAATGCCGGGGCCTTGTCGCCGGCCTTCAGCTCGGGACCGATGAGGGTGAGGGGGTTACCGCGGGCAGTGATGGCGCCGTTACGTTCCTGGGACATGCGTGATTTCTCCTTAAGATATCGGAAAGTGGCCCCGTGGGTAGCATGCCGGAGGCCGGAAACAGAAACGGCTGCCCCGGCATTACCGGAGGCAGCCGCTCTGCCTTAGGTCCAGGGACCGGAACTCTTAGAGCTCGATCTTGGCCTGGAGAAGGAACGCGACGACGAAGCCCAGCAGCACGAGGGATTCGATCAGCGCGAGGCCGAGAATCATCGAGCCGCGGATGTCGCCGGCGGCCGACGGGTTGCGGGCGATGCCGTCGAGGGCGGCGGTGGCGGCCTTCGACTGGCTGAACGTGCCGAACGCGGCGGCGAGGCCCATCGTGAGGGCGGCCGAAAGGGCGACCAGGCCCTTGTCGCCGTAACCGGCAGCGGCGGCGCCGTCATTGGCGAACGCGAACGCGGGGGCCAGCACAACGGCGGCGAACAGGATGGAAGCGAAACGGTTGAACTTCGACATGATTTGAATCTCCTTGTGATTCTTTGGTTTTATGGGTTTTGCCTCAGTCGCCGGTCCGTCCGGAATATCTTCCCTCTCTGGAGGGGTTCCGCCGGTGCCGGAGATAGACTCTTGTGTCTTTGGGTCAGTGGGCGTGGGCCTCCGCATGGCCGTGGCCGTGGTCATGACCGTGGCCGTGCTCGTCATGCCCGCCCTCGTGCTCGGTGGCCAGCGCCACGTAGATCAGCGAGAGGAACACGAAGACGTAGGCCTGGATCAGCGAGACGAACAGGCCGAAGGCCATGAACAGCACCGGCACCACGTAGGGGACGAGGCCCTGGAACACGCCGAGGACCGTGTGGTCGCCGAAGATGTTGGCGAACAGACGGATCGACAGCGACACCGGGCGGATCGAGTGCGAGACGAGTTCGATGATGAAGAGGAGCGGCCCGAGCCACCACAGGGGACCCCAGAAGTGCGCGAGGTAGTTCTTCACGCCGTGGGACCGGACGCCCTGGTAGTTGTAGTAGATGAACACGCTGATCGCGACCGGGAAGTTCGTGAACAGGTTGTCCGTGGACGGCAGGAAACCGGGGATGAGGCCTAGGGCGTTCGAGATGAACAGGTAAATGAAAATCGAACCGAAGAACCAGAACTGCCGCCGGGCTTCGGCTTCGCCGAGCACCGAGGCGACGATGTTGTAGATCCCCTCGACGAACATCTCCCAGAAATTGAGGAACGTCGTGCGGCCTTCGGGGACGAGGTCCTTCTCGCGGGCCCTGGAGCCAGCGGCGACAACGAGGCTGCAGACGGTCAGGATCACGAGCACCACGAGGCCCATCAGCACGTTGTTGTAATTGTGGGCCGTCTCTGCATCGAGAATCAGGTTGAACCACGTGCCGCCGCCGGAAGCGGTGACGATCTGGTCAAGGGGAACTCGGATCAAGGCTTGTTTACCTCCGGACCGGCCGCCGGTGTCTTCGGGGCGGCGATCCCTTCCCAAACGGAAGCCAGCACGAACACTGCAAATCCGCCGATAAAGGCGGGCAGGTGGACGGGCACATAACGGACGACGGCATAGAGAATCAATACCATCGCGGCGAGTTTCAGAAGGATCAGGCCGCCAGCCGAGGACCGGTCGGCTCCGGGGCGGAAATAGCGTTCCACAATCCACTCAATCATGAATAAATTCAGGGAGATAAGCGCGGCCCCCAGGGCGGTGCTTCCGGCCATCGCCAGGCTGCCCGAAACCACCCCCACGGCAAGGGCCGCGAATGCACCGAGCAGCAGGGTGATGTTACGGACCCGGTGGACCGCCCGGAGGGAGTCGTTCGTCGCCGGGGCTGTCGCCGGCGGGGCGCTGGCCGAGGGTCCGGGTGAAATATTCGTAGGCTCTGACAAGGTTGACGATCCCCGCTCCAAACCCGAGAAATGCCCCCGTGACGGTCAGCCAGGGGGATAAGCCCCATTTTTCATCCGCCCACTGGCCCGCAAGGATTCCGAGAGTCGTGGCGGCGGCGATCGTCGTTCCGACACCCGCCAAGGCGCCCAGTTCGACGGTCCAGTGACCGGTTGGGGGAGGTGTTTTCATGGGCCGTCCGGAACTCTAGCTCCCCCGGCGGCGCGGACCTAATTAGGACGATGGAGGTTCCGAATCAAACCTGATTTTTTCGCAGAAAACCGCACCACTTGATTGCCGCAGCGGGGGTTCCTTAAACTGGAAATCGAATTCAGTAACTGATTCAGAAAAGACCGGACTGGTGGGCTGAGCGTGCCATCTGCCCGGACGCGGGCAGGGGGAATGGCCTTGAAAAGCCGGTGGCTTAGAAATCCTCTGTTCCTGGCGCTCCTGTATGGGGTCCTGTCAGCGGTCTGGATTCTGTTTTCTGACCACCTTTCCGAAACGTTGTTCCCGAACGCTACTGAGTTGACCTCTTTCCAGACGTTCAAAGGGCTCCTGTTCGTTTCACTGTCCACGCTGGTTTTTTACGTGTTCGCCCAAGCCGCCGCCCGGGGTAAGGACCTCGAGACGGAGCGTGACGCGATCCTGACCCAGTTCGGTTATCTGCACCAGCACGCCAACGACGTCGTGCTTCTCGTGGATGACGATGGCCGGTTCCTCCAGATGAACGGGGCCGCCTTCCGTATTTACGGGTATGACGAGGACCGGTTCCGGCAGATGCGGGCGGCGGACCTGCGCGCCGAGGCCACAAAGGCGGACTTTGCAGGCGACTGGCAGAAACTCTCTACAAAGTCCGACGGCCACCGGTACGAAACCCTGCACCGGAAAGCCGATGGCACGAGTTTTCCGGTCGAGATTTCCGGCCACCGGTTCGTGCTGAACGGCCGGGGGTATCGCCATTACGTCATCCGGGACATCACCGAGCGCAAGCAGTTCGAGAGCGACCTCCGGACGGCGCGGGACTTTTATCTCCGCCTGTTCGATGAGTTCCCGAACATGGTCTGGCGGGAGAACGAGAACGGCGAGAACGTTTATGTGAACTCGACCTTCACGAAGTTCACGGGGCTTTCGCGGGAACAGGCAGCCGGCAAAGGATGGACAGCCGCCATCCATCCGGACGATGCAGCACTCCACAAGGATATCTACGGGGATGCGCACCGGCGGTGCGTGCCCTACCATATCAGCTACCGGCTGAGGTGCGAGCCCGGCGGTTACCGCTGGGTCAGCGATTTTGGCAAGCCCTATCGCGAACGGGACGGCAGCTTCGGCGGCTATATCGGGTCGATCATCGACATCCAGGACGTCAAGGATTTCGAAGAAGCTGTCGAGCTTAAAAACGTCCTCTATCAGACGCTGAGCGCGATCAACCGCATGATCGTCGGGGCCTCGACCCGGCAGGAGGTTTACGACAAGGCATGCCGGATTGCCGTGGAAAAGGGCAGATTCCGTGCCGCCACAATCATGGTCCCCGGCGAGCGTCCCGGCCATCTGCAGGTCGTTGCGGCCTGCGGTGCTGAGGAAGGGATGGTCCGGTATGCCCGCGACATGGACGTCGTGGTTACCTCCGAGACAGGGGACGACCGGCATCCTGCGGCGATTGTGTTCAATGAAGGTAAATATTCCATCAGCAACCGCTTCACAGCGAAGCCGGAATCCGCTCCCTGGCGGGAACAGATGCAGAAGGACGGGATTCAGTCTCTTGGTGCCTTTCCGGTCCGGTCCGAAGGGCGGGTGATTGCGTGCTATTCCGTACTGTCCGGCGATCCTGAGTGCTTTATCCCCGAACGCATCTCGCTCCTTGAGGAAATGGCCGGCGATATTTCCTTTGCTCTGGAAACGATCCAGCACGAAGAAGAACGGCTCCAGTCGCTGATGGGTCAGCGGAAGACGCTGATCCAGACGATCGAGATGCTCGGGCTTACCATCGAGAAACGGGATCCCTACACCGCCGGGCACCAGCGCCGGGTGGCGGAGCTGTCTGTCGCCATCGCCACGGAACTGGGCCACAAGGATGAATTCATCGAGGGCCTGCGCCTCGGGGCTCTCATTCACGACATCGGCAAGATCTACATTCCTTCCGAGATTCTCTCCCGGCCGGGCCGTCTGACCGTGCCCGAATATGAACTGGTCAAAACCCACGTCCAGGTGGGGTACGACATCATCAATGGGATCAAGTTCCCCTGGCCCGTGGCCGAGATGGTCGTGCAGCACCATGAACGGCTGGACGGTTCCGGATATCCTCAAGGCCTCAAGGGGGAAGCGATTATCCCGCAAGCGAGAATCATCGGCGTGGCCGACGTGGTGGAGGCGATCATGTCGCACCGGCCGTACCGGCCGGGGCAGGGCCTTCGCTCGGCCCTGGGGGAACTCGAATCCCACCGGGGGACGCGCTACGACGCAGATGTGGTGGATGCCTGCATCCGCCTGTTCCGGGAAAAGCAGTTCAAGCTGCCTGAGGCCGGCTGACGGCTCACGGTTTCCCATATCTGTTTACCCCTTTTCCTTTGCCACGTTTCCGCCGTCCGGGTTAGCCTTCCCTTCGTATGGCAAGAACCCGGAAACCGCGCCGCCCGGAAGTCGTGAAAACCACGGCCCGCGAAGTGAAAGAGGGCGAAAAAAGACCGCCGGAACGGCAGGCCACACCGCCGTCCGACGGCGACTATTACGTCCGCTGGCGCACCCGGCTTCAGGAATGGCTTTCGGGCCGCGAGGTGCCCCCGAAGCTCGCCGGACTGATCCTGCTGCTTCCCGATTTCGTCCACCTGCTCGTGAAACTGACGATGGACAGCCGCGTGCCGCTCCGGGAGAAACTCATCATCGGCGGGGCGATCGCCTACTTCGTACTGCCGGTGGACGTCATGGCGGAGGTCGCCCTCGGTCCCATCGGTTTTCTGGACGACATCCTGCTGGCCCTGTTCGTCGTGGACCGGGTGATCAACCGGATCGACCCGGCCGTCGTGCGCGAGCACTGGGCCGGAGAGGGCGACATTCTTGAGGTTGTCCAGGATGCCACATCGGCGATCCAGGACCTGATGGGCCGGAAGTTCGCCGGGAGATTTTCCCGGCTGCTCGGCTGGGCGAATGCGCCCCGCCGGAAATCCGCCGGTTCCTGACCGAATCCGTGCAACCGTGAGGACCACTCCCATGCTGCCGATCCGCAAACTCCTGCTGCGACTCGCCGTTCCTGCGGCCGCGATTCTTCTCAACGCCTGCGCGCTGGCATCATCGCGCCCTGCGCTGGGCCTCTGGGTCCCGGCGGAGGGGGCGAGCCGTCCGCTGCTCACCGCCGAAAAGACCGCGGAGCTCGCCAGCCGCGCAGAGGCTGCCGAGGTGTCCGACCTGTTCGTCCAGGTATTCCGCGGCGGGCGGGCCTGGTGGCCGTCGGAGACGTTCGAGCGGGGTTACGAGGGCGACCGCGACCCCCTGAAGGACCTGCTGGAGCAGGCACGCTCAAAGGGGATCCGGGTCCACGCCTGGATCAACGTCTACAACCTGAGCACTTCGCCGTCACCCAAGGCGCTGGAGCGGCTCGGTGATAAGGCCCTCACGGCGGACAACACGGGCCGGAGCGTGAAGGAGTATCTCGCCGCCGGGCGCCCCGACTCCGAGCCCGAACTGGACACTCCCGGCTACTGGCTCGATCCTGCGAGTCCCGAGGCGCAGGAGTTCGTACTCGCGGCGGTCCGGGAACTGGTGAAGGGTTATCCGGATCTGGCCGGTATCCATCTCGATTTCATCCGCTATCCCTATGCACTCCCGCTCAAACCCGTTTCGACGGTGTCGAAGGGCGTCGAGTTCGGCTACGGCGAGGCGGCAAGGCTCCGGTTCCCGGCGGAAACGGGCGGGGATCTGCCACTTAAGAATGCGACAGCCCCCGCGCTCCGGCGGTTCGCCGACTGGCGGCGGGACCAGGTGACGGAACTGACCGGGAAGATCCGGTCCGAAGTCCCCTCCCGCATGAAGCTATCGGCTGCGGGGCTCGCCTGGAGCGACCGGGCCTATCTCTCCGCCTTCCAGGACTGGCGCCGCTGGCTGGAGGAGCGCACGGTCGATTTCGTCGTCTCGATGACCTACTCGAGGGACGAGCGGTTCCACCGGTATCTGGTCGATTCGGCGGTAGCTTCGGAGCCCCCCCGCATCACCGGTTCGCCCCGGGCCTGGGTTGCCGTGGGCGCCTGGGACCTCGGGGCCGATCCGGGGGCATTCCACCGGGAGCTGGAAGTGGCGGCGGCCGCCAGTCCGAGCGGCGTCGTGATTTTCTCGTACGATGACATCGCGAAGTCCCCCGCGCTCATCGAGACCATCGGCCGCTGGCAGCGCAAGGAACCGGCTCCGCTCCCCGACGGCACGCTGCCGCCCAAAGAGGGCGGCCTGTTCGACTGGCTGATGGATTTCATCGCCGCCGACCAGCGCGAATACGAAATCGAAATGGACGCCCGCCAGAAGGCCCATGAGGCGGCGAAGCCTCCGGCCCCTGAAACCGCCCCGCAGGCTCCGGCAGAAGCGCCACCCGGCGAAGCGCCGAAAGATGACGCCCCGGCCGCTCCCGCACCGGCGGCTCCCTGAGTCCGATGCTGTCCGATTCCGCGGTCCCTGAAGTTCCGCCGCGCACCGTGGCCCGTCTGGTGGCGATCGCCTTGCTCGCGGGCCTCGCCGTGTGGCTCATGCTGGGCCGGTGGCTGGAGCCTTCCGCCGCCGGCATGGCAGGGATCCTCGTCGCCGTGATCTTTCTCTGGATCAGCGAGGCGATGCCGCTGGCGATCCCGCCGCTTGTGGGGACCGCCTTCGCCGCCAGCATGGGAATCGTTCCGGCGAAAGAGGCGTTCGCCTCCATGGCGGACCGCATCGTCATCCTGTTCATCGGCAGTTTTATCCTCGCGCAGGCGCTCGAAAAGCACGGTCTCTCCCGCCGGATCGCCTATGCGGCGCTGGCGCTCCCGGCCGTGGGGCGGTCGCCGCTCGCCATTTTCTGGGCCGTCTCGGCGGTGAACTTCCTGATCTCCGCCTGGGTCTCGAACACGGCGACCTGCGCGATGATGCTGCCGATCGTCCTCGGCATCGTCGCCCGCATCCGCAGCGAATCGGGGCCGGATGCGGCGCAGGGGCTCGGCTTCTCGCTTGCCTTCACCTGCGCGTTCTCGGCCAGCATCGGCGGCCTCCTGACCCCGGTGGGCACGCCCCCCAACCTGATCGGCATCGGCCAGCTCGAGCGGGTGACGGGCACCGAGGTGAAGTTTTTCGACTGGTTCGCCGCCGTCTCGCCGCCTGCGTTCGGAATCTGGCTGCTCGGATGCCTGTGGCTGTCCCGGAACGTGGAACCGGCCGGGAGTTTTCCGCTCGATCCCGGGTTCGCCCGGGAGAAGCTCCGGGAACTGGGGGCAATGTCTTCCAGCGAGAAATGGACGCTCGCCGCCCTTGTGGCGACGATTCTCGGGTGGCTCGTGCCGCCGGCCTTCGTCGCACTGGAGCTGCCGGGCGGCAGGCTGCTGGAGCGGGTTTTCGCCGAGCCGTTCGTGCCGCTCTATTTCACGTTCCCGCTGTTCTTCCTGGGGGGCGGGAGCCGCCGGGAGGCCGCCCTCGGGGCGGACGATTTCGCGGCCATCGACTGGAACACGATCTTCCTCTACGGCGGCGGACTCTGCATCGGCTCGCTGATCGAGAAGAGCGGGCTCTCGAAGGTCATCAGCACGGCGTTCGCCGGAATTCCGGCGGAGTCGCCTGCGCTCGTCCTGCTGGCGGCGGTGGTGCTCGCCGTCGTCATGAGCGAGTTCGCCTCCAACACGGCATCGGCAAACATCATCGCTCCGATCCTCGCGGCGGCATCGGGGGCGTTCGATATCCCGGTGGGTCCCTTCATGCTGGCCGCAACCGCTGCCTGCACCCTGGGGTTTCTGCTCCCCGTTTCCACACCGCTGAATGCGATGGTGTACGCCTCGGGCGAGGTCCCGCTCCGGAAGATGATCCGGACGGGCCTTGTGATGGACCTGATCGGCATCGTCCTGCTCACGGGCTGGTTCCTCTGGAAGGGATAGACGGCGCTTGAAAAACAGACGGTTTCGCGGTTTCCTAGCATCCATAAAGCCTGACCGGAGCCCTTTGGCGTGAAGTTCGATCCCATCGCGCTGGCAATTCCCTTCTTCTTCATCCTCATCGGCATCGAGGTGGCGGTGATGCGCCGTCAGGGGAAACGCTTCTACCGGTTCGCCGACTCGATCACGGACCTCTCCTGCGGCATCGGGTCGGAAGTGATCCGGGTGTTCCTGGGGCTCGCGGGGCTGCTCGCCTACACCTGGGTCTACGACAACTTCCGGGTGTTCGACCTCGCGCCGTATCCGGCTGCGGCCTGGATCATCGGCTTCTTCGGATTCGATTTCTTCTACTACTGGTTCCACCGGCTCTCCCACGAGATCAACGCCCTGTGGGCCATGCACGTCGTCCATCACCAGAGCCAGGACTACAACCTTGCGGTGGCGCTCAGGCAGTCGTGGTTCCAGGGATTCGCAGCGACGCCGATCTACTTCCCGCTGGCGCTGATCGGCCTGCCGCCGCTCGTCTTCGCGGGGAGCGCGGCGATCAGTCTCCTGTACCAGTTCTGGATCCACACCCAGACCGTCGGGAAGCTCCCCCGCTGGTACGAGGCGGTGATGAACACGCCGTCGCACCACCGGGTCCATCACGGGATCAATCCCGAATACATCGACCGGAATCATGCGGGAATCCTGATCATCTGGGACCGGATGTTCGGAACCTTCGAGGAGGAAAAGGCCGCCCCCGTGTTCGGGCTCGTGAAACCCTACGCGAGCTGGAACCCCGTGTGGGCGAACTTCGACTACTGGAAGGAACTGTGGGACCGGTCGGGGCAGACGGCCCGGTTCGGCGACAAGCTTCGGGTCTGGTTCGCCAACCCCGAATGGAACCCGGCCGATCTGGGCGGCCCCAGGAAGGCTCCGCCCGTGGAGGCGGCCACGTTCGTCAAATGGGACACGGAGTTTCCGCGCCGCTACAAGGGCTACGTGAATTTCCACTTCCTGCTGGTGGGCGTGGGGCTGACGGCGATGCTGCTGTTCAAGGATCGCCTGCCGCTCTGGCAGGTGGCTGCGGGCGGCTCGCTCGTGATTCTCACCACCGCCGTCTGGGGCGGCCTGTTCGAGGGCAGGGCGTGGGCGCGGCCCGCCGAGTGGCTCCGGCACGGCCTCCTGCTCGGGCTCGCGGCCTGGGCGGGACTCGCGCTGGGTCAGCCCGTGGCGGCGGCCGCGGTCACGGTGCTTGCCATCGCGAGCGCCGTGTGGTTTTCACGGCTGCCCCGGCCCGCGTAATTTTTCCCGTCAGTTATGGACGATCAGGGACTTGCCCGACATTTCGGGCGGGGCCTTGATGCCGAGCAGTTCGAGCACGGTCGGCGCGATGTCGGAGAGGCGGCCCCCTTCGCGGAGTTCGTGGCGCTTTCCGCCGGGCTCCACAAGGATGAATGCCACCGGGTTCGTCGTGTGCTGGGTGTGCGGCCGGCCGGTGGAATCGACCATCTGCTCGGAATTGCCGTGGTCCGCCGTGACGATGACGGTGTAGCCTTTCGCCTGTGCGGCGGGGACGAGCCGGGCCAGACATTCGTCCATGGCCTCGTTCGCCTTCACGGCGGCGCCGAACACGCCGGTGTGCCCCACCTGGTCGGAGTTGGCGTAGTTCAGGGCGATGAACGAATAGTCCTTCTTCTGGATCGCTTCGATCACCTTGTCCGTGAGTTCGCGGCAGCTCATCTCGGGCTTCAGGTCGTACGTCTTCACGTCCTTGGGGGACGGGACGAGGATCCGGTCCTCGCCGTCGAACACCTTCTCCTGCCCGCCGTTGAAGAAATACGTCACATGGGCGTATTTTTCGGTTTCGGCGGCGCGCAGCTGCGCCAGTTTGTTCTTCGCCAGGACTTCGCCGAGGGTGTTCTTCGGCTCCTCGTTCGTGAAGGCGAAGGGCAGGCCGAGCGAAGCCTCGTATTCGGTAAAGCAGGCGAAGCCGGAGAGCTTGGGCATCCGGCCCCGCTCGAACTCGGCGAACTTGGGGTCGGTGAGGGCGCGGGAGAGCTGCCGGGCGCGGTCCGCCCGGAAGTTGAAGAAGATCACGCCGTCCCGGTCGTTGATCTGCCCTACGCAGTTCTTCTTTTCGTTGCAGACGATCGTGGGCTTCACGAACTCGTCCGTCTCGCCTCGGGCGTAGGCGGCCTCGACGGCTTCCTTCGCCGTCGTCGCGACGAACTCGGCCTGGCCGTTCACGAGCGCGTCGTAGGCGAGTTTGAGCCGCTCCCAGCGCTTGTCGCGGTCCATGGCGTAGAACCGCCCGGAGACCGTGGCGATCTGGCCGGTCTTGTGCTCCTGGATGGCCTCTTCCAGATGCCCGATGAACTCAAGGGCGCTCTTGGGCGCCGTGTCGCGTCCGTCCAGGAACGCATGAATATACACCCGCGGGACATCCTGCTCTTTTGCGAGCCTGAGCAGCGCGATCAGGTGGTCAATGTGGCTATGGACGCCGCCGTCGGAGACGAGGCCCATGAGGTGGAGGGCGCCCTTCTTCTCCTTCACCTTCGTGCAGACGTCGATCAGCACGGGGTTCTCGAAGAAGCTGCCGTTCTCGATATCGCGGTAGATGAGCGAGAGGCTCTGGTAAACGATGCGGCCGGCGCCGATGTTCAGGTGGCCGACTTCCGAATTGCCCATCTGGCCCTTGGGCAGGCCCACGTCCTCGCCGGAGGTCTTCACCGGGACCCACGGATTGTTCGCGAACAGGGCATTCACGACGGGGGTCTTCGCGGCCTTGACGGCGTTCGAGGGCTCGTCTTTGCCGAGTCCCCAGCCGTCCATGATGACCAGCAGTACCGGATTTTTGCCAGGCATTTGCCGCTCCTGAACCGATGCCCCTGCGGGCCATCATTCTAATGTAAGCATGAACGGGGAAGGGGCAACCCGCCCCGTCAGTCGTCGAATCCTGCCGGTTCGCTGCTGGGCCCGCTGCTCCGGTTCTTGGCGTCGCGCTCGGCGATCTCCTGGCAGGCCACGCAGCGTTCGCCGTACGGCACCGCCAGCAGGCGGCGGAACGGGATCTCCTCGCCGCAATCTACGCAGATGCCGTAATCCTTCGCGTTGATCCGGGCGAGGGCCGCGTTCACGCGGTCCAGCAGCCGTTTGTCGGTTTCGGAGAGGCGTCCCACGAACTGCTTGTCGTACTGGGCCTGCGAGGCGTCGGCGAGATCCGAAGCCCCCTGACCCTCGTCGAGCGCTGCCGAGGATTCCCGGAGGTGCTCCATCTCCTCGGTCAGGTTGCGGCGGGACTCTTCGAGCTTCGTCTTGCATTCGCGGATCTGTTCGGGGGTCGGCATCGGGGATACTCCGTGGTCGTCAGTAGTGGTACGGGACGCCTTTCTTCAGCGTCCAGGCCCGGTAGAGCTGTTCCAGAACCAGCACCCGCGCCAGTTCATGGGTAAATGTGGCGGGCGAGAGGGAGACAGTCTGAACCGCCCGCTTTCTCACCTCGTCCGAGAGTCCGAACGCGCCGCCGATCACGAACGAGGCCGGCTGCGCGTCCCGCTCGATCCGGTCGAGCAGTTCCTTCCATCCGGGCGTCGTCAGTGCCTTTCCGTCGGGGGAGAGGGCATAGACGCTGCCCGCTGTCTTTTTCAACAGCGCCTGGCCTTCTTCGGCGACCGCCTTCTTCCGGTCCGCCTCCGACGGCGAACGGGCCGGGATTTTCGTCTCGGCCACCTCGCGGATCTCGACCTGCGCGAACCGGGAGAGCCGTCCGGCGTAATCTGCCGACAGCTCGGCGAGCGGTCCGGACTTCATCTTCCCCACGCAGACGACATAGAGCTTCATCGGGCCGCCCGGGCGGTCAGGTCTTCGCTCCCATCCTGGGGAGTTCGACGACCTTGCCGTCCTCGCCGTAGAGCCTGCGCTCGGAATCGAGGAACAGCCGTTCGAGATCGTAGTAGTGGCGGCTCGCCTCGTCGAAGATGTGGACGATCACGTCGCCCGCGTCGGCCACGATCCAGTTGCCCGTGTCGTAGCCCTCGCGCCGGGGCTTCCGGTGCCCGGCCTTCGTCTCCGATTCGACGACGGCGTCGGCGAGAGTCTGGTTGTGCCGGGAGGACGTCCCGGTGGCGACGAGATAGTAATCGGCGAATCCCACGACCGGAGCCACATGGATGCTTGTGATGGCGAGGCCCTTCTTTTCGAGAAGTGCCGCCACGAGACGCTTGAGCTGGAGCACCGCCGGATCGGTGGGCTTCGGGGCCGGGCGGACCGGGGCCTTTGCGGGCGCCTTCGGCTTCTTCGGCGCGGCCTTCACGGGCTGGAACTTCGCGGCCGGAGTCCTCGCCGCCGGTTTCCGGACGGCGGCTTTCACAGGCTTCCTGCCGATGGTTTTCTTCGCTGCGGGTTTCTTCGGGGGTTTCGCCATTGATCGTGGGTCTTTCAGGCGCGGATCTGTCCGTCGCCGTAGATGAAGAACTTCTCCGTGGTGAGCTCCTCGACGCCCATGGGGCCGTATGCGTGGAGCTTCGTCGTCGAGATGCCGATCTCCGCCCCGAGGCCGAGCTCGAAGCCGTCCGAGAACCGGGTCGAGGCGTTCAGGAACACGCAGGACGAGTTCACGTCCCGCAGGAACTTCTGCGACCGGCTGTAGCTCTCCGTCACGATCGTCTCGGTGTGGTGGGAGCCGTAGGTGTCGATGTGCTCGATGGCCGCCTCCAGCGAAGGGACGATGCGCACGGCGAGGATCAGCTCCAGGTACTCGGCGTACCAGTCGTCCTCGGTGGCGGGCTTCGAGGGAATCCCGCCGAGGTGCTTCGCCGTCTCCGGACAGACCCGCAGTTCGACGCCCGCCTCATGAAGGCGTCTGGCCGCCACGGGCAGGAACTTCGCCGCGATCTTCTCGTGGACGAGCAGCGTTTCGAGGGCGTTGCAGACGCCGGGCCGCTGAACCTTGCCGTTGAACACGATGTCGTCGGCCATCTGCACGGCGGCGAACTCGTCCACGTAGACGTGGCAGACGCCCTTGTAGTGCTTGATGACGGGGATGCGGCTTTTTTCCGCCACATACCGGATGAGCGCCTCGCCGCCCCGGGGGATCACGAGGTCGATCTCTTCGTCCAGCTTCAAAAGCTCTTCCATCGCCGTCCGGTCCGTCGTCTGGAGCACCTGCACGAGGTCGGTGGGCAGCCCCTCCCTCTCGAGCGCCGAGCGGATGATCTCCCCGAGCGCCTGGTTCGAGTGGATCGCTTCCTTGCCGCCGCGCAGGATCACCGCGTTTCCGGCCTTGAGGCACAGGGCGGCGGCGTCCACGGTCACGTTCGGGCGCGATTCGTAGATGATGAGGATCACGCCGAGCGGAATCCGCATCTTGCCGACGCGCATGCCGTTCGGGCGCACCCATTGGCGCGTGACCGTGCCCACGGGGTCGGGCAGGGCGGCGACCTCGCGAAGGCCCTTCACCATCGTGTCCACGGCCTTCAGCGAGAGCTTCAGCCGGTCGACCATGGCCGGGGCGAGACCGGACTTCTCCGCCGCCTCGACATCGAGCCGGTTCGCCGCGTCCAGCTTCTCGCGGCTGTTCAGGATGCCGTCCGCGATGGCGAGCAGCGCCCGGTTCTTGTCGGGCGTCGAAAGGCGCGCCCCCTTGTTGGAGGCGAGCTTCGCCCGGCGGGCGACGGCTTTCATTTCTTCGGTAAGCGACACGGTTCTCTCCCCAAAATCCTAACCGTTCAGGATCACGAGGTCATCCCGGTGGATCAGTTCGTCCACGCCCCGGTAGCCGAGCAGCTTCTCCAGCTCCTCGGTCCGGTGGCCGGCGATCTTCTGCGCGTCGCGGGAGCTGTAGGCGATGAGCCCCCGGGCGAACTCGCTGCCGTCGGGTCCCATGCACTTCACGCAGTCGCCGGGCTCGAACTCCCCGCGCACCTCTTTGACGCCCGCCGGGAGCAGCGACTTCTTGCCGCCCCGGAGCGCGGCCGTCGCCCCGGCGTCCAGTACCAGCTCGCCCTTCACCTGGAGCGAGTAGCCGATCCACTGGTGGCGCGAGGAAACGCCTTTGGGGTCCGGCGCGAAGAACGTGCCCTCGTCCTCGCCGGCGAAGATCCGGGTGATCGAGCCGGGCTTCACCCCGGCGGCGACCACGGCGGCGGTGCCGCCCTTGGTCGCCGTCTCGGCGGCGTCCAGCTTCGTGCGCATGCCGCCCAGGCCCACGTCCGAGCCCGTGCCGCCGGCGGCGGCCTTCAGCTCGGGAGTCACCTGCGGCACGAAGGAGATGCGTTTCGCATCCCTGTGCTCGTTCGGATTTTTGTCGTAGAGGCCGTCCACGTCCGTGAGGATCACGAGGAGATCGGCCCGGAGCAGCCCCGCGACGATGGCCGAGAGCCGGTCGTTGTCGCCGAGTTTGATCTCCTCCACCGCCACGGTGTCGTTCTCGTTGATGACCGGAACGACGCCGAGGCCGAACAGCGTCTCGAGCGTGTTCCGGGCGTTCAGGAACAGCTGCCGGTTGTTCACCACCTGCTGGGTGAGGAGCACCTGTCCGACGGCCGTATCGTGGCGGCCGAATTCGGTCGCGTAGGTGTGCATGAGGAGGCTCTGCCCCACGGCGGCGGCGGCCTGCTTGAGCGGAATCGTCTTCGGCTTGTCCTTCAGGCCGAGGCGCGAGCGCCCCGAGGCGACCGCCCCGGAGGTCACGACCGCCACCTCGATGCCGCGCTTCTTCAGCGCGGCGATCTCGTCCACGATGCTCGCGAGCCGGGCGCCGTCGATCCGGTCCCCGCTCACCAGCACCCGGGAGCCGAGCTTGATGACGGCGCGCTTCACGCCGGAGATGGCTTCGCGGCCCGTCACCAGTCGTCTCCTTCCCCGGCGGGTTTCTCTTCTTCGGCTTCGGCCTCGCGGGCGCCCAGCTCGTCCAGGATCTGGCCGAGCCGGATCTTGAGCTTCTCGATATTCTCTCCCGACACGCCGGAGATGGTCCAGACTTCGAGCTTCTTGCGCTTCAGTTTCGAGACCGTTTTCTTCAGGAGGTCCTCGTCCGGGCGCGTGTCCATCTTGTTGAGGGCCACGAGCCGGGGCTTGTCCAGCATCGACTTGTCGAACGCCTTGATCTCCTTCAGGAGCAGGTCGTAGGTCTTCACCGGATCTTCGGGTGCCGCCATGTCGATCACGAACAGCAGCACGCGGGAGCGCCGGGCGTGCTTTAAAAACCGGATCCCGAGGCCCGCGCCCTCGTGGGCGCCCTCGATGATGCCGGGAAGGTCGGCGACGACGTAGGTCCTGAACTCGCCCCACTTCACGACGCCGAGATTCGGCACGAGGGTCGTGAACGGATAGTCGGCGATCTTGGGCCTCGCCGCCGAGAGCCGGCTGATCAGCGTCGATTTGCCGGCGTTCGGAAGGCCCACGAGCCCCACGTCGGCCAGCAGCTGGAGCTCCAGCCGGGCGTCGAACTGCTCGCCGGCCTCGCCGGGCTGGGCGTAGCGGGGCGCCTGGTTGCGGGGCGTCGCGAAGTGCATGTTCCCCATGCCGCCGCGGCCGCCCTTCGCGATGATCGCCTCCTGCCCGTCCTTCGTGAGGTCGCACAGGAGTTCCTCGGTCCCCACCTTGTAGCAGCGGGTTCCCACGGGCACCTCGATCACGAGGTGCTCGGCCGCCTTGCCGTACATCTCGTTGCCCATGCCGGCCTGGCCGCCCTTGGCGAAGCAGTTCGGCGTGTAGCGCAGGTCCAGCAGCGTCTGCTTGCGGGTCGTCGCCTTCAGGATGACGTGCCCGCCCGCGCCGCCGTTGCCGCCCGCAGGGCCGCCGTGCGGGCGGAACTTCTCGCGCAGGAACGCGACAGCACCCTTCCCGCCGTGGCCGGAGGCGACATGGATCACGACTTCATCGACGAACTTCATGGTTGCCCGGATAAGCTGCGCCCCCTTGCCTTTCGGCGAAGGGGGCGCGGAGTTTCAGACCTTGGTTCTGGAGGGTCCGGTCAGCTCTTCGCGGCCGCCTTCTCTTCCAGCGGGATCACATGGACCCGCTTCTTGTCCTTGCCGAGGCGCGTGAACTTCACGGTGCCTTCGGTGGTGGCGAAGATCGTGTAGTCACGGCCCATCGCCACGTTCTTGCCGGGGTGCACGCGCGTGCCCACCTGGCGGATGATGATGTTGCCGGGGATGACCTTCTGGCCGTCGGCGCGCTTGACCTCGCGGCGTTGACCGTGGGAATCGCGACCATTGGGACGTTCTGCCATGACTCTTCTCCGTCTCTGATTCTGTCAGGCGCTGATCGCCGTCACTTCGACCTTCGTCTGGTCGGCGCGGTGGCCCTGGCGCTTGCGCGAGTTCTTGCGGCGGCGGTGCTTCCAGATGAGGAGCTTCGGACCGCGGGTTTCCTCCACGACCTTCAGCGTCACCTTCGCGCCCGACACATAGGGCTTGCCGACGACCACTTCGCCGCCGTCCTTCTCGATGAGAAGAACCTTGTCGATCGTGAGGTCGTTGCCGGGCTTCGTCGCCAGGCGGTCCAGCGTGAGCTTGGTACCCTGTGCGACCCGGAACTGCTTGCCGTTGGTTTCGATCACCGCGTGCATGATAACTCTCCGAAACTAAAGGGGATTCCGCTGTAACGGCCCCCGCCGGGGTTCACCCGGAAGGCGCAAGTTGTGGCCGATGGAGGCCGGGGAGTCAAGGGGGGTGAGCTACCAGATGGTTGTGAGCCCTGAAACCCGGATCTGCCGGTCGGCGGAGATTACCGGAACGCCCAGATGAAGCGCCGTTGCCGCGATGATCCGGTCCGGCATGTCGGGCACCTGGTCGCGCGGTATGCGGGCCATGGTCAGGATATCCGGCAGCCGAACGGGAACCACTTCCATATTTCTTTCCGGGTCACCGGCAATACCGACGATTCCCTCAAGGGTGCCTGCTGGAATTCTGCCTTTTTCTTCCAGATAAAGCGTCTCCACAAACGAGATCGCAGAAACGAAAATGGTTTCCTCCCGCGCCTCCATGCTTTCGATGGCCCGGCGGGCCTCTGGCGATATCCGGGCCGGTTCCGTGAGGGACCAGATCAGCACATGGGTATCGATCACGCAGTGCGGCAAGGTTCGCTTCTAGTCCTGCCGGGTGACTTCACGGGGGAACTGACCCCACATCTCCCGGCGGATTTCGGCGATGTCCTCGCGGGTGACGTGAACGCCGAGGTGGGAGAGGGCCCCGAAGATGGTTTTGGGGTGTGCGGCGGGGGCGGCCGGTTCGCCGAGCTTTTCGGCGAACTCAAGCAGCTCCCGCTGCTTTTCCACCGGAAGCTGTTTGAGCATTTCCAAGACCTGTTCGGCGATCGTCATAACCGGAAATCAGGATACCACAGGGGCATTGGGGCCTCAATGAAGGCCGGGCGGGGGCCTGAAACGCTTTGCGCCCGGCTTCCGGCTCCCCGATTGGGGGGCGGAACTCCGGGCGCACTTCCGAGCTATGAGAAAGAATAGCACACGATTT
>CAZUMS010000020.1:0-63911 GCA_964621525.1 uncultured bacterium
CCATCTGCGCCGCTCCCGTGATCATGTTCTTCACGTAGTCCGCGTGACCCGGGCAATCGACATGCGCGTAGTGACGCTTCGACGTCTCGTACTCCACGTGCGCCGTGTTGATCGTGATCCCGCGCGCCTTCTCTTCCGGCGCGTTGTCGATCTGGTCATACGCCCGCGCCTGCGCCAGGCCCGCCTTCGACAGAACCGTCGTGATCGCCGCCGTCAGCGTCGTCTTCCCGTGGTCCACGTGACCGATCGTTCCGATGTTGCAGTGCGGTTTCGTACGCTCAAATTTCTCTTTCGACATGACTACGTTCTTCCTTGCCTTTGCTGGTTGTGATCTGGAGCTAACGATGGGGATCGAACCCACGACCTCGTCCTTACCAAGGACGTGCTCTACCAACTGAGCTACGTTAGCGGGAATCCTTTCCTTTAGAACCTTCTGGAGCGGGTTACGGGGCTCGAACCCGTGACCTCCGACTTGGAAGGACGGCGCTCTACCAACTGAGCTAAACCCGCCCGCTTCAAACTTTTCTGTTCCCGTCTCCCACGCCCTCCTTTTGAGGACGGCGCCGGCAGCCCGTGGTACGTTCCTTAAAATGGTTGGTGGAAGCGGAAGGATTCGAACCTTCGTAGGGAGCAATACCCGGCAGATTTACAGTCTGCTGCCATTAACCACTCGGCCACGCTTCCAGCGTTTTCAGGGACTTGCCTGCGTCCGGTGCTGGAGCTGGCGATAGGACTTGAACCTACAACCAGCGGTTTACAAAACCGCTGCTCTACCATTGAGCTACGCCAGCAAGGGACAAACAGGCCCCGCGCCTCGTCTTTTTGGACGCTGCGGAGCGGGACCTCTTATGCTCGATCCGGCCGGGGGAATCAATAGCCCCCGAGGGGCCCCCAGCGGCCTTCCGGTAACCTTCCGGGCGGGTTGCGCCGGGGGTGCCCCTTCGATAGACTCTGCCCCGCTGAACCGGGTGCCGGCGGGCATCTTCAGGGGTTTCAGTTTCCGGAAACCAGAAGGGTCGGGGCTCCTCAACGTGGCACAGGCGGCCAAAGGGCATACCAAGCGGGGGCAGTCTGCCGAGCAGACCCGGCAGTCGATCATCGACACCGCCGTCCGCCATTTCGCCCGCCACGGCTACCGGAGCACTTCCGTGGGCGCCATCGCGCAGGACGTGGGAATCTCCACCGCCGCCGTATTCTGGCATTTCGACACCAAGGAAGGGCTCCTTCAGGCGATTCTGGAAGACGCCATGAAGCAGCTCATGGAGAAGGTCTCCGACAAGAGCGCCATCCTTTCATCGCCCGTCGATATCCTGAGCGTCCTCTCGGACGAGGACCTCGACATCATCTCGGGCCAGGGCGACCTGTTCCGGATGATGCTCAGCCTGATCCTCGAGGCCGAAGACGGCTCCAGCAAGGTTTCGAACCTGCTGCGGCAGCTCGTGACGAACTACAAGGAGCTGCTCGCCGGCCACTTCGTCAGGACGGGCAAGGACGCGGACCTGGAGAGCGGCCGCATCCGGGCCATGCTCCTCATCAGTACCATCACCGGTTCCCTTCTCCTCGAGACCCTGGACGACAAGGGTACCGACGTGAAGGCGATCCTCCGGTTCGTCCAGAAACTGATCTAATCAATTGAAATTACTAGGCTATGTTTGATTTCGTCCGACTTGACTAGTCTGACTAGTCTGGTCAGACTAGTCAGAGCTGGAGGCCCTACATGCGCACGGTCGGAATCTACGATGCAAAGGCTCACCTGAGCGAACTGGTCTCGCAGGCCGAGCGGGGCGAGGAGATCGTCCTCACCCGTAACGGAAAGATCGTCGCCAAGATCGTCCCCGCAGGGGCCGAGGCGCAGAAGCCCATCGACCGCACCGGGCTGTTCCAGAAGATGGCCGAGCTCCGTGAAGAGATCCGCAAGCGGAACGGGGGCAGGGGTTTCACCCGCGGTGAGATCAAGGCGATGATCGAAGAAGGACGGCGATGACCGGCCTGCCGGGGCGGTTCGTCGTGGACGCTTCCGTGACCACGACCTGGATATTCCCCGACGAAGCGCCGGTTCTCCAGAAAGAGATGGAACGGGAGCGTTCCTCGATCCGGATTCATGTGCCGTCGATCTGGCCACTCGAAATGGCGAATGTGATCGTCTCCGCGCTGCGCCGGGGCCGGTTTCCCGAACACCGGATCGACGAGGCCGTGGATTATCTGGCCGGACTGCCGGTGTCCGTCGAACAGGATCCTGCGGAAATCTCCACTCTCGTCGGCCTGGCGACGGCCTACCATCTCACGGCCTACGACGCCGCTTACCTGGAGCTGGCGCTCCGGCTCGGAGTTCCGATCGCGACGGTGGACGACGCCCTGCTGGACGCGGCCCGGAGCGCAGGCATCCCTGTGCTCGCGGACTGACCGGCAGAGATCCCCCGCACAGGTCAGCGGGGTTTCGCCGTTTTCACGCCGTTCTTCGGGCAGAGGTCCGCCACGTCGCACCCGGCGCAAACGGGCTTTCTCGCGCTGCACTGCTCGCGGCCCAGCCAGATCAGCCGGTGGGAGAAGTCGGTCCACTCCTCCGCGGGGAGCAGCGCCATGAGGTCGTGCTCGACCTTCACCGGATCGGTGTTGCGGGTGAGCCCCATGCGGCGCGAGAGCCGCCCGACGTGCGTGTCCACGACGAGCCCCGGCGTGCCGTAGGCGTTGCCGAGAACGACGTTCGCGGTCTTGCGGCCGACGCCCCGGAGCTGGACGAGCTCCTCGAGTGTCGCGGGCACCTGGCCGCCGAATTTGCCCACGATGTCGCGGGAGGCCTCCTGGATAGACTTCGCCTTGGACCGGAAGAACCCCGTGGAGCGGATCAGTTCCTCGATGTCCCCGATCTTTGCGGCCGAGAACGCCTGTGCATCCGGAAACCGGCGGAACAGCGCCGGCGTGACCATGTTCACGCGCACGTCCGTGCACTGGGCGGAGAGGATCGTCGCCACGAGAAGCTGGAACGGCCCTTCGTGGATGAGCGCGCACTCGGGATCGGGGTACCGCCGCCTGAGCCGCCGGACGATCTCCGCCGCCCGCCGTTTCTTGTCGTCCTTCGTTTCGCGCACCTCGGGGGTCACTCCTCGCCGCACCGCTCGCGCATCCGCTCCACCGCCGCCCGGACTGCGGGCGGCAGGGCGTTCTCGCCCGTTCCGGCGGCGGCCGGCGGCTGATCCGCACCGTTATAGGTATTCCAGAACATCTGACGTCCCGAAAACCGGCGGGCCGGATCGATCAGGCAAGCCAGTGCCTTGCCCGTGTAGGTGGTTTCAAGGGGAAGTCCACACCATTCATGCGCAAGCGCCACCGCCCGAAGCGATTCGGGCGTCACCCAGCCGTACTCGCGCCCCAGGTATCCCGTCTCGAACACGAGGCGGTCCCCGGGGACGGGCGGGATGCGCTCCCCCGACAGGCGCTCCAGCTCCCGGCGGCCCAGCCCGGCGAGCAGGCGGACGGCCCCGGCCGACGAGAGCGGCGGCTCCACCACCTGCACGGCATGAAGGCGGGTTTTGAGGCCCGAGAGGTGAAGCCCGAGCAGAAGCCCCGCCGCCGTGCCGCCGGAGCCCGCGGCGACGAAGATCCCTTCCGGCTCGGGGCACTCGCCCCGCTCCACCTGGCGGGCGAGCTCCAGCGCCGCGTTCGCGTAGGCGAGCACCGTGCGCGGCGTCGATCCGCCGGGCAGCAGGAGGTACGGCCGCTCCCCGGCGAGCGTGGCTTTCACAAACTCCGCGGCGGCCCGGGCGGCAAGTCCCGCCCGGGTTTTCACCGGCACGAGGTCCGCGCCGAAATAGACGCCGAGCCTGAGGTTCTTCAGCACATTCGCCGTGAGCGGCTGGTCCACGAGAATACCCGTGGTCCTGATTCCCATCTGCCCGGCGAAGGCCGCCGTGGCGAGCACATGATGGGAGCCCGCGCCGCCCACGGTGACGATGCGCTTCGATCCCTTCTGTCCCGCATCGGCGAGGACGAGTTCGAGCTTGCGCACCTTGTTCCCGCCGTAGAGGTCCGACGATTTCCCGTCATCCTTTACCCAGAGCTCGTCGATGGATTTGCAGAGCCCGCGCTCCAGAAGCCGCACGGGCGTGGGAAACCGGCCGAGGGGGATCCGGGGAAGCGTCTCGCGAAGGCGCGGAAACCGCTCAAAAAGGAGATAGTCCGGTGTCACAGGGAAATCGTGACCGGCGGGCCGGGCTTATGGAAATGTTTTTCCCCGCCGACCGGCTACACTGGAACCATTCCAGCGGGAGAGTCCCCTTTTCATGCGCATTGCGGTCATCGGTGCCGGTTACGTGGGTCTTGTGACGGGAACCTGTCTCGCAGAGACCGGCAACGACGTCGCCGTCGCCGACATCGACGCCGCGAAGATCGGCGCGCTGAACCGGGACGAATGCCCGATCTACGAGGCGGGCCTCGGCCACCTGATCCAGCGCAACCGGCGGGGCGAGCGGCTCTCGTTCACCACGGACACCGCCGCGGCGGCGAAGGACCGGCAGGTGGTCTTCCTGTGCGTCTCGACGCCCCCGCTCGAGAACGGCTCCTGCGACACCCGGAACATCGAGCAGGCGGCGAGGTCCATCGGGCCCCACCTCTCGCCCGGAACCGTCGTCACGCTGAAGAGCACCGCCCCCGTGGGCACGACGGCGAAACTCCGCGAGTGGACAGCCGCGAAGGTCCCCTTCCAGGTCGCCTCGAACCCCGAGTTTCTCAAGGAAGGCACGGCCGTCAACGATTTCCTCAAGCCCGACCGGATCATCGTCGGCGCGGAAAGCCCGGAGGTGTTCGAGCTGTTCGACGCGCTCTACGCGCCGTTCGTCCGGACGAACAAGCCCATCCTGCGCATGGACCCGGCGAGCAGCGAGCTGTCCAAGTATGCGGCGAACGCCTACCTCGCCATGCGCATCTCGTTCGTGAACGAGCTCGCCCTTCTCACCGAGAAGACCGGTGCGGACGTGAACGCCGTCCGGCGCGGCATCGGCAGCGACCCGCGCATCGGCGAGGGATTTCTCTTCCCCGGTCCCGGTTACGGCGGCTCGTGCTTCCCGAAGGACGTGCTGGGCTACCGGGAACTGGGCCGCTCGGCGGGAATCGAGCTCGAACTGGCGGAGGCGACCCACCGGGTAAACGAGCGGCAGAAGCGCTACGTGGTCGAGAAGACGATCGCGGCGCTCGGCGGCTCCGCCGCCGGAAAACGGGTGGCGGTCTGGGGACTCGCCTTCAAGGCGGGCACCGACGACTGCCGCCACTCGGCCTCGCTCACGGTGATCGAAGGGCTGCACGGGGCGGGGGCCGGGGTCACGGCCTACGACCCCGAGGCCCGCGCGAAAAACCTCGGCGAGACGGCGAAACTCGTCACGCTGACGGAGAAACCCTACGACGCACTGAAGGACGCCGACGCCCTCGTCGTCCTCACCGAGTGGAACGAGTTCCGCGAGCCCGACTTCGCCCGGATGAAGTCGCTCATGCGCCAGCCCGTCATCGTGGACGCCCGGAACCTCTACCGGCGCGCGCGTATCGAGAAGCTCGGCTTCCGGTACGCCGGCGTCGGAGGCCACCGCGGGTGAGCGTCCTGGACGGCCATTACCGCGGCCGGCACGCCGTCGTGGCGGGCGGCGCCGGGTTCATCGGTTCGCACCTTGCGGACCGGCTGCTCGCCCTCGGCGCCAATGTCACCGTGCTGGACAACGGACTCACGGGGGATTTCGCGAACCTCGCGGACGCGGAGAAAACCGGCCGCCTCATGACCCTGCGGTGCGACGTCACGCGGCCGCTCCCGCCGGTCAAAAGCCCCGTCCATTTCGTCTTCAACCTCGCCTCGCCCGCGTCCCCGGTCCACTACGCGGCGCATGCCCTCGAAACCCTCCGCGTGGGTTCGGCGGGGACGGAAAACCTGCTGGAACTCGCCGCGGCGCAGGGGGCGAGGTTCCTCCAGGCGTCCACGAGCGAGGTTTACGGCGACCCCGAGGAGCACCCGCAGCGCGAGACCTACTGGGGCCATGTGAACCCCGTGGGGCCCCGCTCCATGTACGACGAGGCCAAGCGTTACGGGGAGGCCCTCTGCGTTGCCTATGAAAACAAACGGAAGACGGACGTCCGCATCGCCCGGATCTTCAACACCTACGGCCCCAGGATGCAGCTCGACGACGGCCGCGTGGTGCCGAACTTCATCCGGCAGGCGCTTCGCGGGGAGCCGCTCACCGTCTACGGCGACGGCCGGCAGACCCGGTCCTTCTGCTACGTGAGCGATCTCGTGGAGGGGCTCGTCCGGCTCGCCGCCTCGGACGCGAGGGGCCCGGTGAACCTCGGGACGCCGTTCGAGAAGACCATCGCCGAGTTCGCGGAACTGATCCGCTCGCTCACGGGCTCCGGATCCGGCATCGAACACAGGCCGCTCCCCAAGGACGATCCGATGCAGCGGCGCCCCGACACCACCCGCGCAGAGACCCTGCTCGGCTGGTCCCCGGTGGTGCCGCTCGAAGAGGGCCTCAAGCTCACGATCGCGGATTTCCGCCGGCGGCTCGGGGCGTAGGGCACGGTTGTTTTCCCCCCGGCGGGGAAGTACGGAACGGAGCATCCATGCCCGAACTGTCGGTCGTCATTCCGTGTTACAACGAGCGCGAGACCATCCGGTCCATCGTCGACCGGGTGCTCTCGACCGGTTACGACATGGAGGTCGTCATCGTGGACGACGGCTCCACGGACGGCACCCGGGAACTCCTCCCCGAGCTCAAGGACCCGCGCGTCCAGGTGTACCTCCAGCCCCACAACATGGGGAAAGGGGCGGCGCTCCAGCGGGGGTTCAAGGAGGCGAAGGGCAGTTACGTCGTCATCCAGGACGCGGACCTCGAGTACGACCCGGCGGACTACGGCGTGCTGGTGGAACCGTTAAGGGCGGGCCTCTGCGACGTGGTTTACGGGAGCCGCTACGCCACCGGCTGGCGCGGCAAGTCGCCCTTCTGGCACTACCTGGTCAACTGGTTCATCACGACGTTCGGCAACCTCGTGAACGATCTCGACCTCACGGACATGGAATCCTGCTACAAGTGCTTCCGCCGGGAGCTGATCCAGTCGATCCCGCTGAAATCGAACCGCTTCGGCTTCGAGCCCGAGGTGACGGCCAAGCTCGCGCGCCGGGGCGTGCGCATCCACGAAGTCCCCATCAGCTACAACCGCCGCACCTTCGACGAAGGCAAGAAGATCGGCTGGAAGGACGGCGTCGCCGCCCTCTGGCACATCATCCACTACGGCTGGCTGAGCAAAGAATACTGAGAGCTTTAGGTAGGCTACCGTTTAAACCGCTCACCCTTAGCGCCGTCGAAGTGTCGAGCGGGGAAGAGACCGTTAACAGTTGTCCTTCAACGAACCGACCGAAAGTTTGTAACGCTGCTCCAGCATTGCCTTGATATCAGGGTCCATTGCGGGTGGGTTAGACGAGACAATTTGGCCTTTGATGTCCAAAAATATGTCCTCAACAAGATTTCCGAATAGTCGCAGGCTCACGATGTAGGCAGGAATATATTGGTTGTTGATGCTGGTATTTTTGTAGAATTTCACAATTTCGCCAGCTGACGCTTGCGAAAGGCAAAATTTGCATTCGGGAGTTTTCTTGTCGCCTTTAGTCCCCAGCAAAGAATAGTCATGCACAAGAGCACAGCGAAGCTTGTAAAGAATCCGAGCGTCGCCTGAAGACACCCGTTTTGGCCCGAACCGGCAAATTACATCACAAAATTTATCGAGGTCCGAGTGCGCCCAATTACAACAGAATATCTTCCCAAGCTGATCGATCACGGCCATATACCCAATCGCCCCTAACCACATTCCGGGATCGGTATTCTCGGGTAATTTGTCTGCGAAAATTCCGCTCTCGCAGTTACGGCCAGTCACTCGGCGAGCATCACGAATTGCGGCAGCAACCGAGGACCAACTGGCCTTAGGAGTATTTGAAGTGTCGAACAGCCAGTCATACATCGGCATCATTTATCCCGCGATTCGCCGCTGACGGACCCGGGCGGCGCCTTTGGCGGCGGCGCCCATGGCGAGGGCGGGCAGTCCCGCGGCGACGCCGATTCCGGCGATGACCGTTTCCCGCAGGAGCCCGGCCTCCGCTAGCGAACGGCCGCCGAACAGGCGCGCCCCCATGGCGTCGATCGTGTTGCCCGACAGGTTGCCGAGCTCGATCCCGGCGATGGACGCCTCGATCTCGTCGATCTCGGCGGGGGAGAAATACTTTTTCAGGGCCTCGCGGCTTTCGGGCGTTGGCGGAAGCCGGCCCGCCTGCGCGCATTCCCTCGCGTAGTGGACGGCGGCGGCGAGCCGCGGTTCGCCCGGCTCGTACGTGGGGTCGAGCAGTTTGTGGATCTCCTCGAGCTCCGCCCCTTCCAGCTCGGCGAGCCCCGAGTGGATGAACGCGCAGTAGCGGCACTCGTTCACGCTCGTCACGGCGAGCATGATCTCCTCGCGGAACAGCCCGTCCACGCCGTCTTTCCCCCGGAGGGTTTTCAGCAGCGAGGGCAGGCGGCGGCCCGCCTGGCCCACCCAGTAGAGGTATTCGCCGAACGACACCGGTATCCGTTTGGAAAAGCCCATAATCCCCCTAGGTTGGCCCTGCCCATTCGGGAGTGCAAGCCGCTGTCCGCGGGGCCCCGGACGGTCTATTCTGGAAACGATGGAAGCCGAAGTCCGCACGCTGGTCATCGACGGAAACCGCACGTCGTTCAAGCCGGAGCAGAAGAACAACATCTACCTGCTGGTCCGGGGGAGGAACGCCGTCCTCATCGACGGCTGCTACGACCACGAACAGTCGCGCGCGCTGATCTCGGAACATCTCAAGGGACTCACGCTCACCGACATTCTCGTGACCCACTTCCACCCGGACCACGCGGAATCGGCCTCGCGCATCCGGCGCGAGACGGGTGCGACCCTGTGGGCCCACCCCTACGAGACGAACGTGGGCGGCTATATCAAAAAGGACGAGATCGACCGGGAACTTTCGGACGGGCTCGAGATCGGGACAGGCGCGGGGATCTCCGTCACCGCCGTCGGCACCCCCGGCCACACGATGGGACACACCTGCTTCCTCCTGGAAGAATCGCGGGTCCTGTTCACCGGCGACCATGTGATCGGCGAGGGCACCTCCTGGGTCGGTCCGCCGCACGGCTCCATCGCCGAATACATGAAGTCGCTGGAGAAGATCCGGAAACTGGGCCTCAAGGAGATCCGGGGCGGCCACGGACCCCTCGTCACGGCTCCCGACGCGAAGATCGACGAGTATTACGAGCACCGCATGATGCGCGAACGGCAGATCGTCACGGCGCTCTCGCGGGCGGCGCTCGGCGTCACCGAACTCGTGGACACCGTCTACGCCAACACCATCGACCCCAAGGTCCGCCCCCTCGCCGCGCAGGTGATGAAGGGCCACCTCGAAAAGCTCGCGGGCGAGGGACGCGCCCGCAGCGCGGACGGAAAGTGGGAGCTGGTGGCGGGCTGACCGCCGGCCGAAGCTCCCTCGCCTTCCGGATGAACGCCATGAACCGGTCCGCCGCCCGCACACGCGCACTCCTGTGGGCCCACCGCCGCGAAGCCGGAACGAGCGCCGTCATGGAGCTCTGGTCGGCCGCCGCCGCCACGGGGCTCGCCGCCCTCATGGCCGACCTCATGGGCTCCCGCACGGACGGGTTCTCCGCCGGGGCGCTCCTCGTGCTCCTGCTCGTCTCGCTGATGGTGTTCGTACGCCACCTCTCGGCGAGGGCGCGGCTCCGGCTGGAGCATGTCGTCGCCCGCGATCTCCAGCGGCGCGCCATCGACCGGCTGCTGGAGAAAAAGCTCGACCGGCAGACGGAGGGCGCCGGGGCGCTCGTCCAGGAACTCCTCGCCGACTCCGCCCGGGCGGCCTCCGCCGCGGCCGGCCTTCCGGCGCTCGTTCTGGGCGGCCCCGCCGCCACCGCCGCGCTGGCGGTGTTCCTCGTGAGCCGGGGCGGCTCGGCACTCGCCCTCCTCGCGCTCACGCTGGTCCCGCTCGCCGCCGCCCTCACCTGGAGCCTCGGACGCATGCTCGCCCGCCGGGCCGAGAAGCGGAGCCGGAGCGAGGCGGCCCTCTCGGGGGCGGCCGTCGAGCTCGGTCGCGGCATCGAGCTGCTCCAGGCCGCCGAGGGTTCCGGCAAGATCTACGAGATTGTCGCGGCTAGGGCCCGCGAGATCGAACGCCGCTCGGAGCGGATCCAGGAACTGGGTTCCCTCGCCGCGGGCCTCTCCGAAGGGCTCAAGACCGGGATTTTCCTGCTCGCCGTGTGGCTCCTGAGCCGCGAGGGGCTCGCCTCCGCCGAGAGCCTCGGCCTCCTGCCCGCCGCGTATTTTCTCTACGGCGCGGTGACGCAGATGCTCGCGGGGGGCGCGAACGCGTATGCAGGGCTCTCGCTGCTCTCGCGCCTCGCCGAGGAACCTGCGGGCACTCTCTCCGGGGCGTTCCCCCCGGCCGGCTTCAGCGCCGCGCCGGTCATCTCCATCGACCGGCTGTCGTACGGCTACCCCGGCGGCCGCGAACTGATCCGGGACCTCTCGCTCGAAATCCAGCCGGGCACCTGGCTCGCCGTCACCGGGCCGTCGGGCTGCGGCAAGACCACCCTGATCCGGGCGCTTCTCGGCTCGCTCACGATTCCCGACAGCAGGATCCGGCTCGGAGGGTTCAACCTGAACCGCATACCGGCCTCCGAGCGGCGGCGGCTCTTTTTCCTGCTCACGCAGGAGCCGCTCGTCCTCGGCTTCACGCTGCGGGAGAACTTCCAGCTCGCGAGCCCCGGCGTCTCCGAGGCCGCCATCCGGCAGGCGGTGGAACGGATGGGGCTCTCGCGCCGGGTGGACGAGATCGGCCTCGACGTGGAGCTCCGGCCGTCCCATTTTTCGGGCGGCGAGAAGGAACGGCTCTCTCTCGCCCGGCTGCTCGTCTCGGATGCGCCGGTGGCGGTGCTTGACGAGCCGGGCGTGTTCCTGGACCCGGCGAACGAGCTGGAGGTGATCGAACTGCTGGCGGAGACCGCCGGGCGGCGGACCCTCGTCACCGTCACCCACAACCCGAGGATCCTGCGCCGGGCGGATTTCGTGCTGGAACTGGGGCCTTCCGGCCACCGGCTCTACCGGAACGACCGGTCCCGGCCGAACGTGACCCCCCTCCGGCCCGCCTGAGCATTCCGAAAATAAAAATTGACTCGCGAGTCAATTTCCGGGTTAGCATCCCGCCACCCCGCTCCTGGGGAGGAAGGTGCCACCCAATGCCCGCTTCACCCGCCGACGGAAAACTGCTCGACCTCAACTACGAGGGCCACTGGGCCGAATTCGAGGAGATCACCCGCAGACGCCGCAGCGTCCGCAAGTATTCGGACCGCCCCATCGCCGAGAAGGACATGAACGACATTCTCGACATGGGCGTGCTCGCGCCGAACAGCTCGAACCTCCAGCCGTTCGAGTTCTACTGGGTGCGCTCGCCGGAGAAGAAGAAAAAGCTGGTGGAGGCGTGCCTCTCCCAGAACGCGGCGAAGACGGCGCAGGAGCTCGTGATCTGCGTCGCCCGCTGGGACCAGTGGGACGACTGCCGCAAGGAATACGCCGAGTGGCTCCGGGGCGAGCAGGGAATTCCCAAGCCCGTGATGCTCTATTACGAACGGCTCGCGCAGACCATGTACAACCAGGGGCCGCTCGGCCTCTACGGCGCCGTCCGCAAGGCGACGGTGACGGCCACGGGCCTCCTGCGCCCCATGCCGCGGGCGCCCATGTCGGACACGGACATGCGCGTCTGGGCGGTGAAAAGCGCCGCCCTCGCCTGCGAGAACGTCATGCTCGCCGCCGTGGCCAAGGGGTTCGATTCCTGCCCGATGGAGGGCATGGACGCCATCCGCGTCGCGAAGATCGCCGGGGTCACGGGCAGCAAGTGGGACATCCCAATGGTGCTCGGCTTCGGCTACCGGTCGGAGCGGGGCCTGTGGGGGCGCCAGTGGCGGCGCGAGCGCCGGAAGCTGGTCAAGGAAATCTGACCGGGGTGTGCCGCTACTTGTCACACACTCCGTCTAAAAACCGGCTATAGTCGTTCCGTGCCTGAGGGGGCGTGGCCGGTACGACGGGGAGTGTGCCGCCTTGATCTGCTCGAACTGCGCCGTCTGCGGACGCGAGATCCGCGATACGGACGATTACGCCGAACTGAACCTGACGCTCTGGAACCGCCGGGAGGGGTCCGCCCGGCGGGAAACCCTCGTCGCGGTCTGCCGCTTCTGCGTGGCGGACGCGGAACTGGAAGAATCCGGGCGTCCCTGCGCGAAAGTGGTCGCGCTGGGCCGCCACCTTCTGGTCCACGACCGGGTGGAACCGGCAGAGGCATCCGCCCGGCCGTTCGACCTCGATTCCTACGAACCCGAAACGGGCGTCACGGACGACGGGCTTGAGCTGCCCGGCCCGGAGCCCCTGCCGGACAAGAACCGGCACAACCTGCACTGACCGGTTGCCTTCGGCGGTTTAATGCCCATAATCCCCGCGCGGCCGTGGTGGCCGGCGGGTGATTCCGGTGTCTTCAGTTTCCCAGTCAGCGGGCCTCGGGCCGAAGAAGATCTTTCTTCAGAGCCTCGGCTGTCCGAAGAACCTCGTCGATTCCGAGGTGATGCTCGGCCTGCTCCGCAGGCGCGGCTTCGAGGTCGCACGCTCGGAGGACGAGGCGCACATCATCGTCGTCAATACGTGCAGCTTCATCTCGTCCGCCAAGCAGGAGAGCCTCGACACGATCCTGGGTCTCTCGAAGATGAAGACCGGCGGCGCGTGCGAGAAGCTCGTCGTCACCGGCTGCCTGCCGCAGAACTTCCGCGGCGAGAACATGCACGAGGCCCTGCCCGAGGTGGACCGGTTCCTGGGCACGGGCGAGTTCGCGAAGATCGCCGACGTGATCGACGATCTCTACGGCGGGGAGCTTTCGCTGCCGCCGGTGGGCGACCCCGAGGCGACGTTCGAGGCGTTCTCGCAGCGCGAGCGGTCCGGCCCTGCCTACACGAGCTTCCTCAAGATCGCCGAGGGCTGCAACCGCACCTGCTCCTTCTGCATCATCCCGCAGCTCCGGGGCGCGCAGCGCTCAAGGCCCCTGAAGGACATCCTCGCCGAGGCCGCGAGACTCGGGAGCGAAGGCTGCCGCGAGATCAACCTGATCGCACAGGACCTCACCTCCTACGGCGAGGACCTGCCCGGACGCCCGAAACTGGCGGAACTCCTGCGCGAGCTCGTGCAGGTGGACGGCATCGAGTGGATCCGGCTCATGTACAACTACCCGGACAAGTTCACGCCGGAACTGGTGGACCTGCTCGGCTCCGAAAAGAAGATCGTCAAGTACCTCGACATGCCTATTCAGCACGCCGACGACACCGTGCTGAAGCACATGCGCCGCAACACCCGCGAGAAGGTGATCCGGGACCTCATGACCCGGCTCCGGCACGACATCCCGGGCCTCGTGCTCCGAACGACGTTCATCACCGGGTTTCCGGGGGAGACGGACGAGCAGTTCGAGAAGCTCGTCGATTTCGTCGAGGAGTACGAGTTCGACCGCATGGGGGCGTTCGCCTATTCGAAGGAAGACAACACGCCCGCCGGGCAGATGGACGGCCAGGTGGCCGAGGGCGTTAAGAAGAAGCGTCTCGCCCGGCTCATGCGCGTCCAGCAGCGCATCGCCCGGGACCGCTCGAAGGCGCTCGTCGGAAAGACCCTGAACGTGCTCGTCGAGGGGCCGCACCCGGAAAGCGAGCACCTGCTCTCCGGGCGCACCGAAGGCATGGCTCCCGATATCGACGGCTCCGTCCATGTCGCCGGGGTTCAGAGCCAGGAATACGGGGAACAGATCCAGGATATCGACCGGAACCGTTTCACCGGGAGGATCGTTCCCGTGAAGATCACCGGCGCGGACGTCTACGATCTCGTGGGCGAGATTCTGGTCTAGCCGGAACCGATCAGCGGACCCGCGTCCCGTCTGCCGTGAATAACTGCCAGAATTTGCACCGTCCCGGAGCCGTGCCGGTACACGATCCGGTAGCTGCCCTCGACCAGCTGGCGGAGACCGATACCGGGCTTTTCCGGAACCTCCGCGCCCGATTCGGGAAAAAACTCGAGCTGGGCCACAAGGGCTTCAACCAGCCGGGCCGCCGCCGGCGGACTGTCAGCGGCTATATGGGCGGCGATGCTTTCGAGATCGGACAGGGCTCCGGGTGTCCACTCGATCGCCGCTTTCTTCCTGTAGGACATATTTCTTCAAAAGCCTTTCCTTCGCTTCCGCATGGGAAACCAGCTTCCCTTCGTCCGCTTCGCGGATTCCCCGGTCGATCGCAGCAAGAGCACGCTCCCGCCCGGTGAGGCGCTCGTAGTCGGCGGGGGAGAGGAACACCCCGGCGGCGCGGCCGTGGCGGGTGACGACGACCGGGCGGCCCGTCTCGGCGAGCTGCTTCAGGTATTTCGCGGGCCGGGTCTTGAACTCCCCGATGGGGACGAGGTCTTCCGAGATGTCGATATTCCGGGCCATATCCAGCTCCTTATTCAGCTCTGAATAATGACCTGAACTCCGGCCTGCTTCAACCCGCGTTTTCCCGGCTCCGGAAATGAGGTATGAAACGGCCGTGCCGTTCAAGGAAACCATCAAGCGGCTACTCGGCAGGGGGCCGGCCTGGCCGCCGGAGCGGGACGCCCTGTTCCACCGGGTCGCACCGTTCACGATGCTCGGGCCCGAGCGGCTGAACTCGCTGCTCGAGCTGGCCGGGCGGGTGAAGGAAGTGCCCGGCGACTTCGTGGAGATCGGCACCTGCCGGGGCGGAAGCGCCGCTCTTCTGTGCAACCGCGTGAAGGAGGACGGCTGGAACCGGCACGTCCACCTGTTCGATTCGTTTCAGGGCCACCCGAAAACGACCAAAGACCCCTCCGCTCCGGACCGCACGCTCGTGGAGGAGTGGGGCGGCACGATGGTCGCCTCGATGGACGACGTGAAAAAGGCCTGCCGCTCGCTGGACGCCTTCGACGGCCGCTGGGTGTCGATTCACCCCGGCTGGATCGAGGAAACGCTGGAGCCTGCCGGAATCCGGCAGGTGGCGCTCGCCCATGTCGATGTGGACTGGTACGAGCCGACGTTTTATTCGCTGACAACGCTGCTTCCGAAAATCCCGCCGGGCGGTTTTATCCAGGTGGACGACTACCACTACTTCGAGGGCTGCCGGAAAGCGGTCGATGAGTTCGTCACCGGTTCGAGCGGGCGGGCGCGCATCGAGAGCTTCGTGAAGGTGGCGGCAATCATTTGCATCCGCTGAAGCTGCCCCCCTTAAAAATTTTTCCCGGTGTCCCCAAAAGCTCGCCGAACGACCGTTCAAGGAAATCCGGCAAAGCGAGGGTTTTAGAGGCGAATCAGACCGAGCGACAGTTCACCGAACAATCGTTCGGTCATGTTCGACGAGCCCAAACCCCTTAGAAACACGCGGGTTTGACGCTTTCCGCCAAGAGGGGTAAATCCGCTCTCGCCTTTTGACGGGGCGGGCTTTGGGCGAGAGACAGCAGTCCCTGGCGGTACTCTCCACCCTTGGGCCATCCCCTTCGAAACAACCGGGTCCGAATCTGCCTGCACGGGCAGAACGGGCACCACCACTGGAGGTCCAACGTGATCAGCTTCGAACTCACCGACGAACAGAAGCAGATGCAGGAGACGGCCCGCAAGTTCGCCGTCGACCGCATCCGCGGCAAGGGCGAAAAGGAATACGTCTACCGCGAATGCGAGATGCACAAGTCGATTCCCGACAAGATCCGGAACGACTATGTGGAGAACGGCTTCCCGCTCATCGACTTCCCGGAAGACCTGGGCGGCCTCGCGCAGGGCACCATCACCCGCGCCATCGTCGAGGAAGAGATCGCCTGGGGCGACTCGGGCCTCGCGCTCGGCCTGGACGGCCCGGGCCTCGGAGCCCAGGTGATCCTGGAGCTGGGCTCGCCGGAGCAGAAGAAGACCTACCTTTCGACCATCGGCACCGCGTCGTGCCGCATCGCCCTCGCCATCAGCGAGAAGACGATCGACGACGACACCTTCGGCAACATGAAGACCACCGCCAAGGACGGCGTCCTGAACGGCGAGAAGCTGTGGGTCTACGGAGCGAAGGAAGCCAAGCTGTTCGTCGTGATCGCCAAGACCGGCGCGGCGGAAGACACCAGCGACCTGCGCGCCTTCGTGGTGGAAGCGGGCGCCCCCGGCGTCACCGTGGGCCCGGCCGCCGAGAAATGCGGTCTGCGCACGGTCGAGTGCAACAAGGTCACCTTCGCGAACGTGAAGGGCGTCCCGCTCGCCGGGACGGACATCGACAAGGCGCTCACGCGCATCCGCATCCTGACCGCTGCCCGTCTCGTGGGCATCGCCCAGGCCTCGACGGAATACTCCGCCCAGTACGCACAGGAACGGCCGGCCTTCGGCAAGATGATCGGCCAGTTCCAGTCGGTGGCCTTCATGATCGCCGACATGTACACGGAGACGAATTCCGCCCGCTGGCTGGTCTGGGAAGCCGCCGTCCTTCACGACAAGGGCAAGGACGCCCGGCTGAAGGCGCTCCAGGCGCTCGCCCACGCCTCCGACATCGCCGTGCGCGCGGCCAACGACTGCGTGCAGGTGCTCGGCGGCGCCGGCTTCATCGACGATTACCCGGCTGAGAAATGGCTCCGCGACGCGCGCCAGCTCAGCGTCCTCCTCGGCTCGATCGGCATGAACGATTCGGCCTCGGCGGAACTCATCTTCGCCCCCAAGGCGGCGAAGTAAGGCACGGACCTTACTCAAGGAGTCACCCAACATGCCTATCGATTTCGAACTGGATAAAGCACAGCTTCAGCTCCGCGACATGGTCCGCATGTTCGCCAAGGCCCAGCTCCGCCCGCAGGCGCTCAAGTCCGACCGGAACCACGTGCATGACACGAAGTTCCTCAAGATGGTCGGGGCGATGGGCCTGGGCGGCGGCGCCGTGCCCGAGACCCTCGGCGGCGACGGCGAGGGGATCGGCGCAAGCCCTGAAAAGGACGGCAAGAAGGCCCCCAAGCAGGGCAACCGCATGGCCGCCATCGGCGCCGAGGAACTGGCCGCCGGCGACGCAAGCCTCATGCTGGCGCTCCCGGGCCCGGGCCTCGGCGGACCGCCGCTGCGCTCTTCCGGCACGCCCGAGCAGCAGGCCAAGTACTTCGGCATCTTCAAGGACAAGGTCGACGCCCACTGGGGCGCCTACGGTCTCACGGAGCCGGGGGCCGGCTCCGACGTGGCGAACATCTCGACCACCTGCCGGAAGGACGGCGACTACTACGTCCTGAACGGCACGAAGTGCTTCATCACGAACGGCGGCCGGGCCGACTGGACGATCGTCTTCGCGACGCTCGACAAGACGCAGGGCCGCGCCGGCCACCGCGCCTTTATCGTCGAGAAGGGCACGCCGGGCTTCACGGTCCTCAAGATCGAGAAGAAGCTCGGCCTGCGCGCCTCGGAGACGGCGATGCTCGGCTTCGAGGAATGCCGTATCCACAAGGACAACCTGCTGGGCGGCGAGGAACGGTACGAGAAGCTGGCCAAGGGCGGCTTCCAGACCGCGATGAAGACCTTCGACACGACCCGTCCGCTGGTGGCTGCCATGGCGACCGGCATCGGCAGGGGCGCGCTGGAGATCACGACCGAGTTCATCAAGAAGAACTACGAGATCAACCGGCCGATCCCGCGTTACGGCGCCATCAAGGAGAAGCTCGCGGTGATGGAGCGCAAGCTCCTCGCCTCGCGCGCGCTCACGCTGCACGCCACCTGGATGGCCGACCTCGACCTGCCGAACACCAAGGAAGCCTCCGCCTGCAAGGCGTACGCGGCCAAGGTGGGCAAGGAAGTCACCCGTGACTGCCTCGACCTCATCCGCGGCTCGGGCTGCGAGGAAGAACTCCTCGTGGAGAAGGCGTTCCGCGATGTGCAGGTGTACGACATCTTCGAAGGCACCGGCCAGATCCAGCGGCTCATCATCAGCCGCCGCATGATGCCCGACATCCGGATCGACTGATCCCGGCTGCTCCCGGTGCTTCACGCACAGAAACCCCCGCCCTCACCGGCGGGGGTTTCTGTTTGAGCCAACAGAGATGCTCCAATATCCCGATGCTGTCTTCGGAATCTCAATACCCGGCCTGAAGGGCCTTCATCGGCCCGGAACGCCAAAAGGCAGCGTTTGTGATTTAAGCACCGTTTTCTGACGCATCGCGCTAGCCGGTCTTCACAAGCCCACTACCCAAAAACGAAGAAGTAAATTAAAATGGCCAAATGGGTCCGGAGTTCCACGTCACTCCGGATGTTTGAGGGTAGACAAGCTGTGATCCGCCGGACGAAGCTCAAGATCCTGGTGGTGGACGATTCCAGCGTGGTGAGGCAGCTCCTCACGCTCTGGCTCCACAAGATCTCCCCGTGCGACGTGGAAACCGCCAATGACGGTCTCGACGCGCTCCAGAAGGTGAACGCCGCCCGGAGCGCCTCGGCTCCTTTCCAGCTGGTCATCACCGACCTCTCGATGCCCAACATGAACGGAATCCAGCTCTGCGAGCTGGTGCGCAGGAACGATCCGAAGGAATCGCTGCCGGTGGTCATGCTCACGACCTTCGCCGGCACCGAGTACCGCGAAAAGGCCCGGCTCGCCGGGGCCAACGATTACCTCACGAAACCGCTCCGCTACTTCGAGCTCGTTCGCGTCATCTCCCGGCTGTTCCCGGCCGAGAACGGCGGCACTTCGCCCGAGCCGCACCGCTCGCTCCGCACCGCACTCGCGGGCTGAAACAGACGCCTTTTAATTACTGCTTTTCGACCGGCCGGACCTCGAACGGAATCGTCTTTCCGCTCGTGGTCGCGCTGCGGGCCAGTTCCATGAACTGGAACTGGGAGCGGCGTTCGGGCTCGTCCGGGCCGCGCCGCACGCGGACCCAGGAGCCGTCCGGCTGGAGGAGCCGGGCCTTCACATTGTCGCCGAGCATGGTCTTGAGGATTTCCTCCACCATCCGGTCTCTCAGGGGCCGGTCCTCGATGGGGAACATGGCCTCGACGCGGCGGACGAAGTTCCTCGGCATCCAGTCGGCGCTCGAGCAGTAGACCTCGCCGGCCCCGCCCGCCTCGAAATAGAAGATCCGGCTGTGCTCCAGGAACCGGTCCACGATGCTCCGGACCCGGATGTTGTCCGAAAGCCCCGGAACGCCGGGCCTTAAGCAGCAGATTCCGCGGATCACGAGATCGACGCTGACGCCGGCTTTGGATGCCCGGTAGAGCGCCTGGATCACCTGCGGGTCCACGAGGGAGTTCATCTTGGCGATGATCCGGGCGCTTCTGCCGGCCGCGGCGTTCTGCGTCTCGCGGTCGATCAGCTCGATCACCCGTTCCCTGAGCCCCACCGGGGCGACGCTGAGGCGGTGCCAGGAGGGCGCCCGGCCGTAACCCGTGAGCAGGTTGAACAGCGCCGTGGCGTCGGCGCCGAAGGGTTCCTTGCAGGTGAACAGCCCCACGTCGCCGTAGAGCCGGGCCGTGGACGGATTGTAGTTGCCCGTGCCGAGGTGCACGTACCGGCGGATCTGCGTCCCCTCGCGGCGGACGACGAGCGCCACCTTGCAGTGGGTCTTGAGACCGATGAGGCCGTAGACGACGTGGACGCCCGCCTTTTCGAGCGCCCGAGCCCATTTGATGTTCGCCTGCTCGTCGAACCTCGCCCGGAGCTCGACGAGCGCCGTCACCTGCTTTCCGTTTTCGGCGGCCCGCTGGAGCGCCGCGACGATGGGGCTGTCCGTGCCTGCGCGGTAGAGGGTCTGCTTGATGGCGAGCACGTTCGGATCGGCCGCCGCCTGCCGGATGAAATCGGCGACGCAGGTGAACGATTCGTACGGATGGTGGACCAGGATGTCCTGCTTCTGGATCGCGGTGAAGATCGATTCGACGTCCCTGAGGGCCGCCGGAACCTGCGGCGTATAGGGCGTCTCCCGGAGACTCGCCCCGGCCTCAAGGCCGTAGAGGGCCATGAAATCGTTGAGCTGGAGCGGCCCCTGGATCGTATAACAGTCCTCGGGGTCCAGCTTGAGGGCGAGCCGGAGCCGTTCGAGCGTGGCGGCGTCGGCGTCGGCATGGTGCTCGAGCCGGACGGCTTCGCCGCGGTTTCTCGCCCGGAGCTCCTGCTCGATGGCCGTGAGCAGGTCGTCCGCCTCGTCCTCGTCCACGTCGAGGTCGGCGTTCCGGGTGACGCGGAACGAGAACGTGTGGACCACTTTCAGGCCGGGGAACAGCGCCGGGACCTTGGTGGCAATGATGTCGCCCAGCAGCGCGAACTCGGTGCGGCCCGGGGTCTCGTCGGGCAGTTTCACGAACCGGTCCAGCACGGCCGGCACCTGGACGATGGCGAGCGAGAGGTCATGGCGGCGCGCCTGCCCCGCCCCGCGCAGCGTCACCGCCACGTTCATCGACTTGTTCAGGATGTGCGGGAACGGGTGCGCCGGATCGACGGCGAGCGGTGTCAGCACGGGAAAAACGAACTCGGTGAAATAGGTGTCGATGAACGCCTTCTGTACGCCGTCGAGATCCCGCACCTTGCGGATGACGATGCCGGCTTTCTCGATCTCCGGCAGCACCTGCTCGCGGAAGCAGGCATACTGGGCCGCGACGATCTCGTGAGTCCGCGCGGAGATGCGCCGGAGCTGCTCCTGCGGCGAAAGGCCGTCGGCGTTCCGCTCCTCGACGCCGGCGTGCATCTGCTCCTTGAGGCCGCCCACCCGGATCTGGAAGAACTCGTCGAAGTTCGAGCTCATGATGCCGAGGAACTTCAGGCGGTCGAGCATCGGAACCGACGGGTCCTGCGCCTCCTCGAGGACGCGCGCATTGAACTCAAGCCAGGACAGTTCCCGGTTGATGTAGCTGGACGGACTGGTGAGGTCGGCCGTCTCCGGCTGCGCGGCCTCTGCGGACTTCACTGGAGCTTCTCCTTCCCGGACCATCACGGGTATCCTAGGCTACTGCCTGTGACGAAATTGTGCCAAGGACGGGCTTAAAGGGGCAAAGAATCATGAAAAAGGCATCCACTCTCCACGCCCTCGAGCGGTTCCCGAACCCTTCAAGAGCCCATTACGAGATCCGGTTTACCTGCCCGGAGTTCACCTGTCTCTGTCCGAAGTCAGGTTTTCCCGATTTCGCGACGATTCATATCCGCTACGTTCCGGACCGGTGGTGCGTGGAGCTGAAGGCCCTCAAGCTGTACATCAACAGCTACCGGAACGAGGGTGCGTTCCACGAGGCGGTGACGAACCGGATTCTGGAAGACCTGGACAGGCTGCTCGGACCCGTGTTCATCGAGGTGACGGGCGACTTCAACGTCCGGGGGAACATCAAGACCGTCGTGACGGCCCGTCGCCAGAAGGGGAAGGTGAAGATCCCCGGCTTCGATCCCGCCGCCCGGCCCGGCCCCGACGGCGCGGACGACGTGGTGAAGGGGAAGGCGCGCTAGGCGTCAGATCGCGTACTTGTCCTTGTTCTGGTCCAGGAATTTCTTGAAATTCAGCTTGATCCGCTCTTCGAGCTGGCGGGCCCGCTCCTTGGAGACGCCGAACTGGTCTCCGATCTCCTGCAGCGTCACCGGGTTCTCGGTGTCGAGGCGCCTGTCGAAAATGAGCGCATCGCGCTCCTCGAGCGTCGTCCGGTAGGCGTTCATGGCCGCCCGGAACCGGTCCATGCGTTCCCGGTCGGCGAGCCGGTCGTCGAACGCCCGCTCGTCGCTCGAGATCGTGTCCCCCAGGGAGAGCTCCGTGTCCGGTCCCACGGGCGCGTCCAGCGACACCTCGCCCTGCGAGAGCCGCTGGTCCATCTCGACCACTTCGCTCTCCTTCACGTCGAGCCGTTCGGCGAGCAGCTTCGCCGTGGGGACGAACCCCTCGCGCTCCAGCGCCGCTTTCTCCTTGCGCAGGTTGAAAAACAGCTTGCGCTGCGCCTGCGTCGTGCCGAGCTTCACGAGATGGTACGAGTTCACGAGGTAACGCAGGATGTACGCCCGGATCCAGTACTGGGCGTACGAAGAGAGACGTACTCCCTGCCCCGGATCGAAATTCTTCACGGCCATCATGAGGCCGATATTCCCCTCCTGCACGAGGTCGAGGATGTTCTTGTAGGCGTTGTGGTACTCCCACGCGATCTTGACGACGAGCTTGAGGTTCGAGGTGATGAGCTTCTTGGCGAGTTCGGGGTCCTGGGTCTCGCGGAACTTCGCGGCGACCTCGTGCTCCTCTTCGCGGGAGAGGATCGGGTAGCGCTCCACTTCCCGCATGTAGGCCGACAGCGCCGTCGTGAGGACGTCGCTCCGTGGAACCGGCTCGGCCGCCGGCACCGGGAGCGCGGCCCCCGCGGCTGCCGCTTCGGTTTCCAGACCGTCGAGGCTCTCGCCGTCGAGACCGGCTTCGTCCGCCCCTGCACCGTCCGGCTCCGCGGCCTGCGGGGGCTTCGGAGCGGGCCGTGAGGGCAGGTTCTTCGCCGACGGCGGTTTCCCGGCAACGGGTGCACCGGCAGCGGCTTTCACGGGAACCGGTTTCCGTGGTTTTCCCGGTGCCCGGGGCGAAACCTTTCCGGCGGTCTTCGCAGGCCGAGCCTTTGCCGCCGGTTTTTTCACGGCAGACTTCACGCCCGGGGTGCGGAGCGGTTTTTTGGGTTTTACGGCCACGGCTGACCGAAGGTTATCGGTGCGCGCGCCAGAGGTCCAGCTTCACCCGGACGCTATCTCAGTGCATCAGGTCTTCGAGGCCTTCGGTCTGGACATCGCCCGGCTGCATGAGCTTCTTCTGGCGCTTGGGCTTGTTCACCCACGGTTCCTGAAGAGCACGCTCCTTGATATTATCCGCCCAGGTCCGGATCACCAGTTCGGCCGTTTCATTGATGGCCCTCGACGGCACGTTATCGTATCCGAAGTCGGCAAACGTCTGAAAGAGAACGTAAGTGTAGCCGTCTCCCCAGTCCTCGAGCCTGAGGCCGCCCCACATCTCGACGACGTTGCCTTCCACCGCTCGCAGATCGCAGGAATAAGTGTCCTCGTTGCAGATGTATTCGATTTTCAGGTCGAGATTGGCGAACGGCCAAGGAGCGTCCAGGTAAAACTTGACCAGCCGGTTCTCCATCGGCTTTTTGGGGTTACGGACCTCGAGAACCTTTGCTTCCTTGAACCGGAAAACGAACTCGGGGAACTTCTCCACGTCGGTGATGATCTCCCACCCGCCTTCGATCGAGGCTTTCGCCGCACCGGCCGCCGTGATGAGATTCAGCCCCTTGCTGCCCACCGGTGTCGCCCAGATGATGATGTCGCCGTCCTTTACCCGCTCCTTGAACTCCGGGGTGCCCGGCATCGGTTTTCCGGCGCAGCCCGAAACAAGGACGGCTGACACTGCCGTCAGGGCGATTAACTGAATGTGTTTCATCAACGGGTTCATATCGGCCTCTCTCGAAATCGGATCCGTCCGGAAATGCCCGGAAACGGCAGGTCTGACTAAAGGTAACTCTCCCTATTCTAACGGTTTTCCGGCCGGAGGCTACCCCCTCTTGCGCGGCCCCCCCGGGGACCCCACGCTTGAACCGGAATGGCCCCGAAGGACCACAAAAAGCGTCTTTATGTCTACCGGCTGGATGCTGCCGGAAAATGGCACTATGGCCGGAATCCGGTCACGGACCCGGAACTCGCCCGAAGTTTCTTCCGCTGGCTCGAGCAGGCGCCGGACGGAAGCTGGTCCTTCGAGTGTGAGGGTGAGCGCTGCCGCGCGGTGGTGGAAGACGCCCCGCAGTTCGTCGAAACGGTCCGGGCCGTAGCTCCGGACGGGCTGCTTGCCGCCGTGGAACTGATGCTGGCTTCGGGACTTTCCGAGCCCCTGGACCCCTCGACGCTCGTTTCGGCCCCGAACGGGGCCCTCTACTGCCGGCTGCGGAGCGGCCAGACGGCGAAATTCCTGAAGGGCCCCCAGCTTGAACTCTCCCGCTGGGTGGACGATCAATTGCGCCTGACCGTGGGAGGCCGCTCCTGGCCCATCGCCGAGCAGGCGCCATCCCGCGGCCGGAACTGAAATGTCCGACCTGACCGTCACCGAGATCTTCCACTCCATCCAGGGCGAATCGTCCCAGGCGGGGCGGCCGTGCGTCTTCGTGCGGCTCACGGGATGCCCGCTCCGGTGCCGCTGGTGCGATACCGCCTATGCGTTTACGGGCGGAACGCCCATGAGCTTCGACGAGGTGCTGGACGAAGTGAAGAAGTTCGGCACGAAACTGGTCGAAGTCACGGGCGGAGAACCGCTCGCCCAGGGCGGCTGCGTACCGCTGCTCAAGGCGCTCCTCCAGGAAGGTTACGAGGTGATGCTGGAGACGGGCGGAGCGCATACGATTGCGGATGTGCCGCCTGAAGTCCGCAAGATCGTGGACCTCAAATGCCCCGGCTCGAACGAGAGCGGCCAGAACCTCTATTCGAACCTCGACCTCCTCCACAGCCACGACGAGATCAAGTTCGTGATTGCGGGGCGCGAGGATTACGAGTGGGCCCGTGAGCAGGTGCGCTCACGGAAGCTCGGCGAGATCTGCGGGATTCTCTACTCGGCCGTCCATGGCGAGCTGGAGACGGGGGAGCTTGCCGGATGGGTGCTCGAGGACCGGCTGCCCGGCCGAATCCAGGTGCAGCTCCACAAGTATCTCTGGCCGGACCGGGACCGCGGTGTCTGAGCCGTTCAGCCCTCGCGGCAGAGCACGAACCAGTTATCCATGTCCTTGCCCTTGCGGGTGGCGCGGCCGATCGTCACATGGTCCGACACGCCGCGCATGAAATCCTGCGTGAGGTAGTAGACGAACCGGGAGAGCCGTGCCGAGTTCGGCAGGATCTCCGGCCAGCCGGCGGGGTGGCGCGGCGGGACTTTCAGGTAGTCGATGATCACCTCGCCGTCTTTTTCGTCCCGGGCCACGAAGTAGCCCGGCCCCGTCACGGGGGCCATCGTCTGGTGGTTGTACCCCCACAGTTCGCGGAGCGAGGAATTATCCGGCAGGCAGAACCGCTTCTGGAAATGGGAAAAGACGGGCAGCGAGTTACGCCCGTAGTGGATCACCTCACGCAGGGGCGGCGTGCCCTCCGGAACGAAATCCCGCATCGTGACCGGCCGGAAACCCTTCGAGGCATCCCACAGGGCCGACTGCTCCTTCGCGGTGAGCGAGGTCGCCTGCTGCCGGCGTTCCTTCGGTGAAAGCCCGTTCAGCCAGTCCGAGAGTTCCTTGAGGCTGACCTGACGCCCCCTGAAAAATCCGTGGATATCCATGATCGGTCCTTCCTTCCTCGTGTTGCACCCTTAGCGTAGCCGGGTGTTCCGTCCGGCCGCCACCCGTTCAAAAGGCGGCAGCAGCAGCCATCCCCGCCGCAAGCCCTCCGGCCGCCAGCGCGAGCGCGTTCCGGACCATCTCGAACCGGGCGAGGATGACCCCTGCCCCGAACCGGGAGATCCGGGCCAGCAGGTATTTCTCCGCCACCGCCCCGGTGATCCGGTTTTCGCCCGTGGCTTTCAGCTCCGAGATAAAATCTCCGGCGATCCGGTCTCCGGCATAGGTGACGGCGGCACGGTAGGCCTTGCCGGAGATCCCGCTTCCGGAGGATTCGACCGAACGGTGCACAAGGCCGTGCCAGCGCTCCTCGAATTCCGCCACGGTCAGCCCGCCGGAGTCGGGCACAAGCCGGTCGGCAGCGCCCCGGACGAGGGGTTCCAGCACTTCCACAATCGCCGCCCGGAGCCGCTCCACCTGGGCGGAAATCGCGGACGTCAGGCCATGGGCAAATCCTGCGGCGAACCCGATGAAGGAAGAAAAAACGAAAACGAGAGGACCCGCGACCCACTCCCAGAACATTCCGGCATCTCCGGCGATCCAGCGGAAATACCAGCACGCGGCGGCAGCAGCGGCGAGAATGGCCCCGCCCGCGACAGACGAAATTCCGATCCGGACAACGGACCCGACGATCACCTCGCGGAACAGGGCGGCACCCCGGTCCCGGATCTGGACGATATCGGCGCTTACCACCGGGCCCGCATCTCCTCGGCCCAGCCGGTAAGATTTGCGATCTCGAGGGTCTCGCCGGCCGCCGTTTTCACCCGGCCCGAGTAGTTTCCGAAGCAGAGATGCAGCCCGACTCCCGCAACCCCGAGCGGGACCTTCAGCTTCCGCTCGAGGAACGGGCTGAAGGTGAGGTCCATGGCGCCGGTCTCGGGGGCCCGGATCCGCCAGGGCTTGCGGAAGTCCTTCCGGTCGTAGTCGAGGACAAGATCCTCGCCGATCTTGGTGAGCTTTCCGTCCACGACAACACCGTTCTCGGTCATGCCGGTGCCGTCGGTCCACTTGCCGCCGAGCTGGAGCCCGATGGTCCGTCCGTTCTGGACGCCGGAGGCACTCCCCCAGTTCCAGACCGTTCGGGCAGGCCAGATGCCCCGCCCGTAATCGAGACATCCGAACGACTGGTTGCGGGGGCTGAAGTCGTAGTTCCGGCGGCCGAGCCGCACACGCCCGATGGCGGGCAGCGTGTTCTGCTTCGAGGTGAACTGGAACTCGCGGGTGCTCCAGGGAATCAGGACATTCAGGGTTTCATGTCCCGGCGGACGGCGGACGAAGATATCCGCCTCGAGTTCCGGCACGCCGGGCCGCAGGAATCCCGCATGCAGGCGGACACCACCCGGACGCTCGACGAAGGAGAGCCGGAGCCCCGGCATCCGGAACCGGATGTCGCTGCCCCCCACGGTTTCGGGCTGGCGGAAGCCCGCAGCGAAGGGAACGAGCGTGGCGTGCTCGTAGGCCCTGCGGGTCCTGAAATCGATCAGGGCGACCGCGACGAATCCGAGGTAATCGAGATCGGCGTAGGTGAGCGACAGGGCGCACTCGGTGCTCGTCACCGCCCAGTAGTCCCAGCGTTTCCGGCGGCCCCAGCGTAGCGGGAGATTGCAGCGGTGCAGGGGATGCGCGGACCATCCCTTCGCGGCGGGGTTCAGCGCGCCGTCCGGAAGACATTCGTCCACCGGGCCGGTGAGTTCGGGTTCACGGGTAAAGGGTTGACGGGACACGTTCAGCGGCACTCCTGCGTCATTTTTTTGAGGCGGATTTCTTCGCTTTCCGCCTGCTTCAGGTAGGGGTTGTCCCGGTCGACGATCGCCTTGTGGGCCTGCATGACCTCCACCCGGGTGGCGAGGTTCGGCGTCACGGGACACTCGCCATGGGCGGCCCTGTCGTAACACCGGCGCATCCATTCGTCGCGGGTCCAGACGGACGCTTTCTGCCGGAGCTCCTCGATTTCGGCCTGCTTGGCACGGAGCTTCTGGTTGCACTCTATCGACCGCTCGGCCGCCTTGCGGGTCGAGGGCTTCTGGGCGGCGGGCTTCACAAGGGGCTCGGACTGCTGGATCTGGTAACCTTCGTTCTCCCGTCCGCTCCCGCCGTCTCTGGCGGGGGCCTGGTCCCGGTATTCGGGCGGGATCTTGGCCGGCGAATCGACGACGTGAAGCACCCCGTCACGGTCCTTGTACTTGTAGATCTCCGCGGCAGCAGGAAGCGCCGCAGCCAGCAGAAGTGCCGCAGCGATGGCGGTCCCGATATGGTGGTTCACGGAAGGCCCCCTCCCCCTTGAGGCTTCCAGTGTAGGAAACCCCGCCGCTCCGGGAAAGTTGCCGCGGGTGGCATCCCCGGCCATACCTCCGGACATGAGAAACGTGAATTTCCGGATCGCCCAGATGGCCGACGTGGACCGCATCCACGATCTGATTACGGAGCTCGCCCGGTTCGAGAAACTGGAACACCAGATGACCGGCACCCGCATCGAGCTTGCCGAAGCCCTGTTCAGCGACAGCCCCGCCGCCGAGTGCATCGTCGCCGAGGTGGAGGGATCGGGGATCGTCGCCTATGCAATCTTCTTCGAGACGTTCAGCACGTTCCGGGCGAGCCGGGGGCTCTGGCTCGAGGACCTGTACGTGACGCCGGAGTTCCGCCGCCTCGGCGTCGGGCGCAAGATGCTGGAGCTCGTCGCCCGGGTCGCCGCCCAGCACGGCTGCGCCCGGTTCGAATGGTCCGTGCTCGACTGGAACGAAAACGCGCAGAACCTGTACCGGTCGATGGGGGCGGACGTGCTCCCCGACTGGCGGATCTGCCGCCTGGAGGGTGACGCCCTCGGCAGGTTCAAAAAGGAATAGGGTTACTTTTTCGCCGGAACCCCGAGACGTTCCCGAAGCCCCTTCTCGCGGGTCCGGAACAGTTCTTCGGAGAATCCGATCTCACGGGCGACGATCCGGCCCTTCCCGTCGAGCCGGAACAGCGTCGGCAGACGGCCCTCGATGCCCCAGGCTTCGGCCAGCTTCGCATCCCGGTCCTCGATCACCGTGAACGAAAGCTTCATCATCTGGATGTAGTCCGGAAGCCCCTTCGCCCAGGCCATGTCCGGGTTCATGTTTTCCACATTCACCGTCACGAGCTCGAACCCGCTGCCGCGCAGGTCGTTCGCCAGCCGCTCCATCTCCGGCAGCTCGAAGGCGCACGGCGGACACCAGGTCGCCCAGAACAGGACCCAGGTTTCCTTCGGTTTCCGGTCGGCGAGGATCTTTGCCAGGCTCGCCGGAGCCCCGCCGACGGTGGTGCCCTCAAGCGGAGGAGCGGGTTTCAGCTCCGGGGCAGGTTTTTCCGGCGCGCCCGCGGGAGTCTTCGCGGCCGGATCCGAGCCGCTGGCGACAGCGGAAAGCGGAAGGGCCAGGACGGCTGCCAGAATCAGATGTTTCATTGCGGAATCCCTCCGGATTGCCGCGAGAACCCGCGGCAGGTGAAGTCTAGGACTTCTCCGTGAAGCCGCGCCAGCGGCCCCCGGTCTTTTGCCAGTGAACCGTCATGGGACGGCAACAGACCGGGCAGTCCTCGATCACCGACTGGTCCTCGCCGCCGCCCGGATCGGCCCTGAGGTCGATGGGTTCGCCGCAGGACGGGCAGCGGAGCCGGGTGCCCGACGCTTCGTCTTCCTCGAACTCTTCGTCATAAAGACCCATGCGGGTCCAGTATGTCACGAACCGGGGGTTTTGTCTCCGGCGGCGGTTCGGGTTACGAACGGCTTCATGGAAGACGTCCGGAAACTTCTCGAGGAAATCGACCGGGTGCTCGAGGCCGATATCGGGCTTCAGCGGAAAAAGGTGTTCCGCCTCGCCCGCTCGCTCGTGCCGACCCTGACCGAGGACGACATGGCCCAGCCCCACGATTACGAGGAGCTCCGGAACAGCGACCAGTTCAACTTCGAGGACGGATACCTGGCGGGCCTCCTCGGGGCGCAGATGGCCGTCCGGGCCAGAATCGCCGCCCGCTACCGCTGACCAAGGAGCCTTTCCCCATGGAGCCGATCGTTCTTCACCAGTTCCAGATTTCCCCCTTCTGCGAGAAGGTCCGCAAGCTGATGGACTACAAGGGGCTGCCCTACGTCCGCACGGAAGCACCCATGGACAGCCGCCCCGAGATCAAGAAGCGCACGGGCAAGACCAAGGTGCCGGTGATCGTCGTGGGCAGGGAATGGATCACGGACTCGACGACGATCGGCGAATGGCTGGACGAGCGGTTCCCGGAAAAGCCCGTTCACCCGAAAAACCAGCGGGACCGGGCCCTGAACGCGCTGCTGGAAGACTGGGCGGACGAGGCCCTCGCCTCGACGCTCCAGCCGGTCAAGTGGACCACGGGGCGGAACGCCGAGCGGCTCATGGAGCTGAACCTCCGGCGCTATCCGGCGAATTTCAAGAACCGCGCCCTCACCTTCGCGGCGGCGAAGGTCATGCCCCGGCAGATGAAACAGTACACGGCCATGCGCGGCTGGAAGGCGACCGAGGAGCTGTTCGATTACCAGCTGGACCGCCTGAACGAGCTGCTCTCGGACGGCCCCTATATCTTCGGCAAGGAGCCCATGAGCGCCGACTTCGCCTGCTACGGCCTGTTCAAGCTGTTCGACGGCTACGAGGGGTTCGAGCGGGTGGAGAAACGGCTCCACGTCATGAAGATGATCCGCGCACTGGACGCCGTCCCTTCCACCTGCAGGGACTGAAAACCGCGCCCGGCTGAAAGCAGAAAACCCGGCCGCTCAGGGCCGGGTTTTCCGTTTTTCCGGGGAAGCCTCCGGTCAGAAACCGGGGGTGATTTCCTTGAACGGCACTTCCTCGGGCTTGAGGTCCGTGCCCTCGCGCGGCTTCTCCTCGATCTTCTGCTCGGGAGCCGGTGCCTTCTGTTCTTCTTCGCCCGGTGCTTCAGACGGCTGGACGGCCGGCATGCTTTCCACCGAGGCCCGGTCGGTCCACTCCTGCAGGCACTTGCCCACCTCAGGGTAGACATCTTCGGGGGCGTAGTCGTTCAGCAGGTAGCCGAGGTGGCCGTAGTTGTCGTTGTGGCCGTTCACCTTGCCGAAGGAGATGAGCTTGCGCAGGCCGGGTTCGATGAGGTCAGCCGCCTGGGCCACCGTCTCGGGCTCGACGAAATTGTCCCGCCAGCCGCTCATGAGACACACCGGCGCCTTGATGAGGTTCAGGTCGTCCAGGTACCGGATGCCGGCATCCTCGGTGCCGAACACCCGCTCTTCCTGGAGCCAGAGCGCCATCTGGCGCAGGATGTCCACGCGGACGTCCTCGACGCCGTGGTCCAGGAACCGTTCGATGCGGTGATCGTTCAGGAAAAAATCGTTGAAGAACAGGACGCCGAGCAGGGTCTCGGTGTTCTTCGGGAACGGCGCCGGCAGGTAATAGGCGTGCCGGGTCTTCACCGAGACAAGGCTCCGGTCCTGGAACAGCTTGTCGCGGTTGTTGAACAGGGCGAGCAGCGTGTCGTTCGGGTGGTTGTAAAGAAGCGGCGCACCGAGGGTCACGGCGCCGGCGACCATCTTGCCGTAGCGTTCGTCCTCCATGATGCCGTAGACGAGCGTGCCGCCCGTCGAATGGCCCACGAGCAGCACCTTGTCGATCTCGAACTGCTGGGTGGCAAAGGTCATCGCCGCCTGGATGTCCTTGAGATAGTCCTCGAACACCCAGGTGGTCTTCATGGACGGGGCGGCTTCCTCGACGGAGGACATGCCGTGGCCCCGGAGCTCGACGATGTAGACCGGATAGCCGCGCGAGGAGAGGTAGCGCGCGAGCGAGTGATTCTTGCCGAAATCGTAGATGTAGCGGTTCATGCCCTCGCCGTGAATGAGGAGCACGGGGTAAAGCTTTTCGGTGGAGCTCGACTCGTAATACTGGAGCGCGATCTGCCATCCGTCGTCCGTCTTCACGCGGAACAGCGTGCCGTCGCCGTAACGCCGGGCCTTCTTTCCCGCCTGGCGTTCGGCCTCGGTGAGCGGAACGGAGGTTTCGTCGCCATACTTGAGGCGGGGATCCTGGGGTTCGGCCGGCAGGTCGTCGGCCCCGGGCTTGAAGAGCGGCACGGGCTCGGCCTGCTGTTCGGCAGCCGGAGCGGAACCCTCGGGCGCGGGCGCCGCCGGGTCAGCCGGAGCGGAGGACCCGGCCGGAGCCGCTTCGGGCACGGGGAGATCTTCGGGCGGCGGGGCCTCCTGCGCGCGGATCGAGGACGCGCCCCAGGCGAACAGGGCGGCGGCCGACAGACCGGCGAGAAGGGGAAGACCGCGGAACTTCATCAGAAGCGCCCCCAGGCCTGCACGCCGGGCGTGCGGGCCTCGATCCACTCGAACACCACCGGGAACACCTCGTCGTAGGCGCCGTCGCCGAGCAGGAGTCCCAGGTGGCTGTAATCGTGGATGTAGCCGTAGTCCTTGCCGAACACGAGCAGCGCCCGGTCGTTCACGGTGAGCGAGCGGAAGCCGTAGTTCACGGCCCCCACGGGCGCGACCCGGTCCTTGGCGCCCGCGACGATCAGCGTCGGCACGCGGACGAGGCCGAGCTTCACGCGGTAACTGAGCTGCAGGTCCGCCGACAGGAAGTCTTCCTGCTCGACCCACTGGAGCGTTTGCTGCACGACCCGCGGCGAGACATTGTCCACGGCCGTCAGGCCCAGCTTGCGGAGGACCGGCGTCTTCACCACCGACCCGTCAACATAGAGCTCCTTGAACAGGTCGAGCTTCTCTGTGTTTTCGAGGGCGAAGAGCATCGTGAGCGGATCGCTCTTCTCCAGCTTGCGGCCGAGCTTCACGGCCTTGGACACCGACTCGTTGAACTCCGACAGGAACGCCGGCGGCGCGAACAGGATCACGTTCGCCACTTCGTCGAAGAAGTTCTCGAGTTCGAGGTAGCCGTAGATCGCCATGGAACCCATGCCGTGGCCGATCAGGGTCACCTGCCGGGACTTGGTCTGTCCCTGCACGAAGCTGATGGCGGCGGGCAGGTCCTTGTGAACGTAGTCGTCGAAGGTCCAGTCCCAGTCGCCTTCGTTGTACCATTCGGGCTTGGTCGAATCGCCGTGGCCCCTGAGGTCCACGAGCCAGATGTCGAAGCCGTAGCGCGAGAAGAAGTGCACGATCGACCGCTCGGCGGCCACCGACCAGACATTGCGGTTGAAGCCTTCCGAGTGGACAAAGATGAGCGGCGGGATCTGCGGGTTCACCTGGTTCGGGGTGATGCGCTCCAGCGCGAGAATCTTGCCGTCGGTCGTCTGCGTGAAGAAGACGTCCGGGCGGCGGGAGACGTTCGGCAGGAACCGCTCAAGCCGGAGGTTCGGGTTGAATGCACGGCCCTGGCAGCCGGCCAGCGCCGCCACGGCCAGCAGGGCCGAGACGAGATGGAACAGACGCTTCCGGGTAACCGCCGCCATGCCTTGCCTCAGTGGTTCTCCAGCCATCCGAAGATGGTGGGGAACACCTCCGTCATCACGCGGTCGCCGGTCACGAGGTCGATGTGTCCGTAATCGACGGCGTAGCCGTTGGACGTGCCGAAGATCCGGAGCTCCTTGTCCTTGACGCCGATCTTGTCGAAAGTTTCCTTCACCGAGCGGGGCGGCGCGAGGGCGTCCACCTTGCCCGTACCGATGAAACACGGGACGTTGATCTGCGGAAGCAGGTCGCCGTAGTTCAGCGACTTGTCGGCGGAGCGGAACTCGCCGCTCTCCACCCAGTCGGAGGTCTGCTCCGCCAGCGTCACGGGGAAATTCGATACCGCGTTGTAGGCGAACATGGAGAGGGCCCGGGGGTTGATGGCCTCGTTGTTCCATATGAGGGCGTCGAACCGGGTGTCGGTCCAGCCGATGGCGTTCGCCTGGCTCTGGGCGATCAGCTCGCCGTAGACTTTCGGGGTGACGAGCAGCATGCCCTTCACCTTCATGATCATGTCGATGGCCGAATTGCGCTCCTTGAAGCCCGCGCCGGCCGAGAGGACGATGAGGTTCTTGATGCCGCCGCCGTCGGGATTCGTGCCGAGGTAGGCGTAGCCGAGCTGGCCGCCCAGGCTGTGTCCCACGTAGGTCACCTGCTCGCGCTGGGTCGTGAACTGGATGTAATTAATGATAGCCGGCAGGTCCATCTTGAGGAACGTGTCGAAATTGTAGTCGGGCTTCCTGTCGGTGAAAGCGGTCGAGCCGTCGCTCTCGCCCGAGCCGCGAAGTTCGGCGATCCAGACGTCGTAGCCCCGGTCGAACAGATAGGTGGCGAAAGAGCGGTCGCCCGCCAGCGACCAGGTGAACCGGTTGGAAGCGAAACCGTGAACAAGGAGCACCGGCTCCTTTTCCACCGAAAGCTGCTCGGGCTTGTAGCGGTGAAGGGCGAGCTTCCAGCCGTCTTTCGTCTCGGCGGTATGGAATTCGTTGGCCTTCGAGACGGCCTTGATCCAGAAGCAGCCCGAATTGGTGAAAAGCGCTGCAACGGCGAACAGGACCGGCAGAACCCGTCCCGTCCGGCAAAAACGCCCTTTCTGGTGCTGAGCTGGAATCATTCCCCTCACAGAAACCTTTGTCGTGCGGCCCCGTCCGCTTTCGCGGACCTCCCCGGCGGCTGCATCAGCCGGCCTTCCGACCGGCGGGCGCAGACTACCCGCCGCCGTCCATCCGGGCAACGCGGGAATCACCGTTTTTTAAGGCCGTAACAACCGGAAAACTTAGCATCCGGAGCGGACCGGACGGGTAAAGGTTTGTAACAGACGTGCCGATATTGAACGGCCCGGATCGAAAGCGAAAAGGCCCCGGAATCCGGGGCCTTTTCAGTTCTGAATAGTGGTCCGGGGCGCCGTCAGTCCCTGATGTTCCATTTCTGGCGGAAGAAGTCGGCCGTGCGCTTCACGCCTTCTTCGAAGGAAACCGTCGTCTTCCAGCCCAGTTCCTTCTGGGCCTTGGCCGGGGAGACTTCCTTGCCGCCGTAGTCGCCGGGGCGCTCGGGGGTGTGGACGATCTCGATCTTGCGGCCCGACGCCTTGATAACAGCCTCGGCCACCTGCTTCACGGTGATCTTCTCGGGACCCTCGAGGTTGTATACCTGGCCCGCCGCCTCGTCCTTCATGCCGAGCACATGGGCCTTCGCCATGTCGGTGACATAAAGGAAATTGCGGAACTGCTCGCCCTTGCCCGAAACCGTGAGTGCCTCGTTGTTGAACGCCTTCTTGAGGAAGATCGGGATCAGCAGTTCCTCGCGCATGCGGGGGCCGTAAGGGATTCCGTACCGGAAGATGGTCGTCTGCACGTTAAAGAGCTGCTGGTAGTTGTGGCAAAGCATCTCGGCCGCCATCTTCGTCGAGGTGTAGATGTGGCCCGCTTCGGCGAGGTAGAACGGCGAATCCTCGGCGATGGGCTGCGGGGCCTTGGAGCCCGCGTAAACCCAGACCGTGCTGGCGAGATACACACGCTTCGCCTGGTTGATCCGGGCGGCTTCGAGGATGTTCACCGTGCCCTGGACGTTCAGCGCCGTCGTGTAGACCGGATACTTGAACGCGTAGTTCACGTTCGACACGGCGGCGAGGTGGAACACATGCTCGCAACCCTTGGTGGCGGAGATCATCGAGGAGAGATCGAGGAGATCCACGTCCTCGAAACCGACGTCGCTCCGGTGGGGGCGGACCCGGTGGTCGATCACGACCACGTCGTGTCCGGCGTCTTTCAGCGCATCCACCACATGAGAACCGATAAAGCCGCTGCCGCCGGTCACTGCACACTTCGCCATGAACGTAAAACCTCGCTTTTCAGGCGGCCCGGAGTCCTCCGGGCGCGCGCGGCCTGTAGCGGGGTGCGGCCCAGCGAGTCAAGGAAGACCGGACGGTGGAAACTGACTGGAGAGTTAGTGAAATCGGGGGGTTAGCCGCGCCGGCGGCCCTTCACGCTCCGCTGGTTCGAGAAGGTCGGCTTCTGCCGCCCGCCGGGAGGCGCCGAAAGCTTCTCGAACACGAGCTGGCAGACTGGGTCGCCCTCGCGGATCAGGATCTCGAACGGGCCGTGATTCATGATTTCCAGCGTGATCTGCCCGTGCGTGTCGGCGTGGATCGTCGGCGCGGTCATGTGAATCGCGAGCCCGAGGCGGGCGAGGGAGCTTCGCCCCTCGACCCGCGCCGCAAGGCGGGATTCGGAGGGGATTTCGAGCCGCTCACGGGTAAGCGCGAGGCAGAACATGCCGGGCCGGAGGCACCAGCGGCCCTTCGTGTCGGATTTGAGCGCCGTAAGGCCGGCCCGCGCAAGATCGGCGTAGCGATACGACGCGAGCTCGACCTTGCGCCCGCGCACCGACGGCTTCCAGACATGAACGCCGCCGCCGAAGGTGAGGTCCACCGAACTCGTCTGGTAGGCGGACCGGGGCGGTCGCGGCTCGAGCCGGATCCGGCCCTCCTCGATCGCCCGGCGGATCTCCTGGTCGGAAAGGATCATGGATGGGAGGAGTATAGTCGCCCGGAGCCGGTTTTCATCCGGCCTTGCCCGCCGCCAGCTCCCGCGTCCGGAGCCGCACGGGATTGCGGAGCCGGTCGAATTCGCGGGCGATACGGTCTTTCACGGCGCTGCTTCTCGTCTTCTGGTACTCGGTCGCGAGGTCACGGAGCCGCTCGCGGTCGGCGGCGGCGCCGGGCGACGAGGCCACCGAAGCGATCCAGTTCCGGTGAGTCTTCCAGAGCATCCGCCAGGGATCGAGCTTCTGGACATCCAGATGCCGCTCCGGCTCCAGCGCCCTCGCCCAGTGCTCGCCCTCCGTGCCCGCCACGAGAAAATCCTTCAGGGTCGGGTATTCGAGGAAAAGCCGCTGGAGGCCCACCGAGGATTCGAGCTGGTCGCCCCGTTCACGGGCGAGGAGCGCAAGGCCGAGCTGCGAGAGGAGCCGGTTCTCCAGCGCCTGATAGCAGCGTCCGGCCTCGTCATGAAACCCGGCAAGATGCGCCGCCACGGCCCGGAGATCCACGGCCAGCAGCGCGCTCCGGGGGTCGAGCTGCGCGACTTCGTCCGCGAACCGGTGCGCCTCCTCGAAGCGCCCGAGCCGGAGCAGCACCTCCGCCGAGAGTTCGAGGGCACGGCCGTAGGCTCTCGCATCGGCATCCTGCACGAAATCGAAAGCGAGCGGGAACGGCTTGTCCTTGAGGAACGGGCTTTCCGCCTGCCGCTTTTCGAGCTGCTCGCGGCCCGCCTCGGTCACATGGAACAGGAGCCTGGCCGCCTCGGCGTCGCGCCCCCGGGCAATCTCGATCTCCGCGGGAACCAGCCGGGCATCGAGCAGGAAACAGTCCGTGGCAAGCGCCTCTCGGGCGAGCTCTTCGGCTTCGTCGTACCGGCGCGCGGCAGCAAGCTGCCGGGCCTCCGCCACCAGGGCCGCCGCTTCCCGCCGGCGATGGACGCCGTCAGCCGGCTTGCCCAGATCCTCCGCCTCGGTTTCCCCGCCGGTGGAGTCGATCTCTTCCAGGCGGCCGGAAAGATAGTCGAGCGTTTCCCGGATCTCCTGCATCCGTTCCGGAGAGGGATCCTCCCGGAGCAGGTCATCGCGCAGGTTGCCGGCGATTTTCACCAGACCGGCGAGTTCGTCCGGAACCGGAGCCGGAAGCTTTTCCGCCAGCAAGGATGCGGCCTTCAGTACCGCCCGCGTGCGGTCCAGAAGTTCTCCCCCCGGCGGAAGGGAATCCCCTCTCTGGCGGCGGGGCTTCGCCGGGTGCGAAGCAGGCCTCCCCCTGGGGGGAAGCCTGCCGGTTTTCCTGCCTGAACGGGGTTTCTTCACACGGGCATTATACCGTGCTTGCGGTACGGTCTTTCAATCTCCTTGCGCCAGACAATTTCGATGGCGCGGCAGAGCACGGGCCGGGTCTCGCGGGGGTCGATCAGGTCGTCGACGAAGCCCCAGTCGGCCACCTTGTGGATGTCGATGGCGGGCCGGATCATGTCGGCGATCATCTTCGCCACCTGGGGGGCCATCTCCTGGCCTTCCTTGGTGAACCGGCGGCCGAAGATGCCGACCATGCCTTCGGCGCCCATGATCGAGATCTCGGCCCCCGGCCAGGCGACGAGCAGGTCCGGCTCGTAGGCCCGCCCGCACATGGCGTAGTAGCCCGCGCCGTAGCTCTTCCGGCAGACGACCGAGAGCTTGGGCACCGTGGCGGACGCCATGGCATGGATGAACTTCGCGCCGTGGCGGATGATGCCGGCGTGCTCGGCCTTCGTGCCCACCATGAATCCCGGCACGTCGTGCAGGAACAGGAGCGGGACGTTGAAGGCATCGCAGATCTGGATGAAATGAGCCGCCTTGTCGGAGGCGTTGTTGTCGATGATGCCGCCCATGTACTTGGAGTTGTTCGCCACGATACCGACGGGATAGCCGTTCAGCCGCGAGAGGCAGGTGATGATGTTCCGGGCGAACTTCGGCTTCACGTCGAAGACATCCCCGTGGTCCACTACCGCCCGGATGACGGCGTACATGTCGAACGGCTTGCGGGATTCGTCCGGAACGACGTCGAGGAGCGATTCCTCCTTCCGGTCGATGGGATCGGTGCAGGCGATGACCGGCGGCTTCTCGTTGCACGAGAGCGGCATGAACGAGAGATACTTCTTGATCGTCTCGATACAGGCCCTGTCGTCGGCCACCTCGATGTCGCCGACGCCGGACACCTCGCAGTGGATCTTGGAGCCGCCCAGGGACTGTTCGTCCACGTTCTCGCCCATGGCCGCCTTGACCAGCGGCGGTCCGGCGAGCGCCATGGAGCCGATGTCCTTCACCATGGGAACGAAATCGGCGAGACCGGGGATATAGGCCGTTCCGGCGGCGCCGGGGCCGACCATGGCGGCCACCTGCGGCACGACGCCGCTCATCACGATCTGTTCGCGGAAGAGATAGCCCGAATCGGCGAACAGCGAGAGCGCGTCCCCGGCCGATTCGCCGAGCCCGCCCCCGCCCATGAGTCCTCCGCCGCCGCCCTTCTTGCCGTCAGCGCCGCCAGCGGCCTGCGAAAGGTCGATACGGCCGCCCGCCGAGTCGATGAGCCACACGATCGGGATCCGTTCGCGGAGCGCGAACTCGCGCACGCGGGTGCATTTTTTCTCGCCGATGAAGCCGATGGAGCCGCCCTTCACGGTGAAGTCGTACGAGACGGCGGCGACGGGCCGCCCGTTCACCTTGCCCCAGCCCGTGACAACGGCGTCGGCCGGAACGCGCTTGGCGTCGGACGATCCACCCGGCATGGGCGTGCCGCTCAGGCCGATCTCGAAAAACGTGTCCTTGTCGAACAGAAGGTCGATCCGTTCGCGGGCTGTGAGCTTGCCCCGCTCGTGCTGCTTCTGGACCTTGTCGGCCCCGCCCATCTCCTTCACTTTCGCCCGCAGGGTCTCGAGCTTCTTCAACCGGTCGCGCATGGATGGCATGTGTCTTTCGAACCTCCGTGTTCCGGCCCCCGCAAAAGGCGGAGGGTCCGGACCTGATCGCCGGCCCCCGGCAAGGGGGTATTCCGGCCCCGCAAGAATGAATGAGGATTCATTCAGTGGCAAGACGGGTCCGGACATCCCGATTCAGGGGCGGCCATGGAAAAGGCAGCCGTTTCCGGTCTAAAAAAGAGCCCCGGTAACGGAGGTAACCCCCATGCCCGTCTGGTGGCACGTGCTCACGCTCATCTCGTCCGGCCTGTGGCTGGGTTCCCTGATCTTCTTCAGCTTCCTGGTGGCCCCCACGGTGTTCCACTCGCTCGATCTCGAGAACGCCGCGAAGTTCATGCGGGTGATGTTCCCCCGCTACTATGTCTTCCAGGTGATCCTGACGATGACGCTCACGGCGCTCGTCGCGGTCGCCGCCCAGGAAAGCCCCTCGGGGGCCACTCTTGAGCGGATATTCCACCTCGGGAAGTACGCCGTGATCCCGGTCGTCGTGGGATTCCTGTGCGCCATGACCGGCCGCCGGGTGCTGACTCCGAACGTGAACGAGGCGCGGGACGCCCGAGCCGCCGCGAAACCGGACAGCCCGGAGTTCGCCGAGGCGCAGAAGCGGTTCGACCGGTGGCACCGGATCAGCGTGCAGGTGAACCTCGCCGCCATGCTCGCGGCAATCTCGTTCCTCGTCCTCTACTCGATGGCGGCTTCCGGCGGCCGCACGGTGCCGCCGCTCATCGCCCCGGCAGGCTGACGGCCCCGCCTAGCGGTGTCGGCCCACTTTTACGAGGCCCATCTCGATCTGCGACGTGTAGGCCGCCGCGACGAGCGAGTGGAACTTGGCGTCGTCCGTGTCGGCCCGCGAGGTGAGCACGATGGGAGCCTTCGCGCCGAGCACGATGCCGGCGATCTGCCCGCCCGAGATATAGGCAAACGCCTTGGCGAGCATGTTTCCCGCCTCGATGTCCGGCACCAGCAGGATGTCCGCCCGCCCAGCGACCTCGTTCGAGATCCCCTTGATCCGCGCGGCCCGCTCGCTCACGGCGTTGTCCAGGGCGAACGGCCCGTCCACCACGCCGTACTTGAACTGCCCCCTCACGCTCATGAGGGCGAGCAGCGCCGCATCCTGCGTTGCCGGCATGTCGGGGTCCACAAGCTCCACCGCCGCAAGGGCGGCGACCTTCGGCCGCTCGATGCCGAACTCCCGTGCGAGCGCAATGGCATTCCGGGCGATCACGGCCTTTTTCTCGAAGTTCGGGGCGATGTTCACCGCCGCGTCGGTGACAAACAGCAGCCGCCCGAGATGAACAGCCTCCAGGATGAAGCAGTGGGAGAGGAGCTGCGAATCCCGCAGGCCCCACTCGCGGTTCAGCACCGCCCGGAGAAAATCGTCCGTATGGATCTGGCCCTTCATGAGGACCTGGTTCGTCCCGCCCGAAACGCTCCGGACGGCGGCCTCGGCCGCCTTCACGGGGTCGGGCACGTGCTGGATCTCGAAGGCCGAGGGGTCTTCGCCAGCCGCCCGGATGCCGGATTCGGCCCGTTCACGGTCGGCGTAGAGTACGCCCCTCGCCACCGATTCCTTCGCCGCGCGCCCCAGCGAGCGGATCGTATCCTCATCGTGGCCCGCGGCCACGGCAACCCGTACGGGCGGCGTGCGCCGCATGAGCCGGGTCATCTGCTCGAAACGGGTGATGGGATCCATGACGGAAGGAGTCTAGCGGGTCCGGCCGGCCGGGGATATGACGGGGGTTAGCGTCCCGCTTCCCCTACATGGTTTCGGCAATACGGATGAGGGAGGGCGGCACCAGCAGCTTCGACGAACGGACCGCATCCTTGTTCAGGTAGATCTTGAGGAACTGGGACTGCTCGGACTGTGCGGCCGGTTCCCCTTTCAGCATCCTCGACACGAGGCCGGCAACGGCGTCCGCCCCTGCCTCCTGGTTCGGCTCCGTGCCCACGGCCGCGCCCAGGGCGGCCAGCTCCCGGCTGTTCACGAACACGGGCAGCGGCCCAGTACCCGATTTCGCCGAGGCGAGCAGGGCCGTGAACGCCTTGCCTCCTTCGGCAGTCCATTCGCGGCCCGCCCAGACGATCACGGCGGAGACATCGGGAGGGAGGTCCTCGATCGCGCCGCCGGGACCGGTCTTCGCCTGCACGAGATCGATCGAGAACCGCTGGGCACTGTCGCTGAACTCCTTGAGCTCGGCCTTCGAGAGCCCGTTGGTTACCACCGCCGCCTTGAGGCGTCCGGTGAAGAACTGCCGCACGAGCCCGATCAGGACCCGGGGTCCCGCGCTGAGTCCCAGCGAGACGACTCCGTTATCCAGGACCTTGTTCTCTTCCCCGGCCACGACGGCGAGACTGCCGCCCCGCGAAACGCCCGACCGGATGGCCGGGGCGGGCGCAGGAGCCGCGAGCACGACGACATTGGCCGGCTTCCTGAGCTGAAGCTGGGGCCGGGAGGCGCTCTTGACCGGCTGGACGAGAGCCGACGCGCCGATCTTTTCGCGAATTGCGCCCGCGAACTTCTCCGCCGCCGCATCTCCCTGCTCGAAAGCGACCGCGACCGCCGCCGTCTCGCCCGGACCCGGCGACGCCTTCAGGGGATTGTTGATCGACTTGTAGTAGCCGCTGCCGCCTTTTTCCGGTGCATCCCAGAGGAAGTGGAGCTTGGCCTCGAAGTGGTACTTGCGCGCCTCGAGCCCGCCCCACTGGGAGAGCTGGAACCCGATTTCGGGGAGCTGGCCGGTGATCGACTCGGGCGGGTTCGAGCCGTCCTCGGAATCCGTGAAGTGGATTTCCTTCTTCAGCTTGCGCTTTTTCAGCTCCTTGTCGAGCTCGAACATGACGAAGGTGTTGAGGCCGCGCCCCTGCATCATGAACCACTCTTCGGCGCCCATGGGGATCTCGCGCTCGGCCTGCGGCTGCTGCCCGTCCACATAGGTGCCCCTGGGCCGCTCGAGGGTGGCGAAGGTGACGCCCTTCATCTTGTCGAAGTCCACACCCACGTCCACCGTCATGTCTTTCAGGAACAGGTTGATGAGGCCGGGTATCTGGAAGTCGACGGGGATATCGGCGTAGTCCGGATAGAAGATGAAATCCGCCGTGATCGGCACCTTGGGCATGGGCGGCAGGGACACCGACAGTTCGAGTGAGCGGATCACCCGGACCGGGCCCGACCGGATGGCGACAATCTCCTGGTCCAGCTCGTCCTCATTGCGGCTGATCGTGACCCCCGCGGAAGTCACCGCCTTGATCCGGACCTTGAGGCGGTCGATGACGTCCTCGGTGCGGCCGTTGTCATTCATGCGGCGGAAGACGCCGTACTCGAGAATCAGCGGTTTCTTGCGATCGAAGCCGACCACGAAGGTATCGCTCGTGATCCGGTCCTGCGCAGGATCGTAGGAAACATAGCGGCGGTCGCTGAGCCGCGGACCGCCGGACGGGAACGAAAAAACATAGACATAGCCGGTGGAACCCGTGAGCGGATCGGAGACCTCGATCTCTGCGGATTTCGCCGCGCCGGAGGGCCAGGATTCCTTCGCCGCCCGGAATCCGGCGTCGCGGGCCAGAAACACGATCTCGTCGTCAGCATCGAGGACGCCGGGCGTGTCGTCTTTCTGCGGACGCTTGCCCGCATCGGAAGCGTACGAGCCATCGGGCAGGCGCTCGTCGATCTGGAAGGGAACGGGCTGGAACCCCTTCTCCGTGAGTGCCATGACCCGGACCGAGCCCACGGCCGTGCCATGCAGGTCGGCGGACTCCTGGCCGGAGAGGATCACTCCCTCCTGATAGCGGTTCACGTAGTCGAATACCGGCGCATCGGCGGCGCGGGCCGCCGGCGAAAACGCCAGCAGGACTGCTGTGACGGCTGCCGGAAAAAGTGCTTCCCGGCCGGTGATGGACCCCCGCATGAACAAACCCCTAAAGCCGGACTCTCCCCCCGGAGTTTCCGGCCTGTCCCGCTCGGTGAACGGGCTCAAGAATCTGCAAGACTAAAGCACCCCGCCCGAAGGCTCAAGGGGAAAAACCCACACCCTGACGGGCCCGTCATGGCATGAAACCGCTCTGAGTTTATGGCAAGGAGGGAGGAGACCGGCGGTGCGATGACGGAACTCCTCAGCATACAGATCGTGAACTGGAACGGCGGCCCGGAGCTGGAGAAAACGCTCCTCGCGCTGGAGCGTTCCGCGTTCCAAGAGTTTGAGCTGCTCCTGTTCGACAACGGCTCCTCGGACGGCTCGGAGCGGCTCGTTGCGCAGGCGGTCGAGGCAAGGCGCCGTGCGGGGCACGCCGCCGCGGCGTTCTACAGCCCTTCCAACACCGGCTTCTGCGCGCCGAACAACCGGCTGCTCCGCGAGGGGAAGGCTCCGTGGGTTCTGCTCCTGAACGCCGACGCCCGTCCGGAGCCGGAGGCCATCGGGCTCCTCGCGGCCGAGACTTCCCGGTATCCGGAGACCGCCATGTTCGCGCCGAAAATTCTCGAGGCGGACCAGGAGGGGACCCGTTCGTCGGGCCGGATCAACGCCTTCGGGCTCGGCATGTTCGCGGACGGCCTGAACCGGGGCGCCGGGGCCGGGCGATCCGATTCGGGCGTTCTCGACGCGGAGCCAGACGCCTTCTGCCCCAGCGGCGCGGCCGGGCTCTACCGGCGGGACGCGCTCCAAGCGGCCGGCGGGCTCACCGAAAGCTACTTCGCCTACGGCGACGATTACGACCTCGGCCTCAAGCTCCGCCGCATGGGCCACAGCTGCCGCCGCGTTCCTGCGGCGAGATTCCTGCACCGCGGGTCCTACTCCCTCGGCTTCGGAAACCCGAGGCGGTTCTATCTCATCGAGCGGAACCGGCTCTACAATCTGGTCCGCCACTATCCGGAGACTCTTGTCCGGATCGCGCCGCTCAGCACGGCATCGCGTTATGCGGGCATGGCGGGTTCGGTGCTTACCGCTTCGGGGCGCGTGGGGCGGACTGTACGGGCCGACGGGGCCTGGCCCATTGCGAGAGCGCTGGCCGCCGCCCAGCGCGACGCCTTCGCCCGGCGACGGGAACTGCGCGAGGAACGCCGGACGCTGGAGCGCCGCTGGCCCCTCGACGAGGGCCGGTTCGCTTCGTGGCTGAATGCGTTCGGGCTGGAGCCCGCCGACGCGGTCCGCTGACCGGCGGGGGTTTACTTCTTCGTGGCGACGACGCCCGCGATCTTGCTCTGGTCCATGATCTGGGCCTTCATCAGCATGGCGAGATCGCCGCTCGTCGCCTGGAGCCGTTCGGCGAGCGCCTTGATGACGGCGCGGTAGACGCGGACACCTGCATGCGGGTTCTGCTCGCAGTAACTGTCCAGAGTGGCGCGCGTCAGTTTCAGCGTGATCGTCTCCATAGCCGCCACGCAGCTCGCCGTGCGGACGGCTGCTTCCATGAAGACCGCCATTTCGCCGAAGTAGCCGCCGCTGCCGATGTAGGAGAGGAAGCTCTGCCCCTCGCCCTTCACGATGTTCACGCCGCCCTTGAGAACGAGATAGAGCTCGTGGCCCGTCTCGCCTTCGGAGACGATCGCCTTGCCGGCGGGGTGCGTTTCCTCGGCGCAGACATCCGCGAGGCGTGTGAGTTCCGCCTCGTCCAGTTCCCGGAAGAGAAAGTTCTTCCGGAGCAGGTCTGTCCTCTGGTTGCTCATGACCGCCCGTTCCTGCTCTTATGCCGCCAAACGGGGTAACGGGTCAAACGGGACCGACATGGGAAACCGTCCGGAAATCGTCGTCGCGGGAGGGGGCATCGCGGGCGTCTGTGCGGCGGCCGAGCTGGCACGCCGGGGCTTCGCCGTCACATTGCTCGAACGCCACAGCCGCCTCTTCGAGGAAACCTCCACGCACAATTCCGGTGTAATTCATGCGGGTCTTTACTATCCGCCCGGTTCCCTGAAGGCGCGCACCTGTGTCCCCGGGAACCGGCTCACCCGGGAGTTCTGCGAACGTGCGGGGGTCCCGCACCGGATCTGCGGCAAGCTGGTCGTGGCTCACGACGAAACGGAAACGGCGGCACTGGAAAACCTGCTCCGGAACGCACGGTCGGCCGGAGCACCCGATGTCACAAGGGTACCGCCCGAATTCGTCCGCGAACGGGAGCCGTCCATCAGAACCCCCGTCGCGGCCCTTTGGTCCCCCGCGACCGGGGTGCTCGACGTGGCGGAATACCTGAACGCCCGCGAGCGGGACGCCCGGCGGGCGGGAGCGGAAATCCTGACCGGCGCCGCAGTCACCGGAATCCGCCGGGATGGCTCGAGGCTCCGGATCGAAACCACCCGGGGCGACACTCCGGCAGACATCCTCGTGAATGCCGCGGGCCTGTGGACCGACGATCTCGAAAAACTGGCCGGGCTCCCTTCGAAAACGGTCCATCCCTGCCGGGGCGAATATTATGTAGTGACCGGCCGCAAGGCTGCGCTCGTGAACGGGCTCGTCTATCCGGTTCCGCATGCGGACACGGCGGGCCTCGGCGTCCATCTCACCCGCACGGCGGGCGGGGAACTCCTGATCGGCCCCAATGTGAACTGGACCGGGAGCCGGACGGATTACGAATCGGGGCGCGAGCCGCCGGACCGGTTCCTGGAATCGGCGAGGGAACTGCTCCCCGCACTCGAAATGACGGACCTTCGCGAGGGTTACTCCGGCATCCGGCCCAAGCTCTCGCCGCCCGGCGCGCCGGCGGCGGACTTCGAGATCGGCGTGGAACCGGCGGGCGGGGCGTTCGTCGTCAGCCTGCGCGGCATCGAGTCGCCGGGCCTTACGGCCGCGCCGGCACTCGCCCTCGAAACCGCGGTACGGATCGAACGGCTCAGTCAGCCGTGAGGAGAAGGTTCGTTTTCACGGGGCCGAGCGCGGAGACCTCCGCACCCGGAGCGGAAGAGTCGAGAATCTCCACGTCCCGGATGAACAGCCGGGCGGGCTCGATGCCGCCCAGTTCGACAAGCCCCGCCTGCACGGCTTCGGCGCGCTTTCTCGCGAGGCCCCTGAGCGCCACGGCATCCACCGGCTGCATCCGCACCAGACGGTCGCGGACCGCCTCCGTCACGGCCTCCTGCGCCTCGATGGAATTTTCGGCAGGGAACTCGCCACCGGTGGCCTCGGCCTTGAGCCGCGCGTACACCTGCGCGGGAGTCTCACTGAAGGTCTGCTGGTAGATCCGCCTGAGAATGCGCCCCGTGTCGGCATCCGAGAGGACGAGCGTCGCCGGGTCGGGAGCCTTGCCGCCCCACCCTTTCATCTCTTCTGCGCGCATCGCCCGCATCTGCACCTCCAGCGCCGCCTCCTGGAGCGAGACGGCGTCCCGATCCCCGTCGGCGGTCCCCTGGATCTCGACCCGGAGCACCGGCCGGTCGGCGAGGAGCTTCCCGATCACGGGGAACTTCGAGTGTTCCGTCCCGGCCATCTCGGCATGGCCCGGTTCGAAGTCGATGTGGCTCAGCTGGTCGCCGTCGGCGCCCACGACGAGACTGGCCAGCGCCGTGAACGGGGCGGCGGCGACTTTCTCGAGCACGTTTTTCAGGGCCTGCCAGATGATCGGTCCGTACTTGAAATCCGGATCGTCGAGGTCGCCGCGTACCGGCAGGTCGATCTTGATCTTGCCGTCCCGGTCCGTGAGGATCGCCACGGCGAGCTTCACCGGCAGGCCCGTGGCATCCGGGCTGTTCACCTTCTTCCCGAATGTGAACTGGTCGAGCATCACTTTGTTCTCGCCGACGAGTTTGCGGTTGTTCAGCTTGTAGTTGAGATCCAGGTACATCTTGCCCTTGTCGATGGTGTAACCGGCGAACTTCGCCGAGTAGGGCGTGAAGTTCGACACCTCGATCCCCTGGAACGACAGGGTGACGTCCGTGTAGGCGCGGCTCGTGAGCGGGTTCAGGTCGCCGGTGATGTAGACCGGCGCGTAGCGGTCCACCTTCCCCTCCATCTTCACCTTGGCGTAGCCCTTGCGGTGCGAGGAGAGGCCGCTGATGGTCCCCTTCAGGCCGAAAATACCGGTCGTGAAGCCCGGCTCGATTGAGTAGTCGGAAAAGTCGGCCGAGCTGTTCACGAAGCGGACCGAACGGATCTCGGCGCGGTAGGGAGGCGGCGGCTCCTTCCGTGAATCCTTCGCCGGCTCCCCGGCCGCCAGTTCCGCCGGGGCGTCCGGCTTCGGAGCCGAAGGCTTCGCCGGTGCGGCGGGACCCTTCATGATGTCGATGAGGTTCGTCGACTGGTCCTTCCGGACGATCACCCGGCTGTAGAGCTTCTCGATCAGGATTTCGTCGATCTTCAGGTTCAGCGGACTCACCGACGCCTCGATGCCGTTCAGCGAGATGCCGTCCCACCGGACGAAGTCGTCGCCCACGCGCTGGTCCACGGCGCGGAGCGAGGACACCTTCGCCGCGCCGGCGAACTTCACCGCAGCGGGCTGGCCCTCTGGCTGGCTGAACGCCACATGACCCGACGAGCCGAACAACCCGGCCTTCAGCTCCGCGTTCGCCTGCTGCTCCACATAGGGCTGGAACAGGGTTAGCGGCAGGGCCTCCAGCGTGTAGTCGAACTCCGCTGAAAGCGGTTTGAGGCCTGCCTTCCCCTTGAGATCGAACTTCCCGCTGTCCCCGACGCCGAGCGAAAGCGCGACACCCATCTCCTTCTCGAAGGGATAGACGATATCGGTAAGCTCAAGCCGCACGGGAACCACCGGAATCTTCGCGGGCGACGGCGGCGTCCGGTCCTCGAACTCCAGGCCCCAGTCTTCGAACAGGAGTTTTTCGACGGTGGCTTTCCACTCCGGAGCGGCCTTCGCGGGTGCGGTTTCCGGCGGCGCCGGTCTGGCAGCACCGGACTGCACCGGGGCGGTCTCGGGCGACGGAGCGGAAGTGCCCGGAACGGCGGCCGGAGCTGCCGGAGGCGGCGGGGCGAACAGGCTTTGCAGATTGATCGTCCCGTCCGGCTCGCGGACGACAACAAACCGGGCCGCTTTCGATTCGATGACCGGGATCTTCACCGTGCGGGCCTTCAGGTCCGCCCCGACGTCACGGATGGCGAACGACGGCACGGAGACGAGGACCGGATCCTGTCCTTTGTCCGTGATCGCGAGCCCGTCCAGCGTCACCGTGGCGCCCGAGAGCCTGAGGTCCGAGGTCCGGTCCCACGAGTAGTTCGACACCACCGACACGGTGCCGGCTCGCAGCTCGAACCGGACCCGGTCTTGCACGTATTCCCAGAACGGCCGGAGCTGGATGCCTGAGAGCGAGAACCGTCCCGAGGAGGAAAGCGGATCGAGGAAGAACGTTCCCTCCCATTCGATCTTCTCGCCGCGGGTGGTTTCCGCCGCGAAGGAATACTGGCTGTCTTCACGGGGCCGGGTGCTGAACTCCCGGACAGTGAATTCTACCGGGCCGAATTCCGCCTTCGCGTCGCGGCCGCCGGAGGTATCGCGAAACAGGGCGCGTCCGTCGCGCAGTTCCAGCAGCCCGATCAGAACCCCCGGGAGTGCGCCGCTTTTCGGTTCGGCCGGGGCGGGCCCGGCCTTTTTGTCCGCACGCCCCAGAATGTCGGAAAAATTGTACTGGCCCTCGCCCGTCATCACGACCCGGAAGAACGGAGAAGCCAGACGGATCTCGGAGAAGGTCCAGGCCCGGCGGAACAGGGAGGAGAGCTGGAAGTCCGCGTGGAACTGCCCGAATGACACGAAGGTCTGCCCGTCCGGGTCCTTGAGGTCGAAGCCGTTCACCGTGAGCGCGAGCAGGAACGGGTTGAATTTCACCTCGGCGATCGTGGCTTCGCGGCCCAGATTCTCGCGGATCGCCTTCACGGCCTGGCTCCGCACAATGCCGGGCAGGATGAAAAAGCCGAAGACGGCGTACAGGGCGATGGCACCTGCGGCGACGAGACCGCGCTTCTTCCAGGCGGGGTTTCCGGCGATACCGGACAGGTTCACTAGGCTTCTCCAGTTCCTCGGGGCGGGACCACCGCCGGGCAGAGGCGGCACGAACGGGGGACAGTGTACAAAGCGGACGCCCGGCGCAACAGGGCGGGCCGGACACACTCCCGGCTGATCCCCGCGTCAGTCGGGGCCTTTGTCCCGGATGGCGGCGACTTGAGTACGCCCGCCCTGCGTTTTAACTCGCCCGCGCCGTGCGGACCCTGAGGGACCGGGCGGCAATCCGCCGGAACGGGGACCTCTTCATGGCTTACGAGAATCTTCTTTTTGAAGTGAACGGCGCGGTCGCACGCCTGACGGTGAACCGGCCGAAGGTGCTGAACGCGCTCAATCTCAAGACCCTGAACGAGATCGAGGCGTGCGCCCTCGAAGCGGGCCAGAACCCGCAGATCCGGGCGATGATCGTCACCGGAGCGGGCGAAAAGGCGTTCGTCGCCGGAGCCGACATCGCCGAGATGGCCGGCTACGGGCGCCAGGAGGCGCTCCGGTTCTCGGAGGCCGGCCACCGGGCCATGGACGCCCTGGCGGCCCTCGAATTCCCCGTGCTTGCCCAGGTGAACGGATTTGCCCTTGGCGGCGGGCTCGAACTCGCCCTCGCCTGCGACGTCATCTTCGCCTCGGATACGGCGAAGCTGGGCCTGCCGGAAGTGACGCTCGGGCTCCTGCCCGGCTTCGGCGGCACGCAGCGGCTCTCCCGCCGCGTGGGACTCGGGAAAGCCCGCGAGCTAACCTACTCGGGCGAACATATTCCGGCGGCCGAGGCGCACCGGATCCATCTCGTGGACCGGGTGTACCCCGCCGCCGAGCTTGCCGCCGCGTGCGGGCAGTGGGCGGAGACGGTCGCGAGCCGCGGCCCCCGCGGAATCGCCCTGGCCAAGGAAGCGATCGAGACGGGCGCGGGCATCGCACTCCCCGATGCGCTCCGGTTCGAACGCCACCTTTTTGCCGCCGTCTTCACGACCGAGGACATGAAGGAAGGCACGAAGGCTTTCCTCGAAAAGCGCAAGCCCGACTTCAAGGGCAAGTAAGAGCCGCGCCGCCTTTCGGCAGGCGCGGCCCCCGTACCGCCGGCCGTTGAACCAGATTCAAGGAGAGACTTTCATGGATTTCGCCCTTTCCGACACCCACAAGATGCTCCGCCAGACGATCCGCGACTTCGCCCAGAAGGAAATCGCGCCGCTCGCCGAGAAGGTGGACCGCGAGCACTATTTCCCGGCGGAGACGGTGAAGAAGCTCGGCGAGATGGGGTTCATGGGCGTGTTCGTGCCGGAACAGTGGGGCGGCACGGGCATGGACTTCCTGTCCTACGTGATCGTGATGGAGGAGGTCGCCTACGCCTGCGCGGCGACTTCCGTCATCGTCAGCGTGAACAACTCGCTGGTCTGCGCCGGGCTGCTCCAGTTCGGCAGCGACGAGCAGAAGAAGAACATCCTGACGCCGCTCGCCTCGGGGAAACAGCTCGGCTGCTACTGCCTCACCGAGCCCGACACCGGCTCCGACGCCGCCGCCCAGCGGACCCGCGCCGTGAAGAAGGGCGACGAGTGGATCCTGAACGGTTCCAAGAATTTCATCTCGAACGCCCTGCACTCGCAATGGGCCATCGTGTTCGCCATGACCGAGCCGGAGAAGAAGGCGAAGGGGATCAGCGCGTTCCTCGTGGAGACAAACGCCCCGGGTTTCGAGATCGGCAAGGCGGAGCTGAAACTCGGGATTTCGGGATCGGCGACCTCGCAGATCACGCTGACGGACGTGCGCGTGCCGGCGGGCCGGATGCTCGGCAATCCCGGCGACGGCTTCAGGATCGCCATGACGCTGCTCGAATCGGGCCGCATCGGCATCGCATCCCAGGCCTATGGCATCGCGCGCGCCGCCTTCGACGCCGGCCTTAAGTACTCGAAGGAGCGCATCGCCTTCGGAAAGCCCATCAGCGAGAACCAGGGCATCCAGTGGTACCTCTCCGACATGGCCGTTCGGCTCGAAAACAGCTGGAACCTCATCGCCAAGGCGACCTGGCTGAAAGAGAACGGGCAGCCCTTCGGCAAGGAAGCCGCCATGGCGAAGCTCTACGCCTCGGAATCGGCCAACTGGATCGCCAGCAAGGCGCTCCAGATCCACGGCGGCAACGGCTACCTCAAGGAGTACGCCGTGGAGCGCTACTTCCGCGACGCCCGGATCACGGAGATCTACGAGGGCACGACCGAGATCCAGCGGCTCGTGATCGCCCGGCACCTCCTGAAAGACTGAGCCTTCGCCGGTTGCCAACCGGCCGCCGGTCACCGACGATAGCGCCCGTTCTCAAAGGGAGGCTCCCCATGAAGGCCATGGTGAAAAGATCGCTCTCGTCCGGCGCGCCGCTCGAACTCGTGGAGCTTCCCACACCGGAGCCGGGCCTCGGCGAGGTCCGCGTGGCGGTGAAGTCGGTCGGCGTGAATCCGGTGGACTGGAAGCTCCTTGCCGCCGCTCCGGCGGTACTGGCCCAGCGGGTGCTCGGGCGCTCGAACGACGTGTTCGCCGGCGTGGATTTTGCGGGGATCGTGGAGACCACGGGCTCCGGCGTGCGCCGCGTGAAGGCGGGCGACGCCGTCACCGGCGCCGTCAGGTTCTTCCTCGGCGAGCGGGGCAGCTACGCCGACACCGTGGTCGTGGGCGAGAGCCAGGTGTGCCTCCTGCCGGAGGGTTTCGATATCGTCGCCGCCGGGGCGCTGCCCATCGCGGGCGTCACGGCCTGGCAGTCGCTCGTGGAGACGGGGCGTCTGAAGCGCAACCAGCGGGCGCTGATCCTGGGTGCCTCGGGCGGCGTCGGGCACCTCGCTGTCCAGATCGCCAAGCATGTCTGCGGAGCCCATACCGTGGGCGTCTGCTCCTCGAAGAACGCCGCGTTCGTCACCTCGCTCGGAGCCGACGCCGTGATCGACTACCGCGCGGGCGACCCGCTCGTGCAGGCGAAGGCCCACGGACCGTTCCAGGTGGTCATGGACTGCGTGGGCACCTACCCCGGCGCCGACTGCCGGGCCCTGCTCGGCCCCGGAGGACGGCACGTGAACATCGCCGCCCAGACACCCGAAGCAGCCGTTCAGGCGTTCATTCCTCCGTTCAAGACCCGCATGCTGCTCGGCTTTCCGACCGGTGCGAAACTGAAGCCCCTCGTCGACGCTGTCGCCGCCGACCGGATCAAGGTCGTCGTGTCGGAGAAAATCCCGCTCGCCGAGGCGAACCGGGCCCATGCCCTCAGCCAGACCGGCCGGGTCACGGGAAAGATCGCCCTGATCCCCTGACGGCAGAGTCATTCCGGTGGCGGCCTGAAACCCGTTCAGCGTCCGCTTGCACCTTCCGGCGGCATTCTTTACTTACCCGCCCGGCCCGGTAACAATCGGAAATCCCGCAGGAAACTGAATAATGGCTTTCCGGGGACCCCCGGGCCCTCAAGGGACCCGTACCGATCAAACGTGGTGTGGTGGTGAGACAAAATGGGTGAACCTGTAAAAGCGCCGACGAGCCAGGATGTCGACAAGGCGCTGGAGATGATTCGCAAGGCGCAGGAAGGCGGCAGCGGCACGGCCGAGGCTCTTCCTCATGCGGGCACCGGCTTCTGGGGATTCCTGCTCGATTACCGCATCCCCCGCACGCTGATCACGACCTACCTCTTCACCCGCGTTCTCATCAGTTACGTCTGGTTCGCCCTCGTGGTGAACCCGCTGACCGCCAGGGACAAACGCCAGGAAGCCATCGAGAAGGTCCATGCGGTGAACGCCCGCCGGATCTACGACTCGTTCGTGCTGCTCAAGGGCGTTTATATCAAGATCGGCCAGTTCCTCTCGACCCAGATGGCGCTGCTGCCGTCGGTATACCTCGTCGAGATGACGAAGATGCAGGACCGCGTGCCGCGCGCCTCGATCGCCCAGATCCGCAAGCGGATCATGGAGGAGTTCGGCAAGACCCCGGAAGAGCTGCTCGAGTATTTCGACCCGGATCCCCTCGCCTGCGCCTCCATCGGCCAGGTTCACAGGTGCCGCTTCAAGGGCGGCCGGGACGGCGTCCTCAAGATCAAGTACCCGGCCATCGACGCCCGGTTCCACACGGACCTCAACATCATCGCCGTAATGACGCCGATCTTCGTGCGGATCATCGAGCTCGCCTGGTACAAGGAAATGTCCGGCGTCGACCACAAGAAGACGATCGGCGAATTCGTCAAGTACATCCGCATGGAGCTCGACTACCGGAACGAGATCCAGAATCACGTGAAGATGCGCGAACTGCTCACGGACATGCGCGCCAAGGGCCAGATCATCATTCCCGAGCTTTATCCCGAATACTGCACCAGCGCCGTGATCGGCATGGAGTTCATCGGCGCCAACAAGATGATGGACTGGTACTCGGATCCGAAGGTCCCCACCGCGAAGAAGGACCTCATCTACCGGTTCCTGCTGGATTCGGCCCTCTTCACGATCACGCGTCACGGGTTCTTCCAGGCGGACACGCACCCCGGCAACTTCATGGTCTACGACAAGGAGCCGTACAACCCGGACGTGAAGCCGGCCCTGGTCATGATCGACTTCGGCTGCGCCAAGCAGCTCCCGGAAAACTTCCGGATCGGTACCGTGGACATCATCAACGGGTACCTCACGAAGAATCCGGACCTGATCACGAACGCCCTCTGGACCCTGGACTACCGGACCAAGCTCTACACGAAGGAGTCGCTCCGTGAGTGGGCCGTCTACGGCATCAAGGTGACGGACCTGATCGTTCACCACTTCGGGGCCGGCAACGACCTCATCGCACACCTCAAGGAAAACCTCCGCAACATGACGGACGATTTCAACGCGGTGAACGACAACCACCGGATCGACCGGATTCCCGAACAGTACGTCATGCTGGGCCGCGTGCTGGCGACGCCGCCGATCCCGATCGACAAGCACCAGCCCAAGGCGGACCTCGTCCAGATCATCATGCCGCACATGGCGGCGCTCACCATCGGAGCGAATGAAGACAAGAAGCGGCTGGAGGCCCTGACAAAAGTGCCAACCCAGCCCGCGACCGCCTGAGCTTCGCCTTCCCCGCCCCGGCGGCATTTTCCCGTCGCCTTGAACCGGCCGTTTTGCTAGGATTGCCCCGTTCACAGGGGAATTCGGACCAAGGGGTTTCAAGGGGTCATGGACAGGGTAACTGAGTCTTCGGATGCGAACCGGCGCGTCCTTCCGCGCATTCCGGCCGGCCTTAAGGTCGATTACAAGTACGGCACGCACGTGGCTCAGGGGATGACCGCCGACATTTCGGAAGGCGGCATCTTTCTCATCTCGGACAGCCCGGCTACGGCCGGCACGAAGATTTATATCCATCTGCATCTCACGGGCGGCAAGCCGCCCATGAAGATCATCGGACATGTGCGCCGCACCGTGGATCCGGCTCCGTCGGTACAGCCCGGCATGGGAATCAGCTTCGAGGTGATCTACGCGAACGATTCCCAGCAGCTCAAGGACTTCGTAGGCCAGACCCTCGGCATCAAGGTGACGGAGTCGAACGTCGCCGCCGTGAAAGGCACGGGCGCGTTCAAGCATGTGATCGACCCGCCGCCCGTCAGGCCCAGGCCCGGCGCCCCGGCAGGTGCGAAACCCGCGCCTTCTGCACCTGCCGCCGCAAAACGCAAACTGACGCCCGAACAGAAAGACCGCTACAACCTGAAGCAGCTCGATTTCCACGACAGCAGCTGGATGAAGCGGCGGCTGATCGGCTGGGCCGTCGGTCTCGGCGCGCTCGCGGGCGCCTGGTTCGCGATCCAGCGGCTTATCGCTGACTGATTTTCGCCGAACACCTGTTTCATCGTGACACAGATCACCGGCGGAGCCGTTCTCTCTGCTGGAACGGTTTTCCCGGAAGCGCTAATCTGATGGGTGCGGCCGCTCCGGCGGATCGCGCAACCCGATGGCACTCAATACGAGAATCTATCCCCGTCACCAGATACGGATTCCGCTCAGGTTCCGCAGCGAAGCGAGCTTTCGCGACGCCTGGACTGCGGATATCTCGCGTGGCGGCGTGTTCGTCGAGACGAGCGAGGCCGGCGGGAAACTCAAGGCCGGACAGACCGTGACCGTGGAGCTCACGCTGCCGGGGAAAGCGGGCACCGTCGAGCTCAGCGGCCGCATTGTCCATGTACGGTCGGAACCTCCTCCCGGCATCGGCCTCGAATTCGGCCCTCTGTTGCCCAAGAGCCGCAAGACGCTGGATGCCTATGTGGACAGGCTGGGCCTTGAGACGCCCAAGGTCCGCTAGCCTTACCTCCTGAAATTACAGACTTTTCGGGCGGCCCCGCCGGCAGCGGGCACCGTTCGGAATTTCGTCACTATTTTTTGGTTGCGGCCCGCCGGCAGGCAGGTAGGATGTAAATAGGGGTAAACAGGGGAAGCCTTGTGCAAAGGAGGAATGCCCATGTCATCCACAGAACACCGCCGGCACGAACGGCACCCGGTCGCCGTACCGCTGGTTTTCCAGGACGCTGTCGCCCTGCGCAAGGAAATGACCGAAAACATTTCGCGCAGCGGTCTCTTCGTCCGCACGAACCGCCTCATGGAACGCGGAGAGATGGTGACGCTCACCATTGAGCTGCCCGACACTCACGAGAAGCTCGAGATCGACGGAACGGTGGAATACCACCAGCACGCCAACCAGCAGCATCCCGAGGGCTTCGGCATCCAGTTCATCGCCCTCTCGCCGGCAGGCTGGCAGTCGCTCGATGCGTTCGTGAACCGCCTCGAACGGCATAACTGACCCCCGTCAGCGTCCGCACAGGTAGACGAGTTCGAGCCGCTCCGGCTTGAGCACGGTGATCGTGTCGTACAGTTCTCCGGAGCTGCGGTACCGGCTTTCCTTGAGCGGCTGAAGCAGCTGCACCACTTCCACCATCGGCAGTTCCAGCCGGAACCGGTCGGTAACGCTCGCAAGATCGAAGCCCTCGTGCGCCAGCGGCAGGGACGCCGTGTAGGCCATCAGCCGGTCCCAGAGGGGGCGTTCGAGCTGGCGCCGCGTCGCCACGGGCTGGTCCAGGTCCGACCGGCGGAACGTGATGCCGAAGTCCTGAAGCGTGGAGGCGAGCTGCTCGCGCTTGGGATGGTGCGTGACCGTCTGGCAGTGGGCGGGACGGAAGTTCCTGTCGGGACCCGGCAGCGAGGCGATGTACGATTCCGCCGCCGCGCCGGGAACCTCCGGCGGATTCCAGGTATAGGCCATCTCGTGCACGTTGGCGCGGCCCTCGGCGAGCGAGCGGCGCAGGGCTTCCACATCCGGGCTGCAGCTCCGGACATGCTCCAGGAACTCGACGAGTTCCATGAACTCTTCTTCCTGCCGACCGCCGGGCAGGTTTGCCAAGACCCGTATGTAGGTGCCGCTCATGCCCCACGAATGACCGGAGCCGCGCGCGCGGGCAAGGGGACAGTTTGTTTTTCCCCGCAGAACGGGGCACGTACGGCGGGTTCCGGAACCCCTTCAAGGCCCGGAGCATCTGAAGGAGCCGTTCCATCTCCCGACTCTCCGGCGATACCGGCGGCCTGCGCCCTTCGGAAATCCGTGCCGCGGAAAGCATCTGGCGGCGCCGGTGCGGCCCGTCCGAGTTCGTCTCCCTCCAGCTCGTACGCTCGCTGGGCTCCGTCCATAATTCCCTGGGCCGCCGCCTGGCCGCGGCCGTGGACCGCAAGGGAAACGTCAGGGGCGTCTCGGTGGGCGACGCCCGCCGCGTGCAGCCGCCTGAGAACCTCCCGCAGCCGGGCGGCACGGGGCGGCTCTCGGGCATCCGCCTGATCCTGACCGGAGCGCCCGGAACGGTGCTGGGCCGCGAGGAGCTCGGCTGGCTCGCCCGCCAGCGGCTCGACGCCATCGCCGTGCTGGGAATCAACGAGACAGGCACAGCCGTCTCGCTCGAGTACGCCCACCTCATGCCCGAAACCCCGAGGCGGGCCGACGAACCGCCCCGTGCGGGTCTCCCCGGCCATTTCCGGTCGGGCACGGTCGATCCGTTCCGGGGCCAGCCGAAGGAATTCGATACCTTCCTGGCGGGCCTCGAACGCGAGATTTTCTCCTCCGCCGAGCCGGAACTCGCCCGCGAGCAGGCGGAACTTGCCAGACGTCCCGTGAAGCCCGGTTTCCGGCGCCATGTAACCTCGGCGGCCCGGGAGCGGGCATTCCTCGTTCACGTGGGACCGGAGCCCAGACTGGAAGCCCAGGAACAGATGGACGAGCTCGAGGCGCTTGCCGTAGCGGCGGAGCTCGAAGTCGCGGGCCGCGTGGTCCAGCGGATGCCGAAGGTCGATCCCAAAACGCTCATCGGATCGGGCCGGCTCGAATCGGTCGCCGTTGAGTGTGCCGAGCGGGGAGCAAGCCTGCTGATTTTCAACCAGCAGATCTCCCCGCGTCAGGTCCGCAACATCACCGACCGCGTGCCGCTGAAAGTCGTGGACCGCACGCAGCTTATCCTCGACATCTTCGCCCGCCGGGCCCGTTCCCGCGAAGGCCAGCTCCAGGTGGAGCTCGCGCAGCTCCGCTATACGCTGCCGCGCCTCTCGGAAAAGAATACCGCCATGAGCCGCCTCGTGGGCGGCATCGGCGGCCGGGGTCCCGGCGAAACGAAACTCGAGATCAACCGCCGCCGCTCGCGCGAGCGGATCCACCGGCTGGAGCAGGAGCTCGCCCGGCTCACCGAACGGCGCGAACGGCTCCGCCAGGACCGCAAGCGCTCCGGCATCCCGGTCGTCTCGCTCGTGGGCTACACGAACTCCGGCAAATCGACCCTGTTCAACGCGCTCACTTCGGCCGGAGTGCTCGCCGCCGACATGCTGTTTGCGACGCTGGACCCCACCTCCCGGCGGATGTACCTAGGGCCGGACCAGTACTGTCTGCTCATTGACACCGTCGGCTTCGTCACCCGGCTCCCGCCGGAGCTGGTCCGCGCATTCCGGGCGACACTGGAAGAGCTGTCCGACAGCTCCCTGCTGCTCCACATCCAGGACGCCGCCTCGTCCCACCGGATTGAGCATCAGGACGGCGTAGAGACGGTTCTTTCCGAGCTGGGGCTTTCGGCCATTCCGAGGCTCGATGTACTGAACAAGATCGACCTCGTACCGGAGGACTCCCCGGCCCGCCGGCTGTGGCCTCCCGGATCTGTGAATATCTCCGCAAAAGAGCGTCAAGGACTCGACACGCTTATAGAAGTAATCCGGAAACAATTACACCCCCTGTCAACCGGGGTTGACAAGGCGCCGGAGAACGCTTTGGAGAACGCCCCGTAGACCTCATAACTATATGTATTTACTGTGATTATTTGGCGTTATAAATTGCACTGGCGTGGCACCGTGATTGCTGGTATACATGCGAACCTGCCTACGCAGGGAACTGGGGCCGGATCGGGTAAATCCGGCCGTAACAATGGTAGTGGGAAAAGCTGTGAATAAGTTCGTTTTTGCTCTTCTGGTCGCGGGTCTCCTGATCCCGGCCGGACGGGTTTCGGCCGTGGAACGTCCCCGTGAGGTTTTCAACGAACGGGAACGGGTCATCGCGAAAATTCTCGAGGACCAGACGCTGGACGAGAAGGCCCGCAAGGAGAAGCTGCTCGCGACCATGCGCGAGAGCTTCGACTACCAGGAACTGGCCAAGCGGTCCCTTGGCAACCACTGGGAACAGATCAACCCGAAGCAGCGCTCCGAATTTACCTCCATTCTCAAGGAACTGATCGAGTTCTCGATTCTCTCCAAGGTGAAGCCGGTGCAGGACTTCACCGCCGAGGTTGTGAAGGAAGTGGTCGAAGGTTCGCAGGCGACGCTCGCCTCCGCCGTCTCGACCCGCGGCAAGACCGAACCCGTCCAGGTCGAATTCCAGATGACGACGAAGCAGAATCGCGGCTGGGTCGTCTACGACATGATCATCGACGACGTTTCGCTCCTCACGAGCTACCGGCAGCAGTTCATGAAGATCATCAAGGCCGAATCGTTCGATTCGCTGCTCTCCAAGATGAACGCCCGGCTCCAGAAGACGCGCCACCAGCTCGCGGCGCTCTGACGGAAAGCCGCCAGCTCCGGCCGGAAATACGGCGGGCGGCCCTGTGGGGCCGCCCGTTCTGCGTACCAGTCCGGAAATCCGGTCAGATCGTGAAGTCTTCGGTGAAGACGCGGGGATTCCTCACGCTCGCGAAAACCGTGTCACCGGCTTTCACGCCGAGCGTCCGGTAGCGGTCGTGCGGAAGCTCCGCCTCGATGAGACCCGCACCGTCCTTGCGCTCCAGCTCGACCCGGACCACGGGGCCCACGGCGCGGACGAAATGCACGGTCGCCTCGATGGCGCCGTTGGCTCCGGGCTTCAGGGCGATTTCGACGTCGTGCGGACGGACATAAACCGCCGCCGCACCGGCTGAACCCGCCTGCTCCGGGGTTTCCACCGACAGGTTGCCGATCCGCGTGAAACCCTGTTCAAGGCGCCCGTGGAACAGGTTCACGTTTCCGAGGAACCCGTAAACGAACGGGTTGGCGGGTTTCGCATACACGTCGTCGGGGGCGCCGATCTGCTCGACCCGGCCCTCGTTCATCACGACAACCCGGTCGGCGACCTCGAGGGCCTCCTCCTGATCGTGGGTCACGAATACGCTCGTCACATGAACGTCGTCGTGCAGGCGGCGGAGCCAGCGGCGAAGCTCCTTGCGGACCTTGGCATCGAGGGCGCCGAAGGGTTCGTCAAGAAGCAGCACCTTGGGCTCCACGGCGAGGGCCCGGGCGAGCGCCACGCGCTGGCGCTGGCCGCCCGAAAGCTGCGACGGGAACCGGTCGGCGATCCAGTCGAGCTGGATCAGCTTGAGCAGGTCGTGAACCTTCTGCGAGATCTCCCGGTCCGAAGGACGGGTCTCCCGGGACCGCACCTTGAGTCCGAAGGCGATGTTCTCAAACACGGTCATGTGCTTGAACAGGGCGTAATGCTGGAACACGAAGCCCACCTGACGGTCGCGCACGTTCCGGCGAGTGGCATCCTCTCCGTAGAAGTGGATGCTCCCCCGGTCGGCTTCCTCGAGGCCGGCAATGATCCTGAGAAGCGTCGTCTTGCCGGAGCCCGACGGACCCAGCAGGGCCACAAGCTCGCCCGTCGGCACGTCGAGAGAGACGTCCTGGAGCGCCCTGAAGGTGCCGAAGGTCTTCGACACGTTGCGGATCTCGATACTCATGCGCCTCCCTCCGCCTCGGCCGCACGGCGGTGGGCCTCCATCTGCTGCTGGTAGCGCCACTCGACGGCGGTCTTCACCGCCAGCGTGACGATGGCGAGCAGCGCCAGAATGGAGGCGACCGCAAAAGCTGCCGCGAAGTTGTATTCGTTGTAGAGAATTTCCACATGGAGCGGAATCGTGTTCGTCTCGCCGCGGATGTGGCCCGAGACGACACTGACCGCGCCGAACTCGCCCATGGCCCGGGCGTTACACAGGATCACGCCGTAGAGGAGACCCCACTTGATGTTGGGGAGCGTGACTTTCCAGAAGGTCTGCCAGCCGGAGGCGCCGAGCACGAGGGCGGCTTCTTCCTCCTCGGTGCCCTGGTCCTGCATGACCGGAATGAGTTCCCGGGCGATGAACGGAAACGTCACGAACACCGTCGCCAGCACGATGCCCGGCACGGCGAAGACGATCCGGATGTCCCGGTCCATGAGCCATTCGCCGAAAACCCCCTGCGCGCCGAAGAGCAGGATGTAGATCATGCCGGAGATGACCGGGGAGACCGCGAACGGCAGGTCGATCAGCGTGAGCAGGAAGTTCTTGCCGCGGAATTCGAACTTGGCGATGGCCCAGGCGGCGCAGATCCCGAACACGAGATTCAGGGGAACCGCGACGGCGGCGGCAACGAGCGTCAATTTGATGGCAGCGGCCGCATCGGGTTCCCGGAGCGCGGCGACGTAGGCTCCGGCGCCTTTGGAAAGGGCTTCCGCAAAAACCGCCGCCAGCGGGATCACGAGGAAAAGCCCGATGAACCCCAGAGCGAGCCCGATGAGCAGCACCCGGATCCAGAAAGGCTCCGCCGTGGCGGCCCTCTGGCCGCCCCGTGCCCTCGATGCAATTCCCCCTGCCGCGCCTGCCATGGTTCCTTCCTACCTGACGTGGCGGTTGGCCGCCCACCACTGAAGGATGTTGATGACGAACAGCATGACGAACGACCCGACGAGCATCACGAGCGCGATGGCCGTGGCGCCCGCATAGTCGAACTGCTCGAGTTTCGTGATGATGAGAAGCGAGGTGATCTCGGTCTTCATCGGCATGTTGCCGGAGATGAAGACGACGGAGCCGTACTCGCCGAGGGCCCGGGCGAAACCGAGTGCGAAACCCGTGAGAATCGCTGGCCACAGGGAGGGCAGGATTACCCGGATGAACGTCTGGAGACGGTTCGCCCCGAGACTCACGGCCGCTTCTTCCACTTCAGGGTCGATTTCCTGCAGAACCGGCTGAATGGTCCGGACCATGAAGGGCAGTCCGATGAACGTGAGCGCGACGATAACCCCGAGCGGGGCGAAGGCGACCTTGAGGCCGAGAGGCTCCAGGTAGCGGCCGATCCACCCGTTCTGGGCGTAAACAGCCGTGAGCGCGATGCCGGCCACGGCCGTTGGCAGGGCGAAGGGCAGGTCCACGAGGGCGTCCACGAGCCGCTGGCCGGGAAACCGGTACCGGACGAGCACCCAGGCGACCAGCACGCCGAATACGGTGTTGATGGCGGAAGCGACAGCCGACGCACCGACCGTCAGTTTATAGGATGCCATCACGCGGGGGCTCGTCACCGTCTGCCAGAATTCGGGCCAGGTGAGCGTGAACGTCTTGACGAAGACCATGGACAGCGGGATCAGCACGATCAGGCTCAGATAGAGCATCGTGAACCCCAGCGTGAGGCCGAAGCCCGGGATCACGCTCTGTTCTTTCCATTTCCGTTTCATGTGCTCGACCTGCCCGCCCTACTGGTAATAGACGGCATCGAAGGTGCCGCCGTCGGCGAAATGGATTTTCTGCGCCTTTGCCCAGCCGCCGAACGCCTCCTCGATCGTGAACATCGGAATCTTCGCGAACTGGTTCGCATACCGGGCCGCCACGGTCTCGCTGCGCGGACGGTAGAAGTTCTTCGCCGCGATCTCCTGGCCTTCCTCCGAGTACAGGTACTGGAGATAGGCTTCGGCGACCTTGCGCGTGCCTTTCTTGTCGACGGTCCTGTCCACGACCGTCACCGGGGGTTCGGCCAGAATGCTGAGGGACGGATTGACGATCTCGAACTTGTCGGCGCCGAACTCCTTGCGGGCCAGAAACGCCTCGTTTTCCCAGGAGATAAGCACGTCACCGATGCCGCGCTGAACGAAGGTGGTCGTCGAGCCCCGGGCGCCCGAGTCGAGCACCGGGACGTTCCTGAAGAGGCGTGTGACGAAATCCTTCGCTCTGGCCTCGTCGCCGCCCGCCTTGCGCCTGGCGAACTCCCATGCCGCCAGATAGTTCCAGCGGGCACCGCCGGAGGTCTTCGGGTTCGGCGTGATTACCGAGACGCCGGGCCGCACGAGGTCGTCCCAATCTTTAATCTTCTTCGGATTGCCCTTGCGGACGAGGAACACGATCGTGGACGTATAGGGTGCGCTGTTGTCCGGCAGCCGCTTCTGCCAGCCGGGCAAAATAAAGTGCCCCTTCTCGGCGATCTGGTCGATGTCATAGGCGAGCGCCAGCGTGACGATATCCGCCTTGAGGCCGTCGATCACGGACCGTGCCTGTTTGCCCGAGCCGCCATGGGACTGTTTGACGGTGACATCCTGCCCGGTTTGTGCCCTCCAGTGTTTGGCAAAGGCCGCGTTGAACTCATGGTACAGTTCCCGGGTCGGGTCGTAGGAGACGTTCAGGAGTTCCTGTGCAGGCGCGGTCAGCGGTGCAGCCAGAGACAGGACGATGCCGGCAAGCAGCCATTTCAGGTAGCGAAGCATCTGGAGTTTTCCGGTACCGGCAATTGCCGGAAGTTCAACTGGGTGTCTTTCTGGAGCGGGCGGCGATTTCAGGTAAGCGGCGTTGGACAACAACAGCCGCGACTGCGCAACCGGGTTCGACAGATTGGGTGCTTGAGCCAAGCAAACATAACTGAAATTAATATGATTAAAACAGTTAGGTTTGTCAATGAGTGCGAAAATTTTATAACTATCTGTTTTTAAAGGATTTATCCGCCTCTGGCGGTGCGGCGGACCAGCCGGAGCATCGGCTCCGGAATCCGGTGAGTGGCGGCAAGGGCCTCGTCGAAGGGGACGAGAACGGGGTTCAGGCCCCTCACGCCCACCATGCAGCGGGATTTTCCCTCCACGAGGGCCTCGACCGCCGCATCGCCCGAAAGCGTGGCGATGATCCGGTCCCGCGCCGAGGGCCGCCCGCCCCGCTGGATGTGCCCGAGCACGGTGGCCCAGGCAGGGACGCCCGTCCGTTTCGAGACTTCCGTCTTCAGCGCCTCGGCACCGCCCAGCTCGTCGCCCTCGGCGACGACGACGAGAATCGTGCGGTGGCCGCGCTTCATCTCCGCCGCCACAAAGTCGCAGATCGACTCGACCGTTTCGGTCCGGTCCTCGGGGTAGAGCACCACGTCGGCCGCCCCGGCGACACCCGAATAGATGGCGATATCCCCCGCGCTGCGGCCCATGACCTCGACGAAGAACAGCCGTCCCATGGCGGAGGCCGTGTCATGAACCCGGTCGATGGCGTCGAGCGCGGTGTTCACCGCCGTATCGAACCCGATGGTCGCGTCCGTGCCGGCGAGATCGTTGTCGATCGTCCCCGTGCAGCCCACGCAGGGAATTCCGGTCTCGTCCTCCAGCAGCCGCGCACCTTTGAACGTGCCGTCCCCGCCGATCACCACGAGCCCCTCAATGTCCATCTCGCGCAGCACGGCGGCCGCCTGGCGGCGGCCCTCGGGCGTCCTGAACCTCTCCGACCGGCTGGAGGCGAGGATGCTGCCGCCCAGGTACATGATCCCGGCGGCGTCGCGCTCGTCGAGCGGCTTCAGGAGATGGTCGAACAGGCCCTGAAAGCCACGCTGGATCCCGTAGACGCCGAGACGGCGGCGGCGCGCCGCCAGCACCACCGCCCGGATGCAGGCGTTCATGCCGGGCGAATCGCCGCCGGACGTGAGCACACCGATGTTTTTCA